>NZ_CP194171.1:0-277500 GCF_050908845.1 Marinobacterium sp. YM272
CAGCGGGTTTTCCGCTTCGACCTCTGGCATTACCAGCGCGCCATCCGCGTTGATCACCCCCTGAATCGCATGAGGCCGCACCCATTTGCCGCGATTCGCCAGCACAGCGGTGGCCGTGGCCAGCTGCAACGGCGTTGCCAGCATATACCCCTGGCCGATACTGAGGTTCAGCGAATCACCGGGGTACCAGGGCTGATTGTAACGACCACGTTTCCAATCCTTATTTGGCAGCAAGGCATCATCCGCCTCGGGCAGGTCCAGGCTGGTTACCTGACCGAAGCCGAAACGGCCGAGATAATCCGACATGTTGTCGATACCGGTTTTGTAGCCCGCATCGTAGAACCAGACATCGCAGGATTGTGCCAGGGCCAGGTTCAGATCCACCCGGCCATGGCCCCAGCGCTTCCAGTCGCGGTATTTGCGTCCGCCCTTGGTCAGCTGGTAGAAACCGGGGTCCCAGACTGTGTGTTCGATACTGACTGAGCCGCTGTCGATCGCCGACAGCGCAGTGAAAGGTTTCAGCGTGGAGCCGGGCGGGTAACGACCGCGAATTGCCCGGTTGTACAGCGGCAGATCTTTGGAATCCCGCAGTTCCGCGTAATCCTTGCTGGAAATCCCGGTGACGAACAGGTTGGGGTCGTAGCCGGGTTCGCTGACCAGGGCCAGAATCTCGCCGTTACGCGGATCGATGGCCACGATCGAAGCGCGCCGCCCGGCAATCAGCGTTTCAGAAAACTGCTGCAGCTTGAGGTCCAGACTCAGCTGTATATCGCGGCCAGGCACCGGATCCTGGCGTTCCAGCACCCTCAGCACACGGCCACGGGCGTTGGTTTCTACCTTCTGGAAACCGACCTGGCCATGCAGCAGTGGCTCGTAGAATTTCTCAATACCGAGTTTGCCGATGTAGTGGGTGGCGGCGTAGTTTTCCGGGTCCAGCCGCTGCAGTTCACGCTCGTTGATCCGTCCCACATAGCCCAGCGCATGCACCAGCGAGGCGCCATAGGGGTAATAACGCACCAGGTCGGCCTCGACCTGCACTCCCGGCAACTGCTGGTAATTGACGGAGATCTCGGCAATCTCCTTCTCGGTCAGGCTGAATTTCAGCGGCACCGAGGTGAAAGGCCGTCGACGCTGATGCAGACGCCGCTTGAAGCGCTCGATATCGTTCGCTTCCAGATCGATGATCTGGCCGATACGGGCGATGGTCGCGTCCATGTCATCGACCTCCTCCTTCAGCAGGGTCAGGCTGAAGTCGGGGCGGTTGTCGGCCAGCAGCGTGCCGTTGCGGTCGTAGATCAGTCCACGCCGGGGTGCCACCGGCTGCAGCTGAACACGGTTATTCTCGGAGATCGCCGCATAACGGTCATGTTCGATCACCTGCAGGAAGTAGACCCGGCCCACCAGCACGGCCATCATCAGAACCACGATCACCATCGCAATTACCGCACGATTGGCGAAGGTTCTGCCCTCCTGTGAATAGTCTTTAAGTCGCTCGGGAGCCGCCATGGAGTTCGCTATTTATGGTAGGGGTGGCCCTGCAGCAGGGTCCAGGCGCGATAGACTTGTTCCGCCAGCAGAATACGCACCAGCGGATGAGGCAGGGTCAGCTTCGACAGTGACCATTTCTGATCGGCGCAAGCAACGCAGCGCGGGTCCAATCCATCGGGACCGCCCACCAGCAGGCAGAGATTCTGGCCCGACATGCGCCAGTCTTCGGCCTGTTCCGCGAGCTGCTCTGTGGACCAGCTGCGACCATCCACGGTCAGCGCAATCACCCGGTCACCCTTGGGGATGGCGGCCAGCATGGCATCGCCTTCGCTGCGGATCGCCCGCGCCAGATCGGCTCCCTTGCCGCGGTGCCCCATCGGCAGCTCCACCAGTTCAAGGCGGAAATCGGCCGGCAGGCGGCGGACATACTCATCGTAGCCTTCGCTGACCCAGCCGGGCATCTTGCTGCCAACAGCAATCAGTCTTATCCGCATCGATCAGTCGGCGTCTGCAGCGGCGTCACTGTCGGCATCGAACGACCAGAGACGTTCGATATCATAGAAGCTGCGCGCGTCCGGCATCATCACGTGAACAACCACATCGCCCAGGTCGACCAGTACCCAGTCACCGACGCCCTGGCCTTCGATACCCACAGGCTGGATACCCTGCTCTTTCACCTTGTCGAGCACTTCCTGTGCCACGGACATGACGTGACGTTTGGAGGTACCGCTGGCGACTACCATGCAATCGGTAACGCTTGATTTGCCGGCGACATCCAGGGTCACCACATCACGGGCTTTCATATCCTCAAGCGCACTCAGCACGAGGGTGATCAACTGATCGGTCTGCATCGGGTTTTCGTTACCTATTTTGGAAGCCATAAAGTCTGTTTGATTGAATATAGTCCCACACCGCATCAGGCATGAGATAACGTGGTGAGCGTCCGCTCGCGACCAGGTGACGAATCTGCGTCGCCGAGATCCCGAGCGGAGTCAGTTCATGAATCAGCACCTTGCCGGCAGGCGCGCTCAGCAGCTCCGCCTTGGAGTTGGCCGCGTGCTGTTCGGTAAATGCCCGCATCCCGTGATCCAGCGCCAGCGGATAGCCGGGCCGGGTCACCACCAGGATGTGGCACAGGTCGATAAAACGCTCCCACTGATGCCACTTGGAGAGCGTCATGTAGGCATCCATCCCCATTACCATACAGAGTGGCCGGGCGGCGCCAAGTTCCTGACGCAGGGATTCCAGCGTCAGCAACGAGTAGGAGGGTTTATCCGACAGGATTTCACGGTCGTCTGCCGTCAGCGACGGCTCATCGGCCACCGCCAGCTCTACCATCGCCAGGCGCTGCTCCGAGGTACAGCCGGGCTCGTCTCTATGCACCGGCATCTTCGACGGAATCAGGCAGACTTCGGGAATATCCAGCCACTGCTGGATCTCGAGCGCCGTGCGCAGGTGACCGTTGTGGACGGGATCGAAAGTCCCGCCCATAAACACGAATGGAGCGTTCTCAGGCATCGGTCACTGCCGCACCTGCCCGTCGCCCAGCACCACATATTTCTGTGATGTCAGCCCCTCCAGCCCCACCGGGCCACGCGCGTGGATCTTGTCGGTGGAGATACCGATTTCGGCGCCCAGACCGTATTCGAAGCCATCGGCAAAGCGGGTCGAGGCGTTGACCATCACCGAACTGGAATCCACCTCACGCAGGAACGCCCGCGCCTTGGTGTAATTCTCGGTAATGATCGCATCGGTGTGATGCGAGCCCCAGCGGTTGATATGCTCGATCGCCTCGGCCATGTTATCCACTACCCTAACTGCGAGAATCGGCGCCAGGTATTCCGTGGCCCAGTCTTCCTCGCTGGCTTCGTTCACCTGCGGCAGCAGTTCGCGGGTAGCGGCGCAGCCACGCAGCTCCACACCCAGCTCGGCGTAGTGCTCGGCCAGCTCCGGCAAAACCTCGGCAGCAACGGCACGGTTCACCAGCAGGGTTTCCATGGTGTTGCAGGTGCCGTAACGGTGCGTCTTGGCATTGATGGCAATATTGATCGCCTTGCTCTTGTCCGCCTGATCGTCGATATAGACGTGGCAGATGCCATCCAGATGTTTGATGACGGGCACCCGGGCATCGCTGGAGATACGTTCGATCAAACCTTTGCCGCCACGCGGCACGATGACATCGACATATTCGGGCATGGTGATCAGTTCACCGACCGCGGCACGGTCAGTGGTTTCCACCACCTGCACCGCTTCCGCCGGCAGGCCGGCTTCGGTCAGCCCCTGGCTGACGCAGGCGGCGATGGCGTGGTTGGAATGGATCGCCTCGGAGCCACCGCGAAGAATCGTGGCGTTGCCGGATTTCAGGCACAGACTGGCCGCCTCTACCGTCACATTCGGGCGCGATTCGTAAATGATGCCGATAACACCCAGCGGCACCCGCATTTTGCCGATCTGGATGCCGGACGGGCGGTAATTCATATCGGTGATACCGCCAATCGGATCCGGCAACGACGCCACCTGGCGCAGGCCTTCGATCATGGTATCGATGCGCGCCGGAGTCAGCTCCAGGCGATCCAGCATCGCCGCGTCCAGACCGTTGGCGCGACCGTTCTCAAGATCTTTCTGGTTGGCTGCCGCCAACTGTTCGCGGCTGGCATCCAGTACGCGCGCCATCGCGTCGAGCGCGGCGTTCTTCGAACCGGTATCGGCACGGGCCATCAGACGCGAGGCCGCACGTGCTTTCTGTCCCAGTTCGGACATGTATTCTGCTACGTTCATCCCACAGTGTTCCGGGTTGGTGCATTGAAGCGGACATTATACCGTGAATCGAGCCACGCTTGACACTCTCAGAGCCTCCTTTCCGGGCTGTGACTGCAGATCGCTAGCTGCTATCATCCGGCGGATCATCCCCAATTTCCGGCCGCCAACCTGACCCGAGAGCAGATGGATCGCCCCACACCCAGCGCAGACAAACGCGGACTCCTCAAACAACTACTGCCGGTGGCCGGGATACTGGTTGTCTGCCTGCTGCTGAGCACAGCCCTGCTTTTTTACAGTGCCGAAAGAAATGCAGAGCAGGAGGCGCGTGACTATGGCCAGAATATCGGCCGGGCCACCGCCATCCTGATCCAGCCCCTGCTGCTGGCAGACGACCGCATCAGTCTGAACTACGTGTTCAACGAACTGAACAAACAACCCCAGCTCAACGGCCTGAACCTGATCGACGCCAACCGCCTGCCGGTGGCTGTGGCCGGCAGCCAGTCGGGCCTGCGCCAGACCCTGGAGCTGAGCCGCGATGATGAACGCCTTGGCGAGCTGACTCTCTGGGTCGAACCCGAATACAGCCGTACGATGCTGCTGAACCAGTTAATGGAAGCCGGGGCTCTCGGGCTTGCCACCCTGATACTGACCCTGCTGACACTCTGGTTTACGCTCAAGCGCAACGCGCGGCCAGCCGTCCCCGAAGCGACCGATTTCCGTACCCTGGCCACGGATGTGGCACCAGGCTTTGATGCCTATATCGATGACGAGGACGATGAGCTCCGGACCGCCACCGGGCCTGAACCCTACCGGCGTGACACCCAGGTAAGCCCTGCCCAGAGTGAACCCCGGGGCAGCGATGATGCCCTGGCATTTGAAGACCTTTCCGGCGACGCGCTGGATGATGACCCGGATGAGCCGCTGAGCTTTGCCGACGAGGCGCCCGATGTTGCCTACAAAAAAGCGCCGGAAGACAGGGCGGAGATTACCGACTTTGAGCCCCAGCTGAATTCCTGGCTGAAACCGATGGATAATCAGGCTGAGCGCGAGAGCCCAACGGTCGACGAGCCAGGGACGGAACAGCTAGAGCCTCAGGCCGCTACAGCAGCGGAAACCAGCGACCGCGACGACAACCGGGAGCTGGTCGAACTGCTGCGCCCCTCCCGCGGCCGCCAGGGCATGCCGCCGTTCACTCCCCAGGACCACCGCGATGAAGACAGTGATGAAGCGATCGCACCGGATATGGACCAGGTGGAGTTTGACGACAGCGCTGAGGCACAGCCGGCCGAAAAGCCCCGGCTGTCAGTGGTTAAGCCACTGGGCTCACGAGCCGAGGAGCAGCTTGGACTCTACACCCTGGAGCAGGAACTGGAACTGATGCTGCAGGCGAAAGATGCCGGCTACCTGTTCCTGATCGACGCGACCAGCGCTCGCTCCGAGAACATCAGCGAAGAGGAACGTCAGCAGTTGCTGCGCCCCTATCGCACCCTGGCCAACTCCGTGGCCCATATCTACAGCGGGCGGGTGGAGCCCGGCCAGGACGGCGACCTGCAGCTTTTCTTTGATGAACCCAAGGATGACGACAGCCACGGCATCAATGCCCTCTGCAGCGCCATGCTGTTCAGCTACCTGTACCGCCACTACAACCAGCACCGCATCCGCCAGTTCAAACCGGTGATCAATCTACATCTGGCACTGGTGCGTGGCAGGCATGAGCGACTGGACCGGCTGCAGGAAGAAGCACACTTTCTGACCCGCACCACCGAAAGCAACGAACTGATCAGTCACACCGCGCTGACCGAGTCACCGGAGCTGAAAGCCACACTGCTGGAAAACGCTGATATCCGTCGCGAGGACGAGGACAAGGTGCTGATTCTGAAGGTTGCCAAGTCCTACCAGGACCTGCTGGAGAAACAGGCACGCCACCTGCTATCCAAGCTGCAGAGCCGGGAACAGGAGCAGGCGGGGAATTAAGCGCCCTGGTTCAAATCAACCACCCTGCCAAACCCAATCGGCGCGAGGTTGTTATGCCCTTTGGGTGCGCGCCTCCTACTGGGTGCCGTTCCGAGTAGGAGCGGCGACCCCGTCGCGATCAACCGCCGATGCCCGAAATAAACAGCGTGCCAAGCCCAATCGGCACGGGGCGCGCCTCCCCCGCACGCCCCGCCGGGTTTACTCCTCCGCCTTCGCGGCGGAGATCACATCCATACCATCAACACGCTGATAGCCCCGTGGCAGCTTGCTGCCGCGGCGACCGCGCTCGCCACGGTAATGTTCCAGGTCGGCGCCCTTGAGTTTCAGGTGCTGACGCCCGGCGTGAATCACCAGCGTATCCTCCGGTGAGAAGGTCTGGATCGCCACCATCAGCTCTTCACCGCTGGCCGCAGCGGCAGATGGAATGTTGATAATCTTGTTGCCCTTGCCGCGGCCAAGCTGTGGCAGCTCGGAGACCGGGAACACCAGCAGCCGTCCGGTGGAGCTCACCGCCGCCAGCAGTTCGGTATCAGGCGCCTGCACAGTTACCGGCGCCAGCACCCTGGCATTCTTTGGCAGTGTCAGCACCGCCTTGCCGTTCTTGGTCTTGGAGGTCAGATCCTCTATGCGGGTGACAAAGCCGTAACCGGCATCCGAGGCCATCAGAATCTGGTCCTTGTCGCGGCCGGAGGTGAGGCCATCGACCACCGCCCCCTTGGGAAAGGTCAGCTTGCCGGTGACCGGCTCACCCTGCCCCCGAGCCGATGGCAGGGTATGGGTATCAAGCGTATAGCTGCGTCCGGTGGAGTCGAGCAGAATCGTCGGTTGGTTCATCCGCCCCGGGCAGGCCAGCTTGAAACCATCACCGGACTTGTAGCTCAGCCCTTCCGCATCGATATCGTGCCCCTTGGCGGCACGGATCCAGCCCTGTTTGGACAGTACAATGGTGACCGGGTCGGCGCTGAGCAGGTCTTTTTCACTGAACGCCTGGGCTTCTTCTCGCTCGACCAGCGGCGAGCGGCGCTCGTCTCCGAACTCTTTTGCGGTGGCTTCGATCTCTTCGCGGATCAGCTTGCGCATCAGCTTGTCCGAACCCAGGGTTTCTTCCAGCTGCTTGCGCTCTTCGCTCAGTTCATCCTGCTCACCACGGATCTTGAACTCTTCGAGTTTGGCCAGGTGACGCAGTTTAAGATCGAGGATCGCATCCGCCTGGATACCAGTCAGGCCGAAACGGCTCATCAGCTCCTGCTTGGGCTCATCCTCATGACGGATAATCGCGATCACCTCATCAATATTGAGGTAGGCCACCATCAGGCCTTCGAGGATATGCAGGCGGTCGATCACCTTCTGCAGACGGTGCTGCAGGCGGCGGCGTACCACGTCGGTACGCCAGGTCAGCCATTCGGTAAGGATCTGACGCAGATCCTTCACCTGCGGGCGGCCATCGATGCCGATCATGTTCAGGTTGACGCGGTAGCTGCGCTCCAGGTCGGTGCTGGCGAACAGGTGCGCCATCAGCTGCTCGGTATCGATACGGTTCGAGCGCGGTACCACCACCAGGCGGGTCGGGTTCTCATGGTCCGATTCATCACGCAGGTCGGACACCATCGGCAGCTTCTTCTGCTGCATCTGCTGGGCGATCTGCTCCAGCACCCGGGCGCCTGACACCTGGTACGGCAGCGCGGTGATGACGATCTCGCCATCCTCCTTGCTGTAGACAGCACGCGCTTTCACCGAGCCACGGCCGGTGCGGTAAAGCTTGAGCAGCTCCTCACGCGGCGTGATGATCTCGGCATCGGTGGGGAAGTCCGGCCCCGGCACAAACTCGCTGAGCTGCTCCACATCGGCAGAGGGGTGCTTGAGCAGGTGAACACAGGCCTTGGCTACTTCGTTCAGGTTATGCGGTGGAATATCGGTGGCCATGCCGACCGCGATACCGGTGCCACCGTTAAGCAGTACGTTGGGCAGTCGCGCCGGCAGCACTTCCGGCTCATTCATCGTACCGTCAAAGTTGGGCACCCACTCAACGGTGCCCTGGCCCAGCTCGCTGAGCAGCACCTCGGAGTAGCGCGACAGCTTGGATTCGGTGTAACGCATGGCCGCGAACGACTTGGGATCATCCTGGGAGCCCCAGTTGCCCTGGCCATCGACCAGTGGATAACGGTAGCTGAACGGCTGCGCCATCAGCACCATCGCCTCGTAACAGGCGGAGTCACCGTGGGGGTGGAACTTACCCAGTACATCACCGACGGTTCGCGCCGACTTCTTGTACTTGGCCGTGGCCTTGAGGCCCAGTTCCGACATGGCGTAGACAATACGTCGCTGTACCGGCTTCATGCCGTCGCCGATATGCGGCAACGCCCGGTCCAGGATCACATACATTGAATAGTCGAGATAAGCCTTCTCGGTAAAGTCACGCAACGAGAGTTTCTCGGTGCCATTTTCCACGGTGGTCTCTACACTCATTCGGGCTTCCTGTTCACGCAAAACGAAACTCCGCTGCCTGCAGCGGACGTCGCGAGTATGCCATCTACCTGTCAAAGCGTCATCCCGGCGCTCGCCAGATCGGAACAAGCCAGATCAGAACAAGACTCTGATTCGCTAACGCTTTTGCGCGGTTTCAGACTAATCTGCCATAAGCACACGGAGCCGGAGACTGCTCACAATACCCCCGTGATCATGGAGATTCGCCATGCCTGTGAATAACAACCGCCTGCTGCTGGAGCTGGAAAATTACCGCCGCGAGATCAACCGCGAGATCATCAATCCGCAATTCCCCGAGCTGTCCCTGGAAGACCTCAAGCCCCTGTTGAGCATGGTGGCCCACGCCCGCGCCAGCTATGTGCGCGAGCTGCTCGATATTGCCAGTTCCGGCAACGAGGGTGGACCCAGCCAGGAGCAGATCAAACAGCTGAAAAACCACCGCGAGACCTTCGACGAGCTGGTGGCAGCCACCAACGCACTGGAGGCGGTGATCCATCGCGACTATCTGGATGTAAAATCCAGTTCATCGCATGGAGACTGACCGCAATGCTCAGAACCGCCACCACGCTCTTTCTGCTGCTACTCATGTTACCGGCCAGTGCCGCGGATAATCCGCTGGTGGGCAAACTCTGGTCGCCGGGCCAGCAACGCTTTATCGACTGGTCCGACTTTCATGCCGCGTTGCCAGCCCCTGGCTGGCTGCTGATCGGCGAGCAGCACGACAACCCGGACCATCATCGTATTCAGCAGGAGCTGATCACAACACTCGGCGAGCAGCAGCGCCTTGGCTATGTGGCCCTGGAGATGGCGTCCACGGACCGGCAGGCGACATTCGACCGGGTCTTCAGCTCAGGCGACGCCCCGACCATCGAGGCACTCGACTGGCAGGATGGCTGGCCCTGGTCTCTTTACCAGGCGCCGGTGGAAGCCGCATTCAAATGGAGCCAGGGGGTTCTGGCCGCCGATATCAACCGGGAATCGATGAGCCGGGTCTATCGTGACAAAGCCCCGGATGGCGAGCTGGAGCCGGCCCACGCCGATTTTATGCGCGATCTTCTATACGAAAGCCACTGCGGCCAGCTGCCACGCTCCCAGCTCGACCCCATGCGCCAGGTACAGCTGGCACGGGACCAGAGCATCGCCCGCGTACTGAGGCACAACACCCTTGCCGGTCGCACCGGCATACTGCTGACCGGCAGCATCCATGCGCGCAAGGATCTGGGCGTACCGCGCTGGCTGGATAGCACGCCCTCCTTCACGCTGATGTTGCAGGCGGTTGAGGAGAGCGAGCGGGCACAAAGCTACCAGCCCGAGACCTTTGGCAATTTTGCAACAGTGGACCTGATACTCTTCACCCCTGCCAGGGAAAACCCCGACTACTGCGCCGGGCTCAAAAAAGAGCAGTGATCTGCGCCAACAGCTGATCCAGCGCAGTCGCCCGGGGTTCCCATCACCGGACAGGGCGGCGTATATTTTGTGCATCGCACAATCTATCGTCGTCACTTCCAAACAGGGGACGTCAGGCTATGCCACACAGCATTATGATCGCGCCGGCTGGACTCGGCAGCGGTCTCACCACCACCGCGCTCGGGCTGGTCCACGCGCTTGAACAGCAGGGGATCCGCGTCGGTTTCTTCAAGCCAATTGCCCAGACCCGCAACGGCGACAGCACCGATCACAGCGTGGCGATCCTGCGCTCCACCAGCGCCTTCGCCATCGCCGACCCGATTCCCATGCGTGAGGCGGAGCATCTGATCAGCACCGGCCAGCAGGACCAGCTGCTGGAGCAGATCATCGAGCGGTTTCAGACCTGCTACGGCGAGATACCGGACGTGGTGGTCATCGAAGGGCTGGTCTCCACCCAGACCCAGCCCTACGCCAACACCGTCAACCGTGAGGTCGCCAAGGCACTGGATGCGGACGTGGTGCTGGTCGCCTCGCCAGGTCTGGATTCGGTAGAAGCCACCCAGGACCATATCGATATCGTTGCCCGCCTCTATGGCGGCATCGGCAACCCGAAAGTACTCGGCTGCATTCTCAACAAGCTGGACGCGCCGCTGGACCGGGAAGGCAATCCCAGGCCCGACCTGGCCATGGACGAAACCCAGACGCGCAGTTTTACCCTGGCCGAGCTGCAGACCGGGGCCAGCCTGTTCAACCCGGGTTTTCGCGTACTTGGCGGCATCCCCTGGGACGCGGCCATGGTGGCACCTCGCCTCTGCGATATCACCGAATACCTCGGTGCCAGCATCTTGAACACCGGCGAGATCACCACCCGCCGGGTCAGCAATATCACTCTCTGCGCCCAGACCCTGAGCAACGCCGCCAGCCACCTGCGCCCGGGCTCTCTGATCCTCACGCCGGGCGATCGCGAGGATATTATCCTCGCCGCCTGCCTGGCTGCGGGTAACGGTGTCGAGCTGGCCGGGCTGGTCCTGACCGGCGGTTTTCGCCCCTCAGAGCAGATAATGAAGCTATGTGCCAAAGGACTGGAATCCGGTCTGCCACTGGTGTGTGTGGATAGCGACAGCTGGCAGACGGTGCTCAACATCCCCCGCTTCTCGCTGGAGATCCCCGTCGATGATCGCGAGCGGATCAAACGGGTCAAGGAGTTCACCGCCGCTCACCTGGACCGCGACTGGCTTGCCTCGCTGCGCACCTGCAGCAGCGAGGTGCATCTCTCCCCCGCCGCTTTCCGCTACCAGCTGACGCTGAGAGCCCGCGCAGCCAACCGCTGCATCGTCCTGCCGGAAGGTAACGAGCCCAGAACGATCCGAGCCGCGGCGATCTGCGCTCAACGCGGCATCGCACGCTCAATTCTGCTCGGCGATCCACAGGAGATCGCGGAACTGGCCCAGAATCAGGGCATACATCTGCCCGAGGGGGTGCAGATAATCGATCCCGAGCAGACCCGCGAGCACTATGTACCTCGGCTGATGCAACTCAGAGCCAGCAAGGGGATGACGGAGCTTCAGTCCCGGGACGAGCTGCAGGACAACGTGATGCTCGGCACACTGATGCTGGAAGCGGACGAAGTAGATGGCCTGGTAAGCGGTGCCGTTCACACCACGGCCAACACCATCCGCCCACCGCTGCAGCTGATCCGCACCGCCGCCAACACCAGCCTGGTCTCGTCGGTCTTCTTTATGCTGCTGCCGGATCAGGTACTGGTTTACGGTGACTGTGCCATCAACCCCGACCCCAACGCCGAGCAGCTGGCCGATATCGCCATCCAGAGCGCCGACTCTGCCGCCGCCTTCGGCATACCGCCTCGGGTGGCGATGATCAGTTACAGCACCGGCCAGTCCGGCCAGGGCGCCGATGTGGACAAGGTGCGCAAGGCCACCGCCCTAGCACAGCAGAAGCGTCCCGACCTGTTGATTGACGGCCCCCTGCAATATGACGCGGCCATCATGGAAAGCGTTGCCCGTAGCAAAGCCCCGGACAGCCCCGTAGCAGGTCGTGCCACCGTATTCATCTTCCCCGACCTGAATACCGGCAACACCACCTACAAGGCGGTGCAGCGCAGTGCCGACGTAATCAGTATCGGCCCGATGCTGCAGGGCATGCGCAAACCGGTTAATGACCTGTCCCGGGGCGCACTGGTGGAGGATATCGTTTTCACCATCGCGCTCACGGCGATACAGGCTGCGGCTGGCGGGCAACAGGGATCTGCTTGACGAACCTCAACGAATCTCAGGGTTGAAGGAGTTATAGATTGCAGGAACTGGGGTTGAATCTTTCGAAGTCTAATCCCACCGAGATAATCCCCAGCGACCAAGTCCAGCAACCAGGGTCGCCGATTAAGGATAGCTATCAACAACCTTGGAATAATCAATTTCTCATATCCAACTGAGAAACCTATTCTAGATCCTGTCGAAACGCTACTGACAAACCTAAAGGAGATTAGACATGGCTCAGCCAATCAACACCCCGATCAAGCCGTTCACCGCTACTGCATTCAAAAACGGCGAATTCATCGAAGTTTCTGACGCTGACCTGAAAGGCCAGTGGTCCGTATTCTTCTTCTACCCGGCTGACTTCACCTTCGTTTGCCCGACCGAACTGGGCGACGTTGCTGACCACTACGAAGAGCTGCAGAAGCTGGGCGTCGAAGTTTACTCTGTTTCCACCGACACTCACTTCGTCCACAAAGCATGGCACGACGCTTCCGAAACCATCGGCAAGATCAAGTACACCATGATCGGCGATCCGAACTGGACTGTTACCACCAACTTCGACGTACTGCGTGAAGGCCAGGGTCTGGCAGACCGCGCTACCTTCATCGTCGATCCGGAAGGCATCATCCAGGCGGCTGAAGTAACCGCTGAAGGCATCGGCCGTGAAGCTGAAAGCCTGATCCGCAAGATCAAAGCGGCTCAGTACGTTGCTTCCCACCCGGGTGAAGTTTGCCCGGCGAAGTGGAAAGAAGGCGAAGCTACTCTGGCACCGTCTCTGGACCTGGTCGGCAAGATCTAAGACCGGTTCCACACAAGGCTGCCCCGAGGTATTTGCGTTTCAAGTACCCGGGCGCAGCCCGCCCTTCAAGATTTTTTAAATCACCAATGCAGGACAGGCTCATGTTGGATGCAAACCTGAAACAGCAACTGACTTCCTATCTGCAGGCGCTGGTTACTCCGATTGAGATAACCCTGTCTGCAGACGACTCAGCCAAGGGCAAAGAGCTGCGCGAACTGGCGCAGGAGATCGCCCCTCTGTCTGACAAAATTTCCCTGAACGAAGAGGGCAACGCCGCTCGCAAACCGAGCATGGCGGTATCCCCCGAGGGTGTGACTCCTCGCGTTCATTTCGCCGGTATCCCGATGGGACACGAGTTTACCTCGTTGGTACTGGCCCTGCTGCAGAACGGCGGCTATCCGCCGAAAGTGGCTGAAGATCAGATCGAACAGATCAAGGCACTGGACAAGGAGCTGCACTTCGAGACCTACATCTCGCTCTCCTGCCAGAACTGCCCGGACGTGGTTCAGGCGCTGAACCTGATGGCCACGCTGAACCCGAAGATCACTCACACCATGATCGACGGCGGCGTGTTCCCGGATGAGGTGAGCGAGCGCAACATCATGGCCGTTCCCAGTGTGTTCCTGAACGGCGAAGCCTTCGGCCAGGGCCGCATGACCCTGCCGGAGATCCTGAACAAGGTCGACGACGGCGCCGCCGAGCGCAAGGCTGCCGAGCTGTCCGAGAAAGAACCCTACGACCTGCTGGTCGTCGGTGGTGGCCCGGCCGGTGCCGCGGCGGCAATCTACGCTGCGCGTAAAGGTATCCGTACCGGTATCGTCGCCGAGCGTTTCGGTGGCCAGGTGATGGACACGGTGGGGATCGAGAACTTCATCTCCACCAAGTACACCGAAGGCCCCAAGCTGGTTGCCAGCCTGGAAGAGCATGTCCGCGATTACGACGTGGATATCATCACCGAGCAGAAAGCTTCTAAGTTACGTCGCGAAGGTCAGGTTGAGGTCGACCTGGAAAGTGGCGCCACCCTGAAGAGCCGCGCCGTAGTATTGGCTACCGGTGCCCGCTGGAGACAGATGAACGTCCCCGGTGAGAAAGAGTACAGCGGCAAGGGCGTGGCCTACTGCCCGCACTGTGACGGTCCTCTGTTCAAGGGTAAGAGCGTGGCAGTAATCGGTGGTGGCAACTCCGGTATCGAAGCGGCTATCGACCTGGCCGGTATCGTCAAGGATGTCACCGTACTCGAATTCGGCGACACCCTGCGCGCAGATGAAGTACTGGTGCGCAAGGCGGAATCGATGCCGAACATCAGGATCATCAAGGAAGCCGCTACCACCCAGGTGAACGGCGATGGCGAACGTGTCACCGGTCTGACCTACACCGACCGTGCCAGCGGCGAATCCCACGACGTGGATGTGGCCGGTATCTTCGTCCAGATCGGACTGGTACCGAACAGCGAATGGCTCAAGGGCGATCTGGAGCTGTCCAAATTTGGCGAGATCGAGATCGGTGCCAAGGGTGAAACATCCATGCCGGGCGTCTTCGCCGCAGGTGATGTGACTACCGTGCCGTTCAAACAGATCATTATCGCCATGGGAGCCGGCGCCACCGCATCACTGGGTGCCTTCGACTACCTGATTCGCGAGTCGGTACCGGAGAAGGACGAGGCAGCTGCCTGAGCCCAGCTGACTTGGAGATCCCGGCACCACACCCGCCCCGGCTTTAGGCCGGGGCTTCTTTTTATCCACAGCTCAGCGCTTTCCAACGCCCCAGCCTCACCCCTTAGCTCACCCCTTTACCTCAGGCGCTCGCATCAACTCCAGGCCTGAATGTTTGACCTGCAACAGGCCAGGCCGTCTTCCACTTTGTAATGCGACTGATAATATGTATCATTTGTAATTACCTTGACGTTTTGTCAGGTTATTCATCCCGATCAGGCGCGTGCCGGGCAGGCGTATTGGCAGGTATAGAGGGCGACTCATGAAGTTATATCGCAACAGAGCTCCACTGGTGGCGACTGTGCTACTGGGTACACTGCTCGCCGGCTGCCAGTCAGGTAGCGGCACCGCGCAAACCCAGGGCGCAGAAACGCTGGCCGAGCTGGGTCAGCGGCTCTATTTCGACGTCAACCTGTCAAAAAACCGCACCCAGTCCTGCGCCAGCTGCCATGATCCTGCCAGCGGAT
This sequence comes from Marinobacterium sp. YM272, assembly GCF_050908845.1. Taxonomy (NCBI): domain Bacteria; kingdom Pseudomonadati; phylum Pseudomonadota; class Gammaproteobacteria; order Oceanospirillales; family Oceanospirillaceae; genus Marinobacterium; species Marinobacterium sp. YM272. The sequence goes on from NZ_CP194171.1 coordinate 15,365, forward strand.
TCGTGGATCCCAAGGGCACCCCTGACTCGCTTGGCGACGATGGCAGCTCCCACGGCGGCCGCAATGCGCCCACCGCCAGCTACGCCGCCTTTTCCCCTGAATTCCATCAGAGCGAAGATGGCAGCTACAAGGGCGGACAGTTTCATGATGGCCGCGCCGCAACCTTAGCCGATCAGGCCATGGGACCACCGCTGAACCCGGCGGAGATGGGGATGACCAGCAAGGCAGCGATTATCGAGCGGCTGCGCGAGGACGCCTACTATCAGCAGAGTTTCGCCAGGCTGTTTGACGCCGCAATTTTGAGCGATACGGAGCGTGCCTACCAGGCCCTTGGCGACAGCATCGAGGCGTTTGAGCAGACCGAATTTTTCTCGCCCTTCGATTCGAAATACGACCGCTACCTGCGTGGCGAATACGAGATGACCGCCGAGGAGGAGCTTGGCCGCACCCTGTTCTTCTCCCAGCAGTTCACCAACTGCAACCAGTGTCATCAGCTCAGCCAGACGCCGATGTACAAGCGGGAGACATTCACCGATTACAGCTACCACAACATCGGCGTACCGGTGAACCCGGCGCTTGAGCGAGATACTGACCTGGGTCTTTCGGCCAACGCCAGCATCGATGACCCGACCCGTGACGGCAAATTCAAGGTGCCGACCCTGCGCAACGTGGCGGTCACAGGCCCCTACATGCATAACGGCGTCTTTGAGGATCTACGTACCGTGGTGCTGTTTTATGACCACTACAACAGCCGCAATCCGGCCCGGGCGATCAACCCGGAAACCGGTAATGCCTGGAACGACGCCGAGGTGAACCGCAACCTGTCGGAAGAGATCCTGAAGGACGCCCCTGCCCTGGATGATCGCCGCGTCGATGCCCTGGTCGCCTTTATGAAAACCCTGACCGACCAACGTTACGAAGCGCAGTAGGAAGCTCGCCCTCGCGCCGATTGAACCCGGTAAAGCGGTTATTCAAAACCACCGCGGATGATCGCGGCGAGGTCGCTGCTGCTACGGGAAATCATACATCGCGACCATTGTAGGACGCCGATTGATTCAGGCACGGAAGCAGAACGATAGATACAAACGCTAGCCTTCAAACGTCACACGCCCGTCCAGCGGCAACCTGACAACGTCCTCAGTGCAAGGCAATAACAGTTTTTAAGATATAAAGCAGAGATACAGCAGATACTGAAGCCAGTGGTGTTACGCGGTGCGGCCGTCAAGGCGCGCAGAAAAGAAGAGCAAGGGCTTTATTATTCTGTCCCCAGCCCTGGGGAGGGGCTGTTCTACCGGTCAGTGAGCGTGACGGTGGAACAGCGCGGTAACTTCGTGAGCAACCTGGGAAACCTTGGTAGAAACCCAGCTGGTCAGACCGTGGATCAGTTCAGCGATGTATTCAGCGCGCTCGATCTGGGCCAGGACGATCGGATCTTCGCAACCGTTGCGACGGGCGATTTCAGCAGTAGTAAGATTTTGTTCAGCCATGATGACACCTCTTTGGATTCGACTTTCGTTGAATGTCTAACTTGAGGCCTATGATACGGAGCCACCTGGCTGAGTTAAAACGATCCTTTCTTCATCCTTAGTTTAGATAAATTCAACTATCAGCCAGCCTGCTGCTTTTATTAGACCCGCCGGATATTGCCTGTCGGGCTCTCAGGCAACCCTGTCGTTTTCAATGCCAAACAGCAGGGATTCGCGCTGTCCAGAGAGGTTATGCTGCGCCAGCAAGGCATCGAAATAGCCGGGACCTAAGCGGGTATCACCATAAAGTACGGCACCGATAAGACGCCCTTCGTTGAGCCAGAGTTTACGATATTCTCGCTGCGCCAGATCCAGGTACTCGATCGCCTGAGCGTCCTTGGCATCGATCTCGCCACAGGAAAACAGTGAGATACCGCTCACCTTTAGCTGGGTCGCTATGGGCTGCTCGCTATACTCGTGCTCCTGACCGCTCAATACCTGCGCCAGCACCTCAGCCTGGCGCCAGATCGGTGCAACCAGACCATAGGTCTGCCCCTGGAATTCACAGCACTCGCCCAGGGCGTACACCCGCTCATCGCTGGTGCGCATCCGCGCATCCACAGCGATCGCCCGGTGACAGCTAAGACCTGCCTCCCTGGCCAGAGCAGTTTCCGGCGTGATGCCAGCAGCGACCACCACCAGGTCGGCGTCCAGCATCTGACCATCCTTGAGCATCACCTGGCTGACGCGCCCCCGGTCTCCCTGCAGCATTTCGATGCCTGCGCCGGTTAATATTTTTAGGCCGCGCTCTTCCAGCGTTGCCTGTAGCAACCCGGCTGCGCTCCTGTCCAGCTGGCGGTTCAACAGCCAGGGACCACGCTGCAATACGCAGGTCTGCATGCCCAGCTTTCTCAAGCCCTCAGCGGCTTCCAGCCCCAGCAGACCGCCACCGACTACGACCGCGCGCCCGCCTCTGGCGGCCCGGGCCTGCAGCTGCTCCACATCCGCCCAGGTTCGAAAGCCCATCACACCGTCAAGCTCGATCCCCGGCATCTCCGGCATCGCAGAACGGGAGCCGGTGGCAAACACCAGCCGGCGATACCGAACCACCTTTCCGCCCGCCGCTCTGACAAGTCTCGTGGCCGGGTCCACCTCCAGGACCGGATCGCCACACAGCAGCTCTATCCCCTGCTCTGCGTACCAGTCGATTTCGTTAAGCTCCACGTCACTCGCACCCAGCTCACCGGCCAAAAACGGTGACAGCAGCACCCGGTTGTACGCGGGCCTGGGCTCTTCACCGATGACCAGGATCGACTCGGGCCGGTTCGGCTGTTTGCACAACTCCTGCAGCAGCCGGTTAGCCGCCATGCCGTTACCGATGATCAGCAGATCGACCTGCTTTCTCATGACCTTATCCTTCCTTATCCGTCACTTAAGCCCGGGCCTGCTTTTTTTCCGCAGCCTCCTGGCTCGCGCCGGCAGCCTTCTGACTGCGGTGCTGACCGATATCCTCCACCTTGCGCTGCTTCTCATAAAGGAAGCTGAGCACTTCGTGGCGGTAATGGTTGTACTGGGGATCGTCCGCCAGCTGGATACGGTTACGGGGACGTTCCAGTTCGATATCCAGGATCTCGCCCACGGTAGCCGCGGGTCCGTTGGTCATCATGACGATGCGATCGGACAGCAGAACCGCTTCATCCACATCGTGGGTGATCATGATCACGGTGTTGTTCAGGTCCTTCTGGATCTCCATCAGCGAGTCCTGAAGGTGTGCACGGGTCAGTGCGTCCAGCGCGCCGAAGGGTTCGTCCATCAGCAGCACCTTGGGCTCCATGGCCAGCGCGCGGGCGATACCGACGCGCTGCTTCATGCCGCCGGAGATCTCATCCGGGCGCTTGTGCATGGCGTGGGTCATGTGGACAAGTTCCAGGTTATGCTCGATCCAGGCCTTCATCTCGGCCTTGGATTTCTTGCCCTTGAACACCTGCTTCACCGCCAGCTCCACGTTCTCGTAGGCGGTCAGCCAGGGCAGCAGCGAGTGGTTCTGGAACACTACGGCACGCTCAGGGCCCGGCTCGTTCACCTCTTTGCCATCCAGCACCACACCACCGGTGGTGGACTGGTACAGGCCGGCAACGATATTGAGCACAGTGGACTTACCGCAGCCGGAGTGGCCGATCAGCGAAACAAACTCACCCCGTGCGATCTTGAGGTTTACGTTATCCAACGCCTTGAAGGAGCCCTTCGGCGTCGGGAACTCGATGGAGACACCGGTCAGTTCGAGATGCTTAGACATGTTGAGCCCTCCTTAACGGGTAATTGCATTTTTGTCCCAGGACACACGGCGCTGCAGCAGCAACATGACCCTATCGAGCAGGAAGCCGATCAGGCCGATCACCAGCACCGCCACCATGATGCGGCCGAGGGAGTCGGAGCTGCCGTTCTGGAACTCGTCCCAGACGAACTTGCCCAGGCCCGGGTTCTGCGCCAGCATCTCCGCGGCGATCAGTACCATCCAGGCGATACCCAGCGACAGGCGCAGACCGGTAAAGATCATCGGCACCGACGACGGCAGCACGATCTTGATCACGTGGGTCATCCAGCTAAGGCGCAGCACCTTGCTGACGTTCTGCAGATCCTGGCTGACGGCGGATACACCAACGGCGGTATTGATCAGCGTGGGCCAGAGACAGCAGAGCGCGACGGTAAACAGGGAAGTCAGGAACGACTTGGCAAACATCGGGTCGTCGGTCACGTAAGCGGCACTGACCACCATGGTCACCAGCGGAAGCCAGGCCAGGGGCGATACCGGCTTGAACAGCTGGATAATCGGATTCAGCGCCGCATACAGCGATGCATTCAGGCCGATGCAGATCCCCAGTGGGATAGCGATGATCCCGGCGATGGCAAAGCCGGCCAACACGGTCACCAGGCTGGTACCGATCTGGTCAAAGAAGGTCGGCTTGCCGGTGTAGTCGCGAATCTTCGGCACATAATCCGGATCCTTGGCGACGCGATCGGCATTGCGCTGCTCCTGACGCTCATAGAACGCCGTCTCCCGCTCACGCTCACTGACATGCTCGGCATAGAGCGCCACCGACTGCTCGTAGACCTGCGTCGGTCCCGGAAACTGCCCCAGCGAGGTGTCGATCTGCTTGGCGCCGGCCTGCCAGATAAACAGGAACACGGCGAGGCCAAGCAGCGGCAGCCCCAGCGCCCCTAGCGCACGCTTGAACCAGCTGCCCAGGGTATCGTTGGATTTCACACCGGCGATGCTGGAAACTCCGGCCAATGCCATACGAATGCTAGTCATGGGTAAACTCTCCTCCCCCGGATATGCAGCCCCGGAGGGCTGCTCCGAAGCTTAGATTTGCTCTTCGCCCTTGAGGCCGATGCTGAACTTCTCGAGATACTCGTTGGGCTTGTGACCGTCATAAGTCACGCCATCGATAAACTGGGTCTGCGGCGCCTTGAAACCGTCTTCAGAGTCGAAATCCGGGAACTCAGACGCATCCATCTTGCCTTCGGCAATCAGCTCTTTCGCAGCGATGGCGTAGATATCCGGGCGGTACACCTGCTTGGCGATATCCATGTACCAGCTGTCCGGCTTGGGCTCGGCAATCTGGCCCCAGCGGCGCATCTGGGTCAGGTACCAGATCGCATCGGAGTAGTACGGGTAGGTGGCGTTGTGGCGGAAGAAGACGTTAAAGTCAGGCACGTCACGCACATCGCCCTTCTCATATTCGAAGGTGCCGGTCATGGAGTTGGCGATCACCTCCTCATCCGCGCCCACGTAGGTCGGGCGGGACAGAATCTCTACCGCTTCGGGGCGGTTGGCGTTGTTGTTTTCATCCAGCCACTTGGCGGCGCGGATCATCGCCTTGACCACGCGGATATGGGTGTTGGGGTACTTCTCGGCCCACTCTTTGGAGACACCGAACACTTTTTCCGGGTTGTCTTTCCAGATCTCGTAGTCGGTGATCACCGGCACACCGATCCCCTTGAACACCGCCTGCTGGTTCCAGGGCTCACCGACGCAGTAACCGTAGATGGTGCCGGCTTCCATGGTCGCCGGCATCTGCGGCGGCGGGGTAACGGAAAGCAGCGCATCCGCCTGAAGCTGGCCGCTGGTGTCGCCCTTGGCCGGTGCGTAGTAACCGGGGTGAATACCACCGGCCGCCAGCCAGTAGCGCAGCTCATAGTTGTGGGTGGAGACCGGGAACACCATGCCCATGTTGAACGGTTTACCCTCGGCCTTGTACTTATCCACAACCGGCTTGAGGTAATCCGCCTTGATCGGGTGCACCGGTTTGCCATCTTCACCGACCGGGATATTGGGCTTCATCTGTTCCCAGATATCGTTGGAAACGGTGATGCCGTTGCCGTTCAGATCCATGCTGAACGCGGTAATGATATCGGCCTTGGTACCAAAACCGATGGTCGCACCGAGCGGCTGACCGGCGAGCATATGAGCGCCATCCAGCTGGCCGTCGATGACGCGGTCCAGCAGCACCTTCCAGTTCGCCTGGGCTTCCAGGGTCACATAGAGCCCTTCATCCTCGAAGTACTGCTTCTCGTAGGCGATCGCCAGCGGCGCCATATCGGTGAGTTTGATGAAGCCGAATTTCAACTCCTCTTTCTCGGCATAGCCCACCTCGGCCAGAGCTGGAAGTGACAGGGAAGCAGAGGCCAGGCTGACAGAAGCAGCCAGAAGGACACGCTTGCACAGAGAACGACGGTTCAGGGTCTTTTTCATAACAACTCCTATCCAGAAACAAAAAAGGGCGCCGCTCCCACACCCCAGACCTCGGTCTGTGATACAGGAACGGCGCCCTTGCCGTATTCGCTAATTGTCAGGCTCTAAACGAGCATTCGGTGGCGGTGTCGTCGATCTGGAAGAAAAAGCCGACACGCCTCGATTTGCAAAAGCTAAAGCGAAGCTCGTGCCAATTCTTATTTATTCCTTTAAAAACAATCCGATAAATAAAAGCCAACCTCAAACATGCCTGTGTGGCTTCGCGAACCTGCACCGACATCAAGCAGTTTCTCCGTTTTTTTGATCAAAAATAGAGCAACTGTCCAGGAATGCTGACTACCCCGCTGCCCTCAGAACCAGCACAAATAACCACTCCCATCTTTATATGCCTAAAGCGTCAATTACCGGCCATGAATAGCATAAACCGTAATGAACGGTTCACCGGCCTGATTCCGCACCACTTGAGTGCATAACGCCTCCAAGCAATGCGTAAAAACCGAGAAAATCGGCGAACACCTCAGCTAGGCCTTTGAATTGTATACGCGCCCATTGATGGCACCAGACTTGCAGTTTCTTCGACAAGTAAGTGGTTAAACAATTTTCCGGAAAAGTCTTCGGACGTTTTCGATAGATGGCAAAGGCGCCTGAATCTCCCCCTGCTAAGGCAGGCTCGAGGTTCAGGCGCTTTTTTTTTGCGGGGCCTAAAGATGAGCAACAACACAACCTGTCCCTACTGCGGCGTTGGCTGCGGTGTCAGCGCCGAAATCAGAGATGAGCAGATCATCGCCGTCTCCGGTGACGAGACACACCCCGCCAACCAGGGGCGCCTCTGCGTCAAAGGCAGCGCGCTGCACGAAACCACCGGAGAGCACGACCGACTGATCCAGCCCCGGGTCGATGGCGTTGAAACCGGTTGGAACCAAGCGCTCGACAGCGTTGCCGCTCGTCTCAGTTCGGTTATCGAGCAGCATGGACCCGAGTCGGTTGCCATGTACCTCTCCGGCCAGCTGCTGACCGAGGACTACTACGTGGCCAACAAGCTGATGAAGGGGTTTATCGGCTCCAGCCATGTGGATACCAATTCACGCCTGTGCATGTCCTCCACCGTTGCCGGCTACAAGCGCGCCTTCGGTGGCGACCTGATGCCCTGCAGTTACGAGGATATCGATCACGCCGACCTGATGGTGCTGGTGGGCTCAAATGCGGCCTGGAACCACCCGATCCTGTTCCAGCGCATGGCCGCGACGAAGCAAGCCAACCCCGCGTTGCGCGTGGTCGTGATCGATCCGCGTCGCACCGCCACCTCGGAGCTGGCCGACCTGCAGCTGTCGCTGAAACCGGGCAGTGATGCGGTGATCTTCAATGCGATCCTGGTGCAGTTGGAAAAACGCGGCAAGGTCGACCAGGTCTATGTGGATAAGCATACCGAAGGCCTGGATGCAGCACTCGCAGCGGCGCGCCACAGCGCCCCTGACCTGGCCACAGCGGCCCGCCTGACCGATATACCGGAGGGGGATCTGGAAACCCTGGTGGAGTGGTTCTGCAACACCGAAAAGGTCCTGACCTTTTTCTCCCAGGGGATCAATCAGTCCAGCAGCGGCACCGACAAGGTCAACAGCATCATCAACTGCCACCTGGCAAGCGGCCGCATCGGCAAACCCGGTATGGGCCCCTTCTCGCTGACCGGTCAGCCCAACGCCATGGGTGGACGTGAAGTGGGCGGCCTGGCCAACCAGCTGGCCGCGCATATGGATTTTTCCAACGACGAGAACATCGATCGCGTGCAGCGCTTCTGGCAGGCACCGACTATTGCCCGTCAGGAGGGATTGAAAGCAGTGGACCTGTTCTCGGCTATCGAGCGTGGCGAGATCAAGGCGGTCTGGATCATGGCCACCAACCCGGTGGTCAGCCTGCCCCAGGCCAGCCGGGTGCGTAAAGCGCTGGAGCAATGCGAGTTGGTGATTGTTTCCGAATGCATGGCACAGACCGACACCGTGGAGCTGGCCCATATCGCCCTGCCCGCCACCACCTGGGGCGAGAAAGATGGCACCGTCACCAACTCTGAGCGGCGCATCTCGCGCCAGCGCGGGCTCATTTCGGCACCGGGCGAGGCAAAAAACGACTGGTGGATTATCTGTGAGGTCGCCAAACGACTGGGCTTTACCGAACCATTCAGTTATTCCGGCCCGGCAGCCATTTTTCGCGAACACGCCGCGCTCTCCGGGTTTGAAAACGACGGCAAGCGGGGCTTCGATATCAGCGGGCTCTCACAGATCAGCAACACTGAATACGATGAACTTACCCCCATACAGTGGCCGGTAAACGCTTGCGCCCCGAAAGGAACAACGCGCCTGTTTGCCAACGGTCAGTTTTTCACCCCCAATGGCAAAGCGCGCCTGCTGCCGATAGAACCTCGTCTGCCTGAACAGCAGCCCAGCGAAACCTGTCCACTGGTGGTTAACACCGGTCGGCTCCGGGACCAGTGGCACACCATGACCCGTACCGGCCGCGCTGCCCGTCTGCTGCAGCACCGAAGCGAGCCGTTTATCGAGCTTCATCCCAGCGATGCAAAGCGTTTCAAGATCGCCAGTGGCGATATCGCCGTCCTTGAGAGCAAGCAGGGCAGCTACGTCGCCAGAGCACAGCTAAGCGAGTCACAGCGCCCCGGTGAACTCTTTATCCCTATGCACTGGAACGAGCAGTTCAGCGGCAATGCGATCAGCGGCAATCTGATCGATGCGGTGGTGGACCCGGTATCGGGCCAGCCCGAATCCAAACAGGGTGTGGCGAGCATCCACCGACTCGAGACTCGATGGCAGGCACGGCTGTTGAGCCGCGCTGCGAGCGCCCCCCGCGCGCAATACTGGAGCCGGGCGCCACTGCAGTACTGCACCAGCTTCCGCCTGGCCGACACTGACGCTGTCACCGACTGGGCCGCCTGGTGTGACGAACAGCTTGGCTCAACACCCGATTTGCTACTGGAAGATAAGGCTGAAGGCCGTTTCCGCGCCTGTGGATTCGCCGGAGATCGTCTCGACTGGGTGCTACTGGTCGAGCGCGACAACAATCTGCCTGACCTGGATTGGCTCGACACACAGTTCGCCTTGGGTTCGCTCAACCAGGATACACGACGCCAGCTTCTGGCGGCACGCGCACCGGGCGCTCAACCCTGCGGCGCCGTGATCTGCAGCTGCTTCCAGGTACGCGAACCGGCGATTCTTGAGGCGATCAACGCCGGCAGCGACTCGGCCGAAAAGCTGAGCGAACAACTCAAATGCGGAACCAACTGTGGTTCCTGCCTCCCCGAACTTAAGTCGCTGATCGCTAACAGCGTCAAGGAAGCCGAACATGTTTCTGAGTAACCGCTTCAACCCACTGGCGCAGACTTTCAACCGCATCATCGATCTGGGCCGGCGCAAAACAAACACACCGATAAACACCGCCTTCAAGGCCGGTCGCAAATCAACAGGCAAGCCTGGCGAGGTGCACCTGATCGGCTGCGGCCCCGGTGCGGCAGACCTGCTGACGGTGCGAGCCGACCGGCTGATCCGCGCAGCCCAGGTGGTGATCTACGATCGCCTGGTCGGCGAAGATATCCTCGACCTGATCCCCGCCGATGCCGAACGCTATTACGTGGGCAAGGCACCCGGTGATCATAGCGTTCCCCAGGCGGAAATCGGCACGATGATGGTGGAGCAGGCCAGCCGCGGTAAAACCGTGCTGCGCCTGAAGGGCGGAGATCCGGCGGTTTTCGCCCGCATGGCGGAAGAGATCGAGGCACTTAACAGCGCCGGCATTCCCTGGCAGATTGTCCCCGGCATCACCGCCGCATCGGGCTGCGCCGCCGCGGCAGGTATCCCGCTGACCGATAGGGGCAGTGCCCACCAGGTACGTTTCGTCACCGCTACCCATCATGCCGATCATCTCAGCCACGACTGGGCAGCACTGGCACGCAGGGATCAAACCCTGGTGTTCTACATGGGTCTGGAGGCTCTGCCCACCATTACCACGGAGCTGCAGAAACAGGGCTTACCCGGCGACTGGCCTATTCTGCTGATCGAGAACGGCACCCGAGCAGATCAGCGTAACCTGCTTGCGTCTCTCGACTGCATTGTGGATAAAGCCCGGGAGGCACAGTTCCGCTCCCCCAGCCTGATTATTGTCGGCGAGGTGACCCGCACCGCCCGGGCGCAGGCGATATCACTTGCCAGAGCACAGGAGGTCGCCTGACAATGGGCGCGATCTTTCTGGGGAACTACCGTGTCAGACGCGAACAACACGACAAAAGAGACTCAAAACGAGTTGACCGGGCTGGTATTGGCCGGCGGTCGCGGCCGCCGCACGGGCGGGCAGGATAAGGGGCTGATCGACTTTGAAGGGCGCCCCCTGGTGAGCTATTCACTGGCTGCATTGGAGCCGCTCTGTCACCGGATCTATATCAACTGCAACCGCAACCACGACGCCTACGCGGCCTTTGGCTACCCGCTTATCTCGGACCCCGATGACAGTTTTCCCGGCCCGCTCAGGGCCCTCGGTGAGCTATTGCCACAGCTGCCCGATGAGGACCTGATTATCCTGCCCTGCGACAGCCCCGGCATCGGCCAGACGCAGCTTGAAACCCTGGTCGAGATCAGCCAGACCTACCCGGACCACTGGGTCTACCTGCGCGCCGACGGACGTGATCATCCGCTGCATGCACTGCTGCCCCGCTCGCTTAGACAACCGCTGCTGACATTCATACGTGAGAGCGGCGAACAGCGCCTGATGCGGGCCATCGATGCCCTGCCCCATGTGGCGGTGGAACTGGCGGATGCGCCGCTACTTAACCTGAACCGTATTTAACCGATTCCGGGCATTTTAGGAAAAATTCCTATAGGCCTGAGCACAATGCGGTGGGATCATAGCGACATGCGCTGCAGGGAGTGCAGCAACGGCAGGATGCCGTTAGGGATAGAAACTTGGATTTACACAGGCGCTGGACCGCCTGACATTGCAGGGATTAGCGGGCAGGATGCCAACAAGGCTTGCACCACGGATAGTGTGCAAGCCTTTATTTTTTATAGGGTAAGGAAATCAGTAGCCGGTCGAATTACTCGCCCGGCTTCCAACCCGAGGTGATCGGATAACGCCGATCCCTGCCAAAGCCTCTCTGCGTAAGACGCGGCCCTACCGGTGCCTGACGCCGCTTGTATTCGTTGATATCAACAAGACGCACCACGCGATTCACATCGGCCTCGGCAAAGCCTTCAGCGATAATCGCCTTGGCACTGTAATCACGCTCCACATACAGCTCCAGAATCCGATCCAGCACATCGTAATCGGGCAGGCTGTCCTGGTCTTTCTGATCCGGCGCCAGTTCTGCTGAGGGCGGCCGGTCAATGACACGCTGCGGAATTACCGGGGATATGCGGTTGCGATACTCGGCCAGTCTATAGACCAGTACTTTTGGCACATCCTTGAGCACATCGAAGCCACCAGCCATATCGCCGTAGAGAGTGGAATAACCCACCGCCATCTCCGACTTGTTGCCGGTGGTCAGCACCAGGTAGCCCTTCTTGTTGGAGATCGCCATCAGCAGCACTCCGCGGCAGCGGGCCTGCAGGTTCTCTTCGGTGGTATCCGGCCGGGTACCCTCAAACTCGTCGGCCAGTGACGCCATGAACGCTTCGTACATCGGCTCGATGGAGATCACGCTGTGACGGATGCCCAGCAGCTCCGCCTCTTCGGCCGCATCTTCTACACTCATGCTAGAGGTGTAGCGGAACGGCATCATCACCGCTTCGACCCGGTCCGCGCCAAGCGCATCCACCGCGACAGCGGCGGTCACTGCCGAGTCAATACCACCGGAAAGCCCCAGCACTACACCCTTGAAGCCGTTCTTGTTGATGTAATCGCGCACGCCCAGCACCAGCGCATCGTAGACGGACCTCTCAAAATCAGGCGCTGCGATGCTTGGCTGTTCCGGCGTTACTGAACCGTCGGCGGGATCAACGGTGACGCTGTACAGCGCCTCCTCGAAAAACGCACCGCTGAACGCCTGCTGCCCCTCGGCGGTAACAACCTGGGAGCCGCCATCGAAGATCAGCTCATCCTGGCCGCCCACCTGGTTAACATAGAGGATCGGACAACCGGCGTCCTGCGCCTGGCGCGACAGCAGATCGATGCGCTGCTCGGACTTGCCGGCATGGAAGGGCGAGGCATTGATATTCAGGATCAGCCGCACGCCGGCGGCTTTCATCTGCTGTACCGGTGCGGTATGCCAGATATCCTCGCAGACGCTGAGGCCAACCGGATAACCCTCCAGCTCGAACACGCCCGGCTTGGTGCCGGCCACGAAGTAGCGCTGTTCATCGAAGACTTGGTAATTGGGCAGGCACTGCTTGGCATACTCGGTGAGGATCTTGCCGTCACGGATCACACCCAGCATGTTGTAGAGCGCGCCGTCACGGTAGCGGGGATAGCCCAGCACCAGGGTGATGCCGCGAACAGCATCGAGCACCCGCTTCAGCGCCTGCTCGATACGGATCTCAAGACTGGGGCGCAGCAACAGGTCTTCCGGAGGATAGCCACTCAGGGCCAGCTCGGGAAACATTACCAGATCGGCGTTAAGTTCGTCCCGGGCCTTCAGGGCTGTTTCGATAACCCGCTCGGTATTGCCGGGAATATCACCCACCAAAAGATTCAACTGGGCCATGGTGACCCGAATCGGCTTACTCATCTGTACTCAAGAATACCTGTCAGTCGTGTTCAATACGGCCATCGACGGCATAGGCCGCCGGATCGATGATCGGTGTGCGATCCAGTAACAGATCACTGAGCAGGCGGGTGGATGCAGGTGCGAGCACCAGTCCGTTACGGTAGTGACCACAGTTGAGATGCAGCCCCGACCATCCCGGTACCTGGCCGATAAAGGGAATCCCCTCGGGAGACCCCGGCCTGAGCCCGGCCCAGTGATGTTCAACGGGGTATTGTGCCAGATCAGGAAGGATTGTCAGAGCGGTTTTGTACAGGGATTCGCGCGCTTCTTCGGTGGTCTGTTTGTCGAAGCCCACATGTTCCAGCGTACTGCCCACGAGGATTCGGCCATCGCTACGCGGAATCAGGTAACGACCGTTGAGCATAACGATACGATCGATCAAACCAACAGGTGCCTTGAACACCATCATCTGGCCACGCACGGGCTCAACCGGCAATTTCAGCCCCAGACTCTCAAGCAGGCCACCACTCCAGGCACCGCTGGCAACGACCGTCTCGTCCGCCCGAATCTCGCCCCGCGAGGTGGATACACCCTCGATGCGCTCCGCGGAGGTAATAAACCCGGACACTTCGCAGTTCTCGATCAGCTCCACATTCGGATGACTGACCACACTTTTTCGTAAGGCCTGACCCAAGCGCGGGTTACGAATACTGGCCACCTCTGGCATCCAGATGCCGGAGCGGAAATCAGCGTTGATACGGGGTTCTTTGCTGTGGATAAACTCACTATCGACCTGCACCAGCGGGCGGTAATGGTCGTGGCCCCACTGCAGCGCTTCGGCTTCATCATGAACATCCACCATGATAATGCCCTTCTGGCGCAGCTCCGGGTCGATACCGGTTTCCGCAAACAGCTCCTGCGCCAGCAGGATGTAACTACTCTGCGACCAGAGCGCCAGCCGGGTAACCGCTTCGCCATGACGCCAGGGATAAAGAGGAGAGACGATACCGCCACCGGCCCAGGAGGCTTCTTTTGCGCTGATACCTTTTTCGATAATTGTGACACGTTGTCCAGCACGAGTCAGTTCGCGGGCCATCATCAAGCCGATGACGCCCGCGCCTATGACTATATAACTCAAATATCTACACCTTGGTAAAACTGAGGCCAGCTTTATTTTATCAGAACAAAGTTAATATCAGTGACACTCGTACCAAACTCATCGATTGTAACCAGCAGCGAAGGCGGATCGAAAGTAGACCCACCCGTAATAGTTGGTTCAATAGTCACTGTGGTGCTCACAGTACCCGCCGGCCATTCGCAGTTATAGCCACGAACGTTACCTACAGTATCCAGCATCGTACAATTATCAGCAGGCAACACAGATACTTTATTCAGATTTCCGTCTGTGGACGTAGATATAGTACCCGAAATCGTAACTGGACAAGGACCTACGCAAGAAATGGTAGCGTTGATTGTATCGGAAAGGGTAGCAGGCGATGGGACAATCTTATTATCCTGCCCCGGAAAATTGCTGGCATTATCATAAACATTACTGAGCAGCCCCGTGTTATCAGTCTTAGAGTAAGCCGTAATCGCAGCTGAACCAGTTCCGCTAACTGCCATTGTCACAGCCCCACGACTGTAAACATTGTCATAGTAGAGTGCCTCGTCGTCCTGTATTGTTTTGGTCACCTCATTGGTAACCGCTGCGACAGTAGCGGAACTAGAGGTCCAGGTCGTCAACAACGTTGTATTAATCTCAAAAAATGGCACCACCGATAACCAGCCCTGAGAGGCCACAGTGCCGGCCGCAATGGAAGCGATGTAACTATTCCAAGCGCTATCATAGGTCATATCATCGTAGTAGATACTGCGGGACAACAGTTGCTTTTTCTCGGCGTTATTGGCGGTAAAATCACGCCCAGACGGCATCGCCGCCGATGGTGAACCAAAGACCTGATACCATATTTCATCGACAACATAGTCCTGATAGTCGCTGAGCGCAGAGCTGGCAGTATCATCGATAAACTCTGGAAGCATTACGTTCAAAGCAACCATTTTCCAGTCAGGAAAGAGCCGGAAGATGCCATCAACCCGCCGAAAGCGGCAGGCCTCAGGATAAAAATCATCACTTACAGCCTCTGCCCCGGTAAATACAACGGCAGGAGTCGCCGGATTTTTGGCAAGCAATTCATCCTTATCCAATGCATAATGAGCATGAGCACTACTCGGGGATGTTTCCTTGAATCCAGGCACTCCATTCAAAGTATAAATATTCACAGTGGCCGCATCATGATGTCCCGCACAACAGCGGGTACAGTACTGTGACTGATCCATATCACTAACCGGGGACCCCGTTCTATCGTTTGCCCCGCCGGTGTAGTAGACCCCCTTTTTAACAACCAGTTCCCCATTCAGATACTCATAATGATAGGGGGTTTGTAAAGCTACGCCATTACCCGACTCTAACTGGCAGAAACAGTTGACAGTAATAAATTCTTCCTGAATTTGCTTATTACTGCTTGTATCGTACGTCGTCGTTGAAAACTTAACTTCGGTACTTTCATTACCCTGATTCTTCTTGGCAATCTCAGGCAGAGGTTTTGAAGTTTCTTTGATATTGCCGTTCCCGAGTTCTATCGGTATAACATCTGGTATCGTACCGGGGGCATGGCTAACTTCCGGAGTTCCCCCGCCTATACCCGACACACCTAACAAGGCCCCGACACCAGGATCTATCCGCGCAAGGATAGTCGACAACGCCAAGCTTCCTGCATCCCAACTAACCCGAACTGTGATCTCTTTATACTCGGAAGCATTAACTGCAGACGAAACTGTATTTATACCTGCCCAATCCAACGTGTAATCCATCGATGAGTTCCCCACCGATACTGTTTCCGTATCTGATGTGGGGAAAGCGGCGGAACCAATCCTGTCATACTCGGCAATGGACTGAAAATCCCTGAATTCTTCCAGTTTTTTCTCAGCCAGCGCCATCCCTACGGCGCGCTTTTCAGAGTCAGAGGCCCCAGTAATAAAGCTGGCTTGCAGCTGCAATAATGCTGCGAGGCCCACCATCAGTACAACCAGAGCCACCAGAATTTCTATCAGGGTGAAACCCTTACCCTTTTTAAGATGCCCACTCCTCGTTATATAGCTCATAGCCATACCCTCTAATTTATATCCGTCCATGAGCCGGGAAACCTTGCTAACTCATCAAAACCTTCACCGTCATTGGTTAGCTTATCGAGCAGATCGTTCGAGTAGACCAGCGTATAAGTCCCCGTGACTTGTTCCGCAGTTCCATTCACCATAACCACGCCATAGACCGTCGCGGTACCTGTAAGCTTGATCCCGTAATCCTCCTTTGGGGTCGCTGTGTAGATATCGCTGAATGCAAACAGAATACCGTACATAACTATGTTCGCGTTCGCGGTAACATCACCATGAATCACCAATATAATAGGCGCTTCTTCCTTGCCCACTCTTGTGGGCAGTTTGCAGTTACCCTCTATCCAGATCAGTGGCATCTCACCCTCATGCGCACCACCGGAGTAGAACATATCGCCAATATCCTCGTCCAAGTCACCGCAGGTCACACCGTACTGCATGCCCAAGTCTCTGTATTCTTGCCAGGCACTCGGAGTAACGCCTGAGTCACTGCCACAGGGATTGGTAGCAACATTTACACCAAATAAATTTTCAAAGGTATCCGGTGCACAAGGCTCGGCCACGATATCATCGCACTCCCAGGCATCGACAACCGCCTTGGAATCACACAACTTCTCGTCAGCGGGTACATTACTGCACTTACAGTCGTCGCAAACCCACTCCGCAACATCACTATCTTCTTTAGCTTTTTCGTCAGCGTTACCACCTGCGTACAGAAACTCATCCAGATTACAGGTATCCCAAGAGCCCGTCCCATTCTTGTCAGCCGTCTTTGCCCAGCCCGATACTGGCACACCTTCACCGCCGCCATTGGGGTTAGTGACGATAGAAAAGGAACCATTTATTGGTATATTTCCGTTCGCCATCAACGGTGGCAGTTCGCCACTACCGAGCAGCGGCACTGTGCCGTATCTTTCGGTAATGGTGGCAGAACCTGTCTGATCGGGCGACTCTCCGGTTGCTGTCACTGTGGCATAACCGCCAGACACGACGACGGAAACCTGCGCTTCGGTAGCACCGCTGGCGGGAATCGCAACACTTGTCGTACCACTGGGTGTCCAGGCCGAGGCATCTTCAACATATTTCATGGCGCCATAATCCAAACCGCCCTGAGCCACATGAAAGGCTTCTTTTGCACGGTTGGTATTGGCACCAGTTTTTAACTCCAACATTGTAAGACCTGCCACGGTCAATACTGTTAATGTCAAAAGCGCGAGTAGCACGATTGCAACGATTAATGTCGCAGCACCGCCTTCTCGCCGAAGAACTTGGCCATGATCACGTAACAGCCTGAATTTAGAGGTCATTTCGAACCCTCACTTCTTCTACCAACTGTTTAACCAAACGCGCATCTGTAGCAGATTGCCCGGTCAGGGTGATTTTTATTGAGCGTGCAGCCGCTGAAGCAAAGGATGCGGCCGATGGCAGGGGCTCAAACACCAGTCCGGTAATAACGGTGCTGTTTTCGTCAGTCAGATTCTGCCAATTGGATACCCCCGTGCAGTCCGCCCCACTGGTGATTACGGAGGTCTTCCATAGCACCTCTACAGCATCGTCTTTCAGGCGATATCCAATCAACTTGTTGATATCCGATGCGCCCAAGCCATCATAATCATAGGCCAACACAACGCAGGTCGCCGCTGACGCCGTAGTCGGCGCAGTCGCCGTAAAATCGTCGAACAAATTGACAGGCAAACCGCCCGCCACTGCATCCTCGTAGGGACTCCCCGCCAGGCTGGCCGCCGCCCAATACCCGGAGCGCCGGATATCCCGAACCATCATATCCATAGTGGTCCTCAGCTCCTGATTCAATCTCATTGTAGTAACGGTCTGCCGGGTGATCCCCAGAGTTGAGACATACATCGATATCGCTATACCGGTGACAATCAACCCCAGTAAAAGCGCGATCATCAGTTCTATCAATGAGAAACCCGACTGTTTCTTCATCCTTAACATGATTCAAACCCCGATACTGCCGAGCCAGGAGGCGTACACAACCTTAGCCTACCCAGGAAGCTCATAACGATACGCAGTTGATTACCGTTATTGCCGGTAAAAAAGATGGAGCCCGCTGGAGAGAGAGTCCCGCGCCGAGGATCGAAGGTGACTGTAGACCCTGAAACCGATGCAGCACTCATCAGCACACCCGGGTAATTTTCCACACCGGTCACTGTACGGACGCCATTGATCGTACAGAAAGTATTGGTTGCATCAGAACAATCGCAGGAGGTCGCCGAGGATGCCTCTTCCAGCCCGTAACACCAATCATTGGATGGTGTATCATCGAACTTGACGAAAATGGCTTGATTTCGTTTTATGGACTCTGCACGGGCGAACTGCAGATCGGCATAAAGAGTTTGTGCAGCCCCGGTCAGTCGCCTATTCTCGAAGAAGTCGCGGAAAGCCGGTGCGGCCACTGTTACCAGAATTGCGACGACGGCAAGGGTGACTACCAGCTCTATCAGAGTGAAGCCAGATTCTTTATGTAAGACAGCCCCACCTGACGCAGAACAGTCTTTCCTTGTAACCGAAACTTCCACCGACCAAATCCTTTTTTAGGATGCTAAGATTGAGCTCTCTGAGCATAGCAGCATAAAGGAACTACAGTGAACCACTCACACCGCGGATTTACACTGATCGAGCTCATGATCGTAGTCGCCATCATCGGCATTATTGCAGCGGTCGCTTATCCATCGTATCTCGACTACGTTCGGAAAAGTCGACGCGCAGAGGCGCAGGCTGTGCTGCTGGACGCGCAGATCAAGCAGGAGCGCTATCGGGCCTACAACAATAGTTATGGGTCTGTAGCAGAATTAAACGCGGCCTCCCTGGGAATCGGCAGCCATGGCGACTATAACTTTTCCCTGCAGGGCGTTCCCACTGCATCGACCTACACCATCCAGGCCATACCTCAAAATGACCAGGTCAATGACTGCGGTGGTCAGACACTGACCATCAACCAGAGCAACACAAAAACCCCGGCGGACTGCTGGCAGGACTGATCAGAAGATCACCCTGCCGCTGCATTCACAGTCAGTATTTTCACACTGAATAATAAGGTCTTCCCCGCCAACGGATGGTTGAAATCCACTGACACGCGCTCATCGTTGAACTCGACGATCACGCCGGGGATTTCACCGCCCGGTTCCTGAAACGAGACCACCAGCCCAGGCTCCAGATCCATATCCTTGAAATCACTGCGCTTCATCACCTGGATGTTGCTGGCGTTGTGCTGACCGAAGCCACGTTCCGGGGCGATGGTCAGTTCGGCTTCGTCGCCGGCCTTCAGGCCCAGCAAGGCCTGTTCGAAGCCTTCAGGGATGTTGCCATCGCCGAAGGTGAAGGTAGCCGGGTCGGCGTCGAAGTTGGAGTCGATAATCTGGCCATCCTGCAGTTTGATGGCAAAGTGCAGGGTGACCTGCTTGTCCGGGCCTATGGTCAGCTCGCTCATTTTTCAGTTTCTCCAGCGCTTTCGCGTCCAGCAAACAGCATATCAATAATAAGAAGGATCGCCCCGCAGGTGATCGCGGTATCGGCCAGATTAAATGCGGGGAAGTACCAGCCGGCGTAGTGCACCGAGATGAAGTCGATCACATGTCCGTGGACTATACGGTCATAGAGGTTGCCCAGAGCACCGCCGAGTAGCAGAGACAGTCCAGCCCCCAGCCACCAGACGCGTGCCGGGGTGCGTTTCATCCACACCAGCAGCATCAGGCTGACGCCGAGTGCAATCAGGATAAACAGCCAGCGCTGCCAGCCGCCCTCTGCCGCCAGGAAGCTGAACGCCGCACCCTTGTTGTAGAGCAGTGTCAGATCGAATACCGGCAGGATCTGAACCGGGTCAGCGTAGGTCAGACGGCTGTCCGCCAAGTACTTGCTGCCCAGATCCAGCAGAATGACGACCGCGCTGAGCCAGAGCCAGCGCAGTGCGCTGGCCTTTGTCGTGAGCGACTCCATCAGGCGTACTGGCGCTGTTCGCCTTCCCCGCTGACGTTTTCGACACAGCGACCGCACAGTTCCGGGTCTTCGCTGTGCTGACCCACATCTTCACGATGGTGCCAGCAGCGGGCGCACTTGGGTTGTTCGGAGGCTTTAACCGCCACCTTCAGACCAGCAACGTCGGTGTCGCGGGCATCCGCACCTTCAGCCAGCGGCGCGATACGCGCTACCGACGTAATCAGCACGAAGCGCAGCTCGTCACCCAGGCGGGCCAGATCCTGCTGCAGTGTTTCATCGGCGTACAGTGTCACTTCAGCCGCCAGGGAGGCCTTGACCAGCTTCTCGCCACGAGCATCTTCCAGACACTTGTTCACAGCATCTTTCACCCCCATCACGCGCTGCCAGAACTCCGGCGTAAACTCGTCATCAAAGGCGACGGTGGTCAGCCCATCGTACCAGGTGGTGAGCAGCACACTGTCACGGCGCTCGCCCGGCAGCACCTCGTAGATCTCTTCAGCGGTAAAGCTGAGGATCGGCGCGATCCAGCGGGTCAACGCTTCGGCGATATGGAACAGCGCACTCTGGCACGAGCGGCGCGCCAGACTGTCCGGCTTGGTGGTGTACTGGCGATCCTTGATGATATCCAGGTAGAAGCCACCCAGCTCGCGTACGCAGAAGTTATGCACCTGCTGGTACACATCGAGGAAACGGTAACCATCGTAGGCGTCGATCACTTTCTTCTGCAGCTTGGCTGCCGCATCTACCGCCCAGCGGTCCAGCGCCAGCATCTGTTCCGGCTCGACCATATCGGTTGCCGGATCGAAGCCGCTCAGGTTCGCCAGCAGGAAACGCGAGGTGTTACGGATACGACGATAGGAATCGGCTGTGCGCTGCAGGATCTGTTTGGAGACCGCCATCTCGCCGGAGTAGTCGGTGGAAGCCACCCACAGACGCAGGATATCGGCACCCAGGGAGTCGGTGACTTCCTGGGGCGCGATCACGTTACCGAGCGACTTGGACATCTTGTAGCCCTTCTCGTCGACGGTGAAGCCGTGGGTCAGCACCTGCTTGTAGGGCGCGCATTCGTTGATCGCGATGGAGGTCTTCAGCGATGACTGGAACCAACCGCGGTGCTGATCCGAGCCTTCCAGGTACATATCCGCCGGGAAGCGCAGGCCATCGCGCTGGTTCAGCACGGAGTAGTGAGTCACGCCGGAGTCGAACCAGACATCCAGAGTATCGGTTACCTTGTCGTAGTCGTCCGCTTCGTTGCCGAGCAGTTCTTTGGCATCCAGCTCGAACCAGGCATCCATACCGCCCGCTTCGATCTTCTGCGCCACCTGCTCGATCAGCTCTTTGGTGCGCGGATGCAGCTCACCGCTCTGCTTGTGGGTAAACAGGGTGATCGGCACGCCCCAGGTGCGCTGACGGGAAACACACCAGTCCGGGCTCTGCTCGACCATCGCTTCGATACGGTTCTGACCCCAGTCCGGGAACCACTGCACGCCCTTGATCGCTTCCAGCGCGTGTTTTTTCAGGCCCTTCTCTTCCATGGAGACGAACCACTGCGGTGTGGCGCGGTAGATCAGCGGTGTCTTGGTACGCCAGCAGTGCGGGTAGCTGTGCTGGAAGCGCTTCAGGTGCACCAGCTTGCCTTCACGCTCCAGCGCCTCGCAGACCGGCTCATCGGCCTTGTAGACGTGTACGCCGGCGAACTCGCCCGCGTCATCAGTATAGGTACCGTTAGCCTGCACCAGGTTCAGCGTGCTCAGGCCGTACTGCTGGCCGACAACAAAGTCTTCCATACCGTGATCAGGCGCGGTGTGTACGGCACCGGTACCGGCATCGGTGGTGACGTGGTCGCCCAGGATCACCGGCACCTGCTTGGCGTAGATCGGGTGCTGCAGCTGCAGCAGTTCCAGCGCAGCGCCGTTGCAGGTTGCCAGCACTTCGAACTTGTCCACCCCCCAGCGGTCCATGATGTCATCGACCATCTCCGCCGCCAGCACCATGCGATCCACACCCTGTTCGGTGTGGGCATCGACCAGGGCGTAGTCCAGAGCACCATTCAGCGATACCGCCTGGTTAGCCGGGATAGTCCAGGGAGTGGTAGTCCAGATCACCAGAGACACCGGCGCTTCGCCCGCGCTGGTCTCAAACAGTGCCAGTACCTTGTCCTGATCGACAAAAGTGAAGCGCACGTCGATGGCGGTGGAGGTCTTGTCCTGGTACTCCACCTCGGCTTCTGCCAGCGCAGACTGACCCACAACACTCCAGTAAACCGGCTTGTAGCCTTTCACCAGGTGACCGTTTTCGATGATCTTGCCGAGCGCACGGACGATGTTGGCTTCGGTATCGAAGTTCATGGTCAGATAGGGGTTTTCCCAGTCACCGATCACGCCCAGACGGATGAAGTCGGCTTTCTGGCCTTCAACCTGCTCGGCGGCGTATTCACGACACTTCTGGCGGAATTCACGATAAGGCACTTTGTCACCGGCCTTGCCGATCATGGTCTCGACCTTGTGCTCGATCGGCAGACCGTGGCAGTCCCAACCCGGCACGTAGGGCGCATCGAAACCGCTCAGCGTCTTCGATTTAATGATCATGTCCTTGATCACCTTGTTAACCGCATGACCGATATGAATATTGCCGTTGGCGTACGGAGGGCCATCGTGCAGGATGAACTGCGGGCGTCCCTTACCCTCTTCGCGCAGCTTGGCGTAGAGGTCGATCTGGGCCCAGCGCTCGAGCCGCTGCGGCTCGCGATTGGGCAGATTCCCCCGCATCGGGAAGGCCGTTTCCGGCAGATTCAGTGTCGGTTTGTAGTCGGTCATATCAAAAAACTTCCCAGCGTTAACTTAATCAGCCTGCGATTCGAGCCAGCTTCTGGCGGCTTCGATATCGGTCTGAATCTGTGTCTTCAGCGCATCAAGCCCGTCAAAGCGACGCTCGGCACGCAAGAAATGTCTGAACTCCACCTGCATCAGCTCGCCGTAAAGGTTGCCGCTGAAATCCAGCAGGTGAACCTCCAGTACCGGCTGCCGACCGTGTACCGTTGGCCGCATCCCCACGTTACATACGCCGGGATAGCGCTGCCCGTTGACCAGCCCATCCACCACATAGACGCCACGCAATGGGCAGGGGAAACGGTGCATGCGCACGTTCGCCGTGGGCGACCCCAGCTCGCGGCCCAGTTTCTGGCCATGCATGACACGCCCGACGACCCGATAACGGCGCCCCAGCAGGCGCGCGCCCAGGTCGAAATCATGGGCCTGCAGCGCAGAACGCACGCGGGTGCTGCTGATACGTTCACCGTCCAGCAGACAGGTAGCGGTTTCCTCGACGGAAAAACCGAAACTCTCGCCGGCCCGCTCCAGCAACGCGAAATCGCCGCGGCGATCACAGCCAAAGCGGAAATCGTCCCCCACCACCAGATGACGGATATTGAGCCGTTCGATCAGCAGCTGCTGGACAAACTCGTCCGCCGACATACTGCGCAGGCGGGTGTTGAAGGTCAGGCAGAGCACCCGCTCGACACCGGCAAACTCCAGAAAGCGGACTTTTTCCCCGAAACGGGTCAGTCTTGGCGGCGCGGAACCATCCGGTGCGAAGTATTCACGGGGCTGAGGTTCGAAGATGATGACAACACTCGGCAGCCCCATCGCTTCAGCTTTGCTATGCAACTGATTGAGCACGGCCTGATGACCCAGGTGCACACCATCAAAATTACCGATGGTTGCGACGCACCCGAGATGGCGTTCACGCAGATTGTGTAAACCGCGAATCAATTCCATACGCGACTGAACTTAAGCCCCATGCAAGCGAGAAAACGGTACCGCCGAAAGCGGCGCCAGTTATACGAAAACGCCGGATTATAGCCTACAAAGCGGTGGTTGATTAAGCCCTGATCACCCTCTCAGGTGCCGCAGACGGATCCCGGAGGCAAAAAGCACAACTGCATAGAGCGCCACGCCAGAAAAAACCAGCGTCGACATCCACAGCGCCCGCTGCCAAACGTCCGCCGCCAGCCACTCAGCCACCGGTCGCGAAAAGCCGATCAACAGCGCGCCAAGCGCCCCATTGGCCAGCAGCATCCGTAGCACGAAAACGCCCCAGCCACGCTGCCAGTGAAACACGCCGTCACGCAACAGCCCGCGCAGCAAAAGCCCTGCGTTCATAAATGCCGACAGCGCCGTGGCCAGCGCCAGCCCCGCATGGGCCAGCGGCCAGACCAGAATCAGGTTGAAGACCATGTTGGCCGCCATCGCCAGGGCCGCTACCTTGACCGGTGTTGCCGTGTCCTGGCGCGCAAAGAATCCGGTCGCCAGCACCTTGATCAGCATGAATGCCACCAGTCCCAGGGCATAGGCTCGCAGACTGCGCGCGGACATCTCTATATCCAGATCGGTCATGGTGCCGTAGTGGAATAGGGTCGTCAGCAGCTCCTCCGCCAGCACCACCAGCGCCACCGCTGCCGGCACACCAATCAGCAGCACCATGCGCACGGCCCAATCGAGGGTTTTGCGGAAATGCTCTGGAGAGCGCTCCGCATGACGCCGCGACAGGCTTGGCAGGATCACCGTGGCGATAGCGATGCCGAACACGCCCAGCGGCAGCTCGGAGAGGCGATCGGAGTAATACAGCCAGGAGACACTGCCCGTTTGCAGAAAAGAGGCCAGTACCGTATCCAGCAGCAGGTTGATCTGTGCCACCGACACACCAAAGAGGGCGGGCAGCATCAGTTTCAGGATGCGGCGTACGCCCTCATCGCGCCAGCCTCGCTGCGGTACCGGCACCAGCTGCAGCCGGGCCAGAAATGGCAGCTGAAACAGCAACTGCAGTGCACCGGCCATAAATACACCCCAGGCCAGGGCCATGATCGGCGTTTCAAAGCCAGGGCTCAGCACCACAGCAGAGAAAATCAACGTCAGGTTCAGTAGCACCGGCGTAAACGCCGGTATAGCAAAACGTCCATAGGCGTTGAGAATGGCACCGCAGAACGCGGTCATCGAAATCAGCGCCAGATAGGGGAAAGTGATCCGCAGCATCTGCGCCGCCAGATCGAACCTCTCACCGCCGGCGATATAGAACCCCGGCGCAAACAGCGCAGCGAGCAGCGGCGCTCCCAGGACACCGACAAGCGTTACAGCCAGCAGTACCGACCCCAGCGTGCCGGAGACCCGGTAAACCAGACTCTGCACCGCCTGCAGGTCGCGCTGACTGCGATACTCCGACAGCACCGGCACAAAAGCCTGGGAAAAAGCCCCCTCGGCAAACAGGCGGCGCAGAAAATTGGGTATTTTGAACGCGACGAAAAACGCATCAGCGCTACCGCTAGCACCAAAATAACCGGCGATCACCACATCGCGCACCAGGCCCAGGACACGTGACAGCATCGTCATCACGCCAACGACTGCGCTGGACCGGAGCAGGCCTGCGGGCTGTTTTTCGGTATCGGACACGCTACTGTTTCCGTTCGTCTGAGTTCGGGAGTTGGGCCGGCTGATCATACAGCGACAGGCGGTTGGACGAAACGCTGTAAAAAGCGGATCGATCACTTGACACTCAACCGCCTAACATGAATAATCTCGCGTCTAATTTTTCGGCACAACGTACCGCCGTATTCTGATTAACTCAAAGCTTTAAGGAGCCGATCGTGGCGAATTCCGCAGGATCCCGTAAACGCGCTCGCCAGGCGGAGACGCGTCGTAAACACAACGCTAGCCTTCGCTCCATGGTGCGCACTTACTTCAAGAAAGTTCTGAAAGCCATCGCAAGCGGTGACCAGGCTGCTGCCCAGGACGCTTTCAAGACTGCCCAGCCGCTGCTCGACAGCGCTGTCAACAAGGGCATCTTCAAGAAGAACAAGGTTGCTCGCACCAAGAGCCGCCTGAACGCCAAGATCAAGGCAATGGCATAAGCCGCCTGATCGAAGCTCCAAAAGAACCGGCAGCCGCCGGTTTTTTTGTGCCTGAAATTCACACTTACAACGCCCAATAAAAAGGGCAGACCTCGCACGAGACCCACCCTTCCAATTACCAGATTGAATTGCAGCCCTGTCAGGCCAACACCAGATTATCCCTGTGGACAAGTTCAGGGTCGCCGACAAACCCCAGGATATCCACAATCTCACGACTCGGAAGACCCATGATGCGACGGGCATCGTCGGCACCGTAATTGACCAGGCCACGCGCGACTATCGCCCCCGCCTCGTCCTGCATCAGCACCATCTCGCCCCGGGAAAAATCTCCCGTCACCGATTTGACACCCGCCGGCAGAAGACTCTTGCCGCCCGAGACCAGCGCTCTCACCGCTCCGGCATCCAGCACCAGCGTGCCACGGGCCTGAAGATGACCTGCAATCCACTGCTTACGCGCCGCCACAGGCTCTTTGTTCGGTACCAGAAGCGTGCCGAGCGACTCCCCGGCAAACAGGCGCAGCAGGATATTCTTTTCACGCCCGCTGGCGATCACCGTCTGCGCGCCAGAACGCGCCGCCAGGCGCGCTGCACGCACCTTGGTGGCCATACCACCGCGTCCCAGCTTGCCACCACCACCGGCCATGGCAATCAGACGATCATCATCCGCACGCGCCTCATGCACGAACGGTGCATCGGGATTGGAGCGCGGGTCCGATTCGTAGAGACCTTCCTGGTCGGTCAGCAGAATCAATGCATCAGCCTCGATGGCATTCGCCACCAGAGCACCCAGGGTATCGTTGTCGCCAAAGCGGATCTCGCTGGTGACAACGGTGTCGTTCTCGTTGACCACCGCGATGACACCCAGCTCGATCAGCGCCTTCAGCGTGGAGCGGGCATTCAGGTAGCGCTTGCGGTTCGACAGGTCATCATGGGTCAGCAACACCTGGGCGGTGTGCAGACCGTGACGGGCAAAGCTGGATTCGTACGCTTTTACCAGCCCCATCTGCCCAACCGCAGCCGCCGCCTGCTGGCGATAGACCTCGCCCGGGCGGGTATCCCAGCCCAGACGCTTCATCCCCTCGGCAATGGAACCGGAGGAGACCAGTACCACTTCGACACCCTGAGCACGCAGCTCGGCCACCTGGTCCACCCAGTCGGAGATCGCCTCCAGGTCCAGACCGCGACCATCGTTGGTCAGCAGCGCACTACCAATCTTAACAACCCAACGGCCCTTGTGAGCCAACCCCTTACGACCCGTTACCACCTGTGTCTCCCTAATGCCAAAGCAGGGCCTAGCGCACCCACTCAACATCTACATCATAATCGTCGTCGTCGAAATCATCGTCGTCATCCAGACCATCTTTTGCAGCCTGGCGACGTGCGCGCCTCTCCTCTTTCAGGCGCTCCAGATTCTCCCGGGCTTCCTGATCGATGATTGCGCGAACTTCCCGCTCCTGCTCCAGCAGCTCCGGATTTTCCGCGACGGCCGCAGCACGCTCATCAAGGAAGTCCTGCAGGTTATGCACAAGCTCCTTGAGGCCCTCTTTGTTGAGCGCGGAAATACGGTAAACCGGCGCCTCCCACTCCAGCGCATCAAGCACCGCCTGACAGGCCGCCTCGCGCTCCTCTTCCGGCAACAGATCCAGCTTGTTCAACACCAGCCAGCGCGGCTGCTGCGCCAGCGTCGGGCTGAACTTTTCCAGCTCAGCCACAGCGGTAACCGCCGCCTCGGCTGGGGTTTTCTCATCCCAGGGCGCCATATCCACCAGATGCAGCAGCACGCGGTTGCGCGCCAGATGCTTAAGGAAACGGATACCAAGACCGGCCCCTTCGGCCGCGCCTTCGATGATTCCGGGAATATCGGCCACCACAAAACTGCGATGCGCCGCTGTACGCACAACCCCGAGGTTCGGCACCAGCGTGGTGAACGGATAGTCCGCCACCTTGGGCTTGGCCGCTGAAATAGAGCGAATCAGTGTCGATTTACCGGCATTGGGCAGACCCAGCAGGCCCACATCGGCAATCACTTTCAGCTCGAGACGGACATGACGCAGCTCGCCCGGCGTACCATTGGTTGTCTGGCGCGGCGCGCGGTTCACACTGCTCTTATAGCGGGTATTACCGAGACCATGGAAACCGCCCTGACAGATCTTTTCGACCTGACCAATCTGGGTCAGATCCGCCAGCACCTCATCGGTATCCACATCAACAACGGTGGTACCCACGGGCAGTTTGAGGACCATATCCTCGCCCTTGGCACCGGTGCAGTTACGACCGCTGCCCTGCTCACCATTTTGCGCTTTGTATTGGCGGGTGTAGCGGTAATCGATCAGCGTATTCAGGCCCTCATCGGCCTCGACGAAGATCGAACCGCCATCACCGCCATCACCGCCATCCGGCCCCCCTTTCGGGATAAACTTTTCGCGCCGGAAGCTCATGCAACCGTTGCCGCCTTTCCCGGCCTCAACCGTGATGATCGCCTCATCGACAAATTTCATCTGTTACCTCCCGAAAGAGTTAAACGCCGGAACAACCGGCTTAAAAACAAAAAAAGCCCCGCCTTAGCGGAGCTTTTTTCAACTTCAGCGTGCCGCTTAGGCAGAAACCACGCTGACGTACTTACGGTTGTTCGGGCCTTTAACCTCGAACTTGACCACACCGTCCGCCTTGGCGAACAGGGTGAAGTCTTTACCAACACCAACGTTTTCACCAGCGTGGAACTTGGTACCGCGCTGACGAATCAGGATGTTACCAGCGATAACGTTCTGACCACCGAAACGCTTGACACCCAGACGCTTGGACTGTGAGTCGCGTCCGTTACGCGTTGAACCACCAGCCTTCTTATGAGCCATTATAAATCTCCTGTCTGATTAGCCACTGATACCAGTGATTTTAACCTCAGTGAACCACTGACGGTGGCCCTGACGCTTCATGTGGTGCTTACGACGACGGAACTTGATGATGTTCACTTTCTCGCCGCGGCCGTGGGAAACGACTTCAGCCGCAACCTTGGCACCTTCAACAACCGGCGCGCCGACTTTAACGTCGTCGCCGTTGCCGACCAGCAGCACACGATCGAATTCAACGTTGGAACCAGCTTCAGCTGCCAGCTTTTCCAGCTTCAGCGTCTGGCCTTCCTGTACGCGGTACTGCTTACCACCGCTAACAATAACTGCAAACATGTTTTTCTCCAGTGTTATGCCTGCCCGGCTACTAGGACACAAACCTACTTCTAAGGGACCAGCTCCGCGTGGAAACCACGACACCCTATGGTAGGGAGCAAAGATGGACAGGCTCAGGGCGCGCAATTTTACACAAACACCCCAGCCCGCTCAAGGAAAAACAGCGCCTAAACCCGCCATATTGCTCATTTCTTGACAGGTCCTGGGCTTCTCCCTAGCATTCCGCGAACTATTTTGTCGACATTTATGCCTATATCCATGCAGCCACACCAGCTTAACCCGTTGATTGAACCGCAGTTTGATGCGGTAACCGAGTATATTCTCAACCACCTCGGCTCCAACGTTCCCCTGGTAGAGAATATCGGCCACTACATCGTGGAGAGCGGCGGCAAACGCCTGCGCCCTCTACTGGTGCTGCTGGCTGCCAACGCCTGTGGCTACGAGGGTAAAGAGCATATCCCGCTGGCCGCAGTGATCGAATTCATCCATACCGCGACTCTGCTGCACGACGACGTGGTGGACAACTCCGAACTGCGACGCGGCAACGCCACCGCCAACGCGAAATGGGGCAACGCGCCCAGTGTACTGGTGGGTGATTTCCTCTACTCGCGCTCCTTCCAGATCATGGTCGAGATCGGCGAAATGGCGATCATGGAGGTGATTTCCAACGCCACCACCGTCATCGCCGAGGGCGAAGTGCTGCAGCTGCTGAACCAGCGCAATCCGGACACCACCGAAGAGTCCTACATGAACGTGATTCTCGGTAAGACCGCCATGCTGTTCGAAGCCGCCACCGAGTGCGGTGCGATTCTGGCGGGCAGCGACGAGAAATCACGCGAGGCGCTGCGCCTGTACGGCCGCCACCTCGGCATCGCCTTCCAGCTGGTCGACGATGTGATGGATTACCTCTCCAGCAGCGAAGAGATGGGCAAGAACGTCGGTGACGATCTGGCCGAAGGCAAGGCGACGCTACCGCTGATCCACGCCATGCGTAGCGGCAGCGAAGAGGAACGCAAACAGGTACGTGAGGCGATCCGCCAGGGCGGCCTCGATGACCTGACGCCGATCCTTGAGATCGTCCGCAACACCGGCGCTATCGATTACACCCGTCAGAAAGCCCAGGAGCAGGTTGATCTGGCACTAGCGGCACTGCAAAGCCTGCCGGCAACCAGCTTCCGCGAGACCCTTGAGCAGATCGCGGGCATGGCGGTTCAGCGCACCAGCTGAGCCGCTTTCGGGCCTCCTATCGGCGCGCGCGCGCGCCCTACCGGGTTCGTTTCACGCAGGAGCGACGCCCTCGCCGCGATCAACCGCCGGTGTTTTGAATCACCGCCATGCCAGATTCAATCGACACGGGGTTGTTATGCCCTTTGGGTGCGTGCCTTACTACTGGCGATGCAGCAGGTAAGCAACTTCGCGAACGGTTTCGCCACTGCGGCTTTTCTCCGCCTCCGCGTCAGCCAGGCGAATCACCGTGAACGCCGGCTCAAACAGCTCGCGGATCTCGTTTTCCGGTACCGCGAACGGCGGGCCAGCGTCGCCGCCAAACTCCAGAGACACCAGCAGCATCTCCACACCGGACGCTATTCGTTGCGCCAGCCGCTCGGCATAGCGCCTGCGCATCTCTGGCGGCAGCGCGATCAGGGCCGCCCGGTCATATACGGCACCGACGCCACGAAAGCTCTCCCAGGGCAGCGCAAACAGGTCGGCGGTCAGCAACACGATGCCATCGCGCTCACGCCGGTGATAGGTATCCACCGTCACGGCAGCGACGTCCAACCCCTGCTCATAAAAGAAATCGCGGCAGGCGATATCACTCAACTCCACCCCGAGCACTTCGTGCCCCTGCTCACGCAGCCAAAGCATATCCTTTGACTTGCCGCACAGCGGCACCAACACCCGACAGCCCGGTTCGAAGCGCAGCTTCGACCAGTACTTCTGCAGCCAGGGGTTTATCTCTGCCTGATGGAAGCCGATGCGGTTTTCCTGCCAGCGCTGATGCCAGAAATCATGTTCCATTTTTATTTATCCCACCTGCCAACCATATGAACAAACGGAGGTAATGTGCCGAATCGCGACCTCTCCATGGAAATTAGCTGACACAGCTCGTGCCTCACAAGCTGCTAACCGCTATAATATGCCGCTATTCTGAACAAATTGGATGTGGATAAACAGTTTTCTCATGACTAGACCTTCTTCCTTTGAACGCGAAGACCTGCTCAAGTGCGGTCACGGCGAGATGTTTGGCCCGGGCAACGCCCAGCTGCCAGTCGACAACATGCTGATGATGGACCGCATCACTCGGATCAGTGCCGAGGGCGGTCAGTACGGCAAAGGCGAGATCATTGCCGAGCTGGATATCCGGCCCGACCTCTGGTTCTTCGACTGCCATTTCCCCGGTGACCCGGTGATGCCTGGCTGCCTGGGACTCGACGCCATGTGGCAGCTGGTTGGCTTCTTCCTCGGCTGGCGTGGTAACGAAGGCCGCGGCCGCGCGCTCGGTTCCGGCGAGGTCAAATTCACCGGCCAGGTTCTGCCAACCGCGAGCAAGGTGACCTACCACATCCATCTCAAACGTGTGATCGAGCGCAAGCTGGTCATGGGCATCGCTGACGGTTCACTGTCGGTTGACGGCCGGGAGATCTACACTGCAAAGGATCTGCGGGTTGGACTGTTCAAAAGCACCGACAGCTTCTGAACCTATTTGCGCAGAGTCTGCTCCAATAAGTAACGGCCAGCGTTGACGGCCAGGGAGCACTGCGAACCCAATTAACAGAACTCGACAAATTTAGAGAGGCTACACATGCGACGTGTCGTAGTGACCGGAATGGGGATCGTTTCCTGTCTGGGTAATGACAAGGAAACGGTTCTGGAATCGCTGAAACAGGGCCGCTCCGGCATCAAATACCAGCCGGAATATGCGGAACTTGGTTTTCGCAGCCAGGTCGCGGGCAGCGTGGACATCGATCTCGACTCACTGATCGATCGCAAGCTGCGCCGTTTCATGGGTAACGCAGCGGCATACGCCTACGTTGCCATGGACCAGGCGGTCAAAGACTCCGGCCTGAGCGAAGACCAGGTATCCAACGTCCGTACCGGCCTGATTGCCGGCTCAGGCGGCGCATCATCCGCCGACATCGTTGAAGCCGCCGACGTGCTTCGCGAGAAAGGCGTTCGCCGCATCGGCCCGTACCGCGTAACCCGCACCATGGGTTCCACCGTATCCGCATGCCTGGCGACCCCGTTCAAGATCAAGGGTATCAACTACTCCATCACCTCTGCCTGTGCCACCAGCGCACACTGCATCGGTAACGCCATGGAGCAGATCCAGCTGGGCAAACAGGACGTGGTCTTTGCCGGTGGCGGTGAAGAGCTGCACTGGTCGCTGACCTGCATGTTCGACGCCATGGGCGCCCTGTCCAGCAAGTACAACGATACGCCGGAGAAAGCCTCCCGCGCTTACGACGCCAACCGCGACGGCTTCGTCATCGCCGGTGGTGCCGGCATGCTGGTACTCGAGGAACTCGAGCACGCCAAGGCGCGTGGTGCCAAGATCTACGCCGAGCTGGTGGGCTACGGCGCTACCTCCGACGGCTACGACATGGTCGCCCCGTCCGGTGAAGGCGCGGTACGCTGCATGCAGCAGGCGATGTCCACCGTGGACGGCACGATCGACTACATCAACTCCCACGGCACCTCTACGCCGGCCGGCGATATCCAGGAGCTGAAAGCGATGAAGACCACCTTTGGCGATGATATGCCAAAAGTGAGCTCCACCAAGTCGCTGACCGGTCACTCCCTGGGCGCAACCGGTGCACAGGAGGCGATCTACAGCCTGTTGATGCAGCAGAACGACTTTATCTGCGCCTCGGCCAATATCGAGGAGCTGGATCCGGAAGCTCAGGGTCTGCCCGTGGTTACCGTACGTCAGGACGGCGTTAACCTGGAGCGCGTCATGTCCAACAGCTTCGGCTTCGGCGGCACCAACTCCACCCTGGTGTTCCAGAAGTACAAAGACTGATAGCAGTCTGCAGACCTAAAAAAACCGTCCATCTGGACGGTTTTTTTGTATCAGCGATCAGCCAGCAAGTTCAGATTGCGCCGATCTCGCGCATCTGCTGCTCCATCCACTCGCTGGCGTCCTTCTGTACTTCATCCACGGAACGCCCTTCCACCGGAACCGGCTTACCGACCCGCACCTGCACCGTGCCCGGGTACTTGACGAAGGATTTACCCGGCCAGAAAACACCGGCGTTGTGCACCAGAGGCACAACAGGCACACCCGCTTTGCAGGCGAGCATCGAGCCCCCCTTGTTCATACGGCCAAGTTTGCCCACCGGCAGCCGCGTACCCTGCGGAAAGATCAGCACCGGTATGCCCTCCTGCAAACGCGCCACACCCTGCTGCAGCAGTTGTTTCAGCGCACCGCGGCGTTCGGAGCGATCCAGTGCGATCGGCTTCAACAGCGCCAGCGCCCAGCCGAAAAAGGGGATTTTCAGAAGCTCGCGCTTGAGCACCACCACCTGGGGCCGCACCAGCAGCTGCAGGTACAGCGTTTCCCACTCGCTCTGGTGGTTGGCAACAACGACGAACGCCTGGCCTTTGGGCAGATTTTCACGCCCCTGCACATCAACCTTTACCCCGCAGCTGATCCGCAGCCAGGCGATATAGAAGTAGTTGATGCTGCTGAGCACGGCAAAGCGGGCACGGAAAGGCAACAGGGGGCCGACGATCAGGCAGAAAATTGCATAGATAATGGTGACCGGGTACATCAGCAGGTAGTAAAGCCCGGAACGCAGGGCCGGCAGGAAGGTTGAGCGTTTCGCCATCTCGCCTCAGCCCCCCGTTACCGGTGGGAAAAACGCGACCTCATCGGCCTGAGCGATAGCGGTATCGAGCCCGCACATCTCCTGGTTCACCGCGCAGAGCAGGCGGGCATTGCCGAGTACACTGCTCCAGGGCTCACCTCTTTCCGCACTCAACCACTCGACCAACCCGGCAACAGTGGTCACACCGGCTGGCAGGTCCAGGGTTTCCGTATCAGCGCCAAGCTGCTCGCGCACACTGGCAAAATAAACCAATTTCATCACTCGTCTCCACGCGACCAGTGGCCGCTTTTACCGCCGCTTTTTTCGACCAGCCGCACGCCCTCGATCTCCATGCCACGATCCACGGCCTTGCACATGTCATAGATGGTCAGGGCCGCCACGGAGGCGGCCGTCAGCGCTTCCATCTCCACACCGGTCTGTCCACTGACCTTGCATCGCGCCTCGATATCGACGCAGCAGTCGGCCTCGTTGGTGCTCAGTTCAACCTTGATGCCGGTAAGCATCAGCGGATGGCAGAGCGGGATCAGTTCATGGGTGCGCTTGGCCGCCTGAATGCCGGCGATACGTGCCACGGTGAGTACATCGCCCTTCTTGTGGCCGCCCTCGATGATCAGCCGCAGCGTCTCCGGCTGCATCCGCACCCGGCCCTGGGCAACCGCCTCGCGGGAGGTCACCGCCTTGTCGGAGACATCGACCATGGAGGCCCGGCCTTCGGCATCTAGGTGGGTCAGTTTACTCACAGGTTGCCCTCCATGCGGCGGCGGTTGAATACCGGATTAGCGTACATCTGTTTCATGATTTCCCGCTCTGGCCCCTCTTCGACCTGGGCAAGGTGAGAATCGAACTGCGCCTGATCTTCCGCTGAAACCTCTTCGCCGGCGGCGGCCAGGTTGGACGGATGCAGGTGATAGTTCAGGTAGATCTGCCGGTCGATCTCCAGCGCCAGATCCTCCGGCGTATCGAACTGGCCACGGATCGGCGAGCCAAAGGCGACGTGGACATGGCCCTTGTTACCGGTGATACCCTTGACGATGCTGTCGATATCCTCGAACTCCTGCTTTTCATAAGCACCAGAGGTCGCCTTCGCCGCCAGCTCGCGCGCTTTGCTGGCATCACAGGGATCGTATTCGTAGGAGATCGATACCGGCACGATATTGAGCCGCTCCACCGCTTCCGAAAAGCTGCGCTGCTTGCGCTGCGACATGTAGAACATCTTCAGCAGTGCCGGATCGGTGCGGTCGTTACCATCCTTGGCCCGGCCTTCGCGCTGGGCGATCCAGATCGAGTGGCCATTCTGGATACTGTGGTCGATATAGCTGGAGAGCTGGGTCAGAGCCGTCATCATTTCGCGACCACGGGCGGAACGGTTGACGATAAAGCTCTTGTTAAGACGCATCAGGTCGGACACATAGGGCTTGCGCAGCAGGTTATCGCCGATCGCAATGCGTACCGTGCTCATGCCGTACTGGTAACGCACCCAGTTCACAAACGCAGGGTCCATGGCGATATCCCGGTGGTTGGAGACAAACAGGTAGGCCTCCTCATCGTCGAACTGCTCGATACCGGAGCAGGTCATCCGGGTGGTGGTGCGCGAAATCATCTTCGCCATGTAATCAGCGACCAGCTTCTGGAAATCATGTACGTCAGACACATCGCCGATACGCGCCGCCAGCGCGATCCGGACGATCGGACGCAGCACCCAGCCCATCCACTCGGACAGCCGGGGAAACTGGTAATGGGTGATGGCGCGAACGAACTCGTCGTTATATATCAGGCCGGTAAGCACCTCGCCCACTTCGTCATCACGATAGGGGCGAATCGCCTGATAGGGATCGTTCACCAGATCTTGTTCACTCATGCGCCGGCATTAACCTCGAACTTCGCGTCAAATGGGCGCACATTTTAGCCAACAATTCGCCGTTTTTCATGCATCGGCGGAAAATCAGCGCAGCAAAGAGGTCAACGGGTAGAATCTCAGTGCCTGACCCTCTTCAACCAGAGTACCCGCTGGCACCCGTGCCAGGCCGTTGCTGTAGAGCAATGACGCCAGCATGCCCGAACTCTGGTTGTTGTAGGGACGCACGACACCCTCGGCATCGCACTCGACACGCAGATACTCGTCACGACTCTGCGTCCGACTGCGGCTGAAGCCCGCAGACACCGGAAACGAAACCGGCTCGGAGACCTGCTCCCCCTGCGCCTTGCGCAGACAGGGCAACGCCAGCAACGCAAAGGTAATCAACGCCGAGCCCGGGTTACCGGGCAGGGCGCAGAGCGGGGTATCACCGACACGGCCAGCGGCAAAGGGCTTACCCGGCTTGATATTGACCTTCCACAGGTCCAGCTGGCCAAGCTTCTCAATCGCCGCCTTGACGTGATCCTCCTCCCCCACGGATACACCGCCGGTGGTGAGGATAAAGTCGGCCTCGGCGGCTGCACGGCTGAGTGCCGCTTCGGTGGCTGGCAGCGTATCGACCACCGCGCCCAGATCCACTCTTTCCATGCCGAGTTCGGCGATCAGCCCCTGCAACAGGTAAAGATTGGAGTTGTAGATCTGCCCCGGCGCCAGTAGCTGCCCCGGCTGCACCAGCTCACTGCCTGTGGATAAGATAGCCACCCGCAGCGGATGGTAGACCGCTACCTCTACGATGCCTACCGAGGCGAGTACACCCAGAGCCACCGGTGTCAGGCGGCTGCCCGCCGCCAGTACCTCTCGGCCCTTCTGTATATCCTGTCCGGCACGCCGGATATTCTGCCCTGCTGAGGCGGAAGCGGTGAACATAACCCTGTCACCAACAGACTCTGTCTGCTCCTGCATCACCACCGTGTCGGCCCCTGCGGGAATCTCTGCGCCGGTAAAAATACGCGCGGCGGTGCCCGGCTCAAGCGGCCCAGGTGCGGCACCGGCCGCTATACGCTGACTCACCGGCAGCGCTTCACCGCGCTGCAGATCGGCCAGCCGCACGGCATAGCCATCCATCGCGCTGTTATCAGCCGGGGGAACGTCTACGCCCGCCTCGATCGGCTCCGCCAGTACACGGCCAACAGCATCCGCCAACGGGCAGTACTCCACCTCAGCGAGGCACTGTATCCGTGACAACAGGTCGGCGAGGGCGACATCAAGCGATATCAGGCCAGGCTGGCTGCAGCTCATGACAGCGCCCTGCGCTGTTCCCGGGCACGCATCAGGGTATCGACAAAATTGCAGGGGCGGTGACGGCTATCCAGTTGCTCGGCGATGATCCGGTCCCAGCCTGTGCGACAGGCACCGGTGGATCCCGGCAGGCAGAAGATCAGGGTTCCGTTGGCCAGCCCGGCCAGGGCGCGGGATTGAACGGTGGAGCTGCCGATCTCCTCCCAGGAGATGTGGCGGAACAGCTCACCAAAGCCCTCTACCTCTTTATCCAGCAGCGGGGCTATCGCTTCCGGTGTGGAATCCCGGTGAGAAAAGCCGGTACCGCCGGTAAGCACGACCACCTGAATCTCCGGATCGGCGATCCACTGTGACACCCGCGCCCGCAGCCGATAGATGTCGTCGGCAATAAGGGCCCGGTCTGCAAGACGATGCCCTGCGGATTCAACCCGCTCGGCCAGCAGGTCACCGGAGGTATCGTTCTCTGAAGTGCGTGTATCGGATACGGTCAGGACCGCGATATCCAGGGGAAGGAACGCTTTTTCGGCGCTGTGGGACATGGAATCTCCTGTTACCGGCAGACGGCGGTACTCAGCCGCCGGTCATATTCATAAACCGCAGAATCTGCGGCTCTTCATCAAGATTGAATTCGTGTTTCTCCGGCTTGATCTCCATCGCCTGACGCAGGGCCGCTTCCAGTGCTTCACTATCGCCGGGATGGTTACGCACGATCTCGCGCAGATCCATGGAGTGTTCGTTGCCGAGACAGAGCAGCAGCATACCCTCGACGGTGAGGCGCACGCGGTTACAGTCGCCGCAGAAATTATGGCTGTGCGGGGAGATAAAGCCGATACGGGACGCAGAGTCCGCCATACGGTAATAACGCGACGGACCACCGGTATCTTCGGTGCTGTTCATCAGCGGATAGCGGCTGCTGATCAATTCGCGCAGCTCATCGCTCGAGCAGTAGGCCTCAGCACGACCGTGCTCGCTGATCTGACCCAGCGGCATCTCTTCGATAAAACTGATATCCAGACCGCTGCGGCGGGCAAACTCGACCAGATCGAGTACCTCGTCATCGTTGCGCCCCTTAAGTACCACCGCATTGAGTTTGATACGCTTGAAACCGGCGCCACGGGCTGCGTCGATACCGGCCAGCACCTTGTCGAGCTTGCCGGTGCGGGTCAGCTCTGAAAACTTGTCGGCATTGAGGGAGTCGAGACTGATATTGAGCCGCTGTACACCGGCGCGTACCAGGTCCTGGGCCATGTGCGGCAGCTGTGAACCGTTGGTGGTCATCACCAGCTCCACCGGCAGACGTCCGAGCCGCTCGATCAGCGAAAGAATATCGCGCCGTACCAGCGGCTCTCCGCCGGTCAGACGGATCTTGTTGACGCCCAGGCGCACAAAGGTCTCACCGATATCGTAGAGTTCTTCCAGCGACAGCACTTCGGAGCGGGGCAGGAACTCCATCTTCTCGGACATGCAGTAAACGCAGCGGAAATCGCACCGGTCGGTGACGGACATCCGCAGATAGGTGACCTGTCGTCCGAAACGGTCGATCAGCGGCGCAGGACCCTTAACACTCATAGAACCACCACTACTAACATTCTTATATTATTTGACTCAAAACGACCGATCGCTCAAGGTGCTCTCCGAACTCACAACCTGTTGATCCTTCGGAACATGTCCAGTCTTTATATTGCCCTGAAACACTTTCACCTCACCACGGTAGCACTGACCATCATGCTGTTTCTTTTTCGCTCGGCGCTGATGCTTTGGTATCCCAGGGGCCTGAACTGGCGCTGGGTCCGAGTGGTCCCTCATGTCATCGATACCCTGCTGCTGCTCAGCGGCACAGGGCTGATGTTCCTGATCCACCAGTATCCGCTGGTGAACCACTGGTTGACCGCGAAACTGACGGCATTGCTGCTTTACATTGTATTTGGCACGCTGGCGTTGAAACGCGGACGTACCCGCAGGACGCGTCTGACAGCCCTGTTATTCGCCCTGCTAAGCCTCGGCTACCTGGTCGCGGTCGCCCGGATTCATTCCCCGACTATCGGCCTGTTTTAACGCGCCCGACTCATAAAGTTCACGCACCAGGCGCTGCAATTCAATGCGCCAGGGGCGTTGGCGAATACCAAAGGTATTTAACAGCTTACTACATTTGAGGACAGACGAAGCCGGACGTTCCACTGATTCGTTCGGCAGATCTTTCGACGCCACCGGCATCAGCTCGCTGACTTTCAGCTCTTCATACTGACGCGCAGCTGCCAGAATCGCTTCGCTGAAACCGTAGCGCGTTGTTATTTCCGCGCCACAGTAATGGTAAGTGCCCCAG
This sequence comes from Marinobacterium sp. YM272, assembly GCF_050908845.1. Classification (NCBI taxonomy): domain Bacteria; kingdom Pseudomonadati; phylum Pseudomonadota; class Gammaproteobacteria; order Oceanospirillales; family Oceanospirillaceae; genus Marinobacterium; species Marinobacterium sp. YM272. Next base: position 54,802 of record NZ_CP194171.1, read on the forward strand.
GCATCGGCGCCATTGGCCAGCTGTTTGAGGATTGCGACCAGCACCCGCGCCACATCATCGGCGGACGTGGGGCAGCCACGCCGATCATCCGCCGCCAGCACGCAGTTCTCTTTTCGCGCCTGCTGCAGCGTTTTCAACAGGAAGTTGCTGCCGGTCTCACTGAAAATCCAGCTGACACGGAGAATAATGTGGCGCGGCAGCAGCTGTCGTATCAGCTCTTCGCCTTCCCACTTGCTGTTACCGTAAACCCCGAGCGGCGCCGCATCGTCCGCTTCGGTGTAACCACTGGCATAGTGGCCATCGAAGACATAGTCGGATGAGAGGTGCAACAGAGGGATCGACAGTTCACCACAGAGCTCGGCCAGCAGCCGCGGCCCTTCCGCATTGACGGCGTAGGCGCGTTCAGGATTCCGCTCGGACGGATCAACCCGATTAAAACCGGCGCAGTTAACGACATAGTCCGGCAGGTCGGAGGCCAGGATCTCGGTAAGCTGCTCGCGCCGGGTGATATCGAGCTGACGTTTGGTCAGCGCCGTTACTCTGAAATGGGAATCGTCCTGAATAATGCGCACCAGTGCCCTGCCGATCTGGCCTTCAGCCCCGGTTATCAGCAGCCTGGTTGGCTCCGTGTAAAATTGGGAAACGCTTTCCAAAACGGTTTTTCTCTCCTCAAACCTCTCACTTGCAGGCAGACAACAGCCCGAACCGACGCCACCGCCGTTAGCCCAGTATGCTAACCACCATACCCAAACCTAACAGATTGAAACTGGAACCAATTACGTCCAGCAAATCCCAGTGGGAGTGGTACATTCATAGCACAAGTATACGGTATCGCCTACAGCCGCAACGGCCTCAGCTTAGGTGCAAAGCGTTGTGTAACGATGGGGGTCCAGCGAGGTTGTCTACCGCTACCCGAAACGGCCAGCATCGGGTAGCGGTAAACCGGCTATTCGCGTGAGTAATAGCCTCAGAAGGGGATATCGTCGTCGAACGGGTCCATATCCGGAGCCGCCGGCTGCTGCGGCTGTTGCTGAGGCGGCTGCTGCGGAGCCTGGCGCTGCGGTTGACGCGGCTGCTGGGCCGGAGGCTGACCATATCCCATCGGATCAGGCTGTGAATAACCACCGCCTTCACCGCCACGACTGTCGAGCATCTGCATTTCGCTGGCGACGATTTCCGTGGTGTAACGGTCCTGACCGTCCTGGCCCTGCCATTTGCGGGTGCGCAGGGAGCCTTCGACATAAACTTTCGAGCCCTTACGCAGGTATTCACCGGCGATCTCGGCCAGGCGGTTGAAAAACACAACCCTGTGCCATTCAGTACGTTCCTGCTGCTGACCGGACTGCTTGTCCTTCCAGGACTCACTGGTCGCTACGGTTACGTTGGTAACCGCGTTACCAGAGGGCATGTAGCGTACTTCGGGGTCGCCGCCCAGATTACCGACCAGAATTACTTTGTTGATGCCACGCGCCATCTTTGTCTCCACTTAGCGGTTTAATTCACAACTCATCGTCCGCCGAAATCTCCTTTTTCGGGCGGAACGCGTAACGCTCAGAATAACACAGCAAAGCGGTTTAAGGCGCCCTCTGTGAACGCCTATAATAGTCGTTTTGCTCATTCTGGCCGGAGAGTTCATGGACAAGATTCTGGTACGCGGTGCCCGTACGCATAACCTGAAGAACATTGATCTGGATATCCCGCGCGACAAGCTGATCGTCATCACCGGCCTGTCCGGATCCGGCAAGTCCTCCCTCGCCTTCGACACCCTGTATGCCGAGGGCCAGAGACGTTATGTCGAATCACTTTCCACCTACGCCCGACAGTTCCTGTCGATGATGGAAAAACCCGATGTGGATCATATTGAGGGGCTTTCCCCCGCGATCTCCATCGAGCAGAAATCCACCTCGCATAACCCGCGATCCACCGTCGGCACCATTACCGAGATCTACGACTACCTGCGTCTGCTGTTTGCCCGTGCCGGCGAGCCACGCTGCCCGGATCACGATCTGCCGCTACAGGCCCAGACCATCAGCCAGATGGTCGACCAGGTACTGGCTCTGCCCGAGGGCAGCAAACTGATGTTGCTGGCACCGATGGTACAGAACCGCAAGGGCGAGCATCTCCATGTGCTTGCGGATCTGCGCGCCCAGGGTTTCGTGCGCGCGCGCATCAACGGCATCGTTGTGGACCTGGACGAGGCGCCGGCACTGGATAAAAACAAGAAGCACGACATCGAGGTAGTGGTCGACCGCTTCAAGGTCCGCGATGACCTGCAGACCCGGCTGGCCGAGTCCTTCGAGACCGCCCTCAACCTGACCGACGGCGTGGCAACCGTGGCCTGGATGGACGATGACCAGGAGGAACTGGTGTTCTCCGCCCGCTTTGCCTGCCCGAAATGCGGTCACAGTATCCACGAACTTGAACCCCGCATGTTCTCGTTCAACAACCCCCATGGCGCCTGCCCGAGCTGCGACGGCCTCGGTGTGCGTCAGTACTTCGATCCGGCCAAGGTTGTCCATGACCGCAGCCTGACGCTGTCTGAAGGCGCCATTCGCGGCTGGGATCGCCGCTCACTGTACTATTACCAGCAGCTCAAGGCGGTGGCGAAGCATTTCAGCTTCGATATGGACACCCCGTTTCAGGAACTGGATTCCAAACACCAGAAAATCATTCTGGAGGGCAGCGCCAAAGTGGAGGTGCCGTTCGAATACGTTAACGATCGTGGCACCGTGATCACCAAGTCGCATCCGTTCGAAGGCGTGCTCAACAACCTGGAACGCCGCTACCGTGAAACCGAGTCGGAGATGGTGCGTGAGGACCTGGCCAAATACCTTAATATGCAGCCCTGCCCCAGCTGTCACGGTACCCGCCTGCGTCGTGACGCGCGTCACGTCTACATCGATGAGCGCACCCTGCCGGAACTTGTGCACCTGCCGATAGGCAGTGCCAGTGACTATTTCGAGGGGCTGAAACTCAGCGGCAAACAGGGCGAAATCGCGGAAAAGATTCTCAAGGAGATCCGCGAACGCCTGTCGTTCCTGGTCAACGTGGGTCTGGACTACCTGTCACTGGAGCGCAGCGCCGAAACTCTGTCCGGCGGCGAAGCACAGCGAATCCGCCTGGCCAGCCAGATCGGTGCCGGTCTTGTAGGCGTAATGTACATACTCGATGAACCTTCCATCGGTCTGCACCAGAGGGATAACGAGCGCCTGCTGAAAACCCTGGAGCACCTGCGCAGCCTGGGTAATACCGTCATCGTCGTTGAGCACGATGAAGACGCTATCCGCATGGCCGACTGGGTGATCGACATAGGCCCGGGGGCAGGTGTTCACGGTGGCCGGGTTATCGCCGATGGCACACCTGCTGAGGTGATGGCCTGCGAAGACTCCATGACCGGCCAGTACCTCAGTGGTACCCGGTGTATCAGCGTCCCGGATCAACGCAACCCCTGCGACCCTGATGCCATGTTGCGCCTTAAAGGAGCCAGCGGAAACAACCTTAAAAATGTAACCCTGGAGCTGCCGGTGGGCCTGTTCACCTGCATCACCGGCGTTTCCGGTTCCGGCAAGTCAACACTGATCAACAACACCCTGTTCCCCGTTGCAGCGACCGAGCTGAACAAGGCCACCACCCTGGAAGCAGCACCCTATGCCAAGATCGAGGGTCTGGACCAGTTCGACAAGGTGATCGATATCGATCAAAGCCCAATCGGCCGGACACCACGCTCCAATCCAGCCACCTATACCGGCATTTTCACCCAGGTGCGGGAGCTGTTCGCCGGCACTCAGGAAGCGCGCTCCCGCGGTTACAAACCGGGCCGCTTCAGTTTCAACGTAAAAGGCGGCCGCTGCGAGGCCTGTCAGGGGGACGGTGTTATCAAGGTCGAGATGCATTTCCTGCCCGATATCTATGTGCCCTGTGACGTCTGCAAGGGACATCGTTACAACCGGGAAACCCTGGATGTTAAATACAAGGGCCGGAACATCCACGAAGTGCTGGAGCTGACCGTCGAGGATGCGCGTGAATTCTTCGACGCCATTCCTGCGCTGGCCCGCCGCCTGCAGACACTGATCGACGTGGGCCTGAGCTACATCCGTCTGGGCCAGGCCGCTACGACCCTGTCCGGCGGTGAAGCACAGAGGGTGAAACTTGCGCGTGAACTCTCCAAGCGGGATACCGGCAAAACACTCTATATACTTGATGAACCAACTACCGGTCTGCACTTCTACGATATCGAGCAGTTGCTGGGTGTCCTGAACAGATTGCGCGATCACGGCAACACCATCGTTGTCATTGAACACAATCTGGATGTCATCAAAACCGCCGACTGGATCATCGATCTTGGACCCGAGGGGGGCAGCGGCGGTGGCGAAATAATCGCCACGGGTACACCGGAGGAGGTGGCACAAAACCCCGCCTCTCATACCGGACGCTTCCTGAAGTCTCTGCTTTAACCCCGGATTTTCCGCCGTTAAATCGACCTAAGGTGGCCAGTGGCCACCTTTTTTATTACCCCATCCCGGATTACAGACACAAAAAAACCCGATCCAGGGATCGGGTTTTTCGTAACCGGGCTAGTACCGAATTAGTCTTCTGCAGACTCTTCGACAGCAGCCTGGCCAGGCGCACGGTCAACCAGCTCAACGTAAGCCATCGGCGCGTTGTCGCCGGCGCGGTAACCGCATTTCAGAATGCGGATGTAACCACCCGGACGATCCGCGAAACGCGGGCCCAGTTCGTTGAACAGCTTGCCCACAGCCTCAGGGCTGCGAGTGCGCGAGAATGCCAGACGACGATTCGCAACGGAATCAGTCTTGGCCAGAGTGATCAGCGGCTCAGCAAAGCGGCGCAGTTCTTTCGCTTTAGGCAGAGTAGTCTTAATCAGTTCGTGTTCGAACAGAGACACTGCCATGTTTTTGAACATCGCCTTGCGGTGCGCACTTGTACGATTAAAGTGTCGACCAGATTTACGATGACGCATTTTCTAAATCCTTTGCAACTTAGGGTTAGAAGCCAGACCTTAAGAGGCCGCCTTGTCGTCGCCCTTGAGGCTGGCCGGCGGCCAGTTCTCAAGACGCATTCCCAGGGACAGACCTTTGGACGCCAGCACGTCCTTGATCTCGGTCAGGGACTTCTTGCCCAAGTTAGGAGTCTTCAGCAGCTCTACTTCGGTGCGCTGGATCAGATCACCGATGTAGTAGATCTGCTCTGCTTTCAGACAGTTAGCGGAACGAACAGTCAGCTCCAGGTCGTCTACCGGACGCAGCAGAACCGGATCGATCTCCGGCTCAGCCGGCTCGGACTTGGTCTGCTCACTGGCATCCTCGAGGTCAACAAATACTGCCAGCTGCTGCTGCAGGATTGTTGCCGCACGACGGATGCACTCTTCCGGATCGATGGTACCGTTGGACTCGATATCAATAACGAGTTTATCCAGGTCGGTACGCTGCTCAACACGTGCACTCTCTACCGCGTACGAAACACGCAGTACAGGGCTGTACGTAGCGTCGAGCTGCAGACGACCAATAGCACGAGTTTCATCGTCCTCGCTGATACGGGCATCTGCTGGCACGTAGCCGCGACCACGGCTAACCGTCAGGTGCATATTCAGGTTTGCGCCGGTGTTGAGGTGCGCAATCACGTGATCGGGATTGGCAACTTCAACGTCCTGAGTCAGCTGGATATCACCAGCTGTCACGGGACCGGGCTCGGACTTGCTAAGAGTCAGCACCGCTTCATCTGCGTTGTGCAGCAGAATGGCAACACCCTTGAGGTTCAGCAGGATCTCAATGACATCCTCCTGAACCCCTTCGATGCTGCTGTATTCGTGCAGCACACCATCAATCTCTACTTCCGTGATGGCACAGCCAGGCATGGAAGAGAGCAGAATACGGCGCAGCGCATTGCCCAGAGTATGACCGAATCCACGCTCAAGCGGCTCGAGAGTCACTTTGGCGCGTGTCTTACTGATCTCCTGCACGTCGATGTGACGTGGGCTAAGAAACTCGTTTACTGAACGCTGCATTAATTCCACCAGTCAAGAGTTCAAGAATTACTTGGAGTAGAGCTCAACGATCAGGTGCTCGTTGATATCGGCAGACAGATCGCTGCGTTCCGGACGTGCCTTGAAGACACCTTCCATTTTCGCTGCATCTACCTCAACCCACTCAACCGGTGCACGCTGAGCAGCCAGTTCCAGCGCATGCTTGATGCGAAGCTGGTTTTTGGCTTTCTCACGTACGGCGATCACATCACCTTCCTGCACCTGGTAAGAGGGTACATTCACAGACTGACCGTTAACGGTGATCTGACGGTGAGAAACGATCTGACGAGCTTCCGCGCGGGTAGAACCGTAACCCATGCGGTACACGACGTTGTCCAGACGGCTTTCCAGAAGCTGCAGCAGGACTTCACCTGTTGCACCTTTCTGACGAGCCGCTTCTTTGTAGTAGCTACGGAACTGACGTTCCAGGATACCGTAGGTACGACGTACTTTCTGTTTTTCACGCAGCTGCAGACCGTAGTCAGACAGGCGACCACGACGGGCGCCATGCATACCGGGTACTGCTTCTGCTTTGCACTTGCTATCGAGTGCGCGAACACCGCTCTTCAGGAAGAGGTCGGTGCCTTCGCGACGGGACAGCTTGCACTTAGGTCCAAGATAACGAGCCATATTACCGTCTCCAGATTAAACGCGACGCTTCTTCGGCGGGCGACAGCCGTTGTGCGGAATCGGGGTCACATCGGTGATGTTTGTGATCTTATAGCCGCAAGCGTTCAGAGCGCGTACAGCAGATTCGCGACCCGGTCCCGGGCCCTTCACAAACACGTCCAGGTTTTTCAGACCGTATTCCAGTGCAGCATTACCAGCACGCTCAGCAGCAACCTGCGCAGCGAACGGAGTGCTTTTACGGGAACCACGGAAACCTGAACCACCAGAAGTCGCCCAAGACAGTGCGTTACCCTGACGATCGGTTATGGTGATAATAGTGTTGTTAAAAGAGGCGTGGATGTGCGCGAGGCCATCCGCTACCTGCTTTTTAACCTTTTTACGTGTGCGATTACCTGGCTTTGCCATATTCGGAAATTCCTATCGCTTACTTACGGATCGGCTTGCGCGGGCCCTTACGGGTGCGAGCATTGGTTTTGCTGCGCTGACCGCGAACCGGCAGATTACGACGGTGACGCAGGCCACGGAAGCAACCGAGGTCCATAAGACGCTTGATGTTCATGTTGACTTCGCGACGCAGGTCGCCTTCAACTGTCAACTTGGCAATTTCACCACGAACATTATCGAGCTGCTCTTCAGACAGATCTGCGACCTTGGTGGTCGGAGCGATGCCGGTAGCATCCAGGATCTGCTTAGCAGTCGTGCGGCCAATACCGTAAATGTAAGTCAGAGAAATTACCGCATGCTTATTGTCAGGAATATTGACGCCAGCTATACGGGCCATTCAATGTACTCCATGTTTGAAGTCCCCGACTGACTGAATGCGGGAACCAATTTAATCAAATAGTTCGTGGAAGGCGCGCAATACTACACCCTGATCATTTTTAAATCAAGACGCGTCGCGCGGCCCTCCAACAACCAGCCAATCGTGGATTAACCCTGGCGCTGTTTGTGTCGGGGTTCCACTTTGCAGATCACGCGCACGGAACCGTTGCGACGTACGATCTTGCAGTGACGGCAAATCTTTTTAACAGATGCGCGTACTTTCATGATCCACCTCATTCGGCTTAGCGCAGGAGACCCGCGCCGCCTTTAAGATTCGATTTTTTCATCAGTGATTCGTACTGATGCGACATCAGGTGTGATTGCACCTGCGCCATGAAGTCCATCACCACAACCACGACGATCAGCAGGGAAGTACCTCCAAAGTAGAAGGGTACGTTCCAGGCGACGACGAGGAACTGCGGCATCAGTGACACGGCAGTGATGTACAGCGCGCCGAACAGAGTCAGGCGGCTCAGCACCGTATCGATGTAACGTGCGGACTGCTCACCAGGACGGATCCCAGGAATAAAGGCACCCGATTTTTTCAGGTTATCTGCCACGTCACGCGGATTGAAAACAATCGCAGTGTAGAAGTAGCAGAAGAACACGATCGCAATAGCGAACAGCAGGATGTACAACGGCTGTCCCGGCCCAAGAGCCAGAGCCACATCCTGCAGCCAGCCCATGCCTTCACCCTGACCGAACCACTGCCCGACTGACGCCGGGAACAGCAGAATACTGGAGGCGAAGATCGGCGGGATAACCCCGGCCATGTTCACCTTCAGCGGCAGGTGGCTGGACTGTGCAGCGTATACACGGCGGCCCTGCTGGCGTTTTGCGTAATTGATGGTGATGCGGCGCTGGCCGCGTTCCATAAATACCACAAAGCCCACAGTAGCCACCGCCATCACAGCGATAGCCAGCAGCGCGAGGATGTTAAGATCACCCTGGCGCGCCGCTTCAAAGGACTGGCCGATTGCGCTGGGCAACCCGGCCACAATACCCGCGAAGATCAGAATGGAAATACCGTTGCCGATCCCCTTTTCAGTAACCTGTTCACCAAGCCACATAAGGAAAACTGCACCGGCAACCAGCGTGACCACAGCAACGAAATAGAAGCTGATACTGGCGCTGAACGCCACACCCTGGTTGGCAAGGCCAACCGCCATACCCAGCGACTGCACCGTGGCCAGAGCCACCGTTGCGTAACGGGTATATTGGTTAATCTTGCGACGCCCTGCTTCGCCTTCTTTCTTCAATTGCTCGAGAGTCGGGCTCACGATCGTCATCAACTGCATGATAATGGATGCAGAGATATACGGCATGATACCCAGCGCCAGGATCGACATGCGTTCCAGTGCGCCCCCAGAGAACATATTGAACAGGCTCAGGATCGTCCCCTGATTCTGATCAAACAGCGCAGCGAGTCGGTCAGGGTTGATACCCGGAACCGGGATATGTGCCCCGATCCGGTAAACGATGACCGCAATGAGAACGAAGCGCAGGCGAGCCCAAAGCTCGCCAAGTCCGCTCTGCATTCCCGCTGGTATTTGTCCTTTCTTAGCCATTTACGCCTCGACTTTACCGCCAGCAGCTTCGATCGCAGCCTGAGCACCCTTGGTCACTTTAAGACCTTTAACGGTGACTGCCTTATTGATCTCACCAGACAGGATCACACGCGCAGTTTTGATTTCCTGCTTGATGATGTCTGCCTGTTTCAGCGCGTCCAGATCAACCACGTCAACACCAGCTGCAACCAGCTCGTTGAGACGGATTTCAGCGACGTAACGCGCTTTACGGGAATTGAAGCCAAATTTCGGCAGACGACGCTGAATCGGCATCTGACCGCCTTCAAAACCCGGGTTTACACTACCGCCTGAGCGGGATTTCAAACCCTTGTGGCCACGGCCACCAGTCTTACCCAGACCGGAGCCGATACCACGACCGACACGCTTGGGTGCCTGTTTGGAGCCGGCGCCCGGGCGCAGAGAGTTCAAACGCATTGGGTCACTCCTCTTACTCGCTAACTACCTGAACCATGTAGTTAACTTTGTTGATCATGCCACGTACTGCCGGAGTGTCTTCCACTTCAACAACGTGACCGATGCGACGCAGTCCCAGACCTTTTACGCACGCTTTGTGCTTCGGCAGAGTGCCGATCGGGCTGCGCACCAGTGTAACCTTGATCTTGTCAGCCATGTCTTAGCTCCCCAGGATCTCGTCGACAGACTTGCCACGCTTGGCAGCAATATCTTCCGGTGACTTGATGGAGGCCAGGCCTTTAACGGTTGCGCGAACAACGTTAACCGGGTTGGTAGAGCCGTAGCACTTAGCCAGTACGTTGTGGACACCTGCCAGTTCGAGAACTGAGCGCATTGCGCCACCAGCGATTACACCGGTACCTTCAGAGGCCGGCTGCATGTAAACCTTGGCAGAGCCGTGGTTTGCCTTGACCGGGTACTGCAGAGTGTGACCGTTCAGGTTAACACTGACCATGTTGCGACGAGCCTGCTCCATCGCCTTCTGGATAGCGACCGGCACTTCACGCGCCTTGCCACGACCAAAGCCGACACGACCATTGCCATCACCGACTACAGTCAGCGCGGTAAAACCGAAAATACGACCGCCTTTTACCACTTTGGCGACGCGGTTTACCTGAACCAGCTTCTCCTGCAGTTCACCGTCTTTCTGTTCGTGATTTGCCATATTCGAAACCTTTAGAATTCCAGGCCGCCTTCGCGAGCAGCATCAGCAAGTGCCGCCACACGACCGTGGTATTTAAAACCTGAGCGGTCAAACGCGACTTCGGTAACACCTGCTTCTTTCGCACGTTCAGCGATCAGCGCGCCAATTTTCTTGGCAGCTTCGATGTTTCCAGTAGCCCCTTCACGCAGGTCTTTCTCAAGGGTAGAGGCGCTAGCCAGTACCTTGCTGCCATCAGCAGCGATAACCTGAGCGTAGATGTGACGCGGGGTGCGGTTGACGCAGAGACGTACAGCGCCCTGTTCACGCATGTTTGCGCGAGCACGACGAGCACGACGGATACGAGCTTCTTTCTTTACGTTCATGACCCTGCCTTACTTCTTCTTAGCCTCTTTGCGGCGTACATATTCGTCGGCATAGCGAACACCTTTACCTTTGTAAGGCTCAGGCGGACGGAAGCCGCGAACTTCTGCAGCCACCTGACCTACAGCCTGCTTATCAGCACCGCTGATAATCACTGTGGTCGGGTTCGGTGTTTCAGCGGAAACACCTTCAGGCAGTTCGTAATCGATCGGGTGAGAGAAGCCCAGAGTCAGGTTCAGAACCTTACCCTTCGCTGCGGCGCGGTAACCAACGCCCTGGAGGGTGAGGGTCTTATTGAAGCCTTCGCTAACGCCGACCACCATGTTGTTCACCAGGGAGCGAACCGTACCGGTAAGGGCCATAGACTGCTTGGAGCCATCGCGCGGTGCGAACTTAAGCTCGCCGTCGGCCTGCTCTACAGCAACCGCCGGGTGAGCGTCCAGGTTCAGCTGACCGTTCTTGCCCTTGATAGATACAGCCTGGCCATCGATTTTGATCTCAACGCCTGCTGGTACTGCAACGGGTTTCTTCGCAATTCGTGACATCGGAATACCTCTTAGAAGACCGTGCAGACGACTTCACCACCGATACCCGCTGCTCGAGCGGCGCGATCGGTCATGACGCCTTTGCTGGTTGAGATAATTGCGACACCGAGACCATCAGCAACGTTCGGCAGCTCGCCGGCGCTCTTGTAGACACGCAGACTCGGGCGGCTTACACGCTGAATGCTTTCGATAACAGGCTTGCCTTCGAAATACTTGAGTTCGATGGTCATAACCGGCTTCGCATCACCTTCTACGGAGTAGTCAGTGATATAACCTTCCTCTTTCAGAACCTTGGCAACCGCCAGCTTCTGTTTGGAGGACGGCAGGGACACAGCCTGTTTTTCTGACATGTGTCCGTTACGGATACGGGTGAACATATCCGCGAGTGTGTCTTGCATACTCATGCTTTTAACATCCTCTTAGTGCAGCACGACGCGGTAGCGAAGCCCTCACGGGTTTCGCCCTGACCGCCGTGCTTACCGTTTGGCGAGTGGACTTACCAGCTCGCCTTCTTCAGGCCCGGGACATCGCCACGCATAGCTGCTTCACGCAGCTTGTTACGGCACAGTCCGAATTTACGGTATACACCGTGCGGACGGCCAGTAACCTGGCAGCGACGCTGCTTGCGCGCCGGGCTAGCATCGCGCGGCAGCTTCTGCAGCGCGATCTGTGCTTCCCAAACCTCATCTTCTGAGCTGTTCGGGCTAGCAACAATTGCTTTGAGCTGGGCGCGTTTTTCGGCGTACTTAGCCGCCAATTTTTCGCGCTTGAGCTCGCGATTGATCATAGAAACTTTAGCCATGGTTCAACCCTGTCTTATTTCTTGAACGGGAACTGCAGCGCAGACAGCAGTGCACGACCTTCGTCGTTGTTCTTCGCGGTAGTGGTGATAGTGATATCAAGACCACGCAGCTTATCGACCTTGTCGTAGTCGATTTCCGGGAAGATGATCTGCTCTTTAACACCCATGCTGTAGTTACCGCGGCCGTCGAAAGACTTGGCATTCAGACCACGGAAGTCGCGGATACGCGGAATGGAAATATCAACCAGACGGTCGAGGAATTCCCACATGCGCTCGCCGCGCAGAGTAACCTTACAGCCGATCGGCCAGCCTTCACGTACCTTGAAGCCCGCGATAGATTTGCGTGCTTTGGTAACGATCGGCTTCTGACCCGCGATAGCGGTCATATCGGCAACTGCATTCTCGAGCTGCTTCTTGTCACCCAGAGCTTCACCAACACCCATGTTCAGGGTGATCTTGGTGATGCGGGGTACAGCCATGATGTTCGGTGAGTTCAGCTCTTCTTTGAGCTGGCTCTTAACTTCGTTTGCGTAAAGCGCTTTCAGTCTGGACATTTGCACCAACCTCTCTTACTTATCTCCGGCGACGAGCTCGCCGGTGGACTTGAAGAAACGTACCTTGGTGCCGTCTTCAAGCAGCTTGAAGCCTACACGATCACCCTTGCCGGTCTGCGCATTGAAGATGGCAACGTTGGAAGTTGCGATCGGCGCTTCCTTCTCAACAATACCACCCGGCTGCTGCAGCATCGGGTTCGGCTTCTGGTGTTTCTTGATCATGTTGATGCCAGACACGATCAGACGATCGTTTTCCAGGACGCGCATGACGGTGCCACGCTTGCCCTTGTCTTTACCTGCGATCACGATGATTTCATCGTCGCGACGAATCTTGCGCATTTAGAATTACCTTCGTTTCCTGCTACCTTCCTCATGCTCAAAAACGCCAAACCCTTCCGGGAATGGCGTTTTAGCAAGAGCCCTGAAAAATTCAGGGGTCTTAAAGCACTTCAGGCGCCAGGGAAATGATCTTCATGAACTTCTCTGAGCGAAGTTCACGCGTTACTGGGCCGAAGATACGAGTACCGATCGGGGCATCGTTGTTGTTCAGCAGAACCGCAGAGTTAGTATCAAAGCGGATCAGTGAACCGTCAGGACGACGAACACCTTTACGGGTACGCACTACGACAGCCTTAAGAACCTGGCCTTTTTTCACCTTACCGCGCGGAATCGCTTCCTTGACGGTGACTTTGATAACGTCACCAACAGAAGCGTAGCGGCGGTGAGAACCACCCAGGACCTTAATACACTGCACACGCTTGGCGCCGCTGTTATCGGCAACATCAAGCATCGTTTCAGTCTGAATCATGGTCTACTCCACAAACTTTTATCCGTCGCCTGCTTCTCAGCAGGCGAACCGGCAACTGGAGCAGCAAAGGCGCAATATATTACACCTTAGCTGCGCGCTCTTCAATGCGAACCAGAGACCAAGTTTTGGTCTTGGACAGCGGGCGAGATTCGGCGATGGTCACCAGATCACCCATCTGACACTCATTCTTCTCATCGTGAGCGTGCAGTTTGGTGGAGCGTTTGATGTACTTGCCGTAGATCGGGTGCTTCTCACGACGCTCGACCAGAACTGTGATGGTCTTATCCATCTTGTCACTGACGACCTTGCCGGTCACAGTACGAGTACGTTTTTCAGCGCTCATTTAGCCACCTGCTTTTCGTTGAGTACTGTCTTAACGCGAGCGATGTCGCGACGAACCTGACCCAGCAGGTGAGTCTGTGCCAGCTGGCCAGTTGCCTTCTGCATACGCAGGTTGAACTGGTCCTTGAGAAGATCCAGCAGAGACTGCTGAAGCTCTTCTACGGACTTGTCACGCAGTTCCTGTGCTTTCATCACATCACCGTCCGCTTAACAAAGGTTGTCTGAACCGGCAGCTTGGCTGCCGCCAGGGCGAAGGCTTCCTGAGCCAGATCTTCCGGAACACCGCTCATTTCGAACAGCACCTTACCCGGCTGGATCTGAGCAACCCAGTACTCCACGTTACCCTTACCTTTACCCATACGAACTTCAAGCGGCTTGGTAGTGATCGGCTTGTCCGGGAAAATACGGATCCAGATCTTACCACCACGCTTAACGTGACGAGTCATGGTACGACGGGCAGCTTCGATCTGACGCGCTGTGATACGACCGCGATCAGTCGCTTTCAGAGCGAACTCACCAAAGCTGACCTTGCTACCGCGCTGTGCCAGACCACGGTTGCGGCCTTTGTGCATTTTGCGGAATTTGAGACGTTTCGGTTGCAGCATTGACGTCTACCTCACTTACCTTTCTTCGCAGGCGCTTTCTTCTCGGCACGTACCTGTTCCAGGCCACCGAGGATCTCGCCCTTGAAGATCCATACTTTTACGCCAATCACACCGTAAGTGGTGTGAGCTTCATAAGTGGCGTAGTCGATATCAGCACGCAGGGTGTGCAGCGGCACACGACCTTCGCGGTACCACTCGGTACGTGCGATTTCTGCACCACCGAGACGGCCACCCAGCTGAATCTTGATACCCTTGGCACCGATACGCATAGCGTTCTGAACCGCGCGCTTCATGGCACGACGGAACATAACACGGCGCTCGAGCTGGCTGGCAACGCCCTGGGCGACCAGCTGGGCATCGAGATCAGGCTTGCGTACTTCTTCGATGTTGATGTGCACAGGCACACCCATCATCTCGGAAACAGCAGCGCGCAGCTTCTCGACATCCTCACCCTTCTTACCGATAACGATACCGGGGCGGGCTGTATGGATGGTGATCTTAGCGTTCTGAGCCGGACGCTCAATCTCGATACGGCTTACAGACGCGTTCTTCAGCTGTCCTTCCAGGTAGTTGCGCACCTGGAGATCGTTCAGCAGTTTGTTGGCATAATCGGCTTTGTCGGCGTACCACACAGAGGTGTGGTCCTTGATGACACCAAGCCGGATACCGGTTGGGTTTACTTTCTGACCCATATCAAACTCTCCTGGCTTTCAGCTCTTAGTCAGCGACCTTGACGGTGATGTGCGAGGTACGCTTCAGGATGCGATCAGCGCGGCCTTTGGCACGCGGCATGATGCGCTTCATGGTCATACCTTCATCAACGAAAATCGCAGACACGCGCAGTTCATCAATATCGGCACCTTCGTTGTGCTCCGCATTCGCGATTGCAGACTCCAGCACCTTCTTGACCAGATCAGCACCTTTCTTGCTGCTGAACGCCAGGATATTCAGAGCTTCGCCCACAGACTTACCACGGATCTGATCTGCGACCAGACGGGCCTTCTGAGCGGAGATGCGGGCGCCTTTATGCTTGGCGATAACTTCCATCATCTACCCCTTACTTCTTCTTGGCCTTCTTGTCGGCTGCATGACCGCGGTATGTACGAGTAGCAGCAAACTCACCTAGTTTATGACCGACCATGTCTTCGGTGATGAACACCGGTACATGCTGGCGGCCGTTATGTACTGCAATCGTCAGCCCGACAAAGTTCGGGAAGACTGTAGAACGACGTGACCAGGTTTTGATCGGACGACGCTCATTAGCTTCGATTGCAGCTTCTACCTTTTTCAGCAGGTGAAGGTCGATAAAAGGACCTTTCTTCAGTGAACGTGGCACAGCTGATTCCCCTTATTTAGACTGACGACGGCGTACGATAAGCTTATCGGTACGCTTGTTCTTGCGAGTCTTGTAACCCTTGGTCGGAACGCCCCACGGAGTAACCGGGTGACGACCACCAGAGGTACGACCCTCACCACCACCGTGCGGGTGATCTACCGGGTTCATCGCAACACCGCGAACGGTCGGGCGAACACCACGCCAACGCTTGGCACCGGCTTTACCCAGCTGACGCAGGCTGTGTTCAGAGTTGCTAACTTCACCCAGAGTCGCACGGCACTCGGCCAGGACTTTACGCATCTCGCCAGAACGCAGTCGCAGAGTCGCATAAGCGCCTTCACGAGCAACCAGCTGAGCGGAGGAACCCGCAGAGCGAGCCAGCTGTGCACCTTTACCAGGCTTGAGCTCGACACAATGCACGGTGCTACCCAGCGGCACGTTGCGCAGCGGCATAGCGTTACCCGGCTTGATGTCAGCTACTTCACCGGACTGCACCGGAGCACCTGCCTTCAGACCCTTGGGAGCGATGATGTAACGACGCTCGCCATCGGCGTATTTCAGCAGCGCGATGTGCGCAGAACGGTTCGGATCGTATTCCACACGCTCGATAACAGCGGGGATACCATCCTTGTTACGACGGAAGTCGATTTTGCGGTAGTGATGCTTGTGACCACCGCCAACGTGACGAGTAGTAATACGTCCGTTGTTGTTACGACCGCCAGACTTCGAGTTCTTTTCGACCAGTGCGGCGTGCGGCTTGCCCTTGTACAGGTCAGCACCGCTTACCTTTACGACGTGACGACGTCCGGCAGAGGTCGGCTTAGTTTTTGCAATTGCCATTGTTCAAACCCCTCTTATTCGCCAGCCAGGAAATCAATCTCAGAACCGTCGGCCAGACGAACGTACGCTTTACGAACATCAGAGCGCTTGCCCATGCCACGCTGAGTGCGCTTGGTCTTGCCCTTGATGTTCAGTACGTTCACGCCTTCAACTTTTACGTTGAACAGCTCTTCGACAGCCTGTTTGATTTCCGGCTTGGTCGCGTCTGAAGACACGCGGAACACTACCTGCTGAGTACCTTCAGCGACGATAGTGGCCTTTTCAGAGATGTGCGGACCGAGCAGCACTTTATAGATGCGTTCCGGGTTCATGCGTACACCTCCTCGATCTTCTTCAGTGCCGGCACGGTGATCAGAACCTTTTCAAAGCCGACCAGGCTAACCGGGTCGATACCGGCAGCATCGCGAACATCCACGTGCGGAACGTTGCGGGCAGCCAGGTACAGATTCTGTTCGACGTCTTCAGTAATCAGCAGCGCGTTATCCAGCTCAAGCTCTTTCAGCTTGGCGATAAACGGCTTGGTCTTCGGTGCTTCTACAGCGAACTCTTCTACAACAACGAGACGCTCCTGACGCACCAGCTCAGACAGGATGCAACGCATTGCTGCGCGATACATCTTTTTGTTTACTTTCTGAGAGTGATCACGCGGCTGTGCAGCGAAGGTAACACCACCGGTGCGCCAGATCGGCGAACGGGTAGTACCCTGACGAGCACGACCGGTACCCTTCTGACGGAAGGGCTTCGCACCACCGCCGGAGACGGCAGAACGGTTTTTCTGGCCCTTGGTACCCTGACGGCCGGCTGCCATGTAAGCAGTCACAACCTGGTGTACCAGTGCCTCATTGAACTCTTTACCAAAAGCCAGTTCGGATACTTCAACCGAACCGTTGGCTCCAGTCAGATTCAAATTCATGGTAGCCCCCTTTAGCCGCGTGCTTTAACAGCAGGTTTAACGATGACGTCGCCGCCCGGAGCACCAGGAATGGCACCCTTGACGATCAACAGGTTACGTTCAGCGTCAACGCGCACGACTTCCAGAGTCTGGACTGTGCAGCGCTCGGCGCCCATGTGACCTGCCATCTTTTTACCTTTGAAGACACGACCCGGGGTCTGGCACTGACCAATGGAACCCGGAGCACGGTGAGAAAGAGAGTTACCGTGGGTGTTGTCCTGGGTACGGAAGTTCCAGCGCTTAACGCCGCCCTGGAAGCCTTTACCTTTAGACTGACCTGTTACGTCAACTTTCTGACCTGCTTCGAAGCGCTCAACTGTCAGCGCGTCGCCGACGTTGATACCCTCATCACCATTCACGCGGAACTCCCACAAACCGCGACCGGCTTCAACGCCAGCCTTGGCATAGTGACCAGCTTCCGGCTTAGACAGGCGGTTAGCCTTCTTAGCACCGGTAGTCACCTGCACAGCAGCGTAGCCGTCAGCTTCAACTGACTTAACGCTGGTTACACGGTTCGGTTCCACCTCGATGACGGTGACTGGCACGGACACGCCCTCATCTGTGAAGATGCGAGTCATACCCGCTTTACGTCCGATAAGTCCTACAGACATTTTTTTACCTCTTGCCAGTTGTGTACGGGGCTGTCACCCGCTATGGCTGCCCTTTTCAGGCGCATTCCACAAATAGCGCTTCATTAAGTTAATAATTCTGCGCAGTGCTGATTAGCCGAGGCTGATCTGCACTTCGACACCCGCAGCCAGATCCAGCTTCATCAGTGCGTCGACAGTTTTTTCTGTCGGCTCAACGATGTCGAGGACTCGCTTGTGCGTACGGATTTCGTACTGGTCGCGCGCGTCTTTGTTGACGTGCGGGGAAACCAGAACGGTGTAACGCTCTTTGCGGGTAGGAAGTGGGATCGGACCACACACCTGAGCACCGGTCCGCTTGGCAGTCTCTACGATTTCCAGAGCGGAGGAGTCGATCAGGCGATGATCAAAAGCCTTCAGACGAATTCTGATTTTTTGGTTCTGCATTCTGATCACGCATTTCCTTAAGTTTCTTTACGGCAATAGCCGACCACCCCTTTACTAAGGGGAGGCAAATTTTACTCAGCGGTCAGGGTAGCGTCAACAGAAAAGGTACAAAAATTGATCAATACGCAGAAGAGGATCTGCGCTCGAGAGGCGGGAAACGAAAAAGGCCCTCGAAAGAGGGCCTTTTCTGATCTAGCAGATCGAAGGATTAAGCAGTGATTTTGGAAACCACGCCAGCACCAACAGTACGACCACCTTCACGGATGGCGAAGCGCAGACCTTCTTCCATCGCGATCGGGTTGATCAGGGTAACGTTCATCTGGACGTTGTCGCCCGGCATTACCATCTCAACGCCTTCCGGCAGCTCAACCGCACCAGTGATATCGGTAGTACGGAAGTAGAACTGCGGACGGTAGCCTTTGAAGAACGGAGTGTGACGACCGCCTTCTTCTTTGCTCAGTACGTAAACTTCGCCTTCGAAGCCAGTGTGCGGAGTGATGGAACCCGGCTTAGCCAGGACCTGACCACGCTCAACTTCGTCACGCTTGGTACCACGCAGCAGCGCACCAACGTTCTCGCCTGCACGACCTTCGTCCAGCAGCTTGCGGAACATCTCAACACCAGTACAGGTAGTCTTGGTGGTGTCCTTGATACCAACGATTTCGATTTCGTCGCCAGTCTTCAGGATGCCACGCTCGATACGACCGGTAACAACGGTACCACGACCAGAGATGGAGAATACGTCCTCGATCGGCATCAGGAACGGCTGATCAACGGCACGCTCCGGCTCAGGGATGTATGAATCCAGGGCTTCAACCAGCTTCTTGACAGCGGTAGTACCCATTTCGTTGTCGTCTTCACCGTTCAGCGCCATCAGGGCAGAACCGATGATGATCGGAGTGTCGTCTCCCGGGAAGTCGTAGCTGTCCAGCAGCTCGCGCACTTCCATTTCGACCAGCTCGAGCAGCTCTTCGTCATCAACCATGTCAGCCTTGTTCAGGAACACGATGATGTAAGGAACGCCTACCTGGCGAGACAGCAGGATGTGCTCACGAGTCTGCGGCATGGGGCCGTCGGCAGCAGAACATACCAGGATCGCGCCGTCCATCTGGGCAGCACCGGTGATCATGTTCTTGACGTAGTCGGCGTGTCCCGGGCAGTCAACGTGCGCGTAGTGACGAATCGGAGACTCGTACTCAACGTGAGAAGTGTTGATGGTGATACCACGATCACGCTCTTCCGGTGCTTTGTCGATACCGTCAAAGGCAACGGCAGCGCCGCCCCAAACTTCTGAACATACGCGAGTCAGCGCAGCGGTCAGAGTGGTTTTACCATGGTCAACGTGACCGATAGTGCCGACGTTTACGTGCGGCTTGCTACGGGAAAAAGCTTCTTTAGCCACGAGTATATCCTCTTAAATCAAGCAATTAGGCTTAAATTAGTTCTGCTTAGTTACAGCTTCGGCAATATTCTGCGGAGCTTCGGCATAGCCCTTGAACTCCATAGAATAGGTGGCACGACCCTGAGACGCGGAGCGCAGGTCGGTCGCATAACCGAACATCTCACCCAGCGGTACTTCAGCGTTGATCACCTTACCGGACGAGCTGTCTTCCATGCCCTGAACCAGGCCACGGCGACGGTTAAGGTCACCCATCACGTCACCCATGTATTCTTCAGGTGTCACGACTTCGACCTTCATGATCGGCTCGAGCAGGCAGGGGCTTGCTTCCATTGCGTACTTCTTGAGCGCCTGAGATGCCGCGATTTTAAACGCCATCTCGTTGGAGTCAACTTCGTGGAAGGAACCGTCGTACAGACGTGCTTTCAGGCCGATCAGCGGGTAGCCCGCGATAACGCCGTTCTGCATCTGCTCTTCGATACCCTTCTGGACCGCCGGGATGTATTCCTTAGGAATAGAACCACCAACGATCTCGCTGACAAACTCCAGCCCTTCTTCTTCGGACGGCGAGAACTCAACAACGACATGACCGTACTGACCACGACCACCGGACTGACGCGCAAACTTGTGGTTCGCAACGACCGGCTTACGGATCTTCTCGCGGTACGCAACCTGAGGTTTACCGATGTTTGCTTCTACCTTGAACTCGCGACGCATACGGTCAACGATGATGTCCAGGTGAAGCTCACCCATACCGGAGATGATGGTCTGACCGGTTTCCTCGTCGGTTTCGACGCGGAAAGAGGGGTCTTCCTGAGCCAGTTTACCCAGAGCGATACCCATCTTTTCCTGGTCCGCTTTGGATTTCGGCTCAACCGCTACGGAGATAACCGGATCCGGGAATTCCATGCGCTCGAGAACAATCTTGTTGTCCAGGTCGCACAGGGTGTCACCAGTGGTTACATCCTTCAGACCGATCAGTGCAGCGATGTCGCCTGCCAGCACTTCCTTGATCTCTTCACGGCTGTTCGCGTGCATCTGCACCATACGACCAACGCGCTCTTTCTTCTGCTTCACAGAATTGTAGACGCTGTCGCCGGACTTGAGCACACCGGAGTAGACGCGGATAAAGGTCAGGGTACCAACGAACGGGTCGGTAGCGATCTTGAACGCCAGGGAAGCGAACGGCGCACTGTCGTCAGCTTCACGGGTGTCAACAGTCTCAGCTGCGTCGTCCAGAGTACCTTCGATCGCCTTAACTTCTTTCGGAGAAGGCAGGTATTCGATAACCGCATCCAGAACCGCCTGAACGCCTTTGTTCTTGAAGGCAGAACCTGCCAGCATCAGAACAACTTCGTTAGCCAGGGTACGGGCGCGCAGACCAGCCTTGATCTCGTCTTCGCTGAGTTCACCCTCTTCGAGGTATTTCTCCATCAGCTCTTCAGAAGCTTCGGCAGCGGCTTCGACCATGTGCTCACGGTACTCTTCAGCCTTGGCCTGAAGTTCAGCCGGGATATCACCCAGTTCGTAGGTCATACCCATGTCGTCTTCGTTCCACCAGATCGCCTTCATGACAACCAGGTCGACAACACCTTTGAAGTCATCTTCGGCACCGATCGGCAGGTTGATCGGCACAGCTGTAGCACCCAGACGGTTCTTCAGCTGGCTTTCAACCATGTAGAAGTCAGCGCCGGCACGGTCCATCTTGTTGACGAACACCATGCGTGGAACTTCGTACTTGTTAGCCTGACGCCAAACGGTTTCAGTCTGCGGCTGAACACCAGAGGAGGCACACAGAACAACAACGGCACCGTCGAGTACACGCAGGGAACGTTCAACTTCGATAGTGAAGTCAACGTGTCCCGGGGTATCGATGATGTTTACGCGGTGCTGGTCGAACTGCTGGTTCATGCCCTGCCAGAAACAGGTAGTGGCAGCTGAGGTGATAGTGATACCACGCTCCTGCTCCTGCTCCATCCAGTCCATGGTAGCCGCACCTTCATGTACCTCACCGATTTTGTGAGACAGACCTGTGTAGAACAGGACACGCTCGGTGGTGGTGGTCTTGCCGGCGTCTACGTGAGCGCAAATACCGATATTACGGTAGCGCTCGATAGGAGTTTTACGAGCCACGACAGATTCCTCTGAAAATTAGAAGCGGTAGTGGGCGAAGGCCTTGTTGGCTTCGGCCATACGATGCACGTCTTCGCGTTTCTTGACAGCAGCGCCACGACCTTCAGCAGCATCGATCAGTTCACCGGCCAGACGCAGATCCATGGATTTCTCACCACGTTTGCGTGCAGCGTCAACCAGCCAGCGCATGGCGAGAGCCGTGCGGCGGGACGGGCGAACTTCAACGGGGACCTGGTAGGTAGCACCACCGACACGGCGGGACTTAACTTCTACGGCCGGCGCAACAGTTTCCAGCGCCTTGTCGAACAGTTCGATAGCGTCACCCTTGGTACGCTCTTCTACTTTGCTCAGTGCACCATACACGATGCGCTCAGCGACGGACTTCTTGCCGCTGATCATCAGATGGTTGATAAATTTTGCCAGGGTAATGTTACCGAATTTAGGATCCGGCAGGATTTCACGCTTCGCAGCAACGCGTCTTCTAGGCATTGATAAGCCCTCTAAAAATGTAAAAAGGTCTTCAGGTTCATCAGGATGTCAAACGACACCTGTCCTTACTCTTATCGTCTTTCGGGTTAGCCAAACAGCTTCGGGCCGGTTATTCGGACACCTGACTGGCAAAGCCTCGCCGTCTAACGAGGGATCAAGACTTCGGACGTTTCGCACCGTACTTGGAACGACCCTGCTTACGGCCGTTAACGCCGGAGCAGTCCAGAGAACCACGAACAGTGTGGTAACGCACACCCGGAAGGTCTTTAACACGACCGCCACGGATCAGAACAACAGAGTGCTCCTGCAGGTTATGACCTTCACCACCGATGTAGGAAGATACTTCATAACCGTTGGTCAGACGCACACGGCAGACTTTACGCAGTGCCGAGTTCGGCTTCTTCGGGGTAGTGGTGTACACACGGGTACATACGCCACGACGCTGGGGGCATGCCTGGAGAGCAGGAACGTCGCTCTTCTGGACTGCGCGCTTACGCGGCTTGCGCACCAGCTGGTTAATTGTTGCCATTAAGCAAACTCCACGTTTGGTTTATTAGCACCATACTAAAAAGACCGGGCCTGCCTGATGCGAGCCCAGTCACGAAAGGGCCGGAATTTTAATCAATTCCGGCCCACGGCGTCAAATATTGAGTAGTTTTTACTCAGTGTCGTTCATGGAAGCGTTCAGAGCCTCGGTCAGAGCCTGCTGAACTTCTTCCGCGCTGACAGTAACGCCCTCACCAGACTGCACACCACGTTTGCGCTTGCGCTCATTGTGGTATGCCAGACCAGTACCGGCCGGGATCAGACGACCCACGACCACGTTTTCTTTCAGACCACGCAGGTAGTCTTTCTTGCCGGTCACCGCACCTTCGGTCAGTACGCGGGTTGTCTCCTGGAAGGAGGCCGCGGAGATGAAGGATTCGGTAGCCAGGGACGCCTTGGTGATACCCAGCAGAATGCGTTCGAACTTCGCCGGAATCTTGCCTTCGGCTTCCAGTGCTTCGTTCTCTTCAACAACCGCCGCGTACTCAACCTGCTCACCCGGGATGAAGCTTGAGTCACCGCCTTCGGTGATCTCAACCTTGCGCAGCATCTGACGCACGATGGTTTCAATGTGCTTGTCGTTGATGCCTACACCCTGGAGGCGGTAAACGTCCTGGATCTCGGCAACGATGTACTTCGCCAGCTCGGTAACACCGAGGACACGAAGGATATCGTGCGCATTCGACGGACCGTCGGAGATGACTTCACCCTTCTCGACAGTCTCACCTTCGAAGACGTTCAGGTTACGCCACTTCTGGATCATCGTTTCGTGCGGATCAGATCCGTCGGTCGGCGTGATCACGATGCGACGCTTGCCCTTGGTCTCCTTGCCGAAGGTAACGGTACCTGAGATCTCTGCCAGTACAGCAGACTCTTTCGGCTTACGTGCTTCGAACAGGTCGGCCACTCGCGGCAGACCACCGGTGATGTCCTTGTTGACCGTGCCTTCCTGCGGCAGACGCGCAAGGATGTCACCGATCTGTACTTCAGAGGCATCGTTCAGGGTCACAATGGACTTCGCCGGCAGCAGGTACTGCGCAGGCATCTCTGTACCCGGCAGGTACACATCGTTGCCACCCGCGTCGACCAGCTTGATCATCGGACGGATATCTTTACCCGCCTGCGGACGATCCTTGGCATCGAGTACCTCGATGGTGGACAGACCGGTCAGCTCATCTGTCTGACGCTTGATGGTGATACCGTCTTCCATGCCGACGAACTGCAGACGACCGGCCACCTCGGTGATGATCGGGTGGGTATGCGGGTCCCAGTTGGCAACCACAGCACCCGGATCAACGTTGTTACCGTCACGGACCTTGATGATCGCACCGTATGGCAGCTTGTAACGCTCACGCTCACGACCGTGCTCATCGGTCACACCCAGCTCACCGGAGCGAGAGGTTGCCACGATAGTACCGTCGGTGCGCTCTACATACTTCAGGTTGTGCAGACGTACGACGCCGCCGTTCTTAACCTGAATGCTGTCCACAGCCGCTGCCCGCGATGCCGCACCACCGATGTGGAAGGTACGCATGGTCAGCTGGGTACCCGGCTCACCGATCGACTGTGCCGCGATAACGCCGACAGACTCACCGATGTTGACCTGATGACCGCGACCCAGGTCACGACCGTAACAGGCGGAACAGATACCGTGACGGGACTGACAGCTGATCGGAGAGCGTACTTTGATCTCATCGATACTGCTGTAGGTCTCTTCGTTCTCGAGACGGGCAACCCAGGCTTCGTCGATCAGCGTGCCAGCCGGAATCAGCGTGTCATCACCCGCCGGGTTCAGCACGTCTTCAGCAACCACACGACCCAGCACTCGCTCACCCAGCGGCACAACGATGTCACCGCCTTCGATCAGCGGCTGCAGCACCATGCCTGCGTCGGTACCACAGTCAGTCTCTGTGATAACCACGTCCTGGGCCACGTCAACCAGACGACGGGTCAGGTAACCGGAGTTCGCGGTTTTAAGTGCCGTATCCGCTAGACCCTTACGTGCACCGTGGGTCGAGATGAAGTACTGGAGTACGTTCAGACCTTCACGGAAGTTCGCCACGATCGGCGTCTCGATGATGGAGCCGTCCGGCTTCGCCATCAGACCA
The DNA here is from genome assembly GCF_050908845.1 of Marinobacterium sp. YM272. Lineage (NCBI taxonomy): Bacteria > Pseudomonadati > Pseudomonadota > Gammaproteobacteria > Oceanospirillales > Oceanospirillaceae > Marinobacterium > Marinobacterium sp. YM272. Next base: position 79,856 of record NZ_CP194171.1, read on the forward strand.
CGCATACCGGCCAGCTGACGGATCTGGGCAGCACTACCACGGGCACCGGAGTCGGCCATCATGTAGACGGAGTTGAAAGACTCCTGCTCTACGGTCTCGCCCTCGGCGTTGGTGACCAGGTCGACCTTCAGGTTGTCCATCATCTTCTTGGCCAGCACTTCGTTCGCGCGGGACCAGATATCCACAACCTTGTTGTACTTCTCGCCCTGGGTTACCAGGCCGTCGCCGAACTGACGCTCGATCTCTTTAACTTCAGCATCAGCTTCAGCAATGATGCCGACCTTTTCGTCCGGAATAACGAAGTCGTTAACACCGATGGAAGCACCGGAGACGGTCGCCTGACGGAAGCCCATGTACATCAGCTGGTCAGCAAAGATAACGGTATCTTTCAGACCGCAGCGACGGTAAGCCTCGTTCAGCAGACGCGAGATCGCCTTTTTCTTCATCGGCTGGTTGACCAGCTCGAACGGCAGGCCATCAGGCACGATATCGAACAGCATGGCACGACCGACGGTGGTCTCCTGCAGTCCGTAGCGCTCTTCAACGTTGCCTTCGATATCGCGGATCACTTCAGGAATACGTACCTTGATACGGGCCTGCAGGTGAACCTGGCCGGCACCGTAGGCGCGCTGCACTTCCTTGATGTCGGAGAACTTCATGTCTTCGCCCGGTGCAGCAACGCGCTCACGGGTCATGTAGTACAGACCCAGTACCACGTCCTGGGACGGTACGATGATCGGCTCACCGTTGGCAGGAGACAGGATGTTGTTGGTGGACATCATCAGCGCACGCGCTTCCAGCTGGGCTTCCAGCGTCAGCGGTACGTGAACAGCCATCTGGTCACCGTCAAAGTCGGCGTTGTATGCCGCACACACCAGCGGGTGCAGCTGGATCGCCTTACCTTCGATCAGTACCGGCTCGAACGCCTGGATACCGAGACGGTGCAGGGTCGGGGCACGGTTCAGCAGGACCGGGTGCTCGCGGATAACTTCGTCGAGGATATCCCAGACCAGCGGCTCTTCGCGCTCAACCATCTTCTTGGCAGCCTTGATGGTGGTGGCGTAGCCACGCAGCTCAAGCTTGGAGAAGATGAACGGCTTGAACAGTTCCAGCGCCATTTTCTTCGGCAGACCGCACTGGTGCAGACGCAGGTACGGACCGACCACGATAACGGAACGGCCGGAGTAGTCGACACGCTTACCGAGCAGGTTCTGACGGAAACGACCCTGCTTACCCTTGATCATGTCAGCCAGGGATTTCAGCGGGCGCTTGTTGGAACCGGTGATGGCACGACCGCGACGGCCGTTATCCAGCAGCGCGTCAACAGATTCCTGCAGCATACGCTTCTCGTTGCGCACGATGATATCCGGCGCATTGAGGTCCAGCAGACGCTTCAGACGGTTGTTACGGTTGATCACACGGCGATACAGGTCGTTCAGGTCGGAGGTCGCGAAACGACCACCGTCCAGCGGTACCAGCGGACGCAGATCCGGCGGCAGTACCGGCAGCACTTCCATGATCATCCAGCGCGGATCGTTGCCGGACTTGTGGAAGGCTTCGATCAGCTTCAGACGCTTGGACAGCTTCTTGATCTTGGTATCAGAGTTGGTCTGCGGGATCTCTTCACGCAGACGCTGGATCTCTTCTTCCAGGTCGATGGAGATCAGCAGTTCGCGGACCGCTTCGGCACCCATGCGGGCGTCGAACTCGTCACCGAACTCTTCCAGCGCTTCGAAGTACTGCTCGTCGTTGAGCATCTGGCCACGCTCAAGCGTAGTCATGCCCGGATCGATAACGACAAAAGACTCGAAGTAGAGCACGCGCTCGATATCACGCAGCGTCATATCCAGCATCAGACCGATGCGGGACGGCAGTGATTTCAGGAACCAGATGTGCGCAACCGGAGATGCCAGTTCGATGTGACCCATGCGCTCACGACGCACCTTGGTCATGGTCACTTCGACGCCACACTTCTCACAGATAACACCGCGGTGCTTCATGCGCTTGTACTTACCGCACAGGCACTCGTAGTCCTTGATCGGGCCAAAGATCTTGGCACAGAACAGGCCGTCACGCTCAGGCTTGAAGGTACGGTAGTTGATGGTCTCCGGCTTTTTAACTTCACCGTAAGACCAGGAACGGATCATCTCCGGCGAGGCCAGCGAGATTCGAATGGAATCAAACTCGTCGGACGGGCCCTGGGACTTCAGCAGATTCAGCAGATCTTTCATTGTCTATAGCTCCTACGCGGAGTTCTCAGCGCCGGCGCCCACTCTATTCCCGAGGGGCGCCGGCTGGTGATCGTTAAGGACTTACTCGCTCTCAAGCTCGATATCGATACCGAGAGAGCGGATCTCCTTGATCAACACGTTGAACGATTCCGGCATACCCGGCTCCATCCGGTGATCACCGTCGACGATGTTCTTGTACATCTTCGTACGGCCGTTCACGTCGTCCGATTTAACGGTCAGCATCTCCTGCAGAGTGTAGGCGGCGCCGTATGCCTCAAGCGCCCAGACCTCCATCTCACCGAAGCGCTGACCACCGAACTGCGCCTTACCACCCAGCGGCTGCTGGGTAACCAGGCTGTAGGAACCGGTAGAACGCGCGTGCATCTTGTCGTCGACCAGATGGTTCAGCTTCAGCATGTACATGTAGCCGACAGTCACCGAACGGTCGAATTTATCGCCGGTGCGGCCGTCGTACAGGGTGAACTGACCGGAGTCATCCAGATCAGCCAGACGCAGCAGTGCCTTGATCTCAGCTTCCTTGGCGCCATCGAATACCGGTGTTGCCAGCGGTACACCGCGCTTCAGGTTGTGAGCCAGCTCGATGATCTCTTCATCGCTGAAGTTATCCAGCGCTTCCTTACGGGAGCACTCGAGTTCACCGTGGACGCCGTTGTAGATCTCGCCGAGGAAACCGCGCACTTCTTTGACGGTTTCAGCCTTGGCACGCTCCTGTTCCAGCATGGCGTTGATCTTGCGACCCAGGCCGGTAGCGGCCATACCCATGTGGGTTTCCAGGATCTGACCGACGTTCATACGGGACGGTACGCCCAGCGGGTTCAGCACGATATCCACCGGCTCGCCATGCTCGTCGTACGGCATATCCTCGACCGGCATGATAACGGAGATAACACCCTTGTTACCGTGACGACCAGCCATCTTGTCACCCGGCTGCACGCGACGCTTGGTGGCGACGTAGACCTTGACGATTTTCAGCACGCCCGGTGCCAGATCATCGCCGGTCTGCAGCTTGCGCTTCTTGTCTTCGAAACGCTTGTCCAGGTTCTCGCGACGCTCTTCAAGCTGCTTCTGAGCCAGTTCCAGCATCTCCTGGGCGGACTCATCACCGACACGGATCTTGAACCACTCGGAGTGCTTGAGACCCTGCAGGAACTCGGAGGTGATCTCTTCGCCCTTCTTCAGGCCGGCACCGCCGTCAGCGCTCAGGCCAACGAGGGTACGCTCAAGACGCTCGAAGACCGCCTGTTCAACGATACGCAGCTCTTCGTTCAGGTCCTTGCGGATCGCATCCAGCTCGTACTTCTCGATAGAGAGCGCACGCTCGTCCTTGGGCACACCGTCACGGGTGAAGACCTGGACATCGATGACCTTACCGAGGGTACCGGTCTTCACGCGCAGTGAAGTGTCCTTAACATCGGACGCCTTCTCACCGAAGATCGCACGCAGCAGCTTCTCTTCCGGGGTCAGCTGGGTTTCGCCCTTCGGCGTCACCTTACCGACCAGGATGTCGCCCGGACCGACTTCCGCACCGATGTGCACGATGCCGGACTCATCCAGTTTCGCCAGTGCCGCTTCACCCACGTTGGGGATATCGGAAGTAATCTCTTCCGGCCCCAGCTTGGTGTCACGCGCCACACAGGTCAGTTCCTGGATGTGGATAGTAGTGAAGCGATCTTCCTGAACCACACGCTCGGAGATGAGGATGGAGTCCTCGAAGTTGTAACCGTTCCACGGCATGAACGCGATACGCATGTTCTGACCCAGGGCCAGTTCACCCATATCCACGGACGGACCGTCAGCCATGACGTCGCCACGCTGCACGGTTTCACCAGGACGCACGATGGCGCGCTGGTTGATGCAGGTGTTCTGGTTGGAACGGGTGTACTTGGTCAGGTTGTAGATGTCGACACCGGCATCGCCCGCTTCGACCTCTTCATCACGTACACGTACAACTACGCGGCTGGCGTCGACAGACTCGATCACACCACCACGACGGGCAACGACACAGACACCGGAGTCCTGGGCCACGTTGCGCTCAAGACCGGTACCCACCAGCGGCTTCTCGGCACGCAGGGTCGGAACCGCCTGACGCTGCATGTTGGAACCCATCAGTGCGCGGTTCGCGTCATCGTGTTCCAGGAACGGGATCAGGGATGCCGCAACGGATACCACCTGGCGCGGAGACACGTCCATGTACTGAACGTTTTCAGCCGGCGTTACGGTGAATTCGTTGAGGTGACGGACAGCTACCAGCTCGTCGGTCAGCTCCATGTTCTCGTTCATCGCCGCAGACGCCTGGGCGATTACGTATTTCGCTTCTTCGATCGCAGACAGGTAATCGATCTCGTCGCTTACCTTGCCGTCGGTCACGCGACGGTACGGCGTTTCCAGGAAGCCGTAATCGTTGGTGCGTGCAAACACCGCCAGCGAGTTGATCAGACCGATGTTCGGACCTTCAGGGGTCTCGATCGGACAGACGCGACCGTAGTGGGTCGGGTGTACGTCTCGAACCTCGAAGCCGGCACGTTCACGGGTCAGACCACCCGGACCAAGCGCAGAGACACGACGCTTGTGCGTGATCTCTGACAGCGGGTTGTTCTGGTCCATGAACTGGGACAGCTGGGAAGAACCAAAGAATTCCTTGATTGCTGCAGCTACCGGCTTGGCGTTGATCAGATCCTGCGGCATCAGGTTGTCGGCTTCTGCCATGGACAGACGCTCGCGCACCGCACGCTCAACACGGACCAGACCGACACGGAACTGGTTCTCGGCCATTTCACCGACGGAACGGATACGACGGTTACCCAGGTGGTCGATATCATCGACAACGCCCTGACCGTTACGGATCTCGATCAACGTCTTCATGACCGCCAGGATGTCATCCTTGTCCAGGATGCCGGAACCGGTCTCTTCAGCACGGCCCAGACGGCGGTTGAACTTCATACGACCAACCGCAGACAGGTCGTAACGCTCTTCAGAGAAGAACAGGTTCTCGAACAGACCTTCCGCGGACTCTTTGGTCGGCGGCTCGCCCGGGCGCATCATGCGATAGATTTCGACCAACGCTTCCAGCTGGTTGCGGGTCGGGTCGATACGCAGGGTATCGGAGATAAACGGACCACAGTCGAGATCGTTCGTGTACAGAGTCTCAACGCGATCGATGCCGGCCGCCTGGATCTTGGCGATCAGGTCTTCGGTCACTTCGGTGTTGCATGGAGCAAACACTTCACCGGTGGACGGGTCGATCAGGTCTTTTGCCAGCGCCTTGCCGATCAGGTATTCAGCCGGTGTATTCAGCTGCTGCATACCCGCCTGCTGCATCTGGCGAATGTGGCGCGGCGTGATACGACGACCCGCTTCCACAATGGTCTTGCCCTCGGGATCCTTGATCTCGAAGGTCATGGTTTCACCGCGCAGACGCTCGGGGATCAGGTCCATCCAGATCTGATCGCCATCCAGGGTCCAGCCGGTGGTCACGAAGAAGGTATCGAGGATCTCTTCGGCCTGGTAGCCCAGTGCGCGCAGCAGAATAGTTGCCGGCAGCTTACGGCGACGGTCGATACGAACGAACAGAGCGTCCTTCGGATCGAACTCGAAGTCCAGCCAGGAACCGCGATACGGAATAATTCGGGCGGAGTAAAGCAGCTTGCCAGACGAATGGGTCTTGCCCTTGTCATGGTCAAAGAACACACCGGGAGAACGGTGCAGCTGCGATACGATAACGCGCTCGGTACCGTTAACGACAAAGGTACCGTTCTCAGTCATCAGGGGCATTTCGCCCATGTAGACTTCCTGCTCCTTGATATCCTTGATCGCCTTGGTGGATGAATCGCGATCATAGATAATCAGACGTACTTTAACGCGCAACGGAGCAGCATAGGTTACACCACGCTGTTGACATTCATTGACGTCAAATACGGGCTCACCGAGGCGATAACCGGCGTATTCCAGCGCAGCGTTTCCGGAATAGGAAACGATCGGGAATACAGAATTGAATGCAGCGTGAAGCCCTTCGTCCTTGCGCCCCTGCGCCTGTTCGGAGCCCGCTTGCAGAAACTTGCGATAGGAATCGAGCTGGATCGCAAGCAGATATGGCACATCCATTACCTGCGGCAGCTTACCGAAATCCTTGCGTATACGTTTCTTCTCAGTATATGAATAAGCCATCAGTGTTCCCCAGCATGTGCACCTAGGTTGAGAAGCCAGCCACCAGATTGGCGGACTGTTATACCGTTATTTATTTGCTGTCTGTAAATAACGGAAAAAGGCCGGTGGCATTCCGCCACCAGCCATACGCCTTTAAGCAGAACTAAGCTGCTTGCAACGCATCGAAGCGATTACTTGAGCTCAACAGAGGCGCCGGCTTCTTCCAGTGCTTTCTTGAGTTCTTCGGCTTCTTCCTTGGAAGCGCCTTCTTTGATGGTAGCCGGAGCACCGTCAACCATTTCTTTCGCTTCTTTCAGGCCCAGACCGGTAGCGCCACGGACAGCCTTGATAACGTTGACTTTCTTATCGCCAGCAGCGGTCAGGACAACGTCGAATTCAGTCTGCTCTTCAGCAGCGGCACCAGCGTCGCCAGCCGGGCCAGCAACTACTGCAGCTGCAGCAGAAACACCGAATTTTTCTTCCATTGCAGAAACCAGTTCTACAACGTCCATGACAGACATTTCAGCGATTGCGTTGATGATATCTTCTTTAGACAGAGACATTTTCTAAAATCCTATAAACGTGCGTTAAATCGTGAAGGGACGCGCCTGGTACATATATAAGTACAGGTTACGCGGCCTCTCCTTCTTTCTGATCGCGAACAGCAGCCAAAGTACGTACAAGCTTGCCAGCAGCTGCTTCTTTCATGCAGCTCATCAGCTTAGCCAGTGCCTCATCGTAAGTCGGCAGGCTAGCCAGTACGGAAATGTCCACAACTGCGCCTTCAAAGGCGGCAGCTTTCAGCTCGAGCTTGTCATTGCTTTTTGCAAAGTCTTTCAGGATGCGAGCGCCAGCGCCCGGGTGTTCCTGAGAGAAAGCAATGATAGTCGGACCGACGAAGTTGCCAGACAGGCACTCGTAATCGGTGCCTTCAACTGCGCGGCGTGCCAGGGTGTTACGAACGACTTTCAGCCATACACCGTTGTCACGCGCCTGCTTACGCAGTGCAGTCATATCGCCCACTTCTACGCCACGGGAATCCGCAACGACAGCAGAGAGCGCATTTTTGGCAGCTTCCTGGACTTCAGCGACGATCGCTTTTTTGTCTTCGAGTCCTAATGCCACAATTTACTCCTGGATTGAGTCTTTCGACTTATTACCAACCACCCCGCTTACGCGAGGCTGAGTACGGTGGTCTCGATTCACGCGTGAATCTCACCGTCTGCGCAGGCTGGTTGGCCCATTAAGGCAGACACTGCAAGCAGCTCTGCCACCTGCGGTCTTTGACGGCCTTCGTCTCTGTCACAGAGGTCACGAAGACCCTCAAAAAACCTTTACAGAGTCCGCAATCAAGCGGACTCAAGAGATCAGATACCCAGAGAGCCCTGATCTACGAGGACACCCGGACCCATGGTAGTGGACAGGGTAACCTTCTTCAGATAAACACCTTTAGCGCTGGACGGCTTGAGCTTTTTCAGATCAGCGATCAGGGCTTCGATGTTCTCTTTAACTGCTACTTCGCTGAAGCCGAGCTTGCCAACGGAGCAGTGGATGATGCCGTTCTTGTCAGTACGGAAACGTACCTGACCAGCCTTGGCGTTGTTAACCGCGGTAGTAACATCCGGGGTAACGGTGCCGACTTTCGGGTTCGGCATCAGGCCGCGCGGACCAAGGATCTGGCCCAGCTGACCAACAACACGCATAGCGTCCGGAGTCGCGATAACAACGTCGAAGTCCAGATTGCCGCCTTTAACCTGTTCAGCTAGGTCTTCAAAGCCAACAATGTCTGCGCCTGCAGCTTTTGCTTTCTCGGCGTTATCGCCCTGAGCAAAAACAGCAACGCGAACTTCTTTACCGGTGCCGTGCGGCAGTACAGTAGAGCCACGAACTACCTGGTCGGATTTACGCGGGTCAACACCCAGGTTAACCGCAACATCCAGGGATTCGGTGAACTTGACTGAAGATACGTCAGCCAGAACAGCCACAGCTTCGTCGATTGAATACAGCTTGCCCGCTTCAACTTTTTCGCGGATCGCCTTCTGGCGCTTAGTCAGCTTAGCCATTACTCATCACCCTCTACAGTCAGACCCATGGCACGCGCGCTACCAGCGATGGTGCGAACAGCCGCATCCATATCAGCAGCGGTCAGGTCAGGCATTTTAGCGGTCGCAACTTCTTCAAGCTGAGCGCGAGTCACATGACCAACCTTCTCGGTGTTCGGACGGGAAGAACCGCTCTTCAGGCCTACCGCTTTTTTCAGCAGGATAGACGCCGGCGGAGTCTTGGTGATAAATGTAAAGCTGCGGTCGCTGTATACAGTGATAACAACCGGAACCGGCAGGCCGGCTTCCATGCTCTGGGTCTGGGCGTTGAACGCTTTACAGAACTCCATGATGTTAACACCGTGCTGACCCAGGGCCGGACCTACTGGAGGACTCGGGTTAGCCTGACCAGCCTTTACCTGCAGCTTGATATAAGCACTGATTTTCTTAGCCATTTAAGCTACTCCTCAGGGTGCAAACGCCTTTCGGCTCCCCTTTTTCTCACAACAAGAGGGCGACCACGCAAGCGCGATCACCCTCCCCATAAAATTCGCTTTTGATCAGCCTTTTTCGACCTGACCAAACTCCAGCTCAACCGGCGTAGAACGCCCGAAGATAAGCACCGCCACCTGAAGGCGGTTTTTCTCGTAATTGACCTCTTCAACAACACCGTTGAAGTCGGCGAACGGGCCATCGATAACACGCACCATTTCGCCCGGCTCGAAGACGGTCTTTGGCCTCGGCTTATCCACACCGCTTTCGACGCGCTGCAGAATCTCGTTAGCCTCTTTTTCAGTAATCGGGGCCGGCTTGTCCGCGGTACCACCGATAAAGCCCAACACGCGCGGCGTATCTTTCACCAGGTGCCAGGTCTCGTCATTCATGACCATATTCACAAGCACATAGCCGGGGTAGAACTTACGCTCCGACTTACGCTTCTTGCCATCACGAATCTCAACCACTTCTTCGGTCGGCACCAGGATATCTCCAAAGAGATCCTGCATTCCGTGACGGTTAACGCTTTCGATCAGCGCTTCCTTTACCTTCTTCTCATAGTTGGAGTAGGCATGCACCACGTACCAGCGTTTCTTTTCGGTCTCCATGCTATCTCCTTAACCTATAACGCCGGATACCAGCCAACCCAGCAGCGAATCCAGACCCCAGAGCAACAGCCCTACGATCAGCACCGCAACAACAACGATAGCAGTGGTCTGCAGTGTTTCCTGGCGCGTCGGCCATACTACTTTGCGAATCTCGTTCTTCGCTTCCTTGAAGAGCTGAAAGAACGCACGACCTTTGGCCGTCTGAAAGGCAACAAAACCCGCCACCAGCGCGAGAGCCAGCAAAGCCAGCACGCGATAAAGCAGCGACTCGCCGGAAAATACCGAATTACCGACAACGCCTGCCGCCACGATAGCGATAACGACAAACCACTTCAGGGCGTCTAGTTTTGATCCTTCGGAAGTCACTTTAGAATTCACGCTAGGAGCCTCAAAAAGGTGAAAGCTTGCGCTTTACGTGACGCCATCCCAGATAAGGAATGGCAGGCCAGGAGGGAATCGAACCCCCAACCTGCGGTTTTGGAGACCGCTGCTCTGCCAATTGAGCTACTGGCCTACTGCGTAATAGGGAGGCACATTATAGGCACCTCCCTACCACTTGGCAACACTAAATATCAGATTAGGCAGTAATTTTTGAAACCACGCCAGCACCAACAGTACGACCACCTTCACGGATGGCGAAGCGCAGACCTTCTTCCATCGCGATCGGGTTGATCAGGGTAACGTTCATCTGGACGTTGTCGCCCGGCATTACCATCTCAACGCCTTCCGGCAGCTCAACCGCACCAGTGATATCGGTAGTACGGAAGTAGAACTGCGGACGGTAGCCTTTGAAGAACGGAGTGTGACGACCGCCTTCTTCTTTGCTCAGTACGTAAACTTCGCCTTCGAAGCCAGTGTGCGGAGTGATGGAACCCGGCTTAGCCAGGACCTGACCACGCTCAACTTCGTCACGCTTGGTACCACGCAGCAGCGCACCAACGTTCTCGCCTGCACGACCTTCGTCCAGCAGCTTGCGGAACATCTCAACACCAGTACAGGTAGTCTTGGTGGTGTCCTTGATACCAACGATTTCGATTTCGTCGCCAGTCTTCAGGATGCCACGCTCGATACGACCGGTAACAACGGTACCACGACCAGAGATGGAGAATACGTCCTCGATCGGCATCAGGAACGGCTGATCAACGGCACGCTCCGGCTCAGGGATGTATGAATCCAGGGCTTCAACCAGCTTCTTGACAGCGGTAGTACCCATTTCGTTGTCGTCTTCACCGTTCAGCGCCATCAGGGCAGAACCGATGATGATCGGAGTGTCGTCTCCCGGGAAGTCGTAGCTGTCCAGCAGCTCGCGCACTTCCATTTCGACCAGCTCGAGCAGCTCTTCGTCATCAACCATGTCAGCCTTGTTCAGGAACACGATGATGTAAGGAACGCCTACCTGGCGAGACAGCAGGATGTGCTCACGAGTCTGCGGCATGGGGCCGTCGGCAGCAGAACATACCAGGATCGCGCCGTCCATCTGGGCAGCACCGGTGATCATGTTCTTGACGTAGTCGGCGTGTCCCGGGCAGTCAACGTGCGCGTAGTGACGAATCGGAGACTCGTACTCAACGTGAGAAGTGTTGATGGTGATACCACGATCACGCTCTTCCGGTGCTTTGTCGATACCGTCAAAGGCAACGGCAGCGCCGCCCCAAACTTCTGAACATACGCGAGTCAGCGCAGCGGTCAGAGTGGTTTTACCATGGTCAACGTGACCGATAGTGCCGACGTTTACGTGCGGCTTGCTACGAGAAAACGCTTCTTTAGCCATCTCAAGTTCCCAACCTGTTCGCAATGATTACCAGGGTCGCCAAATACGAAAAAGGGCAGACATATCACTATATCTACCCTTTCGTAAAACTGGAGCTCATGGGCGGATTTGAACCGCCGACCTCACCCTTACCAAGGGTGTGCTCTACCCCTGAGCTACATGAGCACAACAACATGTGGAGCGGGTAGCGGGAATCGAACCCGCCTCTTCAGCTTGGAAGGCTGAGGTAATAGCCACTATACCATACCCGCCGATGCCAGCTGATTAACCACCTCATGCACGGGGTATGTGCTTGAAGCAGTTGATGGTGGTGAGGGGTGGATTCGAACCACCGAAGCTTGCGCGTCAGATTTACAGTCTGATCCCTTTGGCCACTCGGGAACCTCACCACTACCACTTCGCTGTCTCAACTGGTGCCGGCACGAGGAGTCGAACCCCGGACCTACTGATTACAAGTCAGTTGCTCTACCAACTGAGCTATACCGGCCTTGGCAGCGAAGTGGGGCGTATCTTACTGATCGCCCCGGGGTGATGCAACCCCTTCACAAGCATTTTTTTCAACTTTTATTCCAGGCCAGCTTCTGGCAACAAGCTGTTTGATTTCACTGGATATTTTATAGCCAGCCAGATGCTCTACACGCACCGCCCAACGCCCGCTCTCAGCGCTGATCTCGGCGCGCGTCGCACGCTCAGCTATCGCTTCCGGAAGCAGCGCCCGAAACGCGTCAAGCGCTTCAACACTGTCAAAGCGACCCAGCGACAGGCTTGCACCGCGACTTTCAGGCACCCAGCCTTCACGCGCCAGCGCATCGAGCAATGCGATCCGTCGCGCCGGATCCGCAGGCAGCGGCAGATCCAGTCGCCAGCCAACCACCTCGGCCGGAAGGCGTGCAGCACTGGCGGATACCGGCTCGGATTCAAGCATCGCTACCAGCCGTTGCGCATCGGCTGCAGAATTCAGCGGCTGATAACTGAAACAGACACGCGCCCGAGCGGGTAGCCGCTCACCGGCCGGCAACTCAGAGAGAAGACGCAGATCGCCTACCTCCACCCTTGCATTATCCACAACCCGGGGCGCCGCGGCCTGGCGCTGCGCATACCAGAAGAAGAGCAGCGCATTCGCCAGCAACAGCAACAGAAAGAACCAACGCACCAACATCTCAACTCTCCCGCGTCAGCTCCAGACCATCCAGAACCAGATCCGGAATCCATTCGCCGCGCCCAGCCACCCGGTGAAACAGCTCACCATCACCACCGGTCACAAACAGGCTCATCTCCGGCTCGAGACTGTCCAGCACCCGCTTGCAGATCGCCTCGAACATAAAGTCCGCGCCCTGGGTAACCGCCGCACTGGTACTGGTGCCGGGTCTGGGACTGAATTCCGCCAGCGAGGGGTCAACAAACACCCGTGCCGTATTGTTCAGCAGCGTTGTCCGCAGCAGATGCATTCCAGGGAGAATAAAGCCGCCCTGATGCACACCCCTGGCATTGAGGTAGTCGATGGTAATGGCACTGCCACAGTCGACCACACAACAGGCATCACCGGCTATTTTCCAGGCGGCCAGCATCGCCAGCCAGCGATCAACCCCCATCAGTTCAGGTTGCTGATAACTGTTGGTAACCCCGGCCTGATATCCCCGGGTACCGGCAAACAGCGGTTCCGGCAGGCCCGAGTCAGCCACCACATCCGCCAACCTGGCGTTAAACGCCTCATTGGCGACAGAGCCCACCAGCACGAGCTCGACACCCTGCAGGTTGTTAAACAACGTCGCAGAAAGCGCCTTGGCGGCAACCCGCTGCGACGCCACAACTGCACCGCTATGCTCTCTGAGCCGCCACTTCAGGAAAGTGTTGCCTACATCGATCTCGAGAATCATTCTGCTGCCCTGAGGCTGACCTCACCACCGTAATAGCTGCGCACCTGGCCACCCGATTCAAGCAGCAGTGCACCACTTTCATCAACGCCCCGGCAGATACCACTGATCTCCTCCTGACCACTGATCAGGCGGATACGGCTGTCGCGATGAGCATTAGCCTGCAGCCACTCCTGCCTGACTGCACCAAAGCCATCCCGCTCGAACCGGTCCAGGGTATCCAACAGCTCGTCCACAAGAATCGCCAGCAGCTCACTGCGACCGGGATGGTTATCAGCCAGGTCGGCAACATCCGCGATCGGCTGGGAGATCTGCTCCAGCAATCCGGCCGGCATGGCCACATTCATACCTACACCGATCACTACCTGGCACTCGCCTGCCGCATCGCCGCTGATCTCGATCAGGATACCGGCCAGCTTGCGTCCCTGACTGAGCAGATCGTTGGGCCACTTAAGCTGTACGTCATCAACACCGATCCGCCCAAGCCCCCGACGCAGAGCCACACCTACCGCCAGACTGAGCCCTTCCAGGGCGGCAACACCTGCGGAGAAACGCCAGGCGAGGGAGAAATAGAGATTGGCGCCGTAAGGGCTGATCCAGTCGCGACCACGTCGACCGCGCCCCTTGGCCTGGTATTCGGCGGCATAGAGACCGGCATTGCGACCTTTATTCAGCGCCTGCAATGCCAGACTGTTGGTGGATGCCACCTCCTCCTCGAACACCACTTCATCTAGGCGCTCGAGCGCCGCCTGGGGCAACTGCATGCGAAAGCGCTCCAGGTCCAGCAGATCGATACCTGCGGGCAGGCGATAGCCGCGCCCCTTCACGCTATAGACCTCTATGCCGAGCGCTTCGAGACGTTGAATCTGCTTCCACACGGCAGAGCGGCTTACGCCCAGCACCTCACCCAGCTCGCGCCCGGAATGAAAGGCGCCGTCGGACATCAGATTCAACAGTTTGGTGAGCTCCATCAGGCAGCAACCTCCGCAACCCGCTCCAGCACAATAAAACTGTACGCATAGGGGTTGGTTTCGCTGGCGGAAAAATCCTCCCGCCCCACTTCACGCCACTGCTCGGGTTCCAGCGCCGGGAAGTGCGCATCGCCCTCCACCTCGGCATGAACCTGGGTCAGATACAGACGTTCGGTCTGCGGCAGCAACTGGCGGTAGATCTCGGCTCCACCCATGACCACCGCCTCCTCGACTCCGTCCACCTCCGCCTGGGCAGCGGCGTGCTCCAGCGCGCGGGCCGGATCGGCAGTGACGACGACGCCCGCCGCCTGCCATTCCGGATCGCGGGTCACAACGATGTTGCAGCGCCCCGGTAACGGACGACCGATCGACTCATAGGTTTTCCGCCCCATGATGACGGGCTTACCCAGGGTCACGCGCTTGAAGTACTTGAGGTCTTCCGGCAGATACCAGGGCAGCTTGTTATCGTTGCCAATCACACGGTTTTCGGCTTGGGCCACGATCATAGCCAATCGCATGGACACTCCTTTCATGAAAGCTTCTCAGATCGCGATCGGGGCTCGGATTACCGGATAGGGGTCGTAATCCACCACCTCGAAGTCATCGAATTGGTAATCAAAGATGGAATCTGGACGACGCCTGATGTTCAGCTTCGGCAAGGCGCGCGGCATGCGGGACAGCTGCTCGGGCACGATCGTCGGGTCGTTCAGATGATTGCTGTAGAGGTGCAGATCACCGAAGGTGTGGACAAACTCTCCCACCTCCAAATCACACTGCTGCGCCACCATATGGGTCAGCAGAGCGTAACTGGCGATATTAAACGGTACGCCGAGGAAATAGTCGGCACTGCGCTGGTACAGCTGGCAGCTGAGTTTGCCGTTCGCCACATAGAACTGGAACAGGGTGTGACAGGGTGGCAGTGCCGCCTTGCCGTTACGCGCATTCTCCTGCGGACTGAGCGACTCGTCCGGCAGATCCGCCGGATTCCAGCCGCTGACAATCAGGCGCCGCGAGTTGGGCTTGCGACGGATCTGCTCGATCACCTCGCTGATCTGATCGATGGTCGAGCCATCCGGACAGGCCCAGGAGCGCCACTGTTTACCGTAGATCGGCCCCAGGTCACCGTTATCCAGCGCCCACTCATCCCAGATGCTGACGCCATGTTGGTTAAGCCAGGTGTTATCGGTGCTGCCGGAAAGGAACCAGAGCAGTTCGTAGATCACCGATTTAAGATGCACCTTTTTAGTCGTCAGCAGCGGAAAGCCCTGCTGCAGATCGAAACGCAGCTGACGACCAAACAGCGAACGCGTTCCCGTACCGGTACGGTCGCCCTTATCGACACCCTGGTCGACGATTTCACGCATCAAATCGAGGTACTGTTGCATACGGCCCTTTCTTTAACTGAGTCCTGCGGTGGGACTGCATACTTTACCGCTTAACGGCATTGGGCGCACGGCGACCATAGGCCATAGCCAGCAACACCATGCCGCCGATAATCATCGGCAACGATAGCAGCTGCCCCATGGTCAGCCAGTCAAACGCCAGGAAACCGAGCTGTTCATCGGGCTCCCGAAAGAACTCAACACTGGAGCGAAACACGCCGTAGAGCAGCAGGAACAGACCGGATACCGCCATTCTTGGGCGTGGCTTAGCCGAATACCACCAGAGGATCGCAAACATCACCAGCCCCTCCAGTACCGCTTCATAAAGCTGGGACGGGTGGCGCGCCAGACCGTCTCCCGCGCGCGGGAAGATAATGCCCCAGGTTTGATCCGTGGGCCGGCCCCAGAGCTCACCACCGATAAAGTTGCCGAGGCGTCCTGCGCCAAGACCGATGGGAATCAGCGGCGCAACAAAGTCGGCCAGTTCAAAGAAGCGCTTGCCATGACGACGGGCAAACCAGGCAATGGCGGCTATTACCCCCAGCAGCCCGCCATGGAAGGACATGCCACCTTCCCAGATCGCAAACAGCCAGAGCGGATCCTGGAGAAAATAATCAAAATGGTAAAACAGCACATAACCACAACGGCCACCCAGCACGACACCCAGGGCACCCCAAAACACCAGGTCAGAGACCTGCTCTTCGGTCCAGCCCGAGCCCGGCTGACGCGCCCGCCAGCCACCCAGCAACCAGGCCGCACCAAAGCCGATAAGATACATCAGACCATACCAGTGCACCTTGAGCGGCCCCAGTTCCAGCGCCAGCGGATTGATATCATGCACCCACACAAGCTTACCCCTGCAGCAGATTAGTCACGAGAAAACGGATACCGACGAAGGCCAGAAACAGCGCAAAAACCAGTTTCAGCTTGCGCTGCGGCAGCCGATGCGCCAGACGCGCGCCGAAGCGGGCGGTAAACGTACTCGCCAGCACGATGCCCAGCAACGCCGGCAGATAGATATATCCCAGGCTCCACTCTGGCATCCTCGCCTCGTCCCAGCCGGTAACGATATTCCCCGTCGCTCCAACCAGGGCTATGGGCAGACCACAGGCAGCAGATGTTGCCACCGCATGCGGCATATTGAGCCTGCGCCAGTGCAGGTAAGGAACTGTCAGCGTGCCACCGCCGATACCGAACACCGCGGACGCACAACCCACACCACCACCGGCAACCACCAGCTCCTTCTTGCCGGGTTCACGCCCTCCCGATGAAGGCCTCAGGTTTAACGCCATTTGCAGCGCGACAGCCAAGGTGAAACAGCCAAATGCCAGCTGCAACACCCGACCACTGAGCATCTCCGCAATCCAGACACCGCCCAGCGCACCGGCCAGAATCCCTGCGGAAATCCAGGGAAACAGATTCCAGTGAACGGCGCTATTGGCATGATGGGCCCGAATTGAACTGATCGACGTGAACACAATGGTTCCCAGCGAGGTTGCGACCGCCGCATGGGTCAGCACCTCGGGGGAGAGCCCTTGCGCCGTAAAGGAAAAGATCAACACCGGTACGATCAGCAGACCACCGCCGATACCAAAAAGGCCGGCGACAAACCCCGCCGCGGCACCAAGCAACAGATAAAGTGCGAATATTTCCAACATCCGAATCGCTCACCCCAAAAAAGAAAGTGCACTATAGTAGGGATTAGATCTGACAATGAACAGAACATCCCTGCCCGTGGAGCTGGAGCCCCGAGCCTTGTGCCTGATCGTATTTGCCATCAACCAACACCCGGACTGGCCGTTCATTCTACTGGCCAACCGTGACGAGTTTTATGACCGCCCCACCCAGGGACTGCACTTCTGGCCCGACGCTCCCATCATCGCTGGTCGCGATATCAAGGCACTGGGCAGTTGGATGGGCTTCAGCCGTTCCGGGCGTTTTGCCGCATTGACCAATTACCGCGATGGCACCCGCAGCGATAGCGGCCCTTCCCGCGGGCAACTGGTCACCGACTTTCTGACCCACACCAGCCCTGCGGCTCACTACCAACCGCCGGCCGAGGTGCGTTCCGGCTACAACCTGTTGCGAGCCGACCGCAGCGGCATCTTCTACAGCGGCAATCGCGGTGCAGCGCTGCAGCCCCTGAGCAGCGGCTTATACACGCTCAGCAATGCCCTGCTCGATACCCCCTGGCCGAAAGCTCAGCGGGCCCGGGCCGCGTTGAGCCGCGCACTGAGTGACAGGAGCCTTGCGCCTTCACAACTGCTGGCACTGCTGCACGACGACACCCGGGCCGATGACCGGGAACTACCCGATACCGGCATTCCGATCGACAAGGAGAGGCTGCTGTCGAGCTGTTTTATCCACAGCGGGGATTACGGCACCCGCGCCACCACGCTGGTGATGCAGAATTCTGAAGGGGATACACGGATGATAGAGCGGCGCTTTGGCCAGGGTGGCAACTACAGCGGAGAAACCGACCTGACCCTGAGGCTGCCACCTCTGGGTCTGTGACACTCAATCCTGCTCTGGAAGCGACGGCCGGGTAAGACTGCCCAGCCCCATGCTTTTCAGGGAAGTGCGCAGGTACTGATGAATCGCCTCGGCATCATCCATCCGCAGCACCCGCTGCAGCAGGGAGTTGGCTTTTGCCAGGCTGGTACCGCGTATGGCGGATTTAACTTTCGGCAGGTTGTTGGAGTTCATCGACAACACATCGTAGCCCATCGCCATCAGCAGCAGCGCACCACCGGGATCAGCAGCCATCTCACCACAGATGGAGACCGGTTTGTGTTCCTTGCGCGCTTCCTGGGCGACGAACTGCAGCACCTTGAGCACGGCCGGGTGATAGGGCGCGTAGAGGTCCGCCACCCGCGGATTGTTGCGATCTACCGCCAGCAGGTACTGGGTCAGATCGTTGGAACCCACGGAGATAAAATCCACCTTGCGGGCAAAACGGCGCGTCAGATACACCGCCGCCGGGACTTCCACCATGATTCCCACCGGTGGGCGCTCAACATCGAGCCCCTCTTCCTGCAGCTCACGCACGGCTCGATCGATCTGCTCACTGGCTTCCTCAATCTCGTGCATGGAGGTGACCATCGGCAGCATGATGCGCAGGTTGCCGTAACCCAGTGAAGCCCTGAGCATGGCGCGCACCTGCACCAGGAAGATCTCGGGATGATCCAGGGTTACGCGGATACCGCGCCAGCCGAGAAAGGGGTTTTCTTCGCTGATAGGAAAATAGGGCAGCGCCTTGTCGCCGCCGATATCCAGGGTGCGCATGGTCACCGGCAGCGGCGCAAAGGCTTCCAGCTGCCGGCGATAGATATGCATCTGCTCCTGTTCGCTGGGGAAAAAATCCCGTGTCATAAACGGAATTTCAGTGCGATAGAGTCCGATCCCTTCTGCACCGCGCTCCAGCGAGCGCTCCACATCGCTGGTCAGGCCCGTGTTAACCCACAGCGGCATGCGGTAGCCGTCGGAGGTCTGTGCCGGCAGATCCTTGAGCGTCTCCAGCCCGGCAGCAATCATCTGCTCTTCACGCAGAATCTCACCAAAGGCGTTTTTCAGATCGTCAGAGGGGTTAACGTAGACCCGGCCGGTGTAGCCATCGAGAATAATCTCCCGGCCGTCCAACCGTGTAAACGGCAGATCCACCACCCCCATCGCCGTGGGAATACCCATGGAGCGCGCCAGAATGGCGGCATGGGAGTTACCCGATCCACTCACCGACACCAGGCCGACAAGCTTGTCTTCCGGCACAAGACCGAGCATCGCCGGCGACAGGTCATCCGCCAACAGCACCGTCTGATCAGGGTACTCCACCTCGCCAACGCTGACATCCTCCTGCAGATGGCTGAGAATGCGGCGCCCCAGGTCGCGGATATCGCTGGCGCGCTCGCGCAGGTAAGGATCATCCATCGCCGAAAACTGGCGTACATGGTCGGCAACGACCTCCCGCAGCGCCCCCTGCGCCCAGTTGCCGGCGCGGATCCGCTCAACCACCTGCCCCGCCAGGGCATTGTCCTCCAGCATGCGCAGGTAGACATCAAACAACGCCTGCTCATCGCTGCGCAGACGCTGCTCCAGGGTTTTGCTGACCTCACGGATCTCATGTCGCACCTGCTCAAGCGCGGCATTAAAGCTGGCGACCTCTTTATCGATATCACGGGCGCGCTTATCCGGCACCCCCTCCAGATCCGCAGGCAGGGTGGCGACAAACACCTGGCCAATCGCGATACCGGGCGCACCGGCAACACCGCTGAAGCGGCGGTCCTGTACCATTTTTGGCTGGCCGCCGGTGTGATTGCCGACCGGCATTATGGAACCGGTGGCCTCGGCATGGGCGATCACCCCCGCCAACTGGGCTGACACGGTGACCAGAAAGGCCTCTTCCGATTCATCAAAGCGGCGGCTGTCATGCTGCTGAACCACCAGCACGCCGAGCACCTCACCCTGATGGATAATCGGTACCCCGAGAAAAGCGTGGTAACGCTCCTCACCGGTGGACTGCACGTAGATGAAGGAAGGATGCAGGGCAGCATCCTCCAGGTTGATCGGCTCGGCCCGCTGACCCACCAGGCCAACAACACCCTCAGTGGGGGACAGGCTGACCGTGCCCACCGCTTCACGGTTAAGCCCCTGGGTCGCCATCAGCACATAGCGCTGGGAGATGGTGTCGAGCAGATAGATGGAGCAGACCTGGGTGTGCATGGCACGCTGAATACGCCTGACCGTCAGGTCAAGAACAGAGTCGAGATCCGGGGCGGTACTCACTTCCTGAACAATTTTGCGAAGCACGCTAAGCATCGCCATCCGATTCACCCCCAACTCTAACGCTCTGAAACCGGCTGCAAGCGCGCCAGCTTCGGCGATAATTCTCGTAATGCTTTGCGGTAAACCTCTCGCTTGAAGGACACCACCTGCCCCAGAGGATACCAGTAACTGACCCAACGCCAGCCATCAAATTCCGGCGAATCTGTTTTGTCTATTTTTACCGCGCTGTCATGGCTGAGCATGCGCAGCAGGAACCATTTCTGCTTCTGGCCCACACACACAGGGTGTGAATGGCGCCGAATCATGCGTTTGGGCAGCCGGTAGCGCAACCAGCCTCGTGTTACCGCCAGAATTTCCACATCCTTTGGCGACAACCCGATCTCCTCGTCAAGTTCACGGAACATTGCCTGTTCGGGGGTTTCACGTCCCTGAATTCCGCCCTGCGGAAACTGCCAGGCATCCTGCCCGATGCGCCTTGCCCAAAGTACCTGACCCAGCGCGTTGACCAGAATGATACCGACATTCGGTCTGAACCCGTCTGAATCGATCACAGTTTAATCCCGAAATACCTTATTAATATGAAGCTATTGTTCCATATATCCGGGGTTACGCAAATAGCCTGCCATAATGACCATACAAAGAGCGATTCGTTGCATGGCCCCGGCCCACCCCTTATCCTATGCCTTTGCCTTCAACCCGCCATATCCGGCGGAGCAACGGGAGTGTTCTGACGTGCGCCTGGCCATTTTTGATCTCGATAACACACTAATTAACGGTGACAGCGACCACGCCTGGGGAGAGTTTCTCTGCCGTCGCGGTATCGTTGACGAGAAGGCATACCGGGAGGCCAATGATCATTTCCTGCAGCAGTACCAGGCCGGCACCCTGGATATCCACGAGTTTCTAAACTTTGCCCTGCGCCCGCTGGCTAACCATAGCGAAGAGCAGCTGAACGCCTGGCACGCGGAGTTCATGACCGAGTGTATCGAACCGATGATGCTACCGGCCGCCCGCGACCTGCTCGACAAGCACCGGGCACAGGGAGATTTCCTGCTCATTATCACGGCCACCAACCGTTTCGTGACCGCCCCGATCGCTGAACGTCTGGGCGTGGATGCGTTGCTGGCCACCGAGCCCGAGCGTCTTGCAGACCGTTTCACCGGGCGCGTTGCCGGCACCCCCTGTTTCCAGGGCGGCAAGGTGGTACGCCTGGATACCTGGCTCAGCGAAACCGGCCACTCGCTGGCGGGAAGCAGTTTCTACAGCGACTCCCACAACGATCTGCCACTACTGGAAAAGGTAGATTTTCCGGTGGCGGTCAATCCGGACGCCAGGCTGGAAGCGGTTGCCCGGGAGCGTGACTGGCCGGTCATGGATCTGCGCCGCTGAGGCTGACACCGGATCAGATCGCTACCTTGCACTCACGCAGCATGCGGTTCAGCTCCATCATAATCTGGCGCCGCGTAATCATGCCAAGCAGGCGCCCCTGCTCCACCACCGGATAGTTTTTCGGCTTGCTCTGGCTCATCTGCTGGGCCAGGTCAACGACACTATCCCCCGGCGCCACACAGAGCGGCTCCTGGTGCATGATATCGGACACCTGGATACGGCTGTCACAGTAGTAACTGCTGCTGACCAGATAGCGCAGGCAGTCGTGCTCCGACAGGAAGCCGATCACCGCACGCCGGTCATCGACCACCGGCAACCCCAGCTGTCCAGACATCAGGATAAGCTCAACCGCTTCAGAGAGCGCCATCTGACCTTTCAACGGATGCGCAACCGGCAGCATCAGGTCACGCACCTGCTTCTGATGTAGCATGCGATCCTCCTTTTTTTATCATTTTCGATAGCGCCTAAAGTTTGGCAGAGGATCGCTGCTTTTGCCTATGCCGGGGCAATTATTTCATCAGGGGCAGGGGTAGGTGTGGTGATCGTGCAGCGCTTCAATCTCGCCGAGCAGATCAGCGCTGAGCTGCAGATCCACTGAGGCGATATTGCTGCGCAGCTGATCCATCCGCGTCGCGCCGATAATATTACTGCCGAGGAAGTCGCGGCTGTTGACGTAAGCCAGTGCCATCTGGGCCGGATCCAGCCCCGCATCCCGGGCCAGGTTCACATACGCTTCCGTGGCGGCCTGCCCTTTTGCGGAGATGTAACGGGCAAACTGGGGAAACTCCACCAGCCGTGCGCCTTCCGGGCGGGCACCGCCCAGGTATTTACCACTGAGCACGCCAAAGCCCAGCGGCGAATAGGCCAGCAGGTCCACCTCCTCGCGCAACATCACCTCGGACAGACCCACTTCCAGGGAGCGGTTCAGCAGGTTATAGGGGTTCTGTACCGAGATCGGACGCGGCAAATTGTGCTGCTCGGCCAGTTGCAGGAACTTCATCGTGCCCCAGGCGGTTTCGTTGGACAGGCCGAAATAACGGATCTTGCCCTCGTCCACCAGTTCACCCAGTACCTGCAGGGTTTCAAGGATCGGCGTACCATCCTTTTCCGGGTGATGCTTATAGGCCAGCTTGCCGAAGTAGTTGGCTACCCGGTCCGGCCAGTGCAGCTGATAGAGATCGACATAATCGGTCTGCAGCCGGGTCAGGGAATCCTCCAGTGCCTTGCGGATGTTGGCACGGTCGAGATGCAGATCCGGGCGCAGATAGCTGATCTGCTCGCCGGGACCTGCCACCTTGGTGGCCAGCACCACCTGATCGCGATTGCCACGCGCCTTCATCCAGTTACCGATGTACTGCTCGGTATTACCCTGGTAGGCAGGATCGGTCGGCACCGGATACATCTCTGCCGCGTCGATCAGGTTAACGCCCTCGGCCAGGGCGTAGTCCATCTGCTCAAACGCCTCCGCTTCGGTGTTGGTGCGGCCGAAGGTCATGGTACCCAGCGCAATCCGGCTGACCCGGAGGTCGGAACGACCCAGCTGTTTGTACTCCATCAATCCTCTCCTTGTTTAACGCTCTGGCACGCACCGCCTCAGCTTGCCGGCAGCACGCGCATAAAATAGGCCTTGAGGTATTCGGTTTCGGGAATCGCTGGATGGATCGGGTGATCCGCGCCCTGGTAGCCCTGGGCGAATATCTGCGCATAACGGTCCAGTTCCCGGCTGTTGGAGCGCAGCAGATCCACCAGCCGCTCCCGCTGCAGATGCATGGAGCAGGATGCGGAGATCAGCACGCCATCCTTCGCCAGCAGGCGCATGGCGAAGTTGTTGATCCGCCCGTAAGCGCGCTCGCCGTTTTTCACGTCCTTGCGCTTCTGGATAAAGGCGGGCGGGTCGACGATGACCAGATCGAAGCGCTCCTTCTCCGCCACCATCGCCTTGCACAGATCGAAGGCATCGCCCTGGAGGGCACGGAAACGGCGCTCTGCATTATTGATACGCGCGTTTTCCGCTGCCACTTCCAGCGCACCGGCAGACGCATCCAGGCAGGAGACCTCTTCGGCGCCGGCCGCCAGCGCCTGGGCGCCCCAGCCTCCAACATAACTGAACAGATCCAGCACCCGCTTGCCCTTCACCATCGACTGCATGCGCGCGCGGTTTTCCCGGTGATCGTAGAACCAGCCGGTCTTCTGTCCGGTCAGCACCGGGGCCAGCAGATCCACGCCGTTCTCGTTAAGGGGCACCAGTTCCGGCACTTCGCCCTGCACCACCTCCACGTAAGTATCCAGCCCTTCCAGCGAACGCATCTTGCTGTCATTGCGCAGCACGATGGCGGCGGGTTTGAAAACACGGTTCAGCGCATCGATCACCAGCTCCTGCACCCGGTCCATGCCCGCCGTGGAGATCTGCACCACGAACAGATCGTAAAAACGGTCCACAACCAGTCCGGGCAGGCCATCCGAATCACCAAAAACCAGACGGTAGCAGGGCTTGTCGAACTGGGCCTCGCGCAGCGATGCGGCCACCTTGAGGCGGTGAACCAGCAGCGAGCGGTCCAGAGGATAACCGGCGTCACGGCTGATCATCCGGCCACAGATCAGGGTATTCGGGTTCACGTACGCCAACCCCAGCACCTTGCCTCGGGCGTTCTCCACCTGGACCTGCTCGCCCGGTTCGAACTCCTTCAGAGGCGTGCGCCGGGTATCGACTTCGTTACTGTAAATCCACAGATGACCGGCACGCAGGCGGCGGTCGGCATTGGCCTGGAGCACTAGGGGTTTGATATTCATAACTGCCGTATCGCTTGAAATGACTGTCCCGGCAGCGCGGCCGGGACAGGAGGGACTGACGTTCAGGAAGCAACGCCGTTATTCGGATTCGCACTGTTCCGAGTAGGCGTCCGCATCGAGCAGGGCTTCCAGCTCTTCCGGGTCGCTCAGTTTAATCTTGTAGAACCAGCCATCACCGTAAGGATCGGAGTTGACCAGTTCAGGAGCGTCTTCAAGCTCCTCGTTGATCGCCACCACGGTACCGCTCACCGGCGCATAGATATCGGAGGCTGCCTTGACCGATTCAACCACTCCGGTATCGTCTCCGCTCGACACTTCCGCGTCGAGATCCGGCAGCTCAACAAAGACCACATCACCCAGCAGCTCCTGGGCGTGATCGGTGATGCCGATGCAAACGACACCCCCATCTTCTTCACGAATCCACTCGTGGCTGGCCACGTACTTCAGTTCACTCGGGACATTGCTCATCGTTTGATCCTTACTTTGAACCTCAGGAAAACCGTTTTTTACCCTCTCGTACGAAGGGCGGTTTGACAACCTTAACCGGCAGACTTTTTCCTCTTACCTCGACACTGGCCGACTCGCCGGTAGCAACCGGCACCCGCGCCAGCGCGATGGAGCACTCCAGGGTCGGCGAATAACTGCCACTGGTGACTTCGCCCTCACCGACGCCGTCTACTGTTACTGCCTGGTGGGCCCGCAGGATACCGCGCTGCTCCAGCACCAGCCCAACCAGTTTAGACCCGACGCCCTCGCTTCGCTGCGCTTCCAGCGCCTCACGACCAATAAACTGTCTGTCCGCAGGTTCCCAGGCCAGCGTCCAGCCCAGGTTGGACTCCAGTGGAGTGACCTGCTGCGTCATGTCGGCGCCGTAGAGGTTCAGCCCCGCTTCGAGACGCAGGGTGTCCCGTGCACCCAGGCCACAGGGTTTGACACCGGCCCCGATCAGCGCCTGCCAGAAGCCTGCCACCTCGTCATCCGGCAGCATCAGCTCCAGCCCATCTTCACCGGTATAACCGGTGCGGGCAATGAACCAGCCTTCCGACTCCTGCCCCTGAAACGGCTTGAGTCCTTCGATCAGGCGGGCACGGCTGTCACTGAGAACAGAAGCGGTCAGCGCACGGGCTTCAGGACCCTGGACCGCCACCATCGCCAGGTCCCGCTGTTCATTCAGGCTGACCTCGAAGCGTACGGCGCAATCGGCCATCCAGGCGAGATCCACCTCGCGGGTACCGCAGTTAACCACCAGACGGTACCACTCGCCTGTGCCGGGCTCGGTCATGCGGTAGACAATAAGATCATCGATGACGCCGCCCTGCTCGTTGAGCATGGTCGTGTACAGCGCGCTGCCGGCGTGTTTCAGGCGTGCTACGTCGTTCGCCAGCAGGTGGCGCAGGTAAGCGGTGGACTGGCCACCGGAGACATCGACAACGGTCATGTGGGACACGTCAAACATGCCAGCAGCTCGACGTACCTGGTGATGTTCATCAACCTGGGAGCCGTAGTGCAACGGCATCTGCCAGCCGCTGAAATCAACTATTTTGGCACCGAGCGCCAGATGCTGAGCATGAAGTGGAGTTTTCTTTGCCATCGGCCAACCCGTCGGTTGCGGCCTGGCAGGCTTGCGCTGCCGCCAGGGCCTGAAAAAGGGATGACAATGTATCGGCAAACCCCGGGCAGTTCAATCGCTGCCCAGGCGCCGCAGAGCCGGGTGTCAGCTCAACGGCCGGCGCGCCAGGCGCGGTACCTCGCCGCGCAAACCCATCGCCATCAGCACCAGATGCTGCTTCACCGGTGCCATGCGATCGACCAGGCTCATGCCGCTGGAGCGCAGCAGCCGCAGCGGTGCCGGCAGATCATCAAACAGGCGCCGGAAGCCCTCCATCGCCGCCGCGGTCTGCAGGTTGTCGGCACGGCGCATACGCTGATAGCGTCGCAACACCCGCTCGCTCCACCAGGCATCGCCGCGCTCATGGGCATCCAGCACCACTTCGGCCAGCGCCGCCACATCGAGGAAACCCAGGTTAACCCCCTGCCCGGCCAGCGGATGGATGGTATGTGCCGCATCGCCCACCAGGGCCAGGCCCGGCTGAACGTAACGCTGCGCATGCCGCTGTCGCAGCGGATGCACGTGACGTTTATCGGTGCGCAGAATCGCGCCCAGGCGGTGCTCGAACGCCTTGCCGAGCGCACCACAGAAAGCGTCATCATCCAGCGCCATCAGCTCACGCGCATGGGCCGGTGAGGTGGACCAGACGATCGACAGCGTGCGTCCGTTCGGATGCGCCAGCGGCAGCAGTGCCAGCGGGCCATCCTCGGTGAAACGCTGCCAGCAGGTATCCTGGTGAGGCGCTTCGGTTTCGATGGTGGTGACGATAGCGTGATGGCCATAATCCCACTCCGTGGCGCCCATGCCGGTCAGGCTGCGAACCCTGGACTGGGCACCATCGGCCGCGACCAAGAGTCGGGTTTGAATAGCGCGGCCGTCGGCAAGATGCAGCTCGCGTTCCCCGAGCGGATTCGGTGGCGTGATCGTCTCGATCCTGACGCCCGGCTCGAAGATGACATTGTCGGCCTGCTGCATGGCACCGTAGAGCGCTGCCAGTGTGACCCGGTTCTCGACGATATGACCAAGGCAGGGTTCGTGCAGCTCATCCGCACTGAAATGGATCTCGCCACGACCGGTGCCGTCCCAGACCGTCATATCGGTATAGACGCAGGCCCGGCTATGCTTGATGGCAGACCAGGCACCGAGGTGAGTCATCAGCTGCTGCGAGGCACAGGTCAGAGCGCTGACCCGGGGATCAAAACCCTGCTCGGACAATGCCGGCAGTGCGTTGATCAACTGTTCGGGCTGCTCGTCACGCTGTTCCAGTATACGGATCGACAGGCCGGTCGGTGCCAGCGCACAGGCCAGCGCGACGCCCACCATACCGCCACCCACGATCAGGATATCTACACTTTCCCTTGCTGTTTGTGCTGTCGACACCCCAAGCCCTCTTGTTCTGTCTCTATCTATGCAACCGTAATCAGCGCAATCTTGATCAACGTGAGCGTGATCAGCGCAACCGCGGCGCCGGCTGATCCAGGCCCATGGCGGCCCGGGCCAACAGCGTCTTGCCCAGGGGGCATATCTCCAGCGCCACCAGTCCCAGGTCGCGCAGCAGCGCAAGTCCCGGCTGTTCACTGGTAAACATCTTCATGGTGCGGTCACTGAACTGGATGGTGCGATACTGATCGGAGCGGCGCGCCGCCTCAAACATCTGCAGCGCGTGCAGCTCCCCGAGTGGCAGACCTTCGCGCCGACGTTCAATGATCAGGTCGGCCAGCGCAACGACACCGCGAAACGCCAGGTTGAATCCCTGCCCCGCGATCGGATGGAGTGCATGAGCCGCATTACCGAGCACCACAAGGCCCGCCCGCACCTGCTCTTCGGCCAGTACCAGCTTTAACGGGTAGTGGAAGCGCTCACCCACGCGCACAAAACGACCGGCACGGTAGCCGAAGCGATCCTGCAGTTTACGCAGGAAAGCGGCATCATCCAGCGCCAGCACCTCGTCCACCTCGGCTTCAGGCAGGGTCCATACCAGACCGCAGCGCGCCTGGCCATCCAGGTCCTCACCCGGCAGCAGTGCGATCGGTCCGGTATCGGTGAAACGCTCATAGGCCACGCCACCGTGGGACCTGTCCAGACTGACATTGGCGACCAGCGCATGCTGCTCGTAGCTGCTTTGCGTATAGCCGATTCCCAGCTTTTCCCGCAGCGCAGAGCGACCGCCATCGGCGACCACCACCAGGCCGGCCTTGAGAGTGCGCTGACCCTGCTCGCTGCTGATCTGTACTTCACTGCCATCGGCGCGGTTATCCAGGTCCAGTACCTGGGCCGGGGAGATAAAATCGATCCAGGGGGAACCCTGCTGACCCAACTGGCTCAGCAGCACCTGGCCAAGCCAGTGGTTTTCCACCACATAGCCCAGCGCCGGCACCTGCTCACGCCGGGCATCGAGCCGTGTGACGCCAAAACGGCCACGATCCGAGACGTGGATATGTTCGATAGGCGTCAAGTGTTCCACCAGCCGATCCCAGATGCCCATACGCTCAAAAGGCGCACGTATACCGTAGGCCAGCGCCGTGGAACGGGCATCGTAGCTGGGCTGAAAGACCGGTTCGCCGGCGGCCGGCATCGCCTCGGCCTCGACAACAGCGATACGCAGTTCCAGCTCCTGAGCCACCGGCAGCAGCGCGCAGGCCAGACTCGCGCCTACCATGCCGCCACCGACAATCACCAGATCATAGTCGTTTCGCATCGACTCGTTCACTGTGCCATCAACGCCTCGATCTCGGCCACGCTCTTGGGCACACCGGACGTCAGCACCTCGCAGCCCTGTTCGGTAACCACCACGTCGTCCTCGACACGGATGCCGATACCGCGCCAGCGCGGCTCGACATTTTCGTTCTGCGGCGACACGTAGAGCCCCGGCTCAACGGTCATCACCATTCCCGGCTCCAGCGGCCGCCACTCACCATTGACCTTGTAGTTGCCCACATCATGCACATCCATGCCGAGCCAGTGGCCGATGCGGTGCATATAGAAATCGCGGTAGGCGCCCTGCTCGATCAGCTCATCCACATCACCGCTGAGCAGACCCAGTTCGACAAGGCCTGACGTCAGCATCTGCACCGACAGATCGTGGACTTCGTTCCACGGCAGACCCGGTTTGATCAACTCGATGCAGGCCTGGTTGGTCTTCAATACCAGTTCATACAGGGCCCGTTGCTCATCGCTGAAGCGGCCGTTAGCCGGGAAGGTGCGGGTGATATCGCTGGCGTAGCAGTCCAGCTCGCAGCCCGCATCGATCAGCACCAGATCACCATCGTTCATCGGTGCATCGTTTTCGATGTAGTGCAGGATGCAGCCGTTGGCACCGGCTCCGACGATCGGGCTGTAGGCCTGGAAACGCGCCCCTGCACTCATGCAGTGGCTGATGATCCTGCCTTCCAGCTCATATTCGTAGCGCCCCGGAGCCGCCAGTTTCATCGCCTCGCAGTGCGCCTCGGCGGAGATGGCTGCAGCCTGGCGCATCACGGCCAGCTCCTCTTCATCCTTGAACAGGCGCATCTCGTGCAGCAGGTTATCCAGCAGCACCAACTCTTCTGGTGCCTCTGCCCCCAGACGGGCCTTGGCGCGCACGGCGTTAAGCCAGCTCAGTACCTGGGCATCCAGTGCGTCGTCGCTACCGACAGCGTAGTAGAGGCGGCGGGCACCATCCAGCAGTTCAGGGATATGCTCATCCTGCTCATCGAGATCAAACGCCTGATCGGCACCAAAGCGCTCGACACAGCCTTCGGGGCCGGCACGGTAGCCGGTCCAGATCTCCATGGCCGGATCCCGCGGCGGGCAGAACAACACCACTTCGCCCTCTTCACGCCCGGGCTTGAGCAGCAGCAGCGCATCGGGTTCGTTAAAGCCGGTCAGGTAATAGAAGTCACTGTTCTGGCGGAACGGAAACTCCGCATCGCGGTTGCGGGTTGCCAGACTGGCGCCGGCCACCAGGGCCACACTGCCCTCGGGCAGGGCCTCGAGCAGGCGGCGGCGACGCTGTGCATAACATTGCTGACTGATTTTCATGGTTGATCGATCCTTACAGGCGGGTCAGTGCAGTGTCCGGGGCGTCGGTTCCTTTTCCGGCTCGGCCACCCGGTTGCACTCGTTGAACATCAACATTGCTGCCATGCGGACATACTCCTGGACCTCCATCAGATCAGCCTCATCCTCTTCCGAATCCACATCGGTATCGGCGGCGATCTGGGCGATCTGGGCCAGATCCTGCAAGCCTTCCTGGGCTTCTGCGGAGAGCTTCTGTGACTGCTTGGTGTGCAGACCAAAGCCGCTCAGGAAGCCACTGCACCAGCTGCCAAGTGCTTCGGCTCGCTGGGCCAGCATCTGCTCATCGTCCGGCAGCAGCAGGGCGAAATCGAAATCATCGGATTCGTACTGCGCCAGCGTGCGCTGGTAGAGTTCGATCAGGCCAAGCTTGGTGGTTTCCTGCTTCAGCGCACTGACATCCATCAGCTCCAGGAACACCCGCAACAGGGTATCGGCGTCGAAGCGCGCTCCCGCGGCCAGCTGGCCGGCAAGCAGGCCGTGCAACTCGGCCGGGGATACGGCCAGCACCCCCTCCTCGATCAGCAGGTTGGCAACAATATCGAAATCGGGCAGCTCAACTGCGGCATCTTCGCGGGTCATAATCAGGATACATTCTGTCGGTCAGAGGAAGCGCGGCCCGGCGGCGCGGCCCGCGCGTTGGTTGGGGCTAATGCTAGCACCTCAGCCCTTACAGGGCCACGAAAGCCAATGCGGGCGGCAGGCTGACCGGGCTTCAGCCTGTTTCTACGCAGACCCGGTCCCGCCCCCCTTCTTTGGCGCGGTAGAGCGCCTCGTCGGCGCGCATACTGAGACTTTTCTGACGATCCCCGGCCTGCCAGCAGGCCAGGCCTATACTGATTGTGCGTTTCCCCGCGGTCGGGAACGCGTGAGCTCTGACCTCATCGCACAGACGCTGCGCCAGCTGCTCAGCCTCTTTCAGATCGGTTTTGGGACAGATCACCATAAACTCCTCGCCGCCCCAACGGGCGAGGGTATCCCCATCCCGGCAGTTCAGATCCAACAGCGCCGCAAAGTCGGTCAGCAGCGCATCGCCCACCTCGTGACCGAAGCGGTCGTTAACCTCCTTGAAGTGATCGATATCGATCAGCAGCACCGAAAAGCCAGAACCGCTGCCTTCGGCGTTCTCTATCTCCCGCTCGAACACCTGCTCGATATAAAGGCGGTTCTTCAACCTTGTCAGGCGGTCGGTCACCGACAGCTGCTCCAGCATGCGGTTTTTTACCGTCAGCTCCTCGTGGGCCTGCTGCAGCTGTTCATTACTCTCGCGAATACGGTTGTTCAGTCGCGCCAGCTTACGGTTCCACACCAGGATCACACCCAGCAGCATCGCCGCGCCCAAAGAGGTCTGGGCCAGGAGCCGGTAATCGGTGGTTTCTGCCACCGGTGTCAGCTGCAGCCAGCGGCTGGCGATCTGTTCACGCTGATCATCGGCCAGCGAAGCCAGGGTCTTGTTCATGATCCGGCTTAACACCGCATCCTCGGCCCGCATCGCCATGCGCAGGGCATAACGGTTGTTGAGCTGGCCGGATATTTTCAGGTCTCCATAAACACGCCGGCTCAGCTCCCGACCCAGCACCGGCAGGCTGTCGGCGACACCGAATACCTCGCCGTCATTGAGCGCTGTGAGAGCCGCCTCCAGTGTGGGGTAGGGCTGCAGCTGAACCGGTTCTTCAAGATCGCGCAGAAACTCCTGCACCTCACCGTTCTCAACAACGGCCAGTGTGCGTCCGTCGACCTGCGCCAGGTCGCTGACGAACACCTCATCAGGCCCTGTCGCGACCACCAGCGGCAGGGTAAACAGCGGCTGGGTAAAGGAAAGTCCCTCAAGCCGGTTCAACAATGGGGAAGTTGCGACCAGATCGCAGCGCCCGCCTTTCAGCCCGGCAATTGCCTGCAGATAGTTATCCACCGGCTCTACCCGAAAATCGATACCGGAGTTATTCCTCAGTATCTCCAGCATATCGGCAAAGGCACCAATCACCCGGCCCTCATCGCCGGTCTTTTCCAGCGGCATATTATTGCGCTGTACACAGATCTTTACCGCGGTGCGAGACTCAAGCCACTCCAGTTCCTCGCCCCTGAGGTGGACGTAGTTGGCCGGTGAGCGCGCACTGGCGAGCCACTTTTGCTGCAGGGCGCGCTTCTCCTCTTCGGTCAGGCTGTCCATCGCCTTCTGCAGGATATCCCGCAGCAACGGCTGCTCCTCGCGCACCGCGATTCTCAGCGACAGGGGCTCACCGCCACCGATACTCAGGGTACTCTGGCTCTCAAGATTGGGGACGCCGTATTTCTGACTGAGGTGATCGGCCACGGTCATCAGCTCGATGGTGGCATCCGCTTCGCCGGTGCTGATCTGCATCAGCGCGTCCAGGCTGTCGGCCGAGGGAACCACCTTCATGCCCGGTATCCGGCTGAGCTGGTCAAACATGTAAAAGCCGTCCGGCAGCACCAGCGTTTTCTGTTTCAGCTGATCGAAACTCTCGATCGGCAGCGTGCCTTCG
This sequence comes from Marinobacterium sp. YM272, assembly GCF_050908845.1. NCBI lineage: Bacteria > Pseudomonadati > Pseudomonadota > Gammaproteobacteria > Oceanospirillales > Oceanospirillaceae > Marinobacterium > Marinobacterium sp. YM272. The sequence goes on from NZ_CP194171.1 coordinate 112,521, forward strand.
TGCCGGTACAGCGCCTGCGCCAGGCGCACATAGGGACGGGTAAACTCAAGGTAGGTTTCCCGCGCATCACTGCGCACGATGTTCATCATTACATCGAGGCGCCCTTCCCGCATCATCTGCAGATACTCGTCCCAGCTGGCACCGGATACGAAGTTAACCTCCAGCCCGGCCTTCTCCGCCAACAGCTTGATCAGATCCATGGAGTGACCGCGGGGGCGACCGTTTTCGAAAAAGTTATACGGCTCGAAATTACTCTCGTTGTGTACACGAATGACCGGGTTCTGTTTAACGAACTCGCGCTCTTCCGGCGTCAGCGCCACGGTACGTGCCTGGCGGATAAAACCCAGAGATGCTCGACCGACCCAGCGGTCGATCAGGGTTTCCCAATCCGCTTCCGTGATCGCGTCCAGCCCCTTCTGGATGATGGAACGCAGCAGCGGCTTTTCGGGCTGCACACCAAAGCGCAGGTCTTCACGACCCACGTTGCGCAGCTGGAACTCGCCGGCCACCTTGATATTGGTATAGGCGTTGGTCGAGGCATAGTGATAGCCGGAGGTCAGGTTCTGTATCGCTGCGTCGACCTCACCGTAAGCCAGGGCGCGGACAAGGCTGGCATAGTCATCGTACTCACGGATCTCCAGATCGTTCTGGGCCCTGAGTTCACGCGCATAAAAGATATTCCTGAGCACCCCCACCCGCTTGCCTGACAGGTCGGCAAGTCCCTGGTAGTCACCAAACTCCTTGCGGGTAAAGACAACGGTGGGAATCTCGAAATAGGGAGTGGTGTAGAGTGTGAAGGGCGTGCGCTCGGGCTTGAAGGAGATATCGGAGATCGCATCGATCTGCCGCTCCTCGAGCATGCGCAGGTTATTGGACCATTCGCCGGTGCTTAACTCGATCTTGAGCCCCGTCTTCTGCTCAATCAGTGTGACCAGGTCCGGCACGAAACCGCGTAGCTCGCCCTCTTCAATATAGGAAAAGGGAACAAAGTCGTACATGGCCGCCATGCTGACCGGTTCGCCCTGGGCGACCAACGCGGCCTCACGGTCAGTCAGCGTCGCGTTTTCCCCGGCCAGAGCCAAACGGGGCAGCAACACAGCCAAAAGTAACAAAAGGGTAATGAAATACGGCACGGTGAACGATCCCTGCGCAATCCCTGCTGATCATTGGGTAAACATGCCACCCCGGACCGGTCAGGGCAAGGTGAAGCCGCTTTAATCGCCCGCGTCCCCGATTGACCCTCTGTGTACTGCTGTTTATAGTCGCCCTGACGGCAGTCTTCATCCGAAGGTGGCCGGCCAAGTCATAGAGGCTACGCGATGTCCGAACACTACTTCAACGCACTGGAACTGAAGATCGACCGTTTACTGTCAAGGCTCGATCAGTTGGAGCAGGAAAACAGCTATCTGCGCGAGCAAACGGGCAAACTGCGCGAGGAACGCGCACAGCTTATACAGTTGCATGACCAGACCCGCGACAAGGTTGAGGGCATGATCTCGCGTCTCAAAGCACTGGAGCAGCAAGCATGAGTCAGGACGCACGCACCGTTACCGTAAAGCTACTGGACAAGGAATACACCATCAGCTGCCCGGACGGCGCGGAAGCCGAGCTGCTGGCCTCTGCCGACCACCTGGACAGCAAGATGCGGGAGATCAAGTCCAGCGGCAAGATCGTTGGGCTCGAGCGCATCGCCGTTATGGCGGCACTGAACGTCTCTCACGAACTTATCAAAAGCCGGGCCCAGACCCAGCAGAATATCGAGATGCAGCTGAAACGTCTCGGCAACAAGATCGACCGCTCCCTCGAACATGAGGCGAAGGACGCAAACAAGCCCACCGATGACGCCTGAAAAACTCTCATAGTCATTATTTATCTTTATATTTCAAAAGATTATAAGCTCCGTAGCAAAAGCTTAAAAAATTACAAGAGCTGACATTCACACCTGCCGCGGTATAATAGGGATCACTTCCTGGGGTGTTCGCTAGTCGGTTAAGTCCCTCGAGCCGATAAGCACTACCCAGAGGATGGCAACCAGGTGTTGTGTGCATGTCCGATCACTCGGAAAGCCTGATATATCTGATGATATCCTCGACCTGAACCTTAGGGTTCAGGGCCACAACCGATGTCGGCACCCTGGGAGGCCCTACCTTGAACACTGTTCCTGCAGAAAAACGTTCCCTGCGTCAGCAGATGCGTCGTCAACGTCGCAGCCTGAGCCGCGCACAGCAGCGTGCCGCCGCGATCGGCGTGCGCAATCGTATCCGTCACCAGCTCTGGTTTCTCAAGGCACGACATATCGCCCTTTACCTGCCCAATGACGGCGAGATCGATCCGGGCCCGTTATTGAAGCTGTGCTGGAAAATGGGCAAGAAGGTCTATCTGCCGGTGCTGCACCCGATACGCCACAACCGGCTCTGGTTCGTCAGCTACACACCCAAAACCCGCATGAGCCCCAACCGTTTCGGCATTCCTGAGCCGTCGCTGCAAAAACATCCGCGACGCCCGGCATGGGCCATGGACCTGGTGATGCTGCCACTGGTGGCCTTTGACGCAGACGGAAACAGGATGGGCATGGGCGGTGGCTTTTACGACCGCACCTTCGGCTACAAACTGAAAGAGAAAAGCATGAAAGGGGCCCGATTGATCGGCCTGGCCCACGAATTTCAGAGGGTAGAAGAGCTGCCGGTACAACCCTGGGATGTACCGCTGTTCGGTATAGTGACCGACAAGGCGAGTTATATTCGCCGTCCGTCCCTTAGCTGTTGAACGCCTGCTGCACCAGCGAAGTAAGCTGCAGGTCGGTCTGGGAAACTCCGGTCATCAGTGCACCGACAACAAACACAAGAACCAGAATGAGAACCAGATCGGGACTCTTCTTCATGTGAGACAACGTTCCATCAAAATTAACTAGCTTTCAGGAGGGCCTGAGACCAGTGGTGGCGGGCTCTCCAACGATTCGTAACAGTTGTGTGACAAAGAATCTGCGCTAGTGTTCCACAGTTCAAAAAAAAAGCAACAGATCTGACAGAGATCGGTGGATAATTATCAGATCTGATACAAAAACATGCGTTTACTCAATTTTTCAGACCAGTATCAGTAACACCAGCGGCATCGTAAGCAGAGACAGCAGTGTCTGCGTGGTAATGATATTGGCCATCAGCTCCGCATCCCCACCCAATTGACGTGCAAGAATATAAGCTGTCGTTGCCGTCGGCACCGATGCAAAAATCAGCAAAACCAGCGTCGCCGCCGGCGATAGCGCAAACAACGCGGCGAGGCCAACAGCGAGCAAGGGGCAGACGATCAGCTTGAACAGGCTCGCGGCAACCACCGCCGGTCCACTGCTCGTCAGCGCGCGCAGATTCAACGCCGCCCCCACCGCCAGCAATCCCAGTGGCAACGCCATACGGCCCAGCAGATCGAGTACCGGCGCAACCGGCGCTGGCATCCCGATACCTGTCAGATTCAGCGCGATGCCGAGCAGACAGGCCAGGATCAGTGGATTTCGGGACAGGGTACGCAGTATCCCTCTCAGGGTGGGCCGGCTCTCTCCGAACCAGGCGAATACCAGCACACAGAGCAGGTTCAGCGTCGGGATCATCACCGCCGCCAGTACCGCCGCCAGCACTATTCCCTGCTGCGGCAACAACACCGCACTGACCGCCAGCGCCACGTAGGTGTTGAACCTCAGGCTTCCCTGGTAGACCGAGGTAAACTTCGCATTATCGATACGCATCAAAGGGCGCACCAGCAGTACAAGCAGCGACAGAATCAGCAGCATCGACAGTACGGCCGCCACCAGTTGCGATGACTGTACCGAGGCCAGGTCAGCCCGGCTCAGCCGGTTGACCAGCAAACAGGGAAAAAGCACAAAGTAGGTGGCCTTTTCAGCCGGTGGCCAGAACGCCGCACCGGGAAAATCCAGACGTCGTGCCAGGTAACCGATCACCAGCAACGCAAAGACCGGCCAAAGAGCAGTGAGAATACCATCCATTGTTGTTTATACTCTGGGCATACCCTTATGATCGGAAGCGCAATCAAAACAATCGCAAACAGACCGCAGGTGCGGTCCAATCAGCCTACACGGAGCCCCTTCCAATGACATCTCTCGTAATGAGTTTTATCGGTCGCGACAAACCTGGCCTGGTCGGCCTGCTCTCGAGCACCATTGCAGAGCATCAGGGCAACTGGCTGGAATCAGGCATGTCCCGCCTTGGCGGCCAGTTCGCCGGTGTACTGATCATCCAGGTACCGGAGCAGCAGCAGGAAGCCCTGACAGCGGCACTGCAGTCACTTGAGGAGAAAGGCCTCAAGGTCAGCATTGAGCGCAGTGAAGAAGCCGGCGCCGAAGCGGAAAGCCGCGCGGTCACTCTGGATCTTATCGGTCACGACAAGCCAGGCATCGTGCGCGAAATTTCCCAGGCCCTGGCCAGCATGCACATCAATGTCCACAAGCTGCAGACAGAGCTGACCTCCGGCTCCATGTCCGGTGAACAGCTGTTCAAGGCCAGCGCCGAGCTGCTGGTACCCAGCCCGGTGGATCTGGATGAGCTGCAGGACAAACTGGAAGCAATCGCTTCCGACCTGATGGTCGATATCACCCTGGATTGATTTAGCGTCAGCCGGCGTGCGCCAGCGCCGGCTCATGCTGTTCCAGCCGCCACAGCAGCGCCATCAGCGCTGCGCCCAGCGCCACTACTCCCGCCGCGATATAGAGCCCAAGATCGTAGCTCCCCAACCGCTCTGCCAGCGTACCGGTGATCGCCGGTGCCAGTATCTGCGCCAGCCCGTAAGAGAGCGTCATCCGCCCCATCAGTTTCGCAGGTTTGGTCGGATAGAAGCGGCCCGCCAGGGTCAGCACCAGACCGACGGCACCAATAAAGCTGGCCCCAAACAGCACCGCGCCTATCAGAGCGCCAGCAAGCGTTGGTGAAAGTGCCGGCATCAGGATGCCCAGCAGTTGCGCTACATAGGCCAGCAGCAGCGCAGGCACGTAGCCGGTCCGGCGCGCCACCTTGTCCCAGACGATCACTGCCGGCGCCGCCGCCAGCCCCAATACCAGGAACACCCAGTTGCCTTTGCTTTCCAGCCCCGGCTGGCGCTGCACGATATCCACGATAAAGGTGGCACTGATCACGTAGCCCCAACCGGCGCAAAAATAGGCCGCCAGCAGCAGATGGTTAAAGCGCCGGCTCGGCGGACGGTCTACCAATTGCTGTCCACTGGTGGTCATGCCACTGAGATCGGGCCTTGGCATCCAGCGCCAGGCAGGCACGGCCAATAGCAGCGCCAGCAGTGCAAAGCCGCTCCACTGCTCACTCCAATCGAGATCCAGGGCGCTGAACAGCTCCACCACCAGTGAGCAGAAGGCGATACCCGCCCCCATACCGATAAAATGCACACCCAGCTCGGCGCGATAGCCATGGCGGATCAGCCAGTTGAGAATCAGCGCACTGGCCAGCAGAAGACCACCGGCCGCACTGAAACCGGCGATGAGACGCAGGATCGACCAGACAAGATAGTTTTCGCTCAGCGGCATCACCAGGGTCGTGACCACGGCCAACACCAGGCAAAGTCGGTAAAGCTGATCTTTAAGGCGAAGATTGGGGACGGCGGCCGCCGCCAGAGCACCGGCGAGATAGCCGATGTAGTTGAAACTGGCGAGCCAGCCGCCGCCAGAGGTATCGAGAGAGGTCTGCTGCAGCATCAGCGGCAGCAGCGGCGTGTACGCAAAACGCGCCACGCCCACTGTCACGATCAGACTAAGAATGCCTGCGCTCAGTACCTTGAGACGCTGATCCATCCCTGCAACTCCCCCGAACTGTTCTTATTGTTGGTATCGGGGGAATATGCGGTGCCTTATTCGCCCCGCGCTGCGATCAGATCACGCCCCCGGTCCACGGCTGCGCGAACCTGGTCCGGCGCCGTACCGCCGATATGATTACGCGCTGCCACCGAACCTTCCAGTGTCAAAACGTCGAATACGTCCTGCTCGATGGTATCGGAGAACTGCTGCAGCTCCTCCAGGGTCATGTCGGACAGATCCTTCTTGGTCTTGATGCCATAGGCCACGGAGAGGCCTACGATTTCATGGGCATCACGGAACGCCACGCCCTTGCGCACCAGGTAATCAGCCAGGTCTGTAGCGGTGGAGAAGCCGCGACGGGCCGCTTCGCGCATCTCTTCCTTGCGGGACTCGATAGCCGGGATCATATCGCCAAACGCACGCAGACAGCCTTTCACCGTATCCACAGCGTCGAACAGCGGTTCCTTGTCTTCCTGGTTGTCCTTGTTATAGGCCAGCGGCTGGGACTTCATCAGCGTCAGCAGTGACATCAGGTGACCGTAGACACGGCCGCTCTTGCCGCGCACCAGCTCGGGTACGTCCGGGTTTTTCTTCTGCGGCATGATGGAGGAGCCCGTGCAGAAGCGATCCGGCAGGTTGATGAAGTTGAACTGGGCGGAGGTCCAGAGCACCAGCTCTTCGGACATGCGGGTCATGTGCATCAGCAGCAGGCTGGACGCGGCACAGAACTCGATACCGAAATCACGATCGGATACCGCATCCAGAGAGTTACCCGCCGGCGCGTCGAACTGCAGCAGCTCGGCGGTGTAGTTGCGATCGATCGGGTAGGTGGTGCCGGCCAGTGCAGCAGCGCCCAGCGGCATGATGTTGACGCGCTTGCGGCAGTCGGCGAAACGCTCGTAGTCGCGGCTCAGCATCTCGAACCAGGCCAGCAGGTGATGACCGAAGGTAACCGGCTGAGCAGTCTGCAGGTGGGTGAAGCCCGGCATGATGGTATCGGCTTCTTTCTCGGCCAGATCCAGCAGGCCCTGCTGCAGGCGGCTGATTTCGGCCAGTACCAGATCGATCTCGTCACGCATGTAGAGACGGATATCGGTGGCCACCTGGTCGTTACGGGAGCGACCGGTGTGCAGCTTCTTGCCGGTGATGCCGATCTTCTTGGTCAGCGCCGCCTCGATGTTCATGTGCACATCTTCCAGCGCCACGGACCACTCAAATTCGCCACGCTCGATCTCGATACGGATCTCACCAAGGCCACGGATGATGTCATCGCGCTCTTTCTCGGTCAGTACGCCAACCTTTTCCAGCATACGAGCATGTGCGATCGAGCCCTGGATATCCTGCTTATAGAGGCGCTGATCGAAGTCGACAGAGGCGGTGAAACGCGCCACGAATGCATCCGTCGGCTCGCTGAAACGGCCACCCCACTGCTGATTGGTCTCTTTGCTCATACCCCTCTACCTCACTGACGCTGAATCGGCCCGCTTTCCGGACCTGTGAATGTCGATGGCGGGATTATACAGCCCTTTACCCCCTCTTTGGCAGGCCGATCACTAGCCACGGCTGCAACGCGTGCAGTGCAGGTTTCGCAAATCAACAAACCAACCATTAATACTTATATTGATACTTTTTGTCCCATTATTTTGACAAACCAAGATTTAAAACCTATTTATATTGAGACCTTAAGTCTCGATATAAAAACAAATAGAAACAAATCAGCACCTGAAGTCGTGGGAACTGGCGATCGTTTTCTACTCGCGCCATAGAGCGCGCTGACAACCGTCCCTCGGCCTACTGATTATTGCGGAGAGTCACCATGAGTAACCGAATCATACTGCCCCGCCTGATGGAAGTGGGCGCCGGAGCCAGCCAGAAAACGCCCGATATTCTGGCGGCGCTGGGCTGCAAAAGCCCGTTGATCGTCACCGACCGGATGATGGTTCAACTGGGCTATGTGGAAAAACTTCAGGCCGCATTAAACGAGGCCGGGCTGGAAAGCGATCTGTTCGCCGACACCCTGCCCGAACCCACCGAAGCCTCGATCATCGCCGGTGTGGATAAAGTAAAAGCCGGCAGCTACGACTCGATCATCGCCCTCGGCGGCGGCAGCCCCATTGACTCGGCCAAGGCGATCTCGATCCTCGGCAAATTCGGCGGCCAGATGCGCGACTACAAGTTCCCGCGCGACGTCAGCGAACAGGGTCTGCCGGTGATTGCGATACCCACCACCGCCGGTACCGGCTCCGAGGTGACCCGCTTCACCATCATCACAGATGCCGACAAGGACGAGAAAATGCTCTGTGTCGGTCTCGGTTTCATGCCGGTTGCAGCACTGGTGGATTACGAGCTGACCATTTCGGTGCCGGCCCGGGTTACCGCCGATACCGGTATCGACGCCCTGACCCACGCCATGGAAGCCTATGTCAGCGCCAAGGCCAATCCGTACAGCGACAGCCAGGCACTGGCCGCCATGCGCCTGATCGGCCCGAACCTGCGCCGCGCCTACCACACTCCCAACAACCGGGAAGCGCGCGAAGCGATGATGCTCGGTTCAACCCTGGCCGGCGTTGCCTTCTCGGCCGCGTCCGTCGCCCTGGTACACGGTATGAGCCGCCCCATCGGCGCCTTTTTCCACGTACCTCACGGCCTGTCCAACGCCATGCTGCTGCCGACGGTGACCGCGTTCTCGCTGGACAGCGCGCCGCAGCGCTACGCCGACTGCGCCCGTGCGATCGGCGTAGCCCTGCAGAGTGATGATACCGACACTGCCAATGCCAAACTGCTGGCGGAGTTACGTGCACTCAACAGCGAACTGAAAGTACCGAGTCCGGCCGAGTTCGGTATCGAGCGGGAACGCTATTTCGAGCTGCGCACCACCATGGCGGAACAGGCCCTGGCGTCCGGCTCACCCGGCAACAACCCCCGCGTCCCCACCGTCGATGAACTGGTCGAGCTGTACGCAGCCGTCTGGAACCAGGAATAAAAAGCTTCAGGAGCCTCCAAATGCCCCATGTAACCAACTTTATCAACAACACCCGTACCCCGAGCGAATCCAGCCGCACCTCAGCGGTATACAACCCCGCTACCGGTCAGCAGAGCGGAACAGTCACTCTTTCCACCGCCGCTGAAACCCGCGCTGCCATCGCCGCCGCCCAGGCCGCTTTTCCGGAGTGGTCTAAAACACCCTCGGTTGTGCGTGCCCGCGCCATGTTCAAGTTCAAGGAGCTGCTGGAGCAGAACCGCGACAAGCTGGCCGAGCTGATCACGCTCGAGCACGGTAAGGTGTTCTCCGATGCCCAGGGCGAGATTACCCGCGGTATGGAAGTGGTGGAATTTGCCTGCGGTATCCCCCACCTGCAGAAAGGCGAGCACTCGCTGAACGTAGGCCGTGATATCGATTCAGATTCACTGATGCAGCCGCTCGGAGTCTGTGCCGGGATCTCGCCATTCAACTTCCCGGCCATGGTGCCTATGTGGATGTTCCCGGTGGCGATCGCCTGCGGCAACACCTTCGTTATGAAACCGTCGGAGAAAGACCCAAGCGCCACCCTGTTTATCGCCGAGCTGCTGGCACAGGCCGGTCTGCCGGACGGTGTCTTCAACCTGGTCAACGGTGACAAGGAAGCGGTGGACGTGCTGCTCACCGATGAGCGTGTGCAGGCGGTCAGCTTCGTTGGCTCCACCCCCATCGCCGAGTACATCTACTCCACCGCCTCCGCCCACGGCAAACGCTGCCAGGCGCTCGGCGGTGCCAAGAATCATATGGTGATCATGCCGGATGCAGACCCGGAGCAGGTGGTCGGTTCGCTGATGGGCGCCGCCTACGGTTCCGCCGGCGAGCGCTGCATGGCGATCTCCGTGGCGGTCTGCGTGGGTGACGAGGTCGCCGACAACCTGGTCGAGATGATGAAAACCGAAATCGGTCAGATGCGCGTGGGTCCGGGCCTTGGCGTCGAGCCGGAGCCGCATATGGGCCCCGTAGTTAGCCGTGAGCACCAGCAGAAGATTCTGTCCTACATCGACACCGGTGTCGAAGAGGGCGCCACCCTGGTCGTGGACGGCCGCAACTTCAGGGTCGCGGGTCATGAGGACGGCTTCTACGTGGGCCCGACCCTGTTCGATAACGTCACCAGCAGCATGCGCATCTTTCAGGAGGAGATCTTCGGCCCGGTACTGGTGGTGGTGCGCGCCAAGAGTTTTGACGAGGCACTGCAACTGATCAATGACCACGAATACGGCAACGGCACTTCCCTGTTCACCCGTGACGGCGATACCGCGCGCCAGTTCGAGGAGAACGTGCAGGCCGGCATGGTCGGTATCAACGTGCCGATCCCGGTGCCGATGGCGTTCCACTGCTTCGGCGGCTGGAAGCGCTCCATCTTTGGCGCACTGAACATGCACGGTTCCGATGGCGTGCGTTTCTTTACCCGCATGAAGACCATTACCCGCCGCTGGCCCACCGGCATCCGCGCCGGCGCCGAGTTCTCCATGCCAACGATGAAATGATCACCACGGAACTCTGATACACCCCAAGCGCTGATCTTCGCCGCCCAAACCGGGCGGCTTTTTATGTTCAGGATGAACGGTATCCCGCGAGCACAAGGATGTGCAGGAGCGGGGTATGCACAGGATGTGCGGTATGCCGCGTAGGACAGGATGTCCGAGAGCGGCGATGTTCAGGATGAACAGTATCCCGCGAGCGCAAGGACACGCAGGAGCGGGATATGTTCAGGATGAATGGTCTGCCGCGTAGGACAAGGACGGCCGAGAGCGGCGATGCACAAGCGCAGAACCGCTATACGAACATCCACGCCCGTCCCTGTATACTCCTTACATCGTTCCACCAGCGGATAATGTGAATACCCCATGACCAATACACGCCGGGAAAAAGGCTCGTCTATTCTCCGAGTGCTTGAAATCGTCGAAGCGGTGGCCAGCGCCAGCAAACCGATGACACCGACGGAGCTTGCCAAACAGCTGGATATCCCCAAGGCCACCGGGCATCGGCTGGTGCAGACACTGGAAAAAGAGGGTTTTCTGCAGACCAACATGCGCGGCTTCGTCATTCCTGGCGCCCGGCTGCACCAGGCCGCACTGGGTATCATCTATGCCGGGCGTTACAAGGCACAGCGCCGCGCCATTCTCGAAGACCTGTCGAGCCATATCGGTGAAACCTGTGGTCTGGCTATCCCGGACGGCACCGAAATGCTCTATTTCGACCGCATCCAGACCAACTGGCCGCTGCAGATCAACCTGCCGATCGGCAGCCACACGCCGACCTGGTGCACCGCCAGCGGCAAGCTCTATCTCGCCAACCTGCCGGAGAGCCAGCGCAAGCTGATGATCGAAAAGCTGCCGATCCAGCAGTACTCACGCAACACGCTTACCGATCCGGTCGAACTGATGGACGAGCTGGCCCATATCGAAGAGCAGCAGCTGGCTGTGGATAACGAGGAGTTTATCGATGGCATGGTCGCCGTGGCCGTACCTGTCAAGGACGCCAACGAGCGCCTGCTTGCCTGCCTGTTCACCCACGCCCCGGTTATCCGCTGCTCGCTGGACGATCTGCTTCAGTTCGAGCCCAGGCTGCGCGAGGCCGCACGCCAGCTGGAGCAGGTGATCCAGGGCCCGGCACAGAGCTGAGCCGCATCAGTCAATCCCGGCGCGGCTTTCTGATACACTGCCAGCCATTTACGCCACTTATATATAAGCCACTTATATTGCTATCTGGTGAGGCCCCGCCTCCTGACAAGGATTCACCCATGAGCAGAACCATCCGCATCGCCACCCGCCGCAGCCTGCTTGCCCTCTGGCAGGCTGAATACGTCAAGGCTGAACTGGAGCGCATCCACCCCGGTATCCAGGTAGAGCTGAACAAGATCGAGTCCAAGGGTGACAAGATTCTCGATACGCCGCTGGCCAAGATCGGTGGCAAGGGGCTGTTCGTCAAGGAGCTGGAAAACGCCATGCTCGACGGTGAAGCCGATATCGCCGTGCACTCCATGAAGGATGTGCCGATGGAGTTCCCCCAGGGCCTGGGCCTGGCGGTGATCTGCCCGCGCGAAAACCCCACCGATGCGTTTGTCAGCAACAGCTATAACCATCTCGATGAACTGCCCCAGGGCGCGGTTGTCGGCACCTCATCCCTGCGCCGTGAGGTACAGATCCGCGAGCGTCGCCCGGACCTGCAGGTAAAATTCCTGCGCGGCAACGTCCAGACCCGCCTGGGCAAACTGGATAACGGCGATTATGACGCCATCATCCTGGCCACCGCCGGCCTGATGCGCCTGAAGCTCAATGAGCGGATCCGCTACGAGATCCCGGCCGAGGAGAGCCTGCCCGCCGGCGGCCAGGGCGCGGTCGGTATCGAGTGCCGCAGCGATGACCAGGAGCTGATCGAGCTCATTCAGCCTTTGCACCATACCGAGACCGCCTATCGGGTCCTCGCCGAGCGCGCCATGAACCGCCGCCTCGAAGGCGGCTGCCAGGTGCCGATCGGCTGCTATGCAACCCTGAACGACGATATCAGCGAGATCTGGCTGCGCGGTCTGGTCGGTCGCCCGGACGGCACCCTGGTACTGCGCGATGAGATCCGTGGCCCGGTGGATCAGGCGGAACAGCTCGGTATCACCCTGGCCGAACGCCTGCTAGACGCCGGTGCCGATGCGATCTTGAAAGAGGTTTATGCCGAGCGTGGCTGAGAACTCTCTGGCCGGGCTGCGCGTACTGGTGACCCGCCCGGCGCACCAGTCTGGTGGATTGATCGCGGCACTGCGTGAACATGGCGCCGAGCCGGTCTCTTTGCCGCTGCTCGAAATTGCCCCCATCGACGAGAGCGACAGCAGCGCCTGGAACCGGATCAAGGGGCGCATCCTGGATCTCGACCTCTACGCCGGCGTGATCTTCATCAGCCCCAACGCCGCTCGTATCGGCGAGCAATGGATCGATACCTACTGGCCGCAACTGCCGGTGGGGGTGCACTGGCTGGCGATCGGTGCCGGCACCGCCGCCACCCTGGAAGGTCTCGGCATACCCGCCTATCACGTGCCAGGCGGCTTCGATTCAGAAGCGCTGCTGGCCGATCCCCTGCTCGCCGATGTGCGCGAAAAGCGCTTTCTGATCCTGCGGGGTGAGGGAGGCCGTGAACTGCTGGCCGAAACCCTCAGGTCACGCGGCGCCGAAGTAGACTACGCTGACCTGTATCGGCGCGTTTGCCCCGACTACAGCCCGACGCACATTAAAAGTACTATTTATGCCAAGCAATTATCCGTTATCCTGATAACCAGCGGCATGGCTCTGGACAACCTGTTGGAACTTGCGGGTGCAGAGCCGGATCTACTCGAAACAGCATTGATCGTTCCGAGCCAGCGGATCGCCGATCTCGCCAGAGCCCGGGGCTTTACACGAATCAGGATAGCGGACGGACCGGATGACTCGTCCATGATCCGCGCGTTAACAGAGTATTGAAAAGCCTTATCGAGCAACGCCGATAGCGTTTCAACCACCTGTTAAGACCTGCCGACTGACTGGAATCTAAGGTATGAACGATACCCGCAAGCCCGAGGAAAACACCCCGGCCACCGAGCCGAAAGACGAACAGACCACCACAGCGGACGCGGTAAACGAGCCCGGCTCCGAATCCTCTGCCGCTGCAGCAACGTCCCCTCCCAGTGAAACAGATTCAAAACCGGCGCAGCCTCAGAGTGCATCCGCTGCGCCCGATAGCGCTGCTGGCGGTGGCTCAGGTACGCCGCCGGCTGCAAAAGAGCAGAAACAGCCTGCCGGCTGGCCTGGCAAGCTGGCGCTGCTGCTGGCGCTTATCTCCCTCGGCGGTGTCGGTTACCTGTTCTGGCAGGGCTGGCAGTTCAAACAGTCCAGCACAGCCACCCAGGACTCGCTGACCCAGAGCATTGAAACCAATCTGGCCAACGCCCGCGCCGAAGTCGCTGACCGGATCAGCGGCGTCAGCCAGACCCTGGGTGCGCTGCAAAGCCAGGCACAGTCCGATAAACAGAATATCGAGCAGCTGCAGCAGCGTCTCACCGACGCCATCAAGCAGGTCAACGCCACCCGTGAAACCTCCCGCGAAGATTTCCTGCTGGCGGAAGCGGAATACCTGCTGCGCCTGGCCAACCAGCGCGTACTGATGGAGCAGACCGCCAACGGCGCCCTGACCCTGCTGAAGTCCGCCGACGAGATCCTGCGCGAAAGCGACGATGTCGCGCTCTACCCGGTGCGCGAGGCGCTGGCACAGGATATTGCCGCACTTGAAGCAGTACCCAAGCTGGATAGCGAAGGCATTTACCTGCAACTCGCCGCCGTTAACCGCCAGGTCCCTAACCTGCGTGTCACGCCGGTGACCGACAAGCGCAAGCTGCCGAGCATGCTGGAGGAGATTACGCCCGAGTCGGTTGAGCAGAGCTGGACCGAAGGTGCGGCTGCGGCCTGGGACAAGGCGGTGGACAAGTTCGAAAAACTGGTGGTAATCCAGCACCGGGACGAACCGGTAGAGCCGCTGATGTCTCCGGAGCAAACCTATTACCTGCAGCAGAACCTCCACCTGATGCTGGAACAGGCACAGCTGGCCCTGCTGCAGCGCAAACAGCAGGCGTACGACGCCAGCCTGGAGAAGGCATCCGCCTGGGTGGCCACCTACTTCGATGACAAGGACGCCACCAGCCAGTCCCTGCTGCGCGCCTTCGCAGAGCTTCAGGAAGTCGAGGTTGCACCTGAGCTGCCCGATATCTCCGCTTCCCTGAAAGCGCTGAAGGCACATCTGCGCGACATGGCACGACTGAAACAGGAGGCGGGCCAATGAAACGCTTCTTCATCATTCTGCTGCTCCTGCTGCTGGCCGGCGCCTGGCTCGGTCAGCTGATGGTGCAGGATCCGGGCTATGTCCTGCTCGCCTACAAGGAAACCACGATCGAAACCAGCCTCTGGGTGCTGCTGCTGATGGCGATCATCGCCTTCGCCATACTGCACACGGTGATCAACCTCATCGGCCGTGCCCGCGTCCCCGCCGAGCGGGTACGCAGCTGGCGTGGACGCCGTAATCAGAAGATCGCCCAGAGCAAAACGCTCAAAGGTCTGATGGCCCTCTCTGAAGGCAACTGGTGGAAAGCCCAGCGTTTCCTGACCCAGGCCGCTGAACGCAGTGAGCAGCCGCTGATCAACTACCTGGCCGCAGCCAAGGCCGCCCACGAGCAGGGCGAATCCAATGCCGCCGACAACCTGCTGCAGAAAGCCCGTGAAGCGACGCCCAAGGCGGAAGTGGCCGTCGGCATCGTACAGGCGCAGATTCAGCTGTCCCGTGGTCAGAACGAGCCTGCGCTCGCCACCCTGCTGCACCTGAAGCGGCTCGCGCCCAAACACACCTATGTCCTGAAGCTACTGAAAGAGGCCTATATCCGTCTCAATGACTGGTCCGGCCTGAACCAGCTGCTGCCGGATCTGCGACGCCACCAGGCGCTGCCGGACGAGCAGTTGCGCGAGCTCGAGACCCTCGCCGCCGGTCACCTGCTGGAGCAGAGCCTGAGCAGCCAGCCGGCAGAGGCGGACAGCAAGACCCGACTCCAGGCGGTGGCACATACCTGGCAGGCTCTGCCCGCCAACTGTACCCATGACACCAACCTGATCGAACAGTACATCGGCCTGATGGTTGAAGCGGGCAGCGCCGACGAAGCGGAGAAGATGCTGCGTGATCAGTTGAAGAAGCACTGGGACGAAAAGCTGGTGTCGCTTTACGGTCGTATCGCCAGCAGTGCACCGCACAAACAGCTGGATACCGCCCGCGCCTGGCTGAAAAAGCATGACGACAGCCCGGCCCTGGAGCTGACGCTGGGACGCCTCTCGATGCAAAACGAACACTGGGGCTCTGCCATCAAACACTTCGAGCAGAGTATCGAGCTGCAACCCAGTTCTGAGGCCTATGCGGAACTCAGCCGGCTGCTGAGCCACCTGGGAGAGAAAGAGCGCGCCAGCGAAATTTCCACCCGGGGCTTTAGTATGGTTAACGGTACGCTGCCGCTACTGCCGCTGCCCGATGAGAAAGCTGAGCCTGCGCAAAGCGCTGCCAAGCTCTGAGACTTGAACCCCGATACACGGCCCCGAGCTGGGGCCTTCAACGCTTAAATAAAGGACGAAAACATAAATGCTGGAACGTCAGTTTGAACGCCTGATGTACCTGTCGCGCTGGATACTGGCGCCGATCTACCTGGGACTGAGCCTGGCGCTGGTCGCCCTTGGCATCAAGTTCTTCATGGAGCTGGCCCACCTCCTGCCTCATATTGCCGAGATCGCCGAGACCGAACTGGTGCTGGTGATCCTGTCCCTGATCGATCTGACGCTGGTGGGTGGCCTGCTGGTGATGGTGATGTTTTCCGGCTACGAAAACTTCGTCTCCCGCATCGATCTTGATGAGGGCTCGGAGAAGCTGAGTTGGCTCGGCACTCTGGATACCAACAGTCTGAAGAACAAGGTCGCCGCCTCCATCGTAGCGATCTCCTCGATCCACCTGTTGAAGATATTCATGAATGCCGAGAATGTGGAAAACGACAAGCTGCTCTGGTACGTGCTTATCCACATGACCTTCGTCGTGTCCGCCTTCGCCATGGGCCTGCTCGACAAGCTGACCAAGAAAGCGCACTGAATTCGCCAGTAACGGATACAGAGATTGCAAAGGGGCTCACTGAGCCCCTTTTTAACGCCGGTACGTCATTAGCGCTCTACATTTTCCATCCGCGCCGGTTCCACGATCTCGATCGAGTAGCCGTCCGGATCCTTGATAAACGCCAGATCCTTCATTTTGCCCTGCTTCGGGTGCTTAACGTCTTCCAACTCGTTGGCACCGAACTAGGCGATAGCCGCATCCAGGTCCGACACCGTAAAGCAGATATGACCCAAGCCCTGGAAATCAGCCTCGCGCCGATTTACGCAGCGCATAGGGCATCAGTCGCAAACGCAGATCGCTTTGTGCAAAGGAGGTACATAAGCGGATGATCGGTGGGGCGTCGTAGTCACCGAGAAGGTGCAGCTGCGGATAGGTCTGACGGACAGCCCCCTGAAGCAGGGCCGCCTCACAGATTTCGCAGTTGCCGTTGCGGCAGGATGATCTGACCGGGTAGCCCGCGTCGGACAGCGCTTCGAGCAGGGAATCGGCCGGGTTCGCGATAACCGGGGCTGTGAAGCCTTCAATCCACAGTCTGCGTTGCGTCACCGGCCTGGCTCCTAGTGTTCGGGCAGTATATCGAGCTCTTCCCAGAGCTGGTCAACCCGAGCTTTAACGGCGTCGTCCATCTCGATCGGCACACCCCACTCGCGGTCGGTCTCGCCCGGCCACTTGTTGGTGGCATCCATTCCCATCTTCGAGCCGAGTCCCGACACGGGCGACGCGAAGTCGAGATAATCGATCGGCGTGTTATCCACCAGCAGGGTATCACGGCTCGGGTCCATACGGGTGGTGATCGCCCAGATCACATCCTTCCAGTCCCGCGCATTCACATCATCATCGCAGACGATAACGAATTTTGTGTACATAAACTGGCGCAGGAAGGACCAGACGCCCATCATCACGCGCTTGGCGTGGCCCGGGTACTGCTTCTTCATGGTCACCACCGCCATGCGGTAGGAACAGCCCTCCGGCGGCAGGTAGAAGTCGACAATCTCCGGGAACTGCTTGCGCAGGATAGGCACAAACACCTCGTTCAGTGCCAGACCCAGTACCGCCGGTTCATCGGGCGGACGTCCCGTGTAGGTGCTGTGGTAGATCGGCGCTTCACGCTGGGTGATGCGCTCCACCGTGAATACCGGGAAGCGATCCACCTCATTGTAGTAGCCGGTGTGATCCCCGAACGGTCCCTCGTCGGCCATCTCCTCCGGGTCGATGTAACCCTCGAGGATGATCTCCGCACTGGCCGGCACCTGAAGATCGCTGCCGATACACTTCACAACCTCGGTCTTGCCGCCGCGCAGCAGGCCGGCGAAGGCGTATTCCGACAGGGTATCCGGCACCGGCGTTACCGCACCAAGAATGGTGGCCGGGTCAGCCCCGAGGGCAACGGCGACCGGAAACGGCTCGCCGGGATGGGCCTGTTTCCATTCGCGAAAGTCGAGCGCACCGCCGCGATGGGAGAGCCAGCGCATGATCAGCTTGTTGCGACCGATCAGCTGCTGACGGTAGATACCCAGGTTCTGGCGCGGCTTTTCCGGGCCACGGGTCACCACCAGCGGCCAGGTCACCAGGGGCCCTGCATCGCCGGGCCAGCAGGTCTGGATCGGGATACGGTTCAGATCCACGTCATCACCTTCGATCACGGTATGCTGGCAGGGCGCGTTCTTGACCACCTTGGGCCCCATGTTCAGCACCTGCTTGTACAGCGGCAGCTTTTCCCAGGCGTCTTTCATACCGCGGGGCGGTTCCGGCTCTTTCAGCTGAGACAGGGTTTCACCTACCCGTCGCAGCGCCTCGACGGACTCCTCACCCATGCCGAGGGCAACCCGCTCCGGCGTACCGAACAGGTTGGTCAGCACCGGGTAGTCATAGCCCTTGGGGTTTTCGAACAGCAGTGCCGGGCCGCCGGCCCTCAGCGTGCGATCGCTGATTTCGGTCATCTCCAGGTAGGGATCGACCTCGGTGCGGATACGTTTGAGCTCACCGCGCGACTCCAGCATCTTGATAAAGTCGCGCAGATCCTTGTACTTGGGGCTAGTCATCAGCTTGGATACCTTCTGCTGAGTTCCAGTTGATCGGTTACAGGCCCGATTGAGGGGCATAAAAAAGGGCGAGTAGTGAAGCGCTCTTCAGGCTTCTCTTACTCACCCTTTCTAACGATGGATCAGTCGCTGTTACTTGCGCTTCATCGACATGAAGAACTCATCGTTGGTCTTGAAGTCCTTCAGCTTGTCGATGACGAACTCGGTGGCTGCGGTATCTTCCATGGAATCCAGCAGCTTGCGCAGGATCCACATCCGCTGCAGCTCTTCCTCGGAGGTCAGCAGGTCTTCGCGACGGGTGCTGGAGCGACGGATATTGATCGACGGGAAGACACGCTTCTCAGCGATCTTACGGTCCAGGTGCACCTCGGAGTTACCGGTACCCTTGAACTCCTCGAAGATAACCTCGTCCATCTTGGAACCGGTATCGACCAACGCGGTAGCGATGATGGTCAGGCTGCCGCCCTCTTCAATGTTACGCGCAGCACCGAAGAAACGCTTCGGACGCTCCAGCGCGTGGGCATCGACACCACCGGTCAGTACCTTACCGGAAGACGGGATAACGGTGTTGTAGGCACGGGCCAGACGGGTGATGGAGTCGAGCAGAATGACCACGTCCTTCTTGTGCTCGGTCAGGCGCTTGGCCTTTTCCAGCACCATCTCGGCAACCTGCACGTGACGGGACGGCGGCTCGTCGAAGGTGGAGGCAACCACTTCGCCGCGCACGGTGCGCTGCATGTCGGTCACTTCCTCCGGGCGCTCATCGATCAGCAGAACGATCATGTAGCACTCGGGGTTGTTACGGGTGATGCTGTTGGCGATGTTCTGCAGCATCAGTGTCTTACCGGCCTTAGGCGGTGACACGATCAGCGCACGCTGACCTTTACCCATCGGGGTAACCAGGTCCAGTACACGGGCGGTGATATCTTCGGTACTGCCGTTACCCAGCTCCATGCGCAGGCGTTTCTGCGCGAACAGCGGCGTCAGGTTTTCGAACAGAATCTTGTTCTTCGCGTTTTCCGGACGATCGTAGTTGATCTCGTTGACTTTCAGCAGCGCGAAGTAGCGTTCACCATCCTTCGGCGGACGAATCTTACCGGCAATGGTATCCCCGGTACGGAGATTGAAGCGTCTGATCTGGCTGGGGGAAACGTAGATATCGTCGGGACCGGCGAGGTAGGAGGAGTCTGCGGAGCGGAGGAAGCCGAAGCCGTCCTGCAGAATTTCGAGAACACCATCGCCGTAGATGTCCTCCCCGCTCTTGGCGTGCTTCTTGAGTATCGCGAAGATCACGTCCTGTTTACGGGACCGGGCCATGTTTTCGAGGCCCATATCAGTGGCGATCTGTAGAAGTTCCGGAACGCTTTTAGTTTTGAGTTCGGTAAGATTCATAGTTTTTTGAACACAGCCGCAAAGGACTGAATGCCAGGATGGAAACCGGAGTGGTTATTAGTCGGAAGAAAAATTAAGTGCTCAGGCCGACGCCTGCAGCGGACGCTGGGGCCGGACAGATAAGTGAAAAGCAATATAAAGCTTAAGGGAACAGCTGTCCAGCGTATAGGGCAAGAAAACGCAATGGCCGGAAACCGGCACATCGCGTCCCTGCACCTCGATCAGAGGTTGGCGTCAACAAAAGCCGCCAGCTGTGACTTGGACAGCGCGCCGACCTTGGTTGCTTCAACGTTGCCACCCTTGAACAGCATCAGCGTGGGGATGCCACGGATACCGAATTTCGGCGGAGTTTCGTTGTTCTCGTCGATATTCAGTTTGCAGACTTTCAGACGGCCTGCGTAGTCCTTGGCGATCTCTTCCAGAACCGGGGCGATCATCTTGCACGGACCACACCACTCGGCCCAGTAATCAACCAGGACAGCCTCATCCGCTTTCAGGACTTCCTCTTCGAAAGTCGCATCGGTAACGCTTACGATGTTCTCACTCATTAGCTCTGCTCTCCAGTGCATCAGGGAAGATTGAAGTCAGTCTATAGCAACCCGGACGAGAGCTGAACGATTCAATGCAAAACGCAAGACTCCAACCCAAACCTTCAAGCGATCTGGTGTAGAGAATGGGGTAAGCAGTGATCGTCGTCGCAGATATCGCCTTATATCAGGGCTGGGTGACTGATGCCGGCACTTCCCGAGTGCGTTAAAAACTGACAGCTGATGATACCACCAGCCAGAAAGCAATGTGAACAGCGTATTAAACCCGCATTTCCTGCGGGTTTGAGCCTGCACCGCAGAATCGACATCTGTTAATCTTCGCTATTCACCAATCCGAAACAGTACTCAGGTAGCCCCTACCAGTTGACGCGGAGAGCTCCAAAGGATGCCAGATCAGGATTTAACCACTGCTAACGATACACAGGGGTCGCTGCTTGCCGCTATCGATCTCGGCTCCAATAGCTTTCATATGGTGGTTGCCCGGCTCAGCGACGGCGAACTCAAGCCGATCGACGTGATGTCAGAAAAGGTGCAGCTGGCTGCAGGCCTGGATGAGCAGAGCATTTTAAGTGAAGAAGCACAGCAGCGCGGTCTGGATTGCCTGAGCCGGTTCGCTCAGCGGGTATCGGAGCTGCCCCGCAGCGCCATCCGTATCGTGGGTACCAACGCCCTGCGCGAGGCGAAAAACCGCAGCCAGTTTATCGCCCGGGCGGTTGAAGTACTCGACGTTCCTATCCAGGTAATCGCCGGACGCGAGGAAGCGCGCCTGATCTACCTCGGGGTTGCCCACACCCTCTCCGATGACAGCGATCGCCGTCTGGTGGTCGATATCGGCGGCGGCAGCACCGAGTTCATCATCGGCTCCCGCTTCGAACCACTGCGGCTGGAAAGCCTGCATATGGGCTGCGTCAGCTACACCCAGCGTTTCTTCAGCGACGGCACCATCACCCGGGAGGCGATGGACAGAGCGCGCACAGCCGCTGCCCGTGAACTGCTGGCGATCCGCCGCGATTACCGCCGCCTGCGCTGGAGCAGCACCATCGGCTCATCCGGCACCGCCAAGGCGCTGCGGCTGGCCTGCAAGACCCTCGGTTTCGGCGAGGAGATCACCCTGGATGGCCTCAAGGCGGTTCGTGACCAGCTGATCGGCTTCGGCCAGGCAGAAAGCATCGATATAGAGGGGATCAAACCGGCGCGGCGGGCGGTTCTGCCATCGGGCACCGCCATTCTGATCGCCGCCTTCGAGGTCCTCGGCATCAAGTCGATGGAGTACTCCGACGGCGCGCTGCGCGAAGGCCTGCTCTACGACATGGCCGGCCGGCTACGCCACGAGGATGTGCGCGAACGTACCATCACCGCGCTGAAAAAGCGCTACCGTGTGGACGCAGGCTACACCCGACGGGTTGAAACCACCGCGCTGTTCCTGCTCGACCAGGCCGCCGATACCTGGTCACTGCAGGGCGAGGAATACCGCAACATGCTGGCCTGGGCGGCCCGAACCCACGAGATCGGCCTGACCATCGCCCACACCCAGTTTCACAAGCACAGCGCCTACCTGCTGCAGCACTCCGACCTTCCAGGCTTCACCAACACCGAACAGCAGTTGCTGGCGTTTCTCGCCCGCGGTCATCGTCGCAAATTTCCGAAGGAGGAGTACAAGCTGCTGCCGGACGACAAACGCCAGAGCTATCGTTTCCTCTGCCTGATTCTGCGCCTGTCGGTGCTGATGCATAGAAGCCGCAGCACCGCCAAGCTGCCGGCGCTCAGGTTAAAAGCGAAAGAGAAGTCGATCCGGCTCTGTTTCCCCAGGGGCTGGCTCGAAAACCATCCGCTGACCCGCGCGGACCTGGACAGCGAAGCGGAATATCTGCGTGCCATCGGTTTCGAACTCAGTATCGACTGACAGCCCTGAGCGTCAGAGGGAGGCTTCAGACCCTGCCTCCTGTCAGAGCAGCTCTGACCGGCCTGAACAATAAGCACCACAAACAAAAACGCCCCGTCACAGACGGGGCGTTTTCAGTGTCAGACCTGCGGACTTATCAGTCCTGCGGGCCGGCGCTCTTGATCGCTTCAGAGACACCGTCAAACTTCTTGAAGTTACCAGTGAACTTGGCGATCAGTTCAGCCGCTTCCGCGTCATAGGCGGCCGGATCAGCCCAGGTATCACGCGGGTTCAGCAGTTTGCTGTCGACACCCGGTACGGAGGTCGGTACGGACAGGTTGATGCCCGGCAGGTGCTGGGTTTCACAGTCGTTCAGCTTGCCATCCTGGATCGCGCTGATAATCGCACGGGTGGTCGGAATGCTGAAACGCTCGCCGGTACCGTAGGCACCACCGGTCCAGCCGGTGTTGACCAGGAATACGCGGGAACCGAACTCTTCGATACGCTTCATCAGCAGGTCGGCGTATACGTGTGCCGGACGTGCGAAGAACGGCGCGCCGAAGCAGGTGGAGAAGGTGGATTTGATACCGCCACCGGAACCCATTTCGGTGGAACCGACCAGCGCGGTGTAACCGGACAGAAAGTGGTACGCAGCCGCTTCCTTGGTCAGCACGGATACCGGCGGCAGAACACCGGTCAGGTCGCAGGTCAGGAAGACGATGGAATCAGGCTCGCCGCCCATATTGGTAGCGGAACGCTTCTCAACGTGGTCCAGCGGGTAGGCACAACGACCGTTTTCGGTCAGGTGCGTATCGTTGTAATCCGCATGACGCTTCTCATCCAGGTGCACGTTCTCGACGATGGCACCGAAACGGATCGCGTCCCAGATGATCGGTTCGTTCTTCTTGCTCAGGTTGATGGTCTTGGCGTAGCAGCCACCTTCCAGGTTGAACACAACGCCCTTGCCCCAGCCATGCTCGTCGTCGCCGATCAGGTAACGGGTCGGATCTGCAGACAGGGTGGTCTTGCCGGTACCGGAGAGACCGAAGAAAAGGGTGGTGGAACCGTCTTCGCCGATGTTGGCGGAGCAGTGCATCGGCAGCACGTCTTTTTCCGGCAGCAGGAAGTTCTGCACGGAGAACATCGCTTTCTTCATCTCACCGGCGTAACGCATACCGGCGATCAGCACCTTGCGCTTGGCAAAGTTCAGGATAACGCAGCCATCGGAGTTGGTGCCATCACGCTCGGGTACACACTCGAAGCCGGCAGCGTTGATGATCTGCCACTCTTCCTTGCCTTTCGGGTTGTACTCGTGCGGGCGGATAAACAGGTTCAGACCAAAGAGGTTCTGCCAGGCGGTCTGAGTAGACATTTTGACCGGCAGATAGTGGTTCGAATCGGCGCCAACGTGCACGTGAGATACGACGTGTTCCTGATCGGCCAGATAGGCTTCAACGCGATCCCAGAGGGCGTCAAACTTATCGGTATCGAACGGACGGTTGATGTTGCCCCAATCGATGGAGTCAGCCGTGCTGGGCTCTTCGACAATGAAGCGATCCATCGGCGAACGGCCGGTACGTTTACCGGTTGTGACGACGAGTGCGCCGGTGTCCGCCAGAACACCTTCGTTACGTGCAATCGCCAGCTCGACCAACTCCGCCGGGCTGGGATTCACGTGTACATTAGTAACGTTTTCTTTGGTCATTACCTGATTCCCTTGGCTCCGCGCCAATTTACCTGAAAGCAATAAAGAAAGAGTAATTGTTATTGGCGTGCGGTTTTTATACCCGCATCGTTATTCATATAACATGCGATTATCGCATAAGTTCAAATCGACGATAACCCAGAATATTTCCTATGTTGGCAGCCTTAGCCGCCAAGCAGAACATTCAGTGCATGTGATCGGAATCGTCCAGCTGCCCGACTTCGTGAAACAGCGCCCGGATATCGGTTTCGTCGAAACGATAAACCTCGTTGCAGAAGTGGCAGCCCGCCTCGACAACACCGCCGTGCTCCTGGGCCAGCTGCAGCAGCTCCTCCTCGGTCATCATCTTCAGCGCTTCTGCACTGCGACTACGGCTGCAGTCACAATGAAAACGCAGCGGCTGCGGTTCGTAAAGACGGCATTTCTCCTCGTGAAATAAGCGATACAGCATGGTTTCGTTGTCGAGGTCCAGCAGTTCGCTGTCCTTGAGCGTCGCGGCCAGGGTATTGATATGCTGCCAGTCCGCATCACCACTGTCAGAAGCCGGGAGAACCTGAAGCAGCAGGCCGGCGGCACGCTGACCATCGGCAACCAGCTGAATACTGGTGGAGAGCTGTTCCGACTGACGGAAGTAATCCTGCAGACAACCGGCCAGTGTGGGTTTTTCCAGCGGCACCACACCCTGGTAGCGAGAGCCGTTGTCCGGCTCGATGGTCAGTGCCAGGCGGCCATTAACCAGCAGTTCATTGAACGCCACATCATCGGCAATATCGCCATCGTAACGAGCGATCGCGCGCAGCTCGGTATGATTGCGGCACTCGGCCATCAATACCCGCACCGCCCCTTCGCCCGCGGCCTGCAGCATCAGACGCCCTTCAAACTTCAGGTTGGAGCTGAGCAGGCTGACCGCCGCGAGCATTTCACCGAGCACCCGCTGGATAGCCAGCGGATAATCCGCCCGTGACAGCACCTCCTGATAGCTGCCTTCAACCCGGGCGACGACGCCACGGACATCGATCTGATCAAAAAGGATACGTTGAATCTGGTCGCTGTTACTCACTTATCACCTGCAGTAATAAACCCTCGGCCCGCTACCCACTTTGACTCTATGGGGGGCCGACTACCGGGGCATTTAAAAAGAACGGCAGATTTTAGCCGATTGAGTATTCAATGATCACCCCGGCAGCGGTTTTTTCCGCTCTGCAGCGGGGACCATTGCGGCTGAAACCGGCAGGCGTTTAAAAGCGCCCCTTGACCCGCAGCAGTTCGCGGCGGCTTTTCTTGTTGGGACGATGATCCGGACCGCTGCCCATCTGCTTGCGCTGCTGCATGAACTCTTCCCGGGCGCGGATACTCTCTTCGGTTTCGCGATAGAGCTTCTGCGCTTCCGGAGCACCGCGGCGCTGATCGGACAGGGCGATCACCTCCACCGTCTTCTCCTCGTTGCCCTGGCGAATCTGCAGCAGCGCACCGACCTCGACCATTTTGCTGCACTTGGCACGGTGACCGTCGTAGTGCACCTTGCCGCCTTCAATCATCGCCTTGGCGATAGCCCGGGTCTTGTAGAAGCGTGCGGCCCATAGCCACTTATCCAGTCGAACCCGGTTCGGATGTGAATCGTCATTATGAGACTGCTTGCTCATAGGGGTGGCATTACCTCGGAAAAATCGTCTGTGGCATCAAATCCATCAATCACACGGGCCGGCATCCGGCTGTCCGGCGTGGTGACACACAGCAGATGTTTAATACCGAAACGACGCGCGGACTCCAGCACCGGCAGGCTGTCATCGACAAACAGCGTACGCTCCGGATTGAACGGTTCCACCTCCTGAAGCTTAGACCAGAAGCGGATATCTTCCTTGGGCAGGCCGAAGTCGTGGGAGCAGATCACCAGATCGACCTGCTGATCGATAGCGGTGCGCTCGATCTTCAGGCTGAGGCTGTCGCGGTGAGCATTGGTGACGATCAGGCTGCGACGGCCGCTGTTGCGCAGACGCTCGAGAAACGCCTCGACACCAGGACGGTAGCCGATACGGTCCGCAACCTCTCGTTTGAGTTCGGCAATCGGAACCTGCAGCTGTTCGCTCCAGTAATCCAGGCAGTACCAGTTCAGCGAACCACGCTCGGACATGATCCGCTCGATCAGCGGCTCCCGACACTGCTGCGGATCCAGGCCATGAATTTCGGCATAACGCCGGGGCAGGAATTCGAGCCAGAAATGGGAGTCAAAGTGCAGATCGAGGAGAGTGCCGTCCATATCGAGCATCACGGTATCAACGGCTTGCCAATCCAGCATAATCAGGGAACACTCGCATGGATGGAAAAAAGGACCAGAGAGTATGCCGCGAAAGCCCGAGATTTTGAAGGTGACGCCGGTCGCCGATAGCCGCCTGTTCCACGTCGAAGCGGTGGACCTGCGATTCAGCAACGGTGAAGAGCGCTGCTTCGAACGCCTCGCCACCCGGGGACATGGCGCCGTGATGGTGGTCGCCCTGGACAGGGACAACAACGTCCAGCTGATCCGCGAATACGCCGCCGGTCTGCATGACTATATCCTGACCCTGCCCAAGGGGCTGATCGACCCGGGCGAAACCGCGCTGGAGGCCGCCAACAGGGAACTGCAGGAGGAGGTGGGATTCGCTGCCCGCAAGCTGGTGCCGCTGAAAAACCTGAGCTCGGCGCCAAACTACATGGGGCACAGTATCAATGTCATCCTGGCACAGGACCTCTACCCCAGCGAACTGCCCGGCGACGAACCTGAGCCACTGGAGCGGGTCACCTGGCCGTTCGCTGAGATCGAGCAGTTGATCACCCGGGATGACTTTTCCGAAGGCCGCGCCATTGCGGGCCTGTTCCTGGCGCGCCAGTACCTGCAGCAGAATCCGCAGAAAGACTAGGTCCTACTCCGGGTTGCGGCAGGCCAGGGTGCCGGCAACGACGGTGTTATTGACCTTCTCGGAGAACACAGGGTCGGTGCTCCGGTTGTCCATGATGCGCTGCACCTCCTGGTCACTGAAACGTTCATGGACATAGTTCGACAGGCAGTTGCACTGCTCTTCCGTCGCATTGCCCGACGCCAGGCAGCCATCGCGAAACGGTGTCCAGGTCTTCGAAGTCAGAAACTGTGATTTCACCAGATAGATCGCAAGCAGCACCGCCGCCATCCACAAAAACACCTTACCCATCTGTCAAAACGCCTTGTAATTATTATCAGGATCCCCATTTTAGGGAGAGAACGGCGCAGTTCCAGCTATCTATTAGTCGCAGAGACGCAGGCAGCCATGAGCAGATTCATGGCACCCTGAATCGCTCTGAACTTCGGTATAGCTGCCCAAATACCACTACAGACTGTGCCATGATACTGACCCACAAGGGTGGTATTATCGAAAAACCGCCGGGGGTGACCCGAAGGGAAAACCCAGTTTTATGCGTGGAAGTAACCCCTGCGATTCGCGCACTGCACCGATGCAGAGCCGGAATCGGCAAAGTGACTTTCGAAAACCTGTCAAACAATTAAGGTGAAACAATATGAGCTTTGAACTGCCAGCACTGCCCTACGCAAAGGATGCTCTGGAACCGCACATCTCTGCTGAGACCCTGGAGTTCCACCACGGCAAGCACCACAACACCTACGTAACCAAGCTGAACGGTCTGGTTCCGGGTTCCGAGTTCGAAGGCAAGTCTCTGGAAGAGATCATCACCTCCGCTCCGGCTGGTCCCGTTTTCAACAACGCTGCTCAGATCTGGAACCACACTTTCTACTGGAACTCCCTGTCTCCGAACGGTGGCGGTGCACCGACCGGCGCTATCGCTGACGCGATCAACGCCAAGTGGGGTTCTTTCGAGAAGTTCCAGGAAGAGTTCAACGACAAGGCTGTGAACAACTTCGCTTCCTGCTGGACCTGGCTGGTCAAGAATGCAGACGGTTCCCTGGAAATCGTTAACACCAGCAACGCCGGCACTCCGATGACCAACGGCCAGAAAGCGCTGATCACCGTTGACCTGTGGGAACACGCTTACTACATCGACTACCGCAACGTGCGTCCGGACTACCTGAAAGGTTTCTGGGCACTGGTCAACTGGGACTTCGCGAACGAAAACTTCGCTTAATCTCCACGTTGTACCGAAAAAAGCGCCCGAGGGCGCTTTT
Organism: Marinobacterium sp. YM272; assembly: GCF_050908845.1. Lineage (NCBI taxonomy): Bacteria > Pseudomonadati > Pseudomonadota > Gammaproteobacteria > Oceanospirillales > Oceanospirillaceae > Marinobacterium > Marinobacterium sp. YM272. The sequence goes on from NZ_CP194171.1 coordinate 140,718, forward strand.
TTTGTGTCTGACGGCTAGGGAAACGCTGCTCAGGGTGCCAGCAACGGCTCCAGATTACTCCACACCGTATCCAGTATTTTCGGCTGCGCCTCGGCCCTGGGATGGTAGCCGTCGTCTTGCATCAGATCCCAGTCGCTGGCGACACCATCGAGCAGAAAAGGCACCAGCGCGGTCTGTTTCTGCTGCGCCACCTCCTCGAACAGGCCGAAAAACGCCTGGGTGTACTGCGGACCGTAGTTGGGCGGCAGCCGGTTGCCGATCATCAATACTTTCGCCCCGGCGGACTGGGACAACTCCACCAGCTGCTGCAGATTAGCGCGCACGATCTCCAGCGGTGTACCGCGCAGACCGTCATTGGCGCCCAGCTCGATCAGCACCAGCGAAGGCTGATGCGTTTCCAGCAGCCCCGGCAGGCGCGAAAGGCCGCCACTGGTGGTCTCGCCGCTGACACTGGCGTTGACCACTTCCAGTGTATAGCCGCTGTTTTTCAGCCGCTCCCGCATCAGGTTGACCCACCCCCTGTCCTGTTCGATGCCATAGCCCGCCGAGAGGCTGTCTCCAAGCACCAGCATCGAGGCAAAGCTCGCTGGACTTGTTATGATCAGCAACAAAAACACCACTGTTCGCATCGTTGGAACTCCTCCGAATAGTCTCAAGACCGATACGGTTAGAACCTTCTTCCCGACCGACGTTCCAATAACCAGCATCAAAACCATTCAGGCTCATTTGCCGTAAACAAAGGTTGAAAGGCAGCCAAGGAGAGATATGGACCAGTCTAACGCGAGCCCGTCGATGATCGAAGCACGGGCGATCAGCAAACATTTCGATACCGAGGCGGGGCGTGTGGCGCTGTTCAGTGACCTGGACCTGAGCGTACCGGTTGGCGAGAGCCTGGCTGTGGTCGGCCGCTCCGGCGCCGGCAAGTCAACGCTGCTAAGTCTGCTGGCGGGCCTCGACACACCGAGTAGCGGCAGCGTCAGCATTGCCGGTCAGGCGATCGAAACGCTTGATGACCGCCAGCGTGCGGAACTGCGCGCCAGCAAGATCAGTTTTATATTCCAGTCCTTTCATCTGCTGCCGGAGCTGACCGCACTGGATAATGTGCGCCTGCCGCTGGAAATTCGCGGCGCCGCCAACCCGGAGCAGGATGCCCGGCACTGGCTCACCGAGGTCGGCCTTGGTGAACGTACCGACCATTACCCGTCCCAGCTCTCCGGCGGCGAGCAGCAGCGCGTCGCCATCGCCCGTGCCTTCGCCACCCGACCGGCCCTGCTGTTTGCCGACGAGCCCACCGGCAACCTGGATGAAGACACCGGCAGCCATATCATCGAGCAGCTGTTCAGCCTGAACCAGCAGGAGGGCACCACGCTGATTCTGATTACCCACGACCCGGAACTGGCGGCCCGTTGCCAGCGGCGTTTGCGCCTGCATAACGGCCAGCTGACGGAGGAGTGATCATGAGCCTGCTCCCCCGCCTGGCCCTGCGCCAGCTGCGTACCCAGTTACGCACGACCGAATGGCGGGCGTTGCTGCTCGCCACGCTGATCGCCATCACCCTGACAACGCTACTGACGCTGCTGGGCGACCGTCTCGAGCGCGGTCTGCTGCGCGAAAGCGCCAACCTGCTTGGCGCCGACCTGGTGCTGAGCAGCGGCCGTCCGCTCTCCGAGGCACGGCTGCAGGAGATCACCGCCAGCGAAGTCACCAGCACCCAGGTGGTTCAGTTTCCCAGCATGGTGTCCAACCCCGCTGCCGGCGACACTCCGCCAATGCTGGTATCGGTACGTGCTGCCGATGCCCCCTACCCGCTGCGCGGTGAGATCATCACCGAGCCGGCTCACTCCAGCGACCTGCCCACACCCGGCAACGTCTGGATAGAGGCGCGGGTAATGGACCAGCTTGGTCTCAAGCTCGGCGATACTCTGCAGCTGGGCTACAGCGACTTCAGCGTCAGCGCCGAGCTGATCAGCTCCCCGGATCGCGGCACCGGCTTTCGCAGCTTCAGTCCCCATATCATCATCAACCATGCCGACCTGGAAGCCACCGGCGTCCTCGCACCAGGCAGTCGCGCCAACTTCCGTATACTGATGTCCGGCAGCAAAGAGCAGATTGCCACCCTGGACGCACAGCTGCGGCCAACTCTGGCGGATTACGAACGGCTGCTGGCCCTGCGCACCGACCAGCCACTGACCGGTAATGCACTGGGTAACGCCCTGGCCTACCTGAAGCTGTCAGCCCTGACCGCCCTGCTGCTCTCGGCCCTGACGATACTGCTGAGCCTTCGGCGTTTCAGCCAGAAACAGTTCACCCGCAGCGCCCTGCTGTTGAATCTCGGTCTCAACCCAGCGCAGCTGGTGCGTGTCTATCTTTACCAGTTGTTGTTCGCCTGGGTAGCGCTGACACTGCTGGGCACAGTTATCGCCGCGCTGGTCGACGGTCTGGTGCAGTCCTGGCTGGTCAACCTGCTGCCCCAGCGATTGCCGGATCCCGCGTTCTACACCTGGTTCAGTGGCGCAGCGCTGGGGCTGGTCATGCTGATACTGCTGGGCCTGCCGCCGGTGCTCTCTCTGGCGAGAATCCCGGTAGCGCACCTGCTGCGGGGCGACACCCCACCCCAGGACCGGCGCGCCCGCATGCTGCAGGCCAGCTGTCTGGTCCTGCTGGCAATCACGCTGCTGCTGTTCCTCCAGGCACCGTTGGCGGCACTGATTCTGCTGGGCCTGCTGGTGATTGGGGGGCTGATGTTCGGCTATATCGCCCAGTTCCTGCTGGAGAGACTGGCTGAGCCGATGGCCACAAAGCTGCTGCTTGGCCGCCTGCTGCGGCTGCGACTGCGCCAGCAGCGCAAGTGGCACCGGCTGCAGTCGGCGGTCATCGTACTGCTGCTGACGCTGCTGGCGGTGGTCTGGGTCAGCCGTGCCGATCTGCTCGCGGAGTGGCGCGCCAAGTTTCCCACCGACACGCCGAACTACTTCGTGATCAATATCCAGCCCTGGCAGAAACCGGACCTGGATGGTTTCCTGCAGGATAACGGCATCGACAGCGAGCTGTACCCGATGATCCGCGGCCGTCTAAATGAGCTCAACGGCAAGCCTATACGTCCCCAGTTGACTGAAGAGCAGCTGCAGGACAACACCCTGAGACGGGAGCTGAACCTGAGCTGGACCCGCGATAAACCTGAACACAACGAGCTGCTGGCCGGCCAGTGGTGGGAGAGTACACCGGATACACCACAGATCTCGGTCGAGCAGGACATGATGGAAGACCTGGGACTTACGCTCGGTGACAGTCTCGGCTTCGATATCGGCGGCCAGCAGGTGTCGGCGCAGATCACCAGTATCCGCGGCGTGGAGTGGACCTCGTTCCGGCCCAACTTCTACGTCATCTTCAGTCCCGGTGCGCTGGAGGACTACCCCGGCACCTGGATCACCAGCTTCCGCCTGGATGGCGAGCGCAAGCAGCTGGCCACACAGATGCTGCGTGATTTTCCGTCGCTGACACTTGTCGATATCGACCAGTTGCTGGCTCAACTGGGTGTCTGGCTGAAGCGCCTGGGGGACAGCTCGGCAATGATCCTCGGTCTGACGCTGCTCTGTGGACTGATCCTGATGGCGGTGACCCTGCTCCAGGCACTGGAACAGCGCCGTTTCGAATCAGCCCTGATGCAGACACTGGGCGCCAGCGGCGAGCAGACAAGGCGGCTTGATCTGCTGGAGTTTCTGCTGCTGGGTCTGGTGTGCGGTGTGCTGGCAGGTATTGCGGCCGAGGTGACACTGGCTGGCCTGCATCTTGAGCTCCTGCACGTGGATCCGAAGCTGCACCCCTGGCTCTGGGTAACGCTGCCAGCACTGGCCTCGCTGTTCTTTGTCGCCACCGGCTTCCTGATCCGCCGCCCGTTAAGGCTGGATCAGTGCTACCGGTTGCTGAGGTCGCAAAGCTAGTAGAAGGCACGCAGCCGAAGGGCATACCCCCCGTGCCGACTGAAACCGGCACCGGGGTGAGAACTGCGTGCTGACCTGCGCGAGGTGCCTCAAAGCGACAGGTCTGCGCGCGGTTCGCCCTCCTGATCGATCTGTGGATAACAGAGGAACAGGCGGTCGGCCGCCACGCCCTGCTGCAGCTTCTCCTTCAGCGTTTCCGAACGCGCCTGGGCCAGCTGCCGCAGACGTTCGCTCAACTCCGCTGCCAGCTCCTCGCCCTCCAGCGGCGTGGTACGCATGCCGTTTTCCTTGTTAAGTGCCTCGCCAACCGTCTGGCGGTCATCCTGTACCGTCACACCGCACAGGTTGAGGCGCAGCCCCTCGCGCTCGCTCATCAGTCCCGCCAGCTGATCCAGGTAATCACCTGCCGCCCCCGTGGGCAGCTCGGCTTCTCCCGCCGGGAAGATCACCGGTTCCAGATTGATAAAGGCGCCGGTCTTGCTGGCATCGATGGCGGTTTCCGCCAGCGTAATCAGCGCGCCGTAGGGCTGCAGTGCCTGGATCAGATAACTCATGACACCCTCCTTGACGCCTTTGCCGATCACACGGTTGATGATGCTCTGGTAATCGAATGAGGGATCGTCCAGGGAGCCGCTGATCGGCACATCCAGATCGATGTTTTCATCGTCGTCCTGGAGCACGGCAATGGCTGTTCCCAATGGCAGGCTGAGTGTCTCCTCAAACTTGCCGATCTGCTCCTGATCCGCCGGATCCACCTCCAGACGGTTGATCCGGATATGGTTTTTACCGTCGAGGTTGTCGGCGTCCAGCGTCCCTTCCATCGACAGGTTTAACTGCCCACTTTTCAGATAGTAACCGGTGTACTTGATGCTATAAGGGCTCACCGCCGGCATCTGCACATCGTCGAGGCTGACCGTCCAGTGGCCACTGCGCGGCGAACCCAGCAGACTGATCGCGCCATTTACTTCCAGCTTGGCGAAACGGTTGAACACACCGCTGAGGCTGAAATCGCTCTGCTCGTTACCCTGGGTATCCAGCTTGTCGAGCGATGCCTGACTGATCGCCAGATCGGACTTGAAGTCGGGCTCCACGGACCTGTCGGTGAATTTGATGTGACTGTCACCATCCACGGCGATGCGGTTAATCCTGACCCGGAACGGATCGCTTTGACTGGCCGCCGCGGCAGGCTGTTCAGCAGCGGCTGTCGATTCTCCGCCGGAAAGGGCAGCCAGCTGGGTTTGCAGCGCCTGGATATCCACAGGCTGCATCTGTTCGTCCAGCGTAACGCTGGCATTGAGATCGGACGCGGTGATCGAGTTGATCACTGCACTGTTTGCGCCGAGATCCAGGCTATCCAGCGTCAGTGCGGCCAGGGAGGCCAGCGGTTCACCGGACTCGGTACTGGCAAGACTGAGACTGGAAACCCGTCCCGACGCCAGCGCCACCTGCAACGGCAGCGCAACCTTGAGCGCATTCAGCTGTACCGCGTTCAGCGAGGCCAGCGGCTTGCCACCCGCCTGTACGTTTGCAGCGCCGAGGGAGAGTGTGGGCGCACTGAGGGAAAGGTTGCCGCTGTCGATGGAATAACTCGCGTCGGCGGTGGTCGACAGGCTCTCCAGCGCCACCTGCATGGCCCCGCCCTGCTGCAAAGCCACGCCGTTCAGGTTCAGGTTTGTGCCTGCCAGGGACCAGTCGTTCAGCGCCTTCGAGGTCAGAGCTGTGGACAGATCAGCCTTGCTCAGCGACAGCGACAGTGCGCTGCCCTGCTCCAGTTTCAGCGCAGCCAGTTGCAGCTTGTTCTGTCCCTGCAGATCCACCTGAACGGCTTCGCCGCCACTGACCTGCACCCTGGTATCGCCCTGCCAGTCGGCGGAACCGAGTCCAAGCGACAGCGCATCGCCCTGCTGCAGTGCCAGGTCCGCAACCTGCAGACGGTTCTCGCCCTGAACATTGACCGCCAGCTGTTCGCCTCTGCCGACCTGGATATCGCTGTCTCCCTGCCAGCCCAGCTGACCCAGGGCCAATGACAGCGGCGCTTCACCAGCCAGGGTCAGCGCCAGCGTCTGCGCATCCAGGGAGCCGGCAACACCCAGATTCATCGGGCCTTCGCGACTCAGATCCACGTCCACCTTGCCATCCCAGCTCAATCCCCCCAGATCCACCTGTTGAGCGCCCTGGGTCAGGGCAGCGCCCTCGGCCAGACTGATCCGGGCACCGACCGCGATATTCGCCGGGGCAAAAGCGGCCAGGGTCAGATCCACGCCGCCATCGAAGGTCAGCGACGGGGTTGTGAAACTCAGTGCCTCATCCTGCCAGGAAAGATTGCTAAGGCTGATCGTGCCGTTGGGCGTGATATGCAAACTGTCGCCGGCCAGTTCACTGCCCAGTCGCAGATCAGCGCTGACAGTGGCTGACTCCAGCTGCGGCACAAACTGTGCGACCAATGGGTGCACCGGCAGTTTTTCCAGCTTCAGTGCAAGGTCGGCACGCTTGTCTGCCGGCAACGGCAGAGCGCTGGAGTCAATATCGAAGGGGGCGCCGTTGATGCGGCCATGCAGTATCAGCGCCGTTGGCTCCTGCGGCTGCCAGAAAAACAGACCGCCGAGCTGCAGCTGATCCAGCTCCAGATGGTGCTCCTGTTTGAACAGCTGCAGGCGCCAGTCGATGCTCTGCAGCGACAACGCATCCAGGCCGACGCTCCAGCCGGATGGTTCATCGCTCGGCGGCGCTTCGGGCTCTGCCGTTTCATCGGCCGGTGGCGCCAGCTCCGCCAGATTCAGCGGGCCAAGCCACTGCTCTTCAAGGGTATATACAAAGCCGGAACGAACCCCCTCAACCTCCAGCGGCAGCAGATGGATTCTTTTATCGAACAGATCGCCGTAATCGATGGCGGCACGGAAGCGGTCGATATCCAGCGGGTAGTGCCCCTCGCGCCGGGCCTTTAGCCCCTCGATGATCACCTCACCGCTGAGCCAGTTAACCGTCAGCGCCTTGAAGCGGGCGTCCTCCACTCCCTGGGAGCGAAGCCAGATAACGACCTGATCACGCACCACATAGGGCAGTGCATGGAATGTCAGCATTAGGGTAAGGACAATTCCCACCAACCAGGCGATCCATTTCATGGGGTGTTACTCCTGTGTACTTCAACCCGAGGATGACATACAGCATAGCGGAAAGCGCTAAGGGCTATGTAGCTGCCGGTACGGCTTATGCCACTGACGTTCTACGACAAAGAGGCCGCTACTAAGCACCCGGGGGCTCTGGTAAAATCCGCGCCGATTCTATGCAGTCGCCATAGGCGACAAATCTAAGAAACCATAATTTTCAAGTTTTTCAAAAGGGTGAATACGTCATGGCGCATGATGAAAACTTCCGCGACTCTTCCGGCTGGGGCTGGCTGGTGATCAACACAGCCGCAATGCTGTGGATTACCATGCCGGTGAGCATCGTACTGACCAAAGTGGTCCAGTGGTAAACTGCTCAGAGCGTAAAAGCTCAGTGGCAAAGCGTTAGGGTTTGCCTGACCGGCCAGCCTGTCCAGACAGCTGCGCATCGGTAAACTCGCCAAACGCTCGGCCCCTAGCCTTGCAAGCCTCGGGGACTCACCTTAGAGGTACTGCAAGCGCCGGGGCCTGCCCCCCTCCCCCCGAACGACTCACCTTCTCCGTTAAGCGGCATCTTCCCGAAAGCACGCTCAATCACCTGCGTATTATCAGACGTTATCAAGTGTCGGCTTTCTCAACGGATAAGCTTGCCGGGAGTTAACGCTGGACCTGAAACCGAGATCAGTGCGGCGGGTATAAAGAGGTAGAGACGACAGGATAGTCGGGGTGAAACTGAAGGGTTTTCAGCAGATGGGAATCTGACTCGCAGCGCACTTTCACTGCTGCTGAGGAAAAGGCAGCCTGTCAGACCGCCCCTCCCCTGAATCACTGCACCAGAGCGAGGACAAACCGCTCAAAGCATGCAGCTCAATGCATACGGATCAGTGCGAGTAGTGTAGCTCTTCGACGCCGTTCGGCGTTCCCATCAACACCACATCCGCACCACGACGGGCGAACAGACCGTTGGTCACGACGCCAACGATGTTGTTGATCTGCTGCTCCAGCGCCTTGGGATCGAGAATCTCCATATCCTGCACGTCGATGATCACGTTGCCGTTGTCGGTCACCACGCCTTCGCGGTAGACCGGCAGACCACCGAGCTTGGCCAGTTCACGGGCCACATAGGAGCGCGCCATCGGGATCACCTCCACCGGCAGCGGGAATTCGCCCAGCAGATCCACTTTCTTGCTGCTGTCGACGATGCAGACAAACTCTTTTGCCACGGCGGCAACAATCTTTTCGCGGGTCAGCGCCGCACCGCCGCCCTTGATCAGGTTCATGTGCGGATCGAACTCGTCGGCACCATCCACGTAGACCGCCAGCTGATCGACACTGTTGAGATCGAATACTTCGATACCGTGACCGCGCAGACGCTCGGCGGTGGCGTCGGAGCTGGCCACCGCACCGGCAAAGCGGTTTTTCACGCCGGCCAGGGCATCGATAAACAGATTCGCCGTGGAACCGGTGCCAACGCCGATAATGGTGTCACTTTCCAGCAGCGGCTTGATACGTTCAACGGCGGCCTCGGCCACCGCTTTTTTCATTTCGTCCTGGGTCATCGCCTTTCGGGTCCTGATTAAGATCGCGGGAGTGGCTAGATTATACGCAACACACCGCTGCCCTTATAGACGCTGAGGGTTTGAGCCGATACCATTTCCTCCTTTCGTCTCGCGTGCAATGCGCCTGGGGAGCTCGCCTTGTATCTGAATACGTCAGGCCTCGCTGAGACGCTATCGCCTTATTCATAGCTTCCCCATTAATCCAGAAGTGCCCTATGCAGCGTTATATCAAAAAGATCCTCGAAGCCCGGGTTTACGACATCGCGTGCGAAACGCCGATGGACGAAGCCCGCGGCCTGTCCGAACGCCTTGGCAACCGTGTTCTCCTCAAGCGTGAGGATGAGCAGCCGGTGTTCTCATTCAAGATTCGCGGCGCCTACAACAAGATGTCGCAGCTGAGTGACGAGGAAAAAGCACGGGGTGTCATTACCGCCTCGGCCGGCAACCACGCCCAGGGCGTGGCAGCGTCGGCACGCAGGCTCGGCATCAAGGCGACCATCGTCATGCCGAAGACCACTCCCGATGTGAAGGTGGCCAACGTCAAACGTCTTGGCGGCCGCGCGGTGCTGCACGGCGACACCTTCGATGAGGCACGCGCCCACGCCCAGCGCCTGATGGAGGAGAAGGGGCTGGTATTCGTCCACCCCTACGATGATCCGGATGTGATCGCCGGCCAGGGCACCATCGGCATGGAGATTCTGCGCCAGGAAAGCGGACCGATCGATGCGATCTTCGTACCCGTCGGTGGCGGCGGCCTGATCGCCGGTATCGCCTCCTACGTCAAATACCTGCGCCCGGAAACCAAGGTGATCGGTGTGGAGTCCAACGAATCGGCCAGCCTGGCGCTGGCGATGGAGAAAGGCTTCCGTGACACCCTGGACCAGGTGGGCATCTTCGCCGACGGCGTGGCCGTGGCCCAGATCGGCGAGTACACCTGGGAGATCGCCAAGGATTACGTCGACGAAGTGGTCACCGTCACCACCGACGAGATCTGTGCCGCCATCAAGGATATCTTCGACGATACCCGTTCCGTCTGCGAACCGGCAGGCGCACTCGGCGTGGCCGGGCTGAAGAAATATGTTGCCCGCGAAGGGGTCGAAGGCGGCACGCTGATCGCCATCGACTCCGGCGCCAACGTCAACTTCGACCGCCTGCGCCATATCGCCGAGCGCTCCGAGCTCGGTGAACAGCGTGAAGCGATCATCGCGGCGCGTATCCCGGAGCGCCCCGGCAGCTTCAAGAAATTCTGTGCCGCACTCGGTAAGCGCAACATCACCGAGTTCAACTACCGCTACTCCGATGACAGCCAGGCGATGGTTTTTGCCGGTGTGCAGATCCTGCCCAATAACGGCGGTCGCGAAGAGCTGCTGAGCGAGCTGCGCGAGCACATCGAGGACGTCACCGACCTGACCGACGATGAAACCGCCAAGCTGCATGTGCGCTACATGGTGGGCGGCCACGCACCGGCCAGCGTGGCTAATGAAGTGGTTTACCGCTTCGAGTTCCCGGAACGCCCGGGCGCGCTGATGAAGTTCCTCAACAAGCTGGGCGGTCGCTGGAACATCTCCATGTTCCACTACCGCAACCACGGTGCAGCCTACGGTCGAGTACTGGTCGGCATGCAGGTGCCGGAAGAGGAACACGCCCAGGTCGGCCAGTTCCTCGAAGAGATCGGCTACACCTATTTCGATGAGACCGAAAACACCGCCTACAAGCTGTTCCTCGGCTGATTGACCCAATCAGACCGGCGCTTGTCATAACAAAAAGACCGGGGCAACTGCCCCGGTCTTTTTCGTTGTATCAGCGTTTTTTGCCGCCGGAATCGCTGTCGGCGGTGAGGATATAATCCACCTCATCCTGACTCAGCAGCTGGGCGTCATAGGTCAGGTCCTGGTTTTCAATCACCTCCACGAAGGCACGCAGATGGTTCTCCGAGCCATCCAGCAGATTGGAATAAACCAGTACCAGCGGACGCTCGTCGGTGCCCTCTATCGCCTCGACGATATCCTCCATATCCTTCTCCTCGATCAGGCCACCCACATAGAGGCCATCGATCAGCGAGTTCGTCCCGGTTGCCACCAGCTTATCGTAGAGTTCCTGCAGCTCCGGGTGGGTGAACAGGCCGATCTCGTCGTGCAGAACCGGGTCCTCGATCTCATATTTATCGATCAGGTACTCGACGCTGCTGGTGTGCTCCTCCTCGGATTCGGCGATGTTGGCAAACACCTGGGTCTGCTCCCCCCAGTATTGGTCCAGGGTAAGGTAGACATCACGCGCCAGCTTCTCTTCCTCGCGCATAAACTGAATAGTACTGACCTCTTCATCGCTTAGCGTTGAGGTTGATGAATCGCTCTTGCCGGCGTATGCCAGGCTGCCAAACACTGTAGTTACCAACAGAACCGGGATACTCAGGGAACGGGACTTCAACATGTATTATGCACTCCACTTATATTAGAGATATCTAAAAAATCGAAGAGTTAGTCGCCCCTCTCAGCATAAAGTTCAAACATTTGTTCGTTTTTTGACCGCCTGTCTACCTGGCCTTTCAGTATCAAGGGGATAGGCACAAAAAGGCTGCAGCCCCGGCACTGAAACACGCCCAGAGCCTCCTCCAGGTACCCACCCGCCGTAAAAATATCCCCTGAAGGGTATATCGCCCTAACCCGGAGCAAATCTATTGTTTAAACATGGTCAATCGTCCGGCGACGATTGTGAAGATCATCTCCCTCCGGACAGCTGTCCGGCGGTCAGGATTACGAAACAGATCATGTCTGAGCTTTCACACACCACTTCTTACTACGCGGCATCGGCGAACGATAAACGCATCCGCCCCGCCCTGGAGACCCAGGTAGAAGCCGATGTCTGCATCATCGGCGCCGGTTTTTCCGGACTCTCCACCGCGGTTCACCTGGCCGAGCAGGGATTCAAGGTTATCGTGCTTGAAGCGACCCGCATCGGCTTTGGCGCTTCCGGTCGCAACGGCGGCCAAATTGTCCACAGCTACAGCCGCGATATCGACTTTATCGAGCGCAACTACGGCCAGGCCACCGGCAAGGCGATGGGCGCCATGGCGTTCGAGGGCGGACGCATCATCCGGCGCCTGGTCAAGGACTACAACATCCAGTGTGATCTCAAGGACGGCGGCATCTTCGCTGCCTGCAACAGCAAGCAGTTCGAGGAGTTGAAAGGCAAAAAGGCGCTGTGGGAAAAGCATGGCCACCCGGACCTTGAGCTGCTAAGTGAATCCGACACCCGCAACTACATTGGCTCAACCCGCTACAAGGGTGCGCTGCTGGACAGATCCGGCGGCCATTTCCATCCGCTCAACCTGGTGCTGGGCGAGGCCCGGGCGCTGGAGAGCCTCGGCGGCGTGATCTATGAAGGCTCCCCGGCGGTGCGGGTGGAAGAGGGCGAAAAGGTCAGGGTTCACACGCCGAAGGGCTGCGTCACCTCCAATTTCGTCGTCGTTGCCGGCAACGCCTATCTTGGCGACCTGATCCCCAAGCTCCAGGCCAAGGCGATGCCCTGCGGCACCCAGGTGATCACCACGGCACCACTGACTGAAGCGCAGCAGCGCGAACTCCTGCCCCGGGACCAGTGTGTCGAGGACTGCAATTACCTGCTCGATTACTTCCGTCTCTCCGGCGACGGCCGCCTTATCTATGGCGGCGGCGTCACCTACGGCGCCCGGGAACCGGGCAAGATCGAATCGCTGATTCTGCCGAAGATGCTGAAAACCTTCCCGCAGCTGAAAGGCGTCAAGGTCGACTACGCCTGGACCGGTAACTTCCTGCTCACCCTGATGCGCCTGCCTCAGCTGGGTCGGGTCGGTTCCCACGCCAATATCTACTACGCCCAGGGCTACAGCGGCCACGGCCTGACCTGCTCTCACCTGGCGGGCAAGGTGCTGTCCGATGCGATCCAGGGCCAGGCGGAACGCTACGATATCTTTGCCTCCCTGCCGCAATACCCTTTCCCCGGCGGGCGCATGCTGCGCGTGCCCTACACCGCCATCGGTGCGGCTTACTACAACCTGCGGGACAAACTCGGTATCTGACGCGGTTGATGCTTGATCCACCCCGGCTTCGGGGTGGCGGAGTATTGCTGCGAGACGAATTCGAATAAAAATAGGCAACAATAAACAGGTCATTTCAATGAATACCAACCCAACCCTTAACGCCGAGGTGGTCGAGCCCGGCGGCCGACAGACGCTGTCCAGCAGATCCAGATCGATCCTTTTTTACTGCGTCGTCATGGCGGGCTTCGCCTATCTTTCTACCCAGTACTCCAGCGACCAGGGGTTCGGCTTTGTCAGCCTGCTGCCGGCCCTGCTGACCCTCTGTGTCGCCATCTACAGCCGCCGGGCGCTCGAAGCGATCTTCGCCGGTATCGTCGCCGGGCTGGTGTTGCTGAATCCCGTGGAGGTGATCGCCGGCCTTGGCGACCTGTCGATCAACGTGGTGATGAACGAGACCATCGCCTGGATCGTACTGGTCTGCGGCATGATGGGCGGGCTGATCAATATTCTCGAGCGCGGCGGCAGCGTGGTCTGCTTCGGCGAAACCCTGGCCCGTCGCATCAAAACCAAACGCGGCACCATGCTGACCACCTGTGTACTGGGCATGCTGGTGTTCATCGATGACTACCTGAATTCGCTGGCGGTGTCGGCGTCGATGAAAACACTCACCGACAAGTACCGCATCTCCCGCGAAAAGCTCGCTTACCTGGTGGACTCCACCGCCGCGCCGGTCTGTATTCTGGTGCCGATCTCCACCTGGGCGGTCTACTTTGCCGCCCTGCTGGAGGAGAACGGCGCGACAGAATCGGGCAAGGGCATGTCACTTTATATCGATGCGATCCCGTTCATGGCCTACGGCTGGGTAGCACTGCTGGTGGTGTTCCTGGTGGCCGGCGGCATTCTCGGCAACCTGGGTGCGATGAAGCAGGCTGAGGCGCGGGCGCAGAAGGGTGACCCGGTGCCGCCGGGCGTGATCCTCGATGGTTTTGATACCTCGAAAATCAAAAAGGTCTCCCCTGCCGTTGGCCTGATCAATTTCCTGCTGCCGATGGCGGTACTGGTCGGCGCCAGCGTCTACTACGAGATCGACCTGCTGCTCGGGGCGCTGACCGCGTCTCTGTTTACCATGGTGCTCTACTACTGGCAGAACCTGCTCAACTTCGGCCAGCTGGTGGACTCCATGCTCGACGGTTTCAAGGTGATGCTGCACCCGATCGCCGTGGTCTGCGCCGGTTTCATGCTGAAGGATGTGAATGACCAGCTCGGCATGACGCCCTACATCATCGATGCCCTGACCCCCATCCTGTCGAAAGAACTGCTGCCGGCACTGGTGTTTGCGGTGATGGCGGCAGTGGTCTTTGCCACCGGTTCCAGCTGGGGAGTATTCGTGGTTTCCCTGCCGATCGTGATCCCGATGGCACAGGCGATGGATATGTCGATGCCGCTCACCGTGGGCGCGCTGCTGTCAGCCTCAGCCTTTGGCAGTCACGCCTGTTTCTTCAGCGATTCCACCGTGCTCTCGGCCCAGGGCTCCGGCTGCACATCGATGCAGCATGCACTGACCCAGATCCCCTATGCCCTGCTCGGCGCCGCCTTCACCTTCGCGCTGTTCATCGGCCTGGGCTACGCCTTCGCCTGATCTGCACGCTGCAGGTTTTCTCCACTTTCCCCAGACTGCACCGCAGTGTGGGGATTTTTTTATTCACCGCTGACCGGCGACACCCGCGGCTATGCCGGCAGCGCCGCAATGCAAAAAGCCCCCATCTGGGGGCTTGAAAGCAAATAGCTCAGGTTGAGATCAGGGCGTTTCCGGCGATACCGAATAGCCCGGTCGCGAGAAGGCTCTGAAGGTAAACGCGGCCAGCGACACTATGCCCCAGGCAAGACCCAGCACCACGCCGCTGTCGATAATCCCGCGCCAGGGCTGTTCAATCTGGCGCACAATCAGCACCAGCACCACGATCCCCCCGGTCAGGCAGATGGAGACGATCTGACGTTTGCGCGTCGCGTGGAAGTAGCCCATGCCGAAAAACGGCGCAAAGATCAGCCGCGCCGGCGTCACATTGCGCTGCAGATAGAGCAGCCGGGCCGCCACCCGCGGTGAAAAGTTCTGCTGAAAGCCCCGGTAGCCCTCGGCAAACCCCATGAACAGTACACAGGCCACCAAAGCGACCCAGTGGTACCAGCTAAAACTGTGCAACGGCATATCCAGCGCCAGCGCACCCAGGCGATAGATAGCACTACTGAATAGCATCAAAATGCCGACGAAGCCCCAGGCTGCTGCAATCGTACCCAGCATTAATGTCTGTCCCCGCAACCGCTATGCAAAAATTAACCAGGGATTATACAACCAGAAGCCGCCATCCTCATATCCGCACCGGGCAACCTGGCCTGGAACAGACAGATGCACGGTACAAAACACCCGCGACAGCCGACCTCGGCAAGACACGCAGGGATCCTGATACCCCGCTCCTGTGCATCCATGCACCCGCGGGGTACCGTACATCCTCATACCCCGCTCCTGCGCATCCATGCGCCCGCGGGATACCGTACATCCTCATACCCCGCTCCTGCGCGTCCATGCGCCCGCGGGATACCGTACATCCTCATACCCCGCTCCTGTGCATCCATGCACCCGCGGGGTACCGTACATCCTGTACATAAAAAAGCCGCTGGGGCCTGAGGCCGCAGCGGCAATCACACAGAGTGTTTTGGGGGAGTGTTGGCATCCTGCCGTCACTCCCGGATCTCCTGCTCTAAGAGCTGATAAGTTCGATCAGTAACCGTTCAGCTTATCGATGTATTCCGGCAGGAACAGCGATATCTGCGGTATGTAGGTGATCAATATCAGGAAGAACAGCAGCAGGCAGAGCCAGGGCGCGCAGGCCTTGATCACCCACACCATGTCGCGGCCGGTGATACCGGCGGTGACAAAGAGGTTCAGCCCCACCGGCGGCGTCAGCATACCGATCTCCATGTTCACCACCATGATGATACCGAGGTGGATCGGATCGATACCCAGCTGAGTCGCGATCGGGAACAGGATCGGCGCCATGATCAGCAGGATCGCGGACGGCTCCATGAAGTTACCGGCGATCAGCAGCAGAATGTTCACCACGATCAGGAAGCCCCAGGCCGGCAAGCCCCACTGCACGATAACTTCAGCGATCTGGTGGGGAATACGTTCGGTAGTCAGCACGTGGGCGAACAGCATCGCGTTGGCGATGATGAACAGCAGCATCATGGCGACCTTGGACGCATCCACAAATACCTTGCGCACTTCCGGGTGGGTCACCGATTTCGGGAATGCCAGCAGCATCAGGCCGGTGTTGCGTGCCACCACGCTGGCCATACCCTCGCCATCCTTGCGCCAGGCCACACCCTTGAGCGGACCAATATCGCGATAGCCCATCACGGCAATCAGGTAGGCGTAGATCGCAGCCACGGAAGCAGCCTCGGTCGGAGACGCAATACCACCGTAGATGGAGCCCAGCACGATGATGATCAGCATCAGACCACCGAGTGCGATCAACCCCGAACGCGCCAGCTGAGCAAAGCCCGGGAACGGCTGGGCCGGCAGCTTCATGATGCGTGCGGCGATATAGATCGCGATCATCAGGATCAGGCCCATCATGATGCCCGGTACGAAACCGGCCATGAACATCCGCGAGGCGGATACTTCGGTGGCAGCGGAGTAAACCAGCATCACGATGGACGGCGGAATCAGGATACCCAGGGTACCGGCGTTGGCGATTACACCGGCGCCGAACGCTTCCGGATAGCCGGAACGCACCATACCGGCGATAACGATGGAACCGATCGCCGCCACGGTCGCCGGCGACGAACCGGACACCGCTGCGAACAGCATGCACGCCATCACCGATGCCATCGCCAGACCACCGCGTACGTGGCCGATCGCATCAACCGCAAAGTTGATCAGGCGCTTGGCCACACCACCGGTGGACAGAAACGCGGACGACAGAATAAAGAACGGAATCGCCAGCAGGGTGTAATGCTCGGAAGTTGCTTCAAACAGCTTCAGTGCAATCGACGCCAGCGAGTCGTTGGAAAACAAAAGGATAGTGGTCACGCTGGACAGACCCAGCGCCACAGCGATCGGCATGCCCATCAGCATGCAGCCGAACAGCAGGATAAAGAGCATCGCAGTGGTCATGAGCGATTCTCCTTCTCTTCGGACTCTTTCAGTTCATTGGCCAGGTGCATACTCTCTTCCGCTTCATCGGCAAAGCTGAAACCCTCGGCCTCGCCCCGGATCACCTTCCAGCCCAGCTGCAGGAAACGGATGATCAGCAGTGCAAAACCGATAATCAGGATGGTGGACGCGGTCCATTTCGGTACCGGAATATCTTCCAGCTCGATACCGATCATCTTCATCTTCATCACGTACTCCCAGGAGCCGATCAGGAAGAGAATGCAGTAGCCCACGCAGAGCAGAATCGCGAACAGGGTGACGGCGCGATAAAGCTTCGACGGCAGCATGCGGACAAATACATCCACACCGATGTGCGCACCCACTTTCACGCCATAGGAGGCGCCAAAGAGGACAAACCAGCCGGACAGCAGCAGCGTCGCTTCCTGCGCCCAGTGGATACCAGCGTTGAAACCGAAGCGGGCGACCACTTCAGCAAAGACAAGGAGGGTCATGCTCACCAGCAGAAGAGACAGGATCGCCTCCTCGATCTGGGTGACCAGGTTACGTAAAGCCATGATGATTAAACCTCTATCCAGCCGTAGTGCAACAGACGCACAGGGGAGACCCCGGCCTTTCCTCTACATCCCTGACGGCAGTAGAAGGAGCCCGGATGGAGACCATCCGGGCGGGAATGTAGCGGGGAATTAGCCTTCGTTGGATTTCAGCGCGGCGTCGATCAGCTCAGAGCCGATCTCGTCTTCGAACTGCTTCCACACCGACTTCATGGCATCAACCCACTGCTGACGCTCTTCCGCAGTGATCTCGATCACTTCAGAGCGGCCAGAGTCGATGATGGCCTGACGGTCGGCAGCAGCCTGCTCGCCGGAGATCTGGTTACCGTAGGCGATCGCTTCGTCCAGAGCGGTTTTGATTTCGACACGCAGGTCGTCATCCAGGCCGTTCCAGAACTCGGCAGAGGTCACAACCATGTAGTCGAGCAGACCGTGGTTGGTTTCAGTGATGTAAGGCTGAACCTCGTGGAACTTCTTGGAGTAGATGTTGGACCAGGGGTTCTCGGCACCGTCGATCGCCTTGGTCTGCAGCAGGGTAAACACTTCAGAGAACGGCTTTTTCAGCGGTACGGCATCAACTTCTTCGAACTGCGCCTGCAGCACGTCGGAGGTCATGATGCGGAACTTCTTGCCAGCGGCATCGGCCGGCACACGCAGCGGCTCGCCAGCAGACATCTGCTTCATGCCGTTGTGCAGGTAACCCAGACCGACCAGACCGCGCTTGTTCAGAGAGTTCAGCAGCTCCTGACCGGTTTCACTCTTCTGGAAACGGTCAACGGCAGCCATGTCCTGGAACAGGAACGGCAGATCGAAAACCTGCAGCTGCTTGGTGTACTTCTGGAATTTGGACAGTGAAGGAGCGGCCATCTGAACGTCGCCCAGCAGCATCGCTTCTAGCACCTTGTTATCGCCGAACAGCTGAGAGTTCGGGAATACGGAAACAGTCACCTCATCGCCAGCACGCTCTTCAATCAGTTCCTTGAACTTGAGCGCCATCTTGCCTTTCGGGGTGTTCTCGGCAACCACATGGGAAAACTTGATCTCGATCGGCGCCGCGGCAGCGATCTGGGCACCCAGAGTCAGGGCAAGGGTGGTAACTGCGGCAGTCAGTAGACGCATTAGACTTCTCCTGTAGCTTTATCGTTGTAAGTCATCGTTATTGTTACCGGCAGCTTGGGGTGATGCCGGCGTTGTCATAGATGAGCAAAACAGGTGCCAATGCGTTAAAAAAGCTAATTAAAAGTCTTTTAACTCTTAAAAAACAAAAACTTAAAAACCGAAAAAATTTCTGCGACAGGGGCCGGTTGAGTGTATATCCGATCAAATCGGCGGATTTCCACACATCCAAATCAGAAAAACAGGCGGAGAGTCACACATGCCGGGAGCGGCAGGACAGGGATCAAGAAAATGTACATTTATTGCGCCACAACCTACGCCGTTATTGAATCGGCTACAGAATTTGCGCAACATGCCGAAACGACTTAGTACCCCCTGCATATAGGAAGACCGCTGTAGTGAAGAAGGCCCTATCTATACAGACCAAGGTGAATCTTTCCCTGGTGATCGTGTTCCTTATCGTCTTTGCCAGCTCCCTTTCGGCAATTCATCGCAGCGAGAGTTCACTGAGCCGAGACGTGGCGGAATTCACTACCCTGGCCACTGCGGACTCCTATTTCGACAGCATCAATATCCTGATGCTCAGCGGCGCCATGCAGAACCGCAGTGCGCTGCAGCAGAAAATACTCAGTAACGAATCCCTCACAGAAGCGCGCATCATTCGTGGCGACGCGGTCAGCCAGGTGTACGGCCCGGGTTCCGAAGACGCAGTCATCATGGATGAGCTCGATAGCCGCGCCATGAACGGCGAACACGTGGTCGAGGAGTTTGACGACAACCAGGGCCACCGCCTCACCGTGGTCACGCCGATGAAGGCATTGAGCGAGTACAAAGGCACCAACTGCCTGCTCTGCCACCAGGTTGAAGAGGGTACGGTGCTCGGTGCCGTGCGCGTCACCTACGACTTTGCCAAGGTCGACAACGAGATAGGCAAGAACCTGCGTAATATCGCGCTGGTGGAACTGGCACTGTTTATCGCCGGCGTGCTGCTGATCAGCTTTATCATCCGCCGCATAGTGATCCGTCCGATCAACGCCTTCGCCAGCACCATGAGCGAAATAGAGAAAAACGCCGACCTGAGCCAGCGCGTCGATATCAACTCCGGTGATGAAGTGGGCCAGATGGCCAAGGCGTTCAACTCCATGCTCGGCACCTTCCAGTCCAGCATCCAGCATGTCAATGACACGGTGCAGAAGCTGGCCAGCTCCAGCTCCCAGATCAGCACCATCGCCACCCACGCTATCGATGCCGCCCGCGGTCAGCAGATGCAGACCAGCTCGGTGGCCTCGGCCATGGAGCAGATGGAAGCCGCCACCAAGAGCGTCGAGGCCAGCGCCGAAAACACCGTATCCGCCTCGGATCTGGCACTGCAGGAGAGCAACGACGGGACCCGCATCACCCAGACCGCTATCGAGTCGATCGAAGCGCTGAAGCAGAGCATCGAGCGCGCCACCAGTGTCATCGAAAGGCTCGATTCCCAGAGCGAAAACGTGGGCACCGTGCTGGAGGTGATCCAGAAAGTGGCCGAGCAGACCAACCTGTTGGCGCTGAACGCCGCCATTGAAGCCGCCCGCGCCGGTGAACAGGGCCGGGGCTTCGCCGTGGTCGCCGACGAGGTGCGCACTCTGGCCAGCCGCACCCACGCCTCCACCGAGGAGATCAACAAGATCATCAGCGACCTTCAGGTGGATGCCAAGGATGCGGTATCCGTGATGCGTACCGCCCTGGACGGCGCAGGCGAAGGCGTGGAGCAGGTCCGCAAAACCGCCAATGCGCTGAGCAACATCGCCGAGGAGGTGCGCGTTATCAACGACATGAACCACCAGGTGGCCAGCGCCGTGCGCGAACAGACCCAGATGGCCGCAAGCGTTGAGCAGAGCATCACCGAAATCAACGACGGCGCCGAAAACACCGCCACCCGTGCCCAGGAACTGGCCAGTGTATCGGACCATTTGAGCGAGCTGTCACAGCAGCTGGAGCAGATGGTCAGCCGCTTCAGGCTTTGATTTCCAAGGGATAAACAGAGAGTGGCGGAGATCCGCCACTTTTCATTTCAGCCGCTGCCAGCGCGATTGGCCGCCGGTGTTTGAAATCATTCCCGTGCCAGCTTCAATCGGCACGGGGTCGGACCTGCTGCGCCAAGCCACCCTTCTGGCATCACGGGGTTACGCACCTCACGCCTTGTAGTCTTCCTTTTCCAGGCCGTACTTCTTCATCTTGTCGTACAGGGTTTTGCGCGGCAGGCCCAGCGCATGCAGGGTGTCCTTGATCGAGCCGCCATGCTTGGACAGCTCGGTATGGATCAGCATCCGCTCGAACCGCTCCACCTGCTCCGGCAGGGTCAGGCCGTTGCCGTTGGTATCGTCGGTGATCGGCCGGTTATCAAAATCAAAGGTGCAGGATTCGCCCAGCAACACGTAGCGCTCGGCCAGGTTACGCAGCTCACGCACGTTACCGGGCCAGTCGTGCATCAGCAGGCTGTGCATCCGTTCGGCGGACAGCTCAACCACCTCGCGGCCATAAAGCGCCGACGCAACCAGGATAAAGTGCTGAAACAGCAGGGGAATATCATCACGCCGCTCGCGCAGCGGGGGAATATCGATGCGCACCACGTTAAGCCGGTAGTAGAGGTCTTCACGGAATTTGCCCTCTTCCGCCAGTCTCTTCAGGTCGATCTTGGCCGCGGCGATGACGCGGATATCCAGCGGGATCAGCTGGTTCGAGCCCAGACGTTCGATCGCCCGTTCTTCCAGTACGCGCAGCAGCTTGATCTGCAGCGACATCGGCATGCTCTCGATCTCGTCGAGAAATAAAGTACCGCCGTTGGCATGCTCGAACTTGCCGATCCGGCGCGCCTTGGCGCCTGTGAACGCGCCGGCTTCATGCCCGAACAGCTCGCTTTCGATCAGGTTTTCCGGTACCGCCCCGCAGTTGATGGCAACAAAATTCTTCGACCGGCGCGGGCTGCGCTCGTGGATATATCGTGCCACCAGGTCCTTACCGGAGCCGGTTTCCGCCAGGATCAGGATATCCGCCGGCGTTTCCGCCACCGTCCGGCACAACTGGCGCAGGGCGACGATTTTCGGATCCTTGCCGACCATGCGCGGTCCCGCCGCGTTCTGTATCTCCAGTTCCTGCCGCAGACGCCGGTTCTCCAGGGTGAGCCGCCGCTTGTCCACCGCACGGCGCACGGTGTCGAGCAGAAAATCCGAGGCGAAGGGCTTTTCGATAAAGTCATACGCCCCTTCACGGATCGCACTGACCGCCATGGAGATATCACCATGACCGGTGATCAGGATCACCGGCAGCTCCGCATCCACCGCCTGGATCTGGCGCATCAGTTCCAGACCATCCATGCCGGGCATATTGATATCGGTGACAATCACGCCGGGCCAGTCCGGGTCCAGTTTTTCCAGCACCCCCTCCGCCGAGGGCAGCGCGTCCACCTCGTAGCCCTCCAGCTCCAGTGTCTGGCCCGCTGCGAGGCGGATATGTTTTTCATCGTCGACCAGCAGGATCGGTGCGACCGGGCTTTCACCGCTGTTCATCTTTATCCTCTTTCTCGTCTGCCGGGTGTATCGTCAGTTCCGGACGTACACCACGGGGTAGATCGATGGTAAATACGGCGCCGCCTTCAGAGTGGTTGGCCACCGTCAGCCGGCCGCCCAGGGTTTCCACGATCCGGTAGGATATGGACAGCCCCAGGCCCAGGCCCTGGCCCGATTTCTTGGTGGTGAAGAAGGGCTCGAAAACCCGGGACAGGTCGGCCTCGGCGATACCGGGGCCGTAGTCCCGCACCGACAGCAACAGCCGTTTTTCCCGTGTTTCCACCGCCACGTCGATGCGTTTGACCTCGCTCTGCTCCATCGCCTGCAACGCATTGGCGAGCAGGTTAACCAGCACCTGCTCCAGCCTGAGAATATCGCCCAGCACGTAATATTCCGACAGCCGCTGCGGCCAGTGACACACCGCCCCCGCCTTCTCGAAGCGACCGTACATCAGCGACATGGCACCGTCACGCACAGCCTGCAGGCAGACCAGTTCGGAGCTGTGACTGCTCTTGCGTGCAAACTCCTTGAGCGGGTGAATAATCCGGCTCATGCGCTCGGTGAGGCCACTGATCTCCTGCAGGTTGGCATCCACCGTCTCCAGCCGGTCACGGGCCAGGAACGCCCGTGCGTTGTCGGCATAGTTGCGGATCGCCGTCAGCGGCTGGTTGAGCTCGTGATTGATGCCTGCCGACATCTGCCCGATCACCGCCAGCTTGGCGGTCTGGATCAGCTCGTTCTGGGTCTGGCTATGCAGCTCCATCTCCTCGCGCAGCTTGGCGTTGGCCCGACTCAGATCCACGGTACGCTCCTGCACCCGGGTTTCCAGCGCTTCCTGGGCAGCCTTGAGCTGACGCTCCTGCTCCTTGCGCTCGGTCAGGTCATGCAGGGTCACGATAAAATGGCGGCCATCTTCCAGCGCCATGCGGTTGATCGTAACCTCCAGCGGCACCTCGCCACTGTCGCCTCTGAGCCCGGTGACCTCGGCATTCATCAGCTCCGCCCCTTCACCGAGAATATGGCGCCAGCACAGGGCCCGGTCCGGTTGCGCCAGCAGTTGACTGAAATACTGGCCGCGCACCTGCTCCAGTGATTGCCCGAACAGTGTTTCCGCCGTGGGGTTGATCGATTCAATCACGCCGCTGGCATCCAGCACCACCAGCCCGGCGTGGGTGTTATCGATAATGGCGCGAACGCGGGCTTCGTTCTCCTCCAGCGCCAGCATTTCACGCTGCTGAAACCGGGCCCGTTCGCGGACAATACGCCGCCGCGCCAGCAGGAACAGGATCAACAGCGCCAGCGCCGCAATACTGAAACCGACCAGCAGCACCGCCCCCCACATCGCCTCTCCCACCGGGGAGAGGCTGGCCAGTACCGAAACATACAAGCCGCTGTCCGGCACCTGTTTGCGCAACAGCAGGAATTGCCGGGGATCGACGCCGTCCAGTGCCTGATTGCGAATTTCCCGCCCGTCCAGCAGGGTGATCAGCTCTCCGCCGCCGGTGAGCGGCTCACGTTTGACCACATCCAGCGCAGACAGCTCGTAATCACCGTAGCGACGGCTATCAACGATACGCCGCAGATCGGAGGATGAGAGCTCACGCAGCGAACGGAACTTCCAGTCCGGGCGGGTGGATATGAAAATAATGCCGTCGGAATCGGTCACCAGCAGGTCGATTCGCGGGTTGCTCCAGTGCCGCTCCACATCGTGCAGATCGACCTTCACCACCACGGCACCAACCACTTCTCCGTCCATTTTCAGCGGGCTGGAGAAATAGTAGCCGCGTCGATTGGAGGTGGTACCGAGCGCGAAGTAACGCCCCTCGCGGCCCGCCATCGCATCACGGAAATAGGGCCGGAAACTGAAGTTGCGGCCGATAAAGGTGTCTTCCTTGTGCCAGTTGCTGGCCGCCACGGTCAGCCCGTTGGCATCCATCAGATAGGTATCGGTGGTACCCATAATCTCGTTAACCTGTTCCAGGTAACGGTTGGCCCGATCGATCGCCGGGGCGCCGGACTCCGCCACTACCGCCGAGCGCAGGTCCGAGTGGGTTGAAAGCAGGTGGGGAATATCTTTGTAGCGATTGAGCTTTTGCTGCAGACTGATGATGTAGCGATCAAGGTGGGATTCGGCATTCAGCTGCAGATCTTCCAGTGCCTGTTGTCGACTGAGGACACCGGTTTCAAGCAGCAAAAGTGCGAACAGGGTTAGCAACAGCACCAGAATTGCAGGCCTGTAGGCCTTCTGCGAGCTGACAGGCGGGCTGTTTTCTTCCGCCATTTTAGGGCCTTGCCTCCATCTTGACGTCCGTCATGACTTGAAATTGTAGTGTCTGAATCTTACTTTAGTCGCGCTCCGCCGAACAGGCGTCCCTCACCGCTAGCAGAGACCTTCCGATGCTGAAACGTACCAAGATCGTTGCCACCCTGGGCCCTTCCACCGACCAACCCGGTGTACTCGAACAGCTGATTCAGAGCGGCGTAAACACCGTTCGCCTCAACTTTTCACACGGCAGCGCCGACGATCACCGTCAGCGCGTGATGGCGGTGCGCGAAGCCTGTCGCAAGCTGGGCGCCTCCGTCGCCACCCTCGGCGACCTGCAGGGACCCAAGATCCGTATCGCCCGTTTCGCAAACGGCCCGATCGAGTTGAGTGTCGGCGATCAGTTCACGCTCGACGCGGCGCTGGAGACCAACGCCGGCGATCAGCAGGCGGTCGGTATCGACTACAAGGAACTGCCCCAGGACTGTAAACAGGGCGATATCCTGCTGCTCGACGACGGCCGCGTTCAACTGCGGGTCACCGACATCAACGGCAGCCGTATCCACACCGAGGTCACCATCGGCGGCAAGCTCTCCAACAACAAGGGCATCAACCGCCAGGGCGGCGGCCTCTCCGCCGCGGCGCTGACCGACAAGGACAAGGCCGACATCAAGGTGGTGGCCGAACTGGACCTGGATTACGTCGCGGTCTCCTTCCCCCGCTCCGGCGATGACCTGCGCGAAGCCCGTCAGCTACTCGATGCCGCCGGCAGCCGCGCCGAAATCATCGCCAAGGTGGAGCGTGCCGAAACCGTCGCTACCCAGGAAGCGCTGGACGAAATCATCCTCGCCTGCGACGGCGTCATGGTAGCCCGTGGCGACCTGGGCGTGGAGATTGGTGATGCCGAGCTGATCGGTGTGCAGAAACACATTATCCGCCGCGGTCGTGAGCTGAACCGTGTCGTGATCACCGCCACCCAGATGATGGAAACCATGATCACGGCGCCGATGCCGACCCGCGCCGAGGTGTTCGACGTGGCCAACGCTATCCTCGACGGTACCGACGCGGTGATGCTGTCGGCGGAAACCGCCGCCGGTCAGTACCCGGTGGAAGTGGTACAGGCGATGACCCGCATCTGCCAGGGCGCCGAGCAGCACCAGCTCTCGCGTACGGCTCCCACCGAGCCGGAGTACCCCTGTAACAGCAGTGACGAGGCGATCGCCCGCTCGGCGATGTACACCGCCAACAGCCTGCCGACGATCAAGGCGATCATCTGCCTGACCGAGTCCGGCTCCACGCCGCTGTGGATGTCCCGTATCCGCTCCGGCCTGCCGATCTATGCGCTGACCCGCAACGAGCAGACCATGCGTCGCGTGGCTCTCTATCGCGGCGTCGAAGCGATGTTCTTCGATGCCACCCAGGTCAGTGAAGACAAGCTCAACGAAGAGCTGCTCGCCGGTCTCGTCGCAGCCGGCAAGATCGCCAGTGGCGATACCGTGCTGCTGACCCGTGGCCAGAAGCTCGGCGTTCACGGCGGCACCAACTCCATGCAGATCATCCAGGTGCCCTGAGCACCGCTGTAGCGCTATCCACCCAGCCCCCGGTCCACGGGGGCTTTTCTCCACCCCGAGCAACTCGCCATTCACCCCGGATACCCCCATGCAGATAGAACAGAGACTCGCCTCCGACCTCGGCATCAAGCCGGGACAGGTAAGCGCCACCATCGCGCTGCTGGACGAAGGTGCCAGCGTCCCCTTTATCGCCCGTTACCGTAAAGAGGCCACCGGCGCCCTCGACGATACCCAGCTGCGCGACCTGCATCAGCGCCTCGGGCAGTTGCGCGAACTGGAGAGCCGGCGCGAGACGATCCTGCGCCAGCTCGGGGACAACGGTCAGCTCAGCGACAAGCTGAAAGCCGAGCTGCTGGCAGCGGATAACCGCGCGCGACTGGAAGACCTCTACGCCCCCTACCGCCCCAAACGCCGCAACAAGGCGCAGGAAGCCCGTGAAGCGGGCCTGGGGCCACTGGCCGACAACCTGCTGCAAAACCCGTCTCAGGGCCCTGTGAGCGCGGCCAGCGGCTTTATCCAGCCGGACCGGGGCATCAACGACACTGACAGCGCGCTGGAAGGCGCCCGCTATATTCTCATCGAGCAGCTGGCGGAAGCCGCCGACCTGGTCGAGTCACTGCGCAGGACGCTGTGGCAGCAGGGACAGCTGACCAGCCGCGCCGCACGTGGCAAGGCGGACCCGGACAGCAAGTTCCGCGACTATTTCGAGTATGGCGAAGCGATCGCGCGTATCCCGTCCCACCGTGCCCTGGCGCTGTTCCGGGGCGAGCAAGAGGGCGTACTGAAATACAAGCTGGAGCTGCCGGAGGGACGCGAACAGCTCGGCATCGAGCAGATCCAGCGCCACTGGCAGCTGCGCAGCGCCTCGCTCTCCGAGTGGATGCAGCGCACCCTGGAGCAGTGCTGGAGCAAAAAGCTGCTGCCGCAGTTGGAAACCGAACTGGTGAAGCGGCTGCGCGAACAGTCGGAAGATGCCGCCATCGAGGTGTTCGCCCGCAACCTGAATGACCTGCTGATGGCACCGCCGGCCGGCTCCCGGGTCACCCTGGGACTGGATCCGGGGCTGCGTACCGGCGTCAAGGTGGCGGTTGTCGATGCCACCGGTCGTTTTCTCGATCACACCACCATCTATCCCCATGTGCCGAAAAAGCAGTGGGACCAGTCGCTGGCAACCCTGGCCAAGCTGTGTAAAAAGCATGGCGTGGAGCTGATCGCCATCGGCAACGGCACCGCTTCCCGGGAGACCGAGCAGCTGGCCCGGGAACTGGCGCAACGGGAAGCAGGCCTTAGCCTGCAGCCGGTGGTGGTCAGCGAGGCCGGCGCTTCCGTTTACTCCGCCTCGGAACTGGCGGCAAAGGAGTTTCCGGATCTGGATGTCAGCATCCGCGGCGCCGTCTCCATCGCCCGCCGCCTGCAGGATCCGCTGGCGGAGCTGGTCAAAATCGACCCCCGCTCCATTGGCGTCGGTCAGTATCAGCACGATGTCAACCAGCAGAAACTCTCGGCCGCCCTGGATGCGGTGGTGGAAACCTGCGTCAACCACGTCGGTGTGGATCTCAACACCGCCTCCAGCGCACTGCTGCGCCATGTTTCGGGTCTCAACGCCGCCCTGGCCGACAACATTGTCGCCTGGCGCGACGAACAGGGTGCCTTCAGCAATCGTCGCCAGCTGCTCAAGGTCCAGCGCCTGGGTCCCAAGGCGTTCGAGCTCAGCGCCGGCTTCCTGCGTATCCGCAACGGTGATGAGCCGCTGGATAACTCCGCGGTTCATCCGGAGTCCTATCCGCTGGTCGCCGCCATCGCCGAGGCCGCCGGTCTGAGCCAGCAAAAGCTGCTCGCCTCGCCGGAGGCGCTGAAGACTCTGGACCCCTCCCGTTTTGTCAGTGACGGCTTTGGCAGCTATACCGTAAACGATGTGTTCCGCGAACTGGAAAAGCCGGGACGCGACCCGCGACCGGAGTTTCGCTCGGTGGAGTTCCGCGAGGGGGTGGAAACCCTCGCCGATCTGAGCCCGGGCATGACACTCGAAGGTGTGGTCACCAACGTCACCAATTTCGGTGCCTTTGTGGATATCGGTGTACACCAGGATGGCCTGGTCCACATCTCCGAGCTGGCGGATCGTTTCGTCAGCGACCCGCATGAGGTGGTGGCCAGCGGCCAGATCGTCCAGGTGCGGGTGCTGGAGGTGGACGAGCGGCGCAAAAGGATCGGACTGAGCATGAAAACGCAGCGTCCGACAACCGACCCGGCTCCGGCTAAGGCGAAACCGAAAAAGGCGGCCTCCCACACGCCAAGGGAAGGCAGCCTGGGGGCGCAGTTACGTGCCGCAGGTATCAAACAAAGACGCTAGTGAGCATGGCTCACAGGTACACTGCGCCTGTATAATGCGGCGTTTTACTTCACTTTCGGCAACACAGGAATCCGCGCGGTGCTGGCAACTCTGGAAAAACATCTAGATCTTCTGGTCGCCAACGGCGATGCCCGGCTACTAACCCAGTTGGGCCACGGGATCGAAAAGGAAGGTCTGCGCGTCGACGCACTGGGCCAGCTGGCACAGACCAACCACCCGCGGGCGCTCGGCTCCACCCTGACGCACCCGCAGATCACCACCGATTACTCGGAGGCGCTGCTGGAGTTCATCACCCCGGTTTGCGCTACACCGGGCGCCGCGCTGGATTACCTTGCCGACCTGCACCGCTACTGCTACCGCCACCTGGGCAACGAAGAGCTCTGGGCCGCCAGCATGCCGTGCAACATCCCGTCAGAAGAGGCGATCCGCATCGCCGAGTACGGCAGCTCCAACGTGGGCACCATGAAACATATCTACCGTGTAGGTCTGCAGCACCGCTACGGCAAGATGATGCAGACCATCGCCGGCATCCACTACAACTTCTCGCTGCCGGAGAGCTTCTGGCCCGTCTATCAGACGCTGACGAAGACCTCGGGCAGCATCGATGCTTTCCGCTCCGCCGGTTATTTCAGCCTGATCCGCAATTTCCGCCGCTACAGCTGGCTGCTGCTTTACCTGTTCGGCGCCTCACCGGCACTGTCATCCAGCTTCATGCAGAACCGCCCGCACAAGCTGGAAACGATCGGCGATCACACCCTGTACCTGCCCTGGGCGACGTCCCTGCGCATGAGCGACCTGGGTTACTCCAACAAGGCCCAGTCAGCACTGAATATCTGCTACAACCATCTGGATAGCTACACGGCGTCCCTGAGCGATGCGATCCGTACGCCACATCCGGCCTACGAACAGCTGGGCATCAAGCAGAACGGTGAGTACAACCAGCTCAACGCCAACGTGCTGCAGATCGAAAATGAATACTACAGTGACGTACGTCCCAAGCGCGTTACCCGCTCCGGCGAGAAACCGATCCAGGCACTGCGTGACCGCGGCGTCGAATATATCGAGGTGCGCAGCACCGATATCGACCCGCTCAAGCCGCTGGGTATCGATCTTGAGCAGTCCCTGTTCATGGATACCTTCCTGATCACCTGTCTGATCTGTTCCAACGAGCCGATCAGCGAACAGGAATGCGAGCAGATCAGCATCAACCACCAGCTGGTGGTGACCCGCGGTCGCGAGCCGGGTCTGGAGCTGGCCTGCAGCAACGGGGGCCAGAGCGTGGAACAGCGTGGCCGCAGCATGCTGAATCAGGTGAGACTCACCGCCCAGGTGATGGACAGCATCGCCGGTGGCGACAGCTACACCCGGGCAGTGGATGCGCAGTACGCAAAACTAGAAGATCCGCAGCAGACCCCGTCAGCCCAGGTACTGGATTCCATTCGCAAGAGCGGCGCGAGCTACAACGAGTGGGCGCTGGAACAGAGCCGCGAACATCGCGAAAGCCTGAGCAGCCAGCCGCTGTCGGCGGAGCGCGAGCAGCTGTTCGACAAGATGGCTGCCGACTCCCTGGCCGAACAGCAGGCGATAGAAGCCGCCGATACGCAGAGTTTCGACGCCTTCCTGGCACATTACATGGCCAGCTGAGCGGGCCTTACCGAGCCTTTTATGGCGCAGTTTATGCGCCTATCTACTGCAGCGTTTATTGAACGACAAGGCTGGTGAAGAAGAGGTCGGCCACGTAGGTCTCGCCCTCTTCTTCCATCAGCATATCCTGCACCAGCTTCAGCGCTTCGCCGGACAGCAGCTGCTGTGCGGCAACCGTGCCGACACTCTCTTCGGTCTGCGCACTGAACAGAAACACTAGATCATTGCGGATCTGCGCCTTGTGCGCGTTGACCGCGTGGTGCGCCGCTTCGGAATCCACCTGCAGGGTCACTTCCGCTTTCAGGAAGTGCATATCATCAGCCGTACCGAAATTGGTCACGAAGGGTTTCAGCTCGATATAACTGATATAGGTTGAGCCCTTGTCTTCTGCCGACTGTGCCAGCGGTGCCACGAGCACAAGCAGTAATGCGAGCAGCCGTGAATATGCCCTGAACATGCTTTTTCCTCTTTATTTGCAGACCTCTACTGCGGCAAAAGTATACCCAGCACCCGGCCTGACGGACACCATTGCGTCGGCTGTTGCACCACCGACAAGCTTGGCATTACTATTGACGCATAATAAATGGGAGGGGCGACAATGCTGGAAAAATGCCGTGATGCCAAAGAACGTTGGGGCGGTGTCAGCGATATCATCGACCAGTGGCTGGAACAACGCCAGCACCTGATCCGCGTTCTGTTTTCCCTGTCGGATTGCGAGATCGGAAAGCCCCTCAACGAGCAGCTCGAGCAGTTCTGCGATCTGCTGATGGACTACCTCTCCTCCGGCCACTTCGAAGTCTACGAGCAGCTGCTGCGCGAAGGCAGTGACTACAACGACGGTAGTGTGGAAAAAGTGCAGGACCTGTTCCCCCGCATCCAACCCACCACCGATCTGGCGCTTGACTTCAATGACCGCTATGGCGCGTTCGACAACCCCACGCTGCGTGAGATCCGGGACTTTGCAGAAGACCTGTCGCGCCTGTGCGAAACGCTGGAAGACCGGTTTGAACTGGAAGACCAGCTGATCGAAATACTCCATAACGCCCATCGCCCGGCGGCCGCCGAAGCGTGAAACGAGCCGCAGCTCTCCTGTGCAGCGCCCTGCTGCTGAGTGCCTGCGGTAGTGGCGATCCTCCCGAAAGCTGGGAAGCATACACCGCACAGGGGGCCTACAGTGCCACCCTGTCACCTGATGGTCGCCACGCGATCATCGGCTCCACCCAGCACGGTGGCAGCTACTGGGATACCCGCCTGAACGAGCGCCTCTACGACTGGAACCACAAGGCCGACGGCTACACCAATATCGTCGACAGCAGCTTCTCCTCCGATGGCCGTTTCGCGGCCACAGCCAGCAGTATCGACCTGGTACTCTGGAACACCGACGACGGCAAACCGGTCTGGTACTGGATTGCGCCCTCCGAGGTGCTGTCGATCGCACTGTCCGCCAATGGTAACTATGCGCTGCTGGGACAGGGCAACCATCAAGCGGTCTATTTCGATATCCAGAACGGCGGTATCCGCCGTACCCTGCTGCATCCGGCCAGAGTCAGCGCCGTTGCGCTCGATAACATCGGCAGCCTGGCACTGACCGGCGCCGACGACTACAGCACCAGGCTCTGGGATATCAAAACCGGGGAGGAGCTGCACAGCATCCAGTTTGAAAACACAGTGGATACCGTGGAGCTATCGGATGATGGGCGTTTCGCCTTCAGCTCGGCCACCCTGGACAAGGCCTATATCTGGGATACCCGGAGCGGCGAGATTCTGCACACGCTCAGCGGTGATGAGATGCTGTGGAAAAAACGTATCAGCTATATCAGCGCGCGTTTCTCTGCCGACGGCCAGCAACTTCTCACCGGCACCGCCTCCGGCAGCGTTCAGCTCTGGGACGTCAGCTCCGGGGCGGAGCTGCGGCACTGGAAAACCCACAAGCGTGAAGCCTACGGGCCGACTAGCACCAGCATAGAAGCGGTGGGGTTTGGCAGTGATGGCAGCTACTACGCCATCGGTTCCAACGGGTTGCTGAACGTACTGCGGTAAAACGCTTCACCTTCCCTATGTCAACCTGAGCCCCGAATGCTGGAAACAAAAACGGCCGCAGATGCGGCCGTTTTCAATCAACACTGAGAGTTTTACTGGGCAGCTGCGGAATCCGATTCCGGATTCACTTCCAGCAGCTCCACTTCAAACACCAGGGTTTCGTTCGGGCCGATGGCGTTACCCATGCCGCCCGGGCCGTAAGCCAGGTCAGACGGGATCACCAGGCGCGCCTTGCCGCCCTCTTTCATCAGCTGCAGGCCTTCGGTCCAGCCCGGAATAACACCGTTCAGCGGGAAGGAGACCGGCTGGTTGCGGGAGTAGGAGCTGTCGAATTCGGTGCCGTCGATCAGGGTGCCGCGGTAATGAACCTTGACAGTATCTTCAGCGGTCGGGCTTGTACCTTCACCGGCGGTCAGCTCTTCGTACTGCAGACCGGTGTCTGTCGTCACGACACCGTCCTTGTCACCGTTTTCGGACATGTACATGACGCCAGCTTCTTTGTTCTTCTCGGCAAGCTGGGCCATCATTTCCTGCTGTTCCTGCATCTTCTGCTGCTGGAATGACTGCATTACAGCACCGATCTCTTCATCGGTCAGCAGCGGATCTTCTCCGGAGTAGACAGTTTCCACCCCGTTACTGAAGGCATCGAAATCCAGGTCTTCAATATCCATTTTCAGCTTCTGGCCGAGGATCAGACCCAGGCTGTAGCTCAGCTTCTGCTGCTGGGTGCTCAGCTCTTCAGCCTGAAGAGCCGGTGCAGATAGAAGCGCACCACTCAGTGCCACAGCGATTAAGGTTTTCTTCATGCTCGATTCCTTAACTATTTAACGCGGGTTGTGCTGGGGTTAGGTGCCCATTAAACGCGAAAGTTCAACCACTGGCCAGAGGATCGGGGCATGCCGCATCAATAAAAGCGTCGATCTGAACCGACGCTTGCACCACCGCCTCAGCGCCCACTTCAGCCACAACCCGTTCAATATTGGCGCGGGCCAGGGCAGGTCCCGCCTCGGCCACTGGCAGGACTGTCTCTGAAAGCATCTCCCAGAGCAGCATGATCTCCACCTGTTCACAGGCCAGCTCAGCTTGCCGCATTTTTCGATAACAGTTTTCCAGTTCCGGCCGCCCGGCTTTCAGGCTGCGCACCTGGTATCTCAGCACCCGCAGTGGATGGGTCAGTTCCCGCTGCCAGCTGAGCGCTTCGCCCGCCAGCAGTTCCGCCGGCAGCAGCCGGCCCTGTTCGGCCAGATAACAGGCCAGAATCAGCCGGTTGACGCTGCAACCGACGGTCTGCAGATCCAGTGCTGTCGACTCGACACCGGGGCGTGAGTAAAGATCGAGGGCATATTGCCAGAGAGGATTATCCAGAGACATGGTTCCGGCGGCACTCCTTTGGATGCGCGGCACTAGCGCTGAAGGCCATGCGCGCTGTAACATTCGCCGCCATGATACAGATCCAGAACCTCAGCTTAAACCGCGGTGCCCTGCCTCTGCTGGAGCAGGCCAACCTGACGCTGCACGCCGGCTGGAAAGTCGGCATCGTCGGCAACAACGGTGTCGGTAAATCCAGCCTGTTCAAGCTGCTGCTTGGCGAGTTGCACCCGGATGCCGGTGAACTGCAGATACCTGCAGGGCTTTCCATCGCCCATATGGCGCAGGAGGTCTCGGCCACGGACCGTTCGGCACTGGACTACGTGCTGGACGGCGATGCCCGCCTGCGCGAAGTGCAGCAGCAACTGGCAGAGGCGGAAGCAGCCCACCAGGCCGGCCGGATCGGCGAACTTCATGCCGAACTGGAGGCGATCGATGGTTACCGGGCCGAATCCCGTGCCCATCAGCTGCTCGATGGCCTCGGTTTCATGCCCGGCGATGGCGAGCGTCCGGTGAGCAGTTTCTCCGGTGGCTGGCGCATCCGCCTTAACCTGGCCCAGGCACTGATGTGCCGCTCCGACCTGCTGCTGCTCGACGAGCCCACCAACCACCTGGATCTGGATGCCACCATCTGGCTCGAGCAGTGGCTCAAGCTCTACCCGGGTACGCTGCTGCTGATCTCCCACGACCGGGATTTTATCGACGCCGTGGTCGGCCAGGTCGCACATATGCACAACCGCCAGCTGACCCTCTATAAGGGCGGCTACTCCGCCTTTGAACGCCTGCGCGCGGAAAAGCTCTCGCAGCAGCAGGCGGCCTACGAGAAACAGCAGGCGCGTATCGAACAGATCGAGAGCTTCGTGCGCCGCTTCAAGGCCAAGGCCTCCAAGGCCAAGCAGGCACAGAGCCGGGTGAAAGAGCTGGAGCGGATGGAGCAGCTGTCACCGGCGCACATCGACAGTCCGTTCAGTTTCACCTTCGACTGCTCGGACAAGCTGTCATCACCACTGTTGACGCTCTATGACGCCGATCTGGGTTACCCCGGCCGTACCGTACTCAAGGATATCGCCCTAACCCTGACCCCGGGCGAGCGAATCGGCCTGCTGGGCCATAACGGCGCCGGTAAATCGACCCTGATCAAGAGCCTGGTCGGCTCCGTGGATCTGCTCAACGGCGAGCGCCACGAGGGCGAACACCTGGAGATCGGCTACTTTGCCCAGCATCAGCTGGAAGCCCTGGATCTGCAGGCATCGCCGCTATTGCACCTGCAACGTATTTCACCCAAGAGTAGCGACCAGGAGTTGCGTAACTTTCTCGGCAGCTTCGGCTTTATCGGCGACCAGGCGCTGGATCCGGTGGGGAGCTTTTCCGGCGGCGAGAAAGCCCGGGTGGCCCTGGCGCTTATCGCCTGGCGCAAGCCCAACCTGCTGCTTCTCGACGAACCCACCAACCACCTGGACCTGGAGGTCCGTCACGCGCTTACATTGGCCCTGCAATCTTTCGACGGTGCACTGATTCTGGTCTCCCACGACCGCCACCTGATCCGCAACAGCGTGGACCGTTTCCTGCTGGTCGCCGACGGCGGTGTCAGTGAATTCAATGGAGACCTGGACGACTACCACCAGTGGCTGGCTCAACAGCGGCGCAACGGTCAGGGCTCAGCCCCACAGGCGCCACGTGAAAGCCGCTCCCTGAGCGCCGCCGAGCGCAAGGAGCAGAAACGCCTCGAAGCGGAACGTCGCGCACAGCTGCGCCCGCTGAAGAAGGAAGTGGATAGGCTGGAGATAGCGCTGGAGAAAACCGGCGATGCGCTAGGCAAGGTGGAACAGGCGCTTTCGGATCCCGCGATCTACGAGGATGCGGCGAAAGAGCAGCTGAAAACCCTGCTCGCCGATCAGGCCCGGTTGACCCGGGAACAGCAACAGATCGAGGAGCAGTGGCTGGAGCAGCTCGAAGCGCTCGAGCAGCTCCAGGCGGAACTGGATCAGCCGGGCGATTAAGCCACCCGGCTGCCTGAACTCAGCGTCTGGGTCAGACTGTCCAGATCCTCACGACGCTCCCTGAGGGTGTCCATCGCCGCCTCGACACTGTCCAGTTCAAGCCCCAGCGACTGGTATAAAGCCGGCTCCAGCGCCTGGACAGGACCGTCGGCCAGACCTTCCTTTCGCAACAGCACCTGCGTCAGACGCAGCAGACGGGCATACACCTCAGCCTCGCCACCCGGCGAGGCGAGCTGCTGCTGACGAATGGCTGAAGACACCTCTTCCGGCAGGTTCCAGCTATCCAGCAGCCAGCCACCGACCTGATCCCGGGTAACCCTGAGCACATGCTGCTCCACCCTCTGGGGTTCCAGATGGGGGTTGGCTTCGATATAGCGGGACAGAATCGAGAACTGGGGCTGGAACAGATGGGCCAGCACCAGGTAGCCGAAGTTGTTCAACAGACCCGACAGATAGGCGATACCGATTTTTGGCCGCTTATCCACCGGCGTGCGACGCGCCAGCAGCTCGCAAAGGGTGGCGGTATAAACCGACTGTTTCCAGTAGGGCATGGAGCCGCGCGGCGTATCCTCCGGCAGGTTCAGCACCTGTCCCATGCTGATACCCAGCGCCAGGTTCACCACCAGGTCAAACCCGAGAACGCGGATGATGGCGTCTTCGATGGAATTCACCTCGCCGGGTGCGGCATAGTAAGGTGATGCCGACCAGCTCATCACCTGGGCCGAGATACTCGGGTCGAGCCGCACCACCTTTACCAGATCAGAAACTTCCGCGTCCGGATCGGAGCGCAGCATAATAATTTTCTGCGCCGTGGGCGCCAGTGCCGGCAGCCCCAGGGTATCTTCCAGCCGCTGCTGAATACGCAGCGCGGTGAAGCGCTCCACGGCTCGGGTTATCGCAACTACATCCTGAGCGCCATCGGAGGCTGTCTGCAGCGGTATGTTGGCCAGCGCCACACCCAGCTCACCGAACTGAGCCTGCTGCCTTGCTGCAGAGGAAAAGCGCCAGCGGAAACACAAACCGCTGTTCAGTTCACAGAGTTCGATATCGTCCTGCGCCTGCAGAGATCCATCCACCAGCAGCGGAAAGGACTCCATCAGACGCTGCTGCCCCTGCTCAGTTTGCAGGCCATTTTGCGAGAAAAAGCGCTGCGCATCCTCGCCCCGCGCTGTTCGCAGCTTGCGCCCGGACAGCGACCACAGGGTGGCCATATTAAGCAGTACATTGGAGGGCACCAGGACCAGCACCTTGCCTTCGGCATCGTGCATCAGCACCAGCCTTACACAGGGCTTCTCAGGGTCGTCACATGCGGGAATCTGCACACCTACGGTCACAAAAAATCTCCGGATCAGGAAGGGGAACAACGTATCTGCCCATACGCTCCCAGCGAATACCCTAGATTATATGTGTGCATCTCCGCCGATCGCAAAAGCCTTTTGCTTTCAACGCATAAGTATTCTGGCACTTATTCCGGTACTGAGGAGAGGCCCGCTCAGAGACGGGCGATGTGGTTGACGCCGATCTGGCGGCGCAGCTGCTTGATCACTTTGGCGAGATGGACACGGTTAAACACCAT
Organism: Marinobacterium sp. YM272; assembly: GCF_050908845.1. NCBI lineage: Bacteria > Pseudomonadati > Pseudomonadota > Gammaproteobacteria > Oceanospirillales > Oceanospirillaceae > Marinobacterium > Marinobacterium sp. YM272. The sequence goes on from NZ_CP194171.1 coordinate 177,541, forward strand.
CAGCTCCATCTGCACGCTGTACAGCTGCCCTTCGCGTTCACCGCTGTCGATCTTGAGCAGGTTGGCGCCCGCAGAGGCTACTGCCATGGCGAGATGAGCGATAATGCCGCGCTGTGACTCCACCGCCAGTGACAGGGCGACGGGATATTCATCTTCGGCCGCGTTGGACCATTCGAGATAGACACACTTTTCTGCATCTTCACGCAGATAGCGGATATTGCGGCAGTCGGTGCGGTGCACCACCAGGCCACGCCCGGTGCTGATATGACCAAGAATGGTATCGCCGGGAATCGGGTGGCAGCACTTGGCATAGTGCATCACCATTCCCTCGGTGCCGTGAATCGCCAGCGGTTTGCCCTGGGTTGAAGACACTAGGGTTGTCTGCTCGCCGCCCTCTATCGGCGCTTCCGGCCGCAGCCGGCGGGCCACCACGTAGGCCATGCGGTTACCCATACCGATATCTTCCAGCAGCGCATCCAGGTCTTTCAGCTCCGCTTCATCAAGCAACGCCTGGAGTTTTTCCGGGTTGATATCATCGATGCCGGCGCCATAGTTCGCCATGAACTGGTTAAGCAGACGCCTTCCCAGCTCCACCGATTCATGACGCTGCTGGTTTTTCAGGAAGTGACGGATGCTGGAACGGGCCTTGCCGGTGACCACGAAGTTAAGCCAGGCCATGTTAGGCTGGGCCCGGGGCGTGGTGATGATCTCCACGGTCTGGCCGCTATCCAAAGGCTCAGATAGAGGGGCCAGGCGGCGGTTGATGCGGCAGGAGACGCAGGAGTTACCCACATCGGTGTGCACCGCGTAGGCGAAATCCACCGGAGTGGCGCCACGCGGCAACTCCAGAATGCGCCCCTTGGGCGTGAATACGTAAACCTCGTCGGGGAAGAGGTCTTTCTTGACGTGCTCGATGAACTCCATGGAGTCGCCGGCACGGCGCTGCATCTCCAGCAGTCCCTGCACCCATTTGCGTGCCCGGTTATAGGAGCCGACGGCACTGTCGGAGTCACCATAAACCTTGTAGTGGGAGTGCTCGGCGATCCCCTGGCTGGCCACGGCATCCATCTCGCGGGTGCGGATCTGCACCTCAATAGTGATACCCCGGGCGCCGAACAGCGCGGTGTGCAGCGACTGGTAGCCGTTCGCCTTGGGAATAGCGATGTAATCCTTGAACCGCCCCGGTACCGGCTTATACAGGTTATGTACCGCACCGAGGATACGGTAGCAGTCATCCACCGTATCGGTGACCACGCGGAAGGCGAATACATCCATGATCTCGGAAAACGCCTTACGCTGCGTCTTCATCTTGCGGTAGATGCTGTAGAGATGTTTCTCGCGACCGGTGACGATACCGGGCAGATGTTCCTTGTCGATCCGGCCCTGGATCGCCTGCTCGATCTGGGTGATCACATCGCGTCGCTGCCCCCGCGCCTTGACCACCGCACGGCGAATATAGCGCGCCCGCATCGGGTAGAACGCCTGGAACGCCAGATCCTCAAGCTCCACCTGCAGATCACGCATACCGAGGCGCGCGGCGATCGGCGAATAGATATCCAGGGTTTCACGGGCGATACGACGCTGTTTAACCGGCGGCATGGCACCGAGGGTGCGCATGTTATGCAGGCGGTCCGCCAGTTTGACGAGGATAACGCGGATATCCTCGGCCATGGCCAGGACCATCTTCTGGAAGTTCTCAGCCTGGGCTTCGGCCTTGGTTTCAAATTCCAGATGGGTCAGCTTGGAGACACCGTCGACGATATCCGCCACCGGCTTGCCGAACTGGGTCTCGATCCCCTCGTAGCTGATTTCGGTATCTTCGATCACGTCATGCAGCATGGCGGCCATCAGACTCTGATGATCCATGTGCATTTCGGAGAGCACACCGGCCACCGCCAGCGGATGGGTCACGTAGGGTTCGCCGCTTTTACGGCGCTGGCCGTCATGGGCCTGTTCAGCGTAGAAATAGGCGCGACGAACCTGCCGGATCTGTTCCAGATCCAGGTATTCGGTCAGGCTGTCTGAAAGGGCGTCTATGGTCGGCATCATATCTCTGGAACCTCAAACCCGCCGGCATCAATTGCTCGACTCACCGGCGAAAGCTCTATGGGATGATGATGCCGTATCGGAACGCGGAGGGAAAGATCAGGCCTCTTCGCGCTCGTCGAGGATGGTACGGTCGACGTGGCCTTCAGCGATTTCACGCAGGGCAACGACGGTGGGCTTGTCGTTTTCCCACTCAACCATCGGGTCTTTGCCACCGGTGGCAATCTGACGTGCACGGCGGGATGCGACCATCACCAGCTCAAAGCGGTTATCGAGATTATCCAGGCAATCTTCAACTGTTACTCGTGCCATTGCGGTCCTCGGCGGGAAATTGGGTGATAAAAATAAAAACAGTCGGCTAGTTTACGATTCGATCAAAGCTTAGACAAGAGTGCAGTAAGCAAAGCCTCATGGCGCTGCTGCTGTCTATCCTGTGTCAGGCGTGCGCTTCTGAAGATCGAGACCAGGTCCGCCAGCGCCGTTTCAAAGTCGTCATTGATAACCAGATAATCGAATTCGCTGTAGTGGCTGATCTCGGAAACCGTTTTCGACAGGCGCTTCTGGATCACCTCTTCGGTATCGGTACCCCGACCGCGCAGGCGGCGCTCCAGCACTTCGCGGCTCGGCGGCAGAATAAACACCGAGCGCGCCTGTGGCATCAGACGGCGAACCTGCTCCGCGCCCTGCCAGTCGATCTCAAGGATCACATCCAGCCCCTTGTTGAGCTGCTCCTGAACCCAGACCTGTGAGGTGCCGTACTTGTTGCCGAACACCTCGGCATACTCGAGGAACTGTCCGTTTTCGATCTTGGTCTCAAACTGCTCGGGGGTGACGAAGTTGTAATCCACACCCTCTATTTCACCTTCACGACATGGACGCGTGGTGTGCGAAACCGACACCACCACTTGGGAATCTCGTTCAAGAAGCGCCTTCACCAGGCTGGTCTTGCCGGCGCCCGATGGTGCCGAGACGATGTAAAGATGACCCAGATGTTTCATGTCGCTAGCTGCCCTCTGTTCGCAAAGGCGGCAGTCTAGCAGAAAGCGGCCCGATCGCCGACTCTCGCCGGCGTTATCCTTTCAATGTTTCCAGCAGGCTGTCGGGGACAAACTCGGTATCCTTCACCCGCTTGGTGACGATATAGGTGTAATAGCGGCGCAGACCGATATCGGCATTGAGCATGCGATCGACAAAACGCTGGTATTCATCCACCGAAGGCGCAATCACCTTCAGCAGGTAATCGATACCGCCACCCAGGGCATAGCACTCCAGCACCTCGGGCTGCTCCTGCATGGTGCGCTCAAAGCGGGAAAAGTCCGCCGCCAGGTGACTGCTCAGCTCCGCCTCCATGAACACGATGGTCTGGCGGCTGAACGCCGACCAGGCGATACGTGCGCCGTAGCCCTCGATCAGCCCCAGCTTTTCCAGATGCTGAAGACGTTCCCAGCAGGGCGTGGGAGACAGGTTCACGCGCCGGGCCAGCTCGGTTTTGGTGATGCGTCCCTCCTGTTGCAGAATCGACAGCATCTGAATATCACGATCATCCAGTTTTACACGCATGCAGCGTTTATGACTCCCTATAATCCAGGTCCGTTTTCATGTCCGCTCAACTGTCGATCAGGGTGCCCAGGCCTTTTGCCGTGGCGCGATGCAACGCCAGGTCGGCAATCGCGGTATCCTGCACACCGGTGCCGGTCAGGTCACACAGGGTAATCTGATCCTCCGCTACCCGTCCCGGAACCAGTCCGGCACTGATGCCGGGCAGCTCCGGCAGTACGGTATCGGCACTGATCAGTCCGGCCTTCACCGCCGAGCGCATCTCGCCCCGTTCCAGCGACTGACTGACACGATCCACCGCCACCAGGTCCGCTTTGGCAAACACCGCCGGATCGATCTCGTTCTTTTCCGGTGAATCCGTACCCATGGCCGTGATATGTAGCCCCGGATGCAGCCAGTCGGCGCTGATCACCGGTTCCTTCGCCGGCGTGGTGGTAATCACCACCTGCGATGACTTCACCAGTGCCTCGGCACTATCGGCCACGCTGACCGGTATACCCAGCACACCCGTCTGCTCTCTGGCATACTGCTCCGCCTTGGCCCGATCCCGGCCCCAGACCTGGAGCCTCTCCACCTGCCGCTCCAGCAGCAGCGCCTGCGCCTGCAAACGCGCCTGCAGTCCGGTACCTATCACACCGGCAGTAGTGACCTGCCGCGGCGCCATGAAGCGCGCCGCCACACCACCCGCGGCGGCTGTGCGGATATCGGTCAGGTAGCCGTTGTCGAGCAGCACCGCAGAAACAATGCCGGTTTCGGCCGAGAGCACCACCATCAGACCGTTCAGGCTGGGCAGCCCCTTTAGCGGGTTATCGAAAAAGCCGGGGCTGACCTTGATGGCGAAGTTTTCCATGCCGGGCACGAAGGCGGTTTTCACATCCACCTCGCCGTTCACCTGCGGCAGCTCCATGCTCAGCACCGGCGGCATCACCACGCCGCCCTGCGCCAGTCGCGCAAAAGCGGCGGCAATCACGTCGTGAACCTCTTTGCTGAGCGAAACGCACTGACGCAGCTCCGCTTCCGTCAGGATCTTGATCTTGGCCATGACTACCTCTCTGTCTTTTCCCAGACCCGATGGCTGCCATTGACGATGGCGGTGAAGTCATCCATATCCACGTTGCGCCCGGACAGGATAATCGCCACCCGTTTACCCAGCAGATCTCCCAGCGCCTGGCGCCGCTCGGGTTCAAGCAGCAGTGCTGCCCCCAGGGTACTGGCGCCCTCGGCAACGAGCTGCTCCTGGCGGTAGATATGACACTGGCTGCGGGCGATCTCCTGCTCGTTAAGCAAAACGTAGTGGTCCATCAGGGTCCGCACATGATCGAAGGTGTAGCGGTTGGCGAGACCTATGCCCCCACCGAGGGAGTCAGCCAGGGTTTCCAGCTCCTCCACCTCCACCGGTTCTCCGGCTTGCAGGCTTGCCGCCATGGCAGCACCGCGCTCCGGACTTACGCCGATAATGTGGATATCGGGCTTGATCGCCTTGGCGGCCAGCGCGATACCACTGAGCAGACCGCCGCCGGACAGCCCGATGATCAGGGTATCCACCTCCGGCCAGTCTTCAAGAATCTCCAGGCCGATGGTGCCCTGCCCGGCAATCACATCGGCATGATCAAAGGGCGGAATCTCGCTCATGCCCTGTTCGGCGACCAGCTTGTCCACCAGTTCCTGCGCCTCGTCCTGGCTGCGGCCATGGATACGGATCTCGGCGCCCAGGGCGCGGATCGCCTCCACCTTGTTGCCCGGCACCAGCGATGACATGCAGATGGTGGCGCGGGCACCGCGCTGTGACGCGGCCCAGGCAAGCGCGCGACCATGATTACCGGTGGATGCGCAGACCACGCCCCGCGCGAGCTGTGCTTCGCTCAGGTTGGCCAGGGCGTTAACGGCACCACGCAACTTGAAGGCACCGGTGGGCTGGGTGGTCTCCAGCTTCAGGCGTACCTCGGTGTGTTCATCGCTGAGGCTGAATGCCGGAATCAGCGGTGTGCGGGTGACCTGACCCGCTATCGCCCGCCGAGCTCGGTAAACAGCCGCCAGATCTATCAGTTTCATGCGACCAGACCATTCTCGGATGACATCAGTTTGAGACGCTGCAGCGCCATGGCGATATGGCGGCGACGCAGATTACCCACGGCCACCATCTGGCCCGTTTCCAGCAGCTGCAGGGTTTCCCGTATTTCATTGGCGAACATGTCTGCCTCCATCGCCACGGATTCGTCACGCATCAGGAAGGGCCACATGCGCGATGACCGGTAAAACAGCTCCGTGGCCACTTCACGCAGGGCCCGGTTTCCGACCAGGTGCATCAGCTGCTCGAAAAACTCGATATTGACCTGCGCGAACAGACGCTTGGGCTTGTCGGCCTTGTGGATACTGCGCGCCCGCTCCAGGGTTTTGCGAATTGCTGCAATCAGCTCCGGCGTCGGCTGTACCGGCGTCATAATGCCCAGGTGGCAGACCAGCTCCATACGCACCTGGTACACCTCGGTCAGATAGGCGAAATCAATATCGGTGACCAGCGTGCCAACACCATGGCGGATCTCCAGCAGCCCCTCCAGCTCCAGTCGGCCCAGCACCCGGCGAACCGGCGTTCGACTGACGTCAAACTCATGCGCCAGCGCCACCTCGGACAGTCGGGTGCCCGGTTTGTAATCCAGCAGACAGATGCGACTGCGCAACGTGGAGTAGATATGCTCAAAGCGCTGCTCTGCAGTGCGCGGCAGATCTCCGTCCGGTTCAGAACCGGAGCGCTCCGGTAAAGCATTCATTGTTATTCTCGCCCGTAAAAAGAATCTTTATTCATACGGCAGGCCGACAGCCACAGGATGACGGCCGACCTGCGCGGATAAACACAGGTCAGACAACCATCACGGGGGATTTGGCCATGCCTACCACTTTCTGGGATACACCGCCGACGAGGAAGGTCTCGGCATCACCGAGACCGTGGCTGCCGATAATAATCAGATCAACCTTGTTCTTCTCGGCAAACTCCACAATCGTCTTCGCGGTGTGGCCGCTTTTGACGAACGCCCGCACCCCCTGGGATCCGTGTTCGATGGCGTATTTGCGAAAGCTTTCCGCCACCTCCTTGGAGTAGCTCTGCATCAGGTCATCCATATGTTCCGGCTCCCTGGGGCGCACCATCGACATGGAGGCTTCGCGCAGGCTGTGGTGACGGTAGACGGACAGAATCATCAGCTCGGAGCCATGTATCTTCTGCATTTCCACTGCCACTTTAAGCGCTTCGAAGGCGCCTTCCGATCCATCGACCGGCAGAAGTATACGTTTAAACACCCTCGCCTCCTTTTATTTCTCGAACGCCAGATCCCTCAGGAAGAGCGCGATATCCGGGAAGAAGATCAGCGCAACAGCCACCGCCAGCAGAATAATAACGAACGGCGGTGTACCGCGAATTACCTCGATATAGGGGCGTTTGAACACCGCCATGGCGGTGAAGATGTCGCAACCGAAGGGTGGCGTTGCCGAGCCTATCGCCACCTGCAGGGTGATGATCGTACCGACCAGTACCGGATCAAGACCCACGGACTCAACCACCGGCGCAAAGATCGGCACCAGGATCAGAATCACGACGATCGGGTCGACAAACATGCAGCCGACAAAGAAGGAGATCGAGATAACGAACAGCACCCCGATGGCGCCCATCTCCGATACACCTACCGCACCAAGCAGTTCCTGCGGAATCCGCGCGAAGGAGATCACCCAGGAGAACGCCGCACCGGCACCGACCAGGATGAACACCACGCCGGTTATCAGGCCGGTGGACTTGGCAGTATCCCAGACATCGCGGACCTTGATGGCGCGGAAGACGATAACCTCAAGAATCAGCGCATAGAGCACACAGACCGCCGCCGCTTCGGTGGGGCTGAAGATACCGCCATAGATACCGCCAACGATGATCACCGGGAAACCCAGCGGCCAGACCGCCTGTTTCACGGCACTGAAACGCTCACCCCAGCTCGCTTTCGGCTCGGCGGGTACATTGTGGACCGTGGCGTAGATCATGCTGTAGATCGAAAACAGCACCAGAATCAGCAGACCCGGGCCGATACCGGCGATAAACAGCTCGGAGATCGAGGTGTTGGAAACCACACCATAAATGATCATGCCGATACTCGGCGGGATCAGGAAGGCAATATCACTGGCATTGACGATCAACGCCAGCACAAAGTTATCCTTGTAACCCGCCTTGAGCATGCGCGGGCGCAGCGGTGACCCCACCGCCACCACCGTGGCCTGGGTGGAGCCGGATACCGCACCGAACAGGGTACAGGCCGTGGCGGTACTGACTGCCAGACCACCCTTGATGTGACCGACGAAGCTCATCACCATGTCGATCAGTCGGTTGGCGGAATGCCCGCGGGTCATGATATCCGCAGCAAAAATAAACATAGGTACAGCAATCAGCGAAGCCGGCCGGATACCGGCCATAAACTGCTGCACCATGAAATCCATCTTGCCGATGCCGTTAAACAGATCGTAAAAACCGATAAACGCCCCGATAATCAGCGGGATCATCATCGGAAAGCCCAGCAACAACAGAATGATCATTGCCAGGAAAATGGTAGCTGCCATGATCGCGCCTCCTCCCTAGAGCTCAACTTCGGTGTCGTCGTATCCCTCGAGCACCTTGGTCGAGAGATAGATATCCTTCTCCACCAGGTTCTTGATCGCGGTCAGCGCATACTGCACCCCGGTCACGAAGAAGCCCACGGGCACCCAGAGGTAGATCCAGTAAACCGGTATCTGCAGCGCCGGCAGGATACGTCCCGAATCCGCCACCTTGCCGATGTACTTCACCGAGAAGTAACAGAGCGCGAACATGCACAGCGATGAAATCACGGCGATGCCCACCATGAACACTTTGCGCAGCGTGGTCGGCAGGGCATCGTAAATAGCCGACATGCGGATATGGCGCCCGTGGCGGGCGGCATAACCGACACCGGCAAAGGTGATCAGCACGATCAGGATGCGGTTGACCTCTTCGCTGAAGAACAGGCTCTCACCGAAGAGAAAGCGCCCGACAACGTTGGCGATGGTATTCAACGCCATCAGCAGCACACTCAGCGCCAGGCCGACCGCCTCCAGGCGGCTGATGATGGAATCGATGATACCGAGAATGCCGGGCAGGTCCGACGAATGCTCGTTATCCTGAGACTTGTCAGCCATGCCAGCCCTCCTTGGTAGTCAGTACAGTGGACATTGCATTGCTCCCGTTAACGAAAAGGGCCGGCCAGTCTGGCCGGCCCGTCGTCTTTTCACACGACCCCGGATTTACTGCATGACTGCTTCAAGGTCGGCTTTCATCTGCTCGAGAATCGCCTTGCCGCTGTCACCGGTCATCTCGATGAACTTGGCCTCAACCTGCTTGGCCGCAGCCTTGAACGGCGCGCGCTGCTCTTCGGTCAGAACCGTTACGCTCATTTCCGGCTTGGCTTCCTTCACCTTGGCGATCGATTCCTCATCCAGCCCATCCTGGTAATCGAGGATGTAATCGAAGGCCACATCGGTAGCGCTCTGGATCACCGCCTTGTCCTCATCGCTGAGGCCATCGTAGAAATCCTTGTTGGCCATCACCGCGGTGGTGAAGTTGCTGTGCCCGGTGTAGGTGATGTAGTCGGTCACCTCGTACATCTTGGTGGACTCGATAAAGAAGGCCGGGTTTTCCTGGCCCTGGATGATGTTGGTCTGCAGGCCGCCGTACACCTCACCCCAGGGCAGCGGGGTCGGCGTGGCGCCAAAGGCCTTGTAGGTTTCCACCAGCAGCGGGTTACTCATCACGCGAACTTTGACGCCGTCGAGATCAGCCGGGCTGGTCACCGGCTCCTGGGTGGTCATGGCGACCTTGCCTTCCGGGAACATGGTCAGCAGTTCAAGACCGTGATCGGCGTAAAGCGCCTTGAAGTCCTCGTTGATCGCCTTGCTGGTTTTGAAGAATTCGCCCAGATGCTCGGCATCGTTGGGCAGCAGGTAGGGTACGAAGAATACCTGAGCTTCCGGGATTACAGCACCGGTGAACCCCGGTGACTGGTCGACAAACTGCAGAATACCGGCCTGGGCCTGTTCCATGATGTCCGCAGACTCACCCAGGGTACCGTACGGGAACAGCTCGATCTCGTGATCTGAATTCTTCTCGATCTCCTCCTTGAACTTGGTCGCATAGACACCCTGTACATCGGTAAGCGCCTCCTCGAAGGCATAGCGCCAGGTATCTGCCTGCGCGGCGCCGGTGGTCATCACCAGACCCGCTATCACGCCGGCCAAATATTTCGGAGTGAGTGTTTTCTTCATCTGATATCCCTCTACTGGAAGTGGCTTATTCAATCTGTTGCGCATCAAACAGCGTCTGTCTACGCTGTGAAGACACCCGTCTCCTGATCCGCACGCTTCTATTCAACATACAACCTGACTTCGGTTTTTCAAGGCAGATGTATACATTTGCCTAAATTCGTACTACACATATAGCAAAAAAACCGCTAAACCATGCACAAAACACCCCACTTGTGTACATCTCAACCCTTTGCAACGTTTATGGGGGCACCACGTGGAACCTAGTCGTCGTCGTTTTGAAGCGAGTGAATACCTGGTTCGCCAGGCAAAGACCCGTAAATCAATGTTAGACCATGGCATCGACGTGCTTGTGATCGCCGATCCATCCAACATCTGCTGGCTGACCGGCTATGACGCCTGGTCGTTCTATGTGTATCAGTGCGTGGTGATCAGCGCCGACAGCGAACTGTTCTGGTTCGGCCGTGGTATCGACGCCCCGGCGGCTCATATCACCACCAACCTGCCGGAAGAGGACATCATCTACTACCCGGACCATTACGTTCAGTCCTCGGAGGTTCATCCCACCGAGTACCTGGCCCAGGTACTCAAGCATCGTCAGCTCGATACCGGCGTCATCGGCGGCGAGATGGACAACTATTACCAGACCTACCGTGGTATGCAGCGGTTGATTGAGTGCCTGCCGGACGCCGAATTTACCGATGCCACCGCGCTGGTGAACTGGCAGCGGGCGGTCAAATCGCCCATGGAGATCGAATACATGCGCCGCGCCGGCGCGGTGATCGAAGAGGTCTACAAGCGGGTACTCGACGTGGCCGAGCCGGGCCTGCGCAAGAACGACCTGGTGGCGGAGATTCTTCATGCCGGCACCAAGGGCACGGCTGAGGTGTACGGCGACTACGCGGCGATCCAGCCCCTGCTGGCGTCCGGCGCCGAGGCCAGCGCCTGTCACCTGACCTGGGATGATCAGCCGATCGAGAACAACACCGGCATGTGCCTGGAGCTGGCCGGTGTGCATAACCGCTATCACTGCCCGGTCAGCCGCACGCTCCACTTCGGCAAGCCGCCGAAAAAGTATCGCGACATCGAAGCGGTGATCCTGGATGCGGTCGAGATCGTGCTGGATATGTTCAGGCCTGGCGTCACCTGTGGCGAAGTGGCCACCGCGTTTACCAACCATATCCACAAACACGGCTATGAAAAGGACAACCGCTGCGGGTACTCCATCGGCCTGAGTTATCCACCGGACTGGGGCGAACGCACAATGAGCCTGCGTGATATCGACGACACCGAGCTTGAAGAGGGGATGTGCTTCCACTTCATGCCCGGCATGTGGTTCGACGACTGGGGCTTCGAGATCACCGAGAGCATGACGGTGACCCCCGACGGCGGCCTGGTGCTGTCGCACGTGCCGCGGGAGCTGTTCGTCAAAGAGTGACGGCGCACAGGAGTACCGCCTGACCCGTTCCACCCAAGAGAAATACCTGGAGCTGATTTATGCGACACAATCCGATCTCACCAACTATCGATTTCGACAAGGATGGGATCCAGCACGGCTACCTGCGCCTGCCCCACTCCCGGGATGACTCCGCCTGGGGCGCGGTGATGATTCCGGTCACCCAGTTCAAGAACGGCGAGGGTCCCACCGCGCTGATGACCGGCGGCAACCACGGCGATGAGTACGAGGGCCCCATCGCCCTCTACAACTTTGCCAGCCGTACCGATATCGACAACTTCCACGGCCGCGTCATCGTCATTCCCGCGATGAACTTCCCGGCGTTTCAGGCCGCCACCCGCACCTCCCCGGTGGACCAGTTGAATCTGAACCGCATCTTCCCCGGCCGCCCGGATGGCAGCCTGTCCCAGGTAATCGCGGACTACTTCTCTCGCACCCTGGTACCGATGGCGGACTATGTGCTGGATATCCACTCCGGCGGCAAGACGCTGGACTTTGTGCCGTTCGCCGCCTCCCATATTCTCGATAACAAAGAGCAGCAGAGCGCCTGCGAGGCAGCGGCCAAGGCGTTCGGCGCCCCGCATTATCTGCAGATGCTTGAAATCGACGCCGCCGGCCTCTACGACACCATGGTGGAGGAAGCCGGCAAGGTGTTCGTCACCACGGAACTCGGCGGGGGCGGCACCAGCACCCCGTACACCGTGGAGATCGCCCGCCGTGGTGTGGATAACTTTCTGATCCATGCGGGGATTCTCAACGCTGATCCGACTATGCCGAAGCACGATAGCGTCAGCCTGGATATGCCGGACTTCCGCTCCTTCATCTTCAGCGAGCACGCCGGTCTGGTTGAGCCCTGCGTCGCCCTCGGCGATGTGATCCGCGAGGGCGACCTGGTGGCGCGCATCCACAGCATCGAGCGCACCTCGCCAGAACCGCCGGCGGAATACCGGGCACCGCGCGAGGGTATGGTGATCTGCCGCCACGTACCATCGCTGATCAAGATCGGCGACTGCCTGAACGTGATCGCCGAAGTGCTTTAAGAGACCTTTTATTTCAACCAGTTAAGCCCCCGGGCGAAAGTCTCTCCCGGGGGAAGTGCAAAAAAGAGAGTTTCTCCCCCAGACCGGCGGATTTCAGAAAACCTCTCGCCATTTTCTGACCCACAATGAGTTCATCGCAGTCTCCAGCGCAACAACGCAAACAGGAGGGCATGACTATGCTGTCAGTAAAAAAACGCCATGAACGCGACAACCTGCTCGACCGGCTGAACGATCCGACGCTGTTCCGTGAGTTCGCCTACGTGGACGGCGAGTGGCGCTCCGGCGATGGCGACGCCAAGATCGACGTATCCAACCCCGCCGACGGCAGTTGGCTCGGTTCCGTGGCCAGTCTCAGTGCCGAGCAGAGCCGCACCGCCGTGCAGGTGGCACACAAGGCCTTTGCCGACTGGTCGATGATGCTGCCCCAGGATCGCAGCCGCATTCTGCGTCGCTGGTACGACCTGATGCTGGAGAACAAGGAGGACCTGGCGCTGCTGATGACCCTGGAGCAGGGCAAGCCGCTGTCTGAATCCCGTGGTGAAATCAACTACGCCGCCGGCTTCCTGGAGTACTACGCCGAAGAGGGCAAGCGTCTCAATATCGAGAGCGTGATGTCCCATCTGGTTCACGCCGAGGTAGAGCTCTGGCGCGAACCGGTGGGCGTCGCCGCGCTGATCACACCCTGGAACTTCCCCTCCGCCATGCTGACCCGCAAGGCGGGCGCTGCGATGGCGGCCGGTTGTACCGTAGTCGCCCATCCGTCCTGGGAAACCCCGTTCTCGGCGCTGGCCCTGGCAGAGCTGGCGGAGCGCGCCGGCGTGCCCGCCGGTGTTTTCAACGTCATCACCGGCGAAGCGCCCACCGTGGTCAAACCCTGGACCGAGATGCCTGAGGTACGCGCCCTGTCGTTCACCGGCTCCACCGAGATCGGCAAGCTGCTCTATCGCCAGAGCGCCGACACGGTGAAACGCCTGGTGCTGGAACTGGGCGGCCATGCGCCTTTCCTGGTGTTTGCCGATGCGGATCTGGATCACGCCGTGGAGTGCGCCATTGACGCCAAGTTCGCGACCTCCGGGCAGGACTGCCTGGCCGCCAACCGCATCCTGGTGGAACGCCCGGTGTACGAGGAGTTCTGCCAGCGCTTCGCCGAGAAAACCGCCGCGCTCAGCGTCGGCCCCGGTATCGAGGATCCGGTGATCGGTCCGCTGATGAACGAGAAGGCGGTGGCGAAACAGCAGGAGCACGTCAGCGATGCGCTGGAGAAAGGCGCCCGCGTGCTCACCGGCGGCAATATCCACAAGGCCGGCCCGCTGTTTTTTGAACCCACCGTGCTGGCCGACGTGCCCACCGGCGCGAAGATTTTCCACGAGGAAACCTTTGGCCCCGTGGCCGCCATCGCCCCGTTCGATTCCGAAGCGGAAGCGATCGCTCGCGCCAACGACACCGAGTACGGTCTGGTCAGCTACGTTCATACCGAAAGCGCCCATCGCATCTATCGCCTCACCCGGGCGCTGCAGTACGGCATGGTCGCAGTAAACCGCACCAAGGTAACCGGTGCGCCCATCCCCTTTGGCGGGATGAAACAGTCCGGGATCGGCCGTGAAGGCGCGCGCCAGGGCATCGAAGCATTTACTGAAATTAAATATGTCTGCCGGGACTTTTAAGGGCCGGACACTGAGGAGGTAGCTATGACTGATATCAACACACTGGAAAGCTGGGATCGCGAAAACTTCTTCCACCCCTCCACGCATCTGGCCAGCTTCGCGCGGGGCGATGCGCCCAACCGTGTCATCACCGGAGGCAAGGGCGTCTACATCGATGACATGAAGGGCAACACCCTGCTCGACGCCTTTGCCGGCCTCTACTGCGTCAACGTCGGCTACGGTCAGCAGAAGGTGATCGATGCGATCAGCAAGCAGGCCAACGAACTGGCGTACTACCACGCCTATGTGGGCCACGGCACCGAAGCGTCGATCACCCTGTCGAAGATGATCCTCGACCGCGCGCCGGATCATATGTCCAAGGTCTACTACGGCCTGTCCGGCTCCGACGCCAACGAGACCAATATCAAGGTGGTCTGGTACTACAACAACGTGCTGGGCCGCCCGCAGAAGAAAAAGATTATCTCCCGCTGGCGCGGCTACCACGGCTCCGGCCTGATGAGCGGCTCGCTGACCGGCCTGCACCTGTTCCACAAGCAGTTCGACCTGCCGCTGAGCCAGGTTGTCCACACCGAGGCGCCCTACTATTACGGCCGCCAGGACGACAATATGAGCGAGGAGGAGTTCTCCGCCCATTGCGCCAACGAGCTGGAAAAGCTGATCGAAAAAGAGGGTGCCGACACTATCGCCGCCTTCATCGGTGAACCGGCCCTGGGTACCGGTGGCCTGATTCCGCCGCCCAAGGGTTACTGGGATGCGATCCAGAAGGTGCTGAACAAGTACGACATCCTGCTGATCGCGGACGAGGTGGTGACCGGTTTTGGCCGCCTGGGCAGCATGTTCGGTTCCGAGCACTACGGCATGAAGGCCGACATCATCACCATCGCCAAGGGTCTGACCTCCGCCTATGCGCCGCTGTCCGGCTCCATCATCTCCGACAAGGTGTGGAAAGTACTGGAGCAGGGTACCGACGAGTTCGGCGTATTCGGCCACGGCTGGACCTATTCTGCGCACCCGATCGGCGCCGCCGCCGGTGTCGCCAACCTGGAACTGGTGGACGAACTGAATCTGGTCGGCAACGCCGCTGAAACCGGCGCCTACTTCAAGCAGGCACTGACCGAAGCGGTCGGCAGCCACAAAAACGTGGGCCAGGTGCGCGGCGAAGGCCTGCTGGTCGCCGTGGAGTTCGTCGAAGACAAGGCCAGCCGCAAGCGCTGGGACAACGTCGGCGCCGTCGGCGGCAAACTGGCTGCAGCACTGCTGGCCCGCGGCGTGATCGCCCGCGCCATGCCGCAGGGCGATATCCTCGGCTTCGCGCCGCCGCTGTGCATCAGCAAGGAGGAGTGCGACAAGGTCGTTACCGCCCTGCATGGAGCGATCGAGGAAGTTCTCGGTTAAGCTGTCTCACAACCGTTACCCAAGGGGGGCACGATGTGCTCCCTTTTTTCGTTCGATACCGGGTCGACATAGCTGCCGTCTAAACAAGGTTAATCAGGAGATTTCATGCACCCCATTCCGTTGATCGCCGATATCGATACCGACGAGCACCAGCTCTGGCTGGAGAGCCTGAACCGGGTACTGCCCGATCAGCAGGTTGTCGCGTCGGAAGCGATCGACGATAAGCAGGCAGAGAGCATAGAGTTCGCCATCGTTGCCAACCCGACTCCTGCGGAGCTGCGCCGCTTCCCGAACCTGAAATGGGTGCAGAGCCTCTGGGCCGGTGTGGAGAAGATGGTCTCCATGGCGGAGCTGGCCGAGATCCCGATCGTACGGATGAAAGACCCGGAGCTGGCACGCATCATGGCGGAAGCGGTGCTGACCTGGACGCTGTACCTGCACCGGCAGATCCCCACCTACCAGCGCCAGCAGGCCCAACACACCTGGAAGCAGCATATATACCTGCCACCCTCGCAAAAGCGCGTGGGCGTGCTTGGCACCGGCAAGCTGGGCCGTGCCGCCATAGCTACACTGCTAACCAGCGGCTTCAACGTATCTGCCTGGAGCCGCAGCCCGAAACAGATCGACAGGGTGGACCATTTTGCCGGCAGCGATGGCCTGGATAGGATGCTGCCGCACTGCGATATCCTGATCGCCCTGCTGCCGCTGACCGCTGAAACCCACAACCTGATGGATGAGCACAAGTTGTCGCGTCTCAAGCCCGGCGCCAGCATCATCAACTTCGCCCGTGCGCCGATTTTCGACTACGACGCCCTGTGCAGAAAGCTGGACGAAGGTCATCTGGATCACGCCGTTCTCGATGTTTTCAACCAGGAACCTCTGCCGGACAAGAGCCCGCTCTGGAGTCATCCCGCCGTCAGCGTTCTGCCGCATATTTCCGGCCCCACCGATATCGGCAGTGCAAGCCTGATCGTGCAGCAAAACGTGCAGCGCTATCTGCAGCACGGCACCCTTCCCGACGCCGTGGATTACCGGCGCGGCTATTAATCAGGTCCGCCAGGGTCTTTAATCGCCGCCGCCAAATAGCGCTCACGGCCGGGCGGGAACGGCGCTAGAATAAGCGCCACTTCCAACTTAACCGCATTCGTTTTTTCGAGGTATGTATGCCCAAGGCATCCGAACTCAAGCGTAACCAGGTCGTCGATATCGACGGCAAACTGATGGTCGTGCAGCAGATCGACGTCCGTAGCCCCACTGCCCGTGGCGCCTCTACCCTGTACCGCGTACGTTTCAGCCAGCTGCCCGGCGGCGGCAAGCATGAAGCCACCTACACCGGCGACGATATCCTCAAGGACGTGGCACTGGAGCGACGCACCGCGTCTTACCTGTACCGTGAAGACAACCTCTACTACTTCATGGATGCCGAGGATTACAGCCAGTACGGTATCGATGCGGATGCGATCGAAAGCCAGGTCCCCTTCCTGAGCGAAAACATGGAAGGGATCATGGTTTCCCTGGTAGATGGCCAGGCGATCTCGATCCAGCTCCCCGCCGTGGTGGTCATGGAAATCGTTGAAACCGTACCGGGCATGAAGGCTGCCAGCGCCACGGGCCGTACCAAGGCCGCCAAATTTGCCAACGGCCTGGAGATCCAGGTACCGGAATACCTGGAAGCTGGCGAGAAGGTGAAAATCAACACCGAAACGGGCAAGTTCAGCTCCCGCGCCTGACCCCTAACTCTCCCCCAGTTGCCAGCCCTGCTGCGCGATGCACTTACGGAAGGCACGCCAGCAGGTTTGCGCCTGGGCGGGGCTCATGCTCGTGCCGCAGGCGGCATAGCGGTCACGGTTAAAGCCCGCTTCCACCGGCGCCAGTGCCTCCGCCAGCCAGGGGTGGTCACTGCACACCCTGCGCAGCCAGAGGCTGGCCGTTTCATGCCGCACGCGCCCCTGCCCACGGCGAGACAGCCAGCTTTCCAGGGCTGCCAGCAGATGGGTCGCGGCCAGCTCCGGCGATTGCCGCAGGCGCCGCCGAAAGCGTCGCTCGAGCCAGTGATCACGCAGACTTTCCCGCTGCCACCAGGCCCAGAGCAACAGCCCCAGCACCAGCAGCACAACCAGCCCCAGGATCAGTTTTATCCACAGCGGCAGCTGCGCAAGCAGAATCAGTCCCGCCAGCAGAACGGCGATCATGGACAGTAACAGGGTCTCCATCAGACCTGTATCCGCCCGCTGCAGGCGCTGCTCAACATACTCAAGCGTCTGCTCCAGCCAGGATCTGGCCAGTGTGCCCGGTTCATCATTAACCGCAAACTGCAGCCAGCCCCGCTCCGGCAGGTACAGCTCTGCCCAGACCACAGCGTCGTCGCTGCTGATCTCCCAGGTACCGCTGATCGGGTGTTGGGTATCACCACGAAATCCGCTGACCACCCGGGAGGGAATACTCTGACAGCGCAACATCAGGGCAAAGGCCGTTATCCGCTGCATCGCTGTCAGGCCGCCACTCTGTAACTGCTCCGGTTGCAGGCTGAGCGTCGCCGCCCGATTGCCAGCGCCTGTCGATGCGGGCCGCTGTTCGAGCAGGTAGCGCTCGATCTCCCTCCCGGCCGCCAGGGGCGTACGACCAGCGACCAGCTGATCGCTCAGCGGGCAGAGCCCCAGGGCGGAGTCCGGCAGCTGCAGCCACTGGGCCGTACCCAGTGCATCCGGTGTCAGCCTGTGGCCATCGACTCGGCCCAGGACAGATTCAACCCGGTAGTGCAGCCCGGGCTGCAGTGCGCCCGGCAGATACAGATTACTCTGCCCGTCTGCACGGATAACCCGCGCCGGCAGCTCGACTCTCAAAGCCACCGGCGAGACCGGCAGCACAGCGGGCATCTCCTCGATAACCTCGATGCTCTGCACCTGGGCCGTGAAACCCGAAGGCCCGGGCCGTTCAAACACCCCATTATGCAGACGATAGAATCGATCGCCCGCGGCGCTGCCGCGACTCCAGATCTGGCCATTGAAATGATCGAACACCAGCGTCTGCAGCAACGGTCGCGACTCGCTATCCACCCTTAGCAACAACCTGGGCGGCTGGTCGTCCTGCTGACCAACCGCGCCCAGGACCGGTTCACTGGCCAGCGCTGGTGACGGAGACTGACCGCCACGACCGGTTCCCTGACCGCTTCCCGAGCCCGTCCCTGAACCACTTTGTCCGCCTGCTCCACGTTCCTGCTGATCGGCCATCGTTTCCCAGCTGCGGTTGCTGTAGGTGAATTCAGCGTCCTGGGGTATCAGCGACTTATAGGTGGGTTCCGGCTGCGGCAGCAGCCAGTAGATCAGCGCCGATAAGATGAGAATCGACAGTGTCACCGGTAGCACGGCCAGCGCACTGCCCCGCCCCCGGTATTGCGCCGCCTGCTGACGTACCCGGGCCTGCTGCATTTGCATCAGCACTCCCACCACACTGAGCAGATAGAGCGACAGCAACAGCTCAAAGTGGCGGGAATAGGTCGAGGCGTAGAGGATCAGGCCGATGGACGCCAGAATCAGCATGAATAGCTCGCGGCGACTGGTTAACGTGCAACTCAGGCCCAGCATCACAAAAAGGACGAACAGCAACATGCCGTTGAGCAGATCACCCCGCATCAAGACGGGCAGCGCCAACAGGCAACCCACCCCGACGATGACTCCCTTGAGCACCCGCACCCAGCGCGCCGGTGAGTGGTTGAACCTGTAACCGATCAACAGCGCCACCGCCGCCAGCAGAGAGACCAGGAACGCCGCCGCCGGGTTTGTCACCCATCCCGACGTCGCCACCGTCAGCATCAGCCAGAGTGCCACGAAGACACCACCGCTCAATCCAGCGTTCATGACGTAAACACCTCCGACAGATTGGTACCACGGCTGATCCAGTAAAGATCCGGCATTGCCGTGGGTCGTGGCGCCGAAGCCCGGGTGTCGGCGCGCTGGCGAAAGCTCGGCGCATCGAACGCGACCCGAACCGGTACCTGGTCGATATGTGACCCCTGTGCCGCTACGGCGGGAATGGCCGAGGGGGACTCAGCCGTATGAAACAGCCAGAGACGACCCTGGCGCCCGGCCAGTACCGCCGCCTGTTCCACCGCCTCGCGGTAGTCGCCGGGGCTGTCTGCCTCCACGCCGGCCAGGAACTCGAGCAGATGACGATAGTGGTGCCAGCCGCTGTCCGGCGCCAGCCAGCGCACACCATCGGACTGCTGGCAGAAAACACCGATCTTGTGACCGTTTTCGGTGGCATAGCGTGCCAAGGATGCGGTAATCCGCACGGCATATTCAAAGCAGCTCTCACGCCCGTGCCCCAGATTGGCGTCAGGGTTGGCATCGAGCACGACCACCAGTTCCGCATTCTCGATCTGCTCGTACTCGCGCACCACCCACTCGCCCCGCCGTGCCGACGCGCGCCAGTGGATATGACGCATACTGTCGCCGCGCCGGTAGTCACGCACCCCGGCAAAGGTGTCCTGCCCCCGGCTCGATGGCCCCACCTGATGGCTGTCGGTCGGGTAACCGGTGCGCCCGGCAAGTGTCAGCCCCTCGATAGGAAAGGTGGCCGGCAATACCCGGATTTCGGTTTGGCTGTCGCTGAGTGGCAGACTGACCCGCATCAGCGCCAGCGGAAACTCGGAGCTCACCTGCAGCGGACCGAGGCTGTGCACACCGCGACGCTCACAGGTAATGCGGTAGTTGAACTGCTGCTGACCACTCAGCCGGGCGATGAGTACCGGGTAGTCGGGCTGCTCCAGAAACGGCAGACGGTCGCGGACCTGCAGCATATAGCGGGCAAAAAACCCTTTGGCCTGCAGCCGCAGCGCGACCTCGATCTCATCACCCTCATGGCTTTCTGCCGGCAACTGCCGACTGACGCTGATACCGCGCACGTTACGTCGCGGCAACCAGTAGCCGGCGATCAGGGTTGCGCCGAGCAACACGCCGAGCTGATAAAGCCGACTTTCGCCGCTGTTCCAGGCCGCCAGCATGATAAGCAGGGATAAACTGCCCAGCCAAAAACCGGCGTGGCGCCAGATCCCTCTCAACGCCACCGGGCTCATAGTTTCTGCGCCGCGTTCAGAACCGGTGGCTCGACCTGTTTCAGAATCGCCCGCACCAGATCCGCCTCGCGGAGTTTTTTCATCCGTGCCGGCTGGGTCAGAATCAAACGATGCGCCAGCACCGGTTCGGCGACCTTGATCACCTGATCCGGCGTCACATAATCCAGTCCGTCGATCAGCGCCGCGGCCCGTGCCGCCTTCATCAACGCCAGCGCCCCCCGGGGACTGGCACCAAGCTCCAGATCCGGATGTTCGCGGCTGGCACGCACGATATCGGCGATATAGCCCAGCACCGGATCGGCGATATGCACCTGCTCCACCGCTTTTTGCAGTGCCGTCAGCTGGGCCATGGAGATCACCGGTTTCAACCTGTCGATGGGGTGCCCGGAAGACTGCTGCTTGAGAATCTCAATCTCCGATTTACGGTCCGGATACCCCATGGAGAGGCGCATGAAAAACCTGTCCAGCTGTGCTTCCGGCAGCGGATAGGTGCCGTGGTATTCCACCGGGTTCTGCGTGGCTATCACCATAAACACCTCCGGCAGGGTGCGGGTGACGCCTTCGGTGGTGACCTGGGACTCGGCCATACACTCCAACAGGCTGGACTGGGTGCGCGGGGAGGTACGGTTGATTTCATCGGCCAACAGCACATTGGTGAACACCGGCCCCGGCATGAACTCGAACCGGTGTTCCTGCTGATTGAAAATGGAGACACCGGTAATGTCTGAGGGCATCAGATCCGGTGTGCACTGAATGCGGTTAAAATCCAGATCGATACTGCGCGTCAGCGCCCGCGCCAGCATGGTTTTGCCCAGGCCCGGCACATCTTCCAGTAACAGATGACCCCGACAGATCAGAGTGATCAGGCCCAGGGTCAGCGTACGGTGTTTGCCGACGATGGCCTGCGCCATGTTGCTGTGTAACGCTTTAAAGCAGGTCAGGTGATCGTGCATGGTGAGCTCCCTCTACCAACAGGTAACACAGGAAGCTTGCACGCGGGCAGGGAAAACCCCGAGGCTGGACTGAGCAACGATCCCTGTGCTCAAACGATTAAGAACTTCCTGTTCCAGCCTTGGATTCTAAAATAATCAGCCGGGCAGTCAATGCGGCAAAATTGGTTAGACTGTTGCCACAACTCATATCCGGACGAAGAGGTTAAGACGATGCGCTGCCACGAAGTGGACTACGAAATTATCGGCTCGGAAATGCAACTGGTCGAAGTGGAGCTGGACCCGGGCGAAACCGTGGTTGCCGAAGCCGGTGCCATGACCTACATGGAGCAGCAGATCGATTTCGAAACCCGAATGGGCGACGGTTCCTGCCCCGACGAAGGCCTGATGGGCAAGCTGTTCTCCGCCGGCAAGCGGATGTTCACCGGCGAATCGATCTTCACCACCCACTTTACCAATCGCGGCAGCGGCAAGCAGCGGGTCGCCTTTTCCGCCCCCTACCCGGGCAATATCGTCCCGCTCAACATGGCGCAATACGGCGAGAAGATCACCTGCCAGAAAGATGCCTTTCTCTGCGCCGCGCTGGGCACCCGGATCAGCATCGCCTTCAACCGCCGACTGGGAACCGGCCTGTTCGGTGGCGAAGGCTTTATCCTGCAGACACTGGAAGGCGACGGCATGGCCTTTATCCAGGCCGGCGGCACCGTGGTCAAAAAAGAGCTGAACGGAGAAACCCTGCGCGTGGATACCGGCTGCCTGGTCGGCTTTACCGAAGGGATAAACTACGACATCCAGCGTGCCGGCAACCTGAAATCGATGGTGTTCGGTGGTGAAGGCCTGTTCCTGGCCACCCTGCAGGGCACAGGCACGGTCTGGCTGCAGAGCCTGCCGTTCTCCCGTATGGCGGATCGCATCATCGCCAGCGCACCCAGTGCCGGTGGCAGCGACAAGGGCGAGGGTTCGCTGCTCGGCGGCCTGGGCCGGATGATCGACGGTCGTTGAACAAAGCTGCAAGGAGAATCCGGATGAGACGAGTCATCTTTTTTACCGGGGCCGGCATCTCCGCCGAGTCCGGCGTCCCCACCTTCCGCACCGGCTCCGATGCGGTATGGGAAAACCACTCGATCAACGATGTCTGTAACATCGACACCTTCGAGCGTAACTACGCGCTGGTGCACCAGTTCTATAACCAGCGCCGCACCGCGCTGGCTGGCGTTAAACCCAACCCGGCGCACCATGCCATCGCGGCGATCCAGCAGGCCCACCCCGACCGGGTGATCCTGATGACCTCCAATGTGGACGATCTGCACGAGCGCGCCGGCAGCCGCAACGTGCGCCATATCCACGGCAACCTGCTGGAGATGGTCGACCTGGAATCCCGCGAGATATTTCCGCTGGGCTACGAAGCGTTCGATTACGCCAGCCAACCACCCAAGTTCAAACCCAACGTGGTGTTCTTCGGTGAGATGGCACCGGTCTACCAGGAGCTGTTCGCGCTGATGGACAACCTGAGCGAAGAGGATCTGGTGGTTGTGGTCGGCAGCAGCGAAAGCGTTATCGCCTTCTGCGCAGAAGCCTACATGGGCAGCCAGGGTGCGGCACGCATCCTCTACGTGGATCCCTGCGAGAAAAGCGTCTACGACGGCAGGTCGCTGATCCCTTATGAGCGGCACTTCCGCACCAGCGCTACCGAGGCCTTCGCAGAAGGCGGCCACCTGATGGATAGGATCAAGCGCTGGCTGGATTGATGCAGCTCCGACTTTTGCCTAAGAGATATGGCATCAGGTCAACGGATATTGGTACCATCCTCGCCGCGGACGCAGCCCCTACCTGCGCCGTTTAATAGATGAAAATCGGATCTAGATGAAGGATTAGATAGATGAAAAAGAACATTGGCATTCTGGCGCTGGCCATGACAGCAACCGGCTTCGCCGCCTCCGCTAATGCCGCTGGCGGCTACATTTTTGGTGATGTGGGTCGATCCGATTTTGACCTTGGTAGTGGTGGTTCAGGTTTTTCGGTCGATGATACCGACACCTCTTACACCCTGGGTCTCGGCTACCGCTTTAACGACTATTTTTCCGCGGAGATCGGCTACGCCGACCTGGGCGCCGCGTCTGTTTCTACCGACGGACCGACCAGCGGTGACGTTCTCGGCATTAATGGAACCCTCAACGGCGATATTTCCGCAGACGCCACCGGCTTCCTGTACGGTGTTCGCGGTAACCTGCCGGTAACCGAATCATTCAACCTGTTTGCCCGTCTCGGCATGCTGCACTGGCAGTCTGACGCTGACGTTGATCTCACCGTTGATGGTACAAACATCAACGGCAGTGCGGAGCTGGATAACGGTACCGACCCGTACGTAGGCCTGGGCGCTGACTACTTCTTCAACGACAGCATTTCGGTCAATGCGCAGTGGAACCGTTACATGCTGGACGTGGCTAATGAAGACGTGGATATCGATACGCTGAGCCTCGGTGTCGCCTTCCACTTCTGATCCGTACGGACACCCTCTATAAAGCAAAAACCCCCGCCGGCTAACCGGCGGGGGTTTTCTTAACTGCATCCCGAAGGCTGGATCACTCCACAGTCGACTGACTGTCCAGGTAGGCCTTGTCAGAGATATTGGTCCACTTGCGAACCTGCTGCAGATAGGAGTTCTGGCTTTCCACGATCTCGGCGGTCAGAGGATCCTTGGCGGCTTCCTGCTTGAGCAGTTTTTCGGTGGCTGCACGCAGCGCGTCGATCACTTCCGGCGGGAACACCTTGTGAGTCACATCCGGGTACTCGTCCTTCATCTTTTCCCAGGCCAGGGAGTTCAGGTGCGTGCTCTGGCTGTACATGTCGTAGGCCGCGGTGCGCATCGCCACGCGCAGGATCTCCTGCAGATCTTCCGGCAGGCCCTCCCAGGTACGCTTGTTGATCAGGAACTGCACCTCGGCGGAAGGCTCCTGCCAGCCGGAGTAGTAGTACTTGGCGATACGGTGGAAGCCCATCGGCAGGTCCAGCGCGGGTCCGACCCACTCCAGCGCATCAATGGTGCCGCGCTCCAGCGAGGTGAACAGCTCACCCGGCGGGATGTTGGTAACGGCAACGCCGACTTCAGACATTACCTCGCCGGCAAAGCCCGGCGTGCGCATTTTTAGACCCTGCAGGTCATCGATGGAGTTGATCTCCTTGCGGAACCAGCCACCCATCTGGTTACCGGTGTTACCGCCGGGGAAAGAGAGCAGGTTATGCGGCGCATAGACCTTCTCCATCAGCTCCATGCCGCCACCGTAGTAGAACCAGGCGTACTGTTCCGGCGTGGTCATGCCGAAGGGTACGGTGGTGAAGTACATGGTGTTAGGTACCTTGCCCTTGTAGTAATAGGACGCGGTGTGACCCATGTCATACTGCCCCGCCTTCACCATATCGAAGATGCCGAACGGCGCCTTGTGCTTGTTGGAGGAGTCGATACGGATCTGCAGGCGACCGCCGGACATCTTCTCGGCCATCGCCGCCATATGGCGGGTGGTCTCACCGAGGATCGGCGTGTTGGGTCCCCAGGTTTCGGCCAGATTCAGCCGGTAGGTCGTTTCAGCCAGCGCCGAGGTACTGGCCAGCGACAGCAGCGCGGCAAGCGCCGCCGCCAACTTGAACGAGGCAAAGCGAATTCTCATTGTCGTCTATCCGTGTGCGTATGTGTCGTTTTTATGTCGAAAGGAGCCGAAGGATACTACCTTTTGCGGGCAAAGTTCTGAAGGGTTCAGGTCAGAATTTGAGCGATTTATAGCCCGGGCTGTGCGACCCAGAAGGCTGGGGCTAGAGATAAAAAAGGGGAAGCCGCTCAGTGTCCGCTTCCCCTTATACAACGAGCGGGATCGTTAGTCCCGTCCGCCGAGCGGAACCATAACGTGGGCATAGGGTGTACCTTTCCACATCACATAGGGACCGCCGTTATCCGGATCACTGGGGATGCCCTCAAGCAGCTCCGCGGGCAGGATAACCATCATATGCGGCCCCTCCCGAATAAAGTCGTCCGCATTGAAGCGGTCCGGATGATAGGGATCGGAATTACTGACGCCTCCCTCTGGACCGTCTCCCTGCAGCATGTAAGAGAAGCCGACCTGTTTCGCCTCATATGGGGCCTGACCGCCCACCGCCTGCATCATCTCCATCCAGACGGCGTCATTACACAACGGCGAACCATCATCCGGGAGCGTCTCGGGCAGGCAGACCCAGCCGTTGCTGCCCTCCGCCAATACCTCGCCCCGATACATCACCGTTGCACCGTCGCTTACGCTGGATGGCGCTGCCGAGCGCGCCAGTTCAATAAGAGCCTGATTATCTTCAGCTTGTGCTAACACCGGAGACAGGATCAGGCCAGTTACCACCAGTAACTTGCCGGTTAACCTGTTCATCTGCGTCGCCTTTTTTATTTACTGGGAATGTCTGTTACCGGCTGGGGACATATCCGAGCCAACCAGTAGGTCTTTTAGTTTAGACGATACTGAACTAGTCGATTGGCAAAGCCCTGGGAGATCAGTAACGCTAGATAGAGCCTTTCGCTTAGCGGCGCTGAGTGATCGGCCAAGTCATGGCCAGGAAACGCAGATCGACTATTCTACATCTGGGCTGCACTGACGCAGTGCCATGCAGAGATTCTGCTCCCGCAGAGAGCGATGAACCTGCGGACTATTCACCAGCTGATGGCCGCGTCAGGACGCGATCAGCGGTTCAGCACCGGCAGTTAAGGAGAACATTATGAAAAAGATTGCACTGGCTTTCGCGCTGACCCTCGCGGCCTCGTCCGCATCGGCAGGCCTGGTTGACCCGGACTGCAACGCAGAGAAGGTCGCCAAGGGCGCCATCGCCAAATCCACCATCGGTGTTGGCGGTCGTTGCACCCCCGCGGAGGCGGCCAAGGATATGGCCACTGAAAAGGTTGAGGATAAGCTGCCGGATGGCGATGGCAAGGTGATGGACAAGCTCGATCATAAGGACGAGCCCTCGGTGAAAAAGGCAGTTAAGAAAGCGATGGATTGAGGCCCACCACTCAGTAGAAACGATCGCCGGACGGACAGATTATTCGGGGCTCAACTGAGCCCCGATCACCGGGTGCAGGCGGACCAGTTGCCACGCCTGCAGGAATTACCCGGCTTTGCCTCGCCCTTATTAAGGCTGACTGGTACTCGTTTAGGCTCGCTGGTTATTATCCAAGCTCCCGCTTTGCTCTCTCGGGAAGAAACATCTGTACCAGGTTCATCACAACCGCTATCCAGAAAGCTAGGTAGGATATCCAAACCCGGGGACGCGAAGAGGTCTCCTTCACCGATGGTCGGATCATCGTTCGCGGCAGCTACACACCCGTGGCGAACGACGCCGCGAAGACTGCATCCTCTACTACCGAAAGAACCAGCCCATCGCGACAACACCTGCCCGAATCGTTTGGCGCAACCCTAAGGGGTGAGCAAACAGGTGGCGTACAGAACAAGGTAGGGCCTTTTATTCCGCCAGCGAGACGCAACTGCCGCTGGCACTTTCCAGCCTTGTGGCTAGCTCGTCCAGCGGCATGGGCTTGCCGAACAGGAAACCCTGAATCTGGTCACAGCCGTGCAGACGCACAAACTCAAATTGCGCCTCGGTCTCCACTCCTTCAGCGATAACCTTCAGGTTAAGGTTGTGCGCCATATCGATAATCGTGCGTACGATCACCTCGTCATCGCTGTCGTTACCGATATCCTGGATAAACGAGCGATCAATCTTCAGTGTATTGATCGGTAGTTGTTTCAGGCGGCTTAACGAGGAGTACGCGATACCGAAATCGTCGATCGCCAAACTGACACCCAGGTCCCGAATCTTATTCAGGTACTCATGCAGGTGCTCTGCTTCAGAGGCAACAACCGCTTCGGTGACTTCGATCTCAAGCCGTGAGCCGGGAAAGCCCGTGCTTTTGAGCGCGAACTCGATGCGGTCACTCAGCCCCCGGTGCACGAAATGCGCCGGGGAAAAGTTAACCGCGAGAGTAATGGCCGGGAGATCCCGCTCAGCCAAGGTCATCAGATCCCTGCAGGCCCGCAACGTAACCCAGTCATCGATTTCCCCGATCAGGCCACACTCCTCCGCCAGCGGAATAAACTCCTCCGGTGAAATGAAGCCTTCTTCGGGGTCATACCAGCGCACCAGCGCCTCGACACCCACGAGCTGACGGGTTTGTGCACTGTATTTGGGTTGGTAATAGACCTGCAGCTGCTGCTCAGCGATGGCCGCGCGCAACATGTTCTCCAGCTGCATCCGCCGTTCCGAGCGACTGTTCATCTCACGGGAGTAGAAACTGAATCGATTGCGGCCCACATCTTTCGAGAAGTACATCGCCGTATCTGCATTCTTGAGCAGGGTGCCTGCGTCCGTCGAATCGTCCGGATAGATGCTGATACCGATACTGGTGGTCACACGCAGGCTGTAACTGTCTATCTCAACGGGCTGATTGATCACGCGGATCAGTTTCCCTGCCACTTCGACGGCGGCGTCGGGGCTGGTCTCTATCAGCAGTAAAGCGAACTCATCACCGCCCAGACGGGCCAGGGTATCGGAGGCGCGCAGTTGTCCCTTGAGCCGCTTCGCCAAGGTGATCAGCAACCGGTCACCGATGGCATGTCCGAGGGTATCGTTGACCGCTTTAAAGCGATCCAGATCCAGAAACATAACCGCCAGCTGATGACCTGCACGCCGGGCTATAGAGATACTTTTTTCCAGATCCCGGTCGAAGGTCATGCGGTTGGGCAGTCCCGTGAGCGCATCATGGAACGCCTGATGTTCAAACTGGCGTGTAAGTTCAAGCAGCTCATCGGTCCGCTCGCTCACCTTGGCTTCAAGCTCGGATTGTGCCTGCTGTAACTCCTGATCGCGTCGCTCAATCTCTCGCAGCATCGCGTTGAAATCATCTGCGAGCTCGCCAATTTCATCCCGTGAACCACACATCGCCCGCAGTTTGTAGTTTCGGGTTTCCGTGATCCGACGCGCGGTGACCGCCAGCTGAAGCACCGGTGCGGTAATCAGCCGTTGCGTAAGATTGGAAAGCCCCACGGCCACAAGTAGCGAAGTCATAAACAGTATGGCGACCAGGCTCAGACGCTCCAGCTGCAGCTTTTCGAAGCGCTTTGGCTCCAGCAGCAGCACGACCTGCCCGAGACGTTCAGCATCGAAAGTGACGGGGCGATTAACGTAAAAATAGCCCTGATAGCGCCCTTCCCCTCCCGGCGGCAAGGCCAGGTCCATGGCCAGCCCGTTCCGGGTATAACTGGCAAACAGCTCCTTGTTCTCGTCGAATAGCATCGACGCGATGATCTCTTCCTCTACCTGCAGCGTGGCAAGCGTTCGGGTTGCCGCCTGCTCATCGTCAAACAGCAATGCCGAAGCACTGCTGGCCCCGATCACATCGGCTTGAGCGCTCAAGCGATCCAAAATGTTACCGCGCAGACTGAACCAATCGTTTGCGGCGAATCCCAGGGTCGCGAGCGCCAGCACTGTGCTGCTGACCAGCACAAGGACGATGGTGAGTTTACGTTTCAAGGAGCGCCGACGTTTTGCCATCATCGTTCCTCAGATGCTTTTACGATATGCGCCAACTTCAGAAGCTCTGAACTCATGCTAAGCCCACGTTCCTCAAGTTCGCCGGGATTGACCTCGAAGCCGATACTGGTATCCCGTCTTACAAAGTTCATGATCACCCCAGGATAGGCAACGCCTTTGCTCCCCTTGGAGGTCAGGTCGGCAATCGTCAGAACGCTGGTCGCTTCGGGCTGCTCGCTCGACTCAGCAATAAAGTGATCGAGTTCGCTCTCAGGGATAAGCAGGACCCCACAACTTTCACTCTGCTCCAGGTTTTCGATCAGTTTTTTGACCAGAGGGCGCCCCATCACCCGTTTGTTCAAGATAATGTCGACACCAGGCCCCAACACATCTGCCCGGTAGTAGCAGAGCATGAAGTTGCGCTGCGACAGGGCCGCACTACCGCTCGGCCAGCCAACGAACTTGGCGATATTCAGGATAACGGCGGCTTTTACCTGACCGACCCTGTCACTCTCAGCGCCTGCATAAGCGCGCCCCTCACCAAACCCAGCGAGCATAACAACTAAGCCAGCTATCCCTAGCGCACGAGCGTTCTTAGTAAACAACTCTCGACCGGCCTTTATCAAAGCGACATATCCCAGCTCAGGCGCAGCCAAACCTCTCTTTCACTGCGCTCGCTACTGTATCGATTACCGAAATCCGCTGCCGGGTCATAGATACGTGTGTCAAACAGGTTATCTACCCCCACCGAATACGACCAACCCGGCGCCAGCTGACCATGCCCGTACAGGTTGGTAAGGGTGGAGCCGCCGCCATCGTCCGCACTGAAGCTGTTGTCGTCGTCCTGGGGCTGGTTATACACAAACGAAAGGCCCAGGGTATGGGACAGGTGGTAGCGGTAATCCATTTGCAGACTTGCAGTCCATGTCGAGAGATACGGCAAGTCATCGCTATCACTGACCGGGGCAATGTAGGCAAGCCCCGCCCTCATATTAATGCGATCGGTCGGCCGAATATTTAGCAGCGCCTCCATGCCGTTGAGGGTTACAACCTCATCGATGTTGGCGAAATATTCGTCCCTGTCATCCGGTGTTGGTGCTTCGAGAATAAAGTTGGTCAGCTCACTGCGATAGAGGTTTAGATTCAGGTTGGCGTTATCCCACTGGTAGAGATAACCCAGCTCCAACTGTTCGATCTCTTCCGGATCCAGCTGCGGCGGAACGAAGGTTGTACCCTCCATGACCTTCAGATATTCACGCAGCGTCGGTGTGCGAATGGCGGTACCGTATTGCAGCTTCCAGGTTTGCTCGCTGTCCGGTGAATAGGCCAGTGCAGACCGGTAGTTGAGGTGACCACCAAAGCGTTCGAAGTCATCATAACGCGCACCCAGCGTAAGGTTCAGATTGGGTGACAGCGACCAGACATCCTGAACGTAGAGGGCAAAATCATCGTTGCTGATACCGGGTGTTGAAAGCAGATCACCGGTTTCCGATGGCATCAGAAACCCATCCGAGTAGCTAAACCAGCGCTCGTAACGGGTGTTCTCGGCACTCTCATGCTCCCAGCTGCCTCCAACGGCCAGAACATGATCGCCAAAACGCTGGAATCCGGTCAGCTTCGCACCTGCCATCCAGGCATTCTGGTACTCTTCATAGCCCAGCGTATCGCGGATATTCTCGATCTCGTATTCCCGCGCCTTGTCCAGATGATAATACGCCGTGGCCTCGATGCGCCCGCCATCCAGATCGCCCTTTTCATATTTAGCCGATAGCACCAGGGACTCCGAATCCACATAGGCATCCTGGGTGTCGGGGATGTACAGGAACGGCGTTTTATCTTCGGCGTAACTCAGCGACAGGGTAAGTCCGGGCAGGGGCTTACCCTTGATCATCAGGTTGGAAAAATCTTCGTCCAACGGCTGGACCGTATCACCGCCGATGAAGCTTGCGCGGGAGTCTCGAAATGGCGCGTCCTGGTCAAGGTAGCTGCCAAACGCCTGAAACCTGGAGCTGTTGTAAAGCAGTGTACCTTTCGTACGGTCGTTATCAGCCACTTCCACCGAGGTGCTTATCGCAGGTTCGTCACTAAAGGCGCGAGTAGTGATCGAGATAATTCCGCTCAATGCATTGGCACCATAGAGGCTTGATGCCGGGCCAAGAATAACCTCGATCTTTTCCACCGACTCCAGCGGCAGATTATCGCCCAGCGAGAAATGTCCGTAGTACAGGTGGCGCATCCGGACGCCATCGACCATAAGCACCATTTTGTCGTTGTAACGATCCAGCATGCCCCGAGACCAGATCGACTGGTGGCGCTTACGATACTGGTTCAACTGCAATCCGGGCACCAGCGCGAGCAGGTCATCCAGTCGCCGCACACCAAAGCGGGTGAAGTCATTACGATCGAAGGTGTAAACGGTCCCCGGTGCCTTTCGGATCTCGGTGGGAAGCAGCGATGCAGAGGTAAATACTTCCAACGACATCAACTCTTTCAGTGACATCGTTGCCAGTTCGTCGTCCAGCTCAGTGGACGCATTTGCTACCGAAACACCTGAAATAAATGGACAAAAGACCGCAAACGCCACGGGAAGCAGCCATTTGGCAGGGGTAGAAGGGAGTGTTGGCTCAGTGCCACTGTGACATGTTCTGCGCATACATCCACGCAAGCTTTGATCCTTAGCCAAGGCGGCCTTCCCTCTTTCCTTCCAGCGCGCTAAAAACTGCATTGATAGCACGTTTTTTGCGCAGAAACATTGATACTAATGAGCTACGTATTCACCAATAACTTCAAACAGCCGTTGGTCTCATTAGCTTGCTTGTCAGGCGAAACCCAATCTACCAGACTAATTCGGGAAGACTACAAACAGTTTACATTTCTAACAGATTTACCCTTAACCGACGGCAGAATGGTTATATCAAAGAAAAGGAAGAGTAATTTCAGGGTATGAACACAAAACGAAGGGTGCGAGCAGCCCGCAGCAATATCCGCTAAGCCAGCCACCAATTGGTCTCGACGAAGCAGTATGGGAGAAAGGTGGCATCAGCCTCGAGTTCGATCCAGCTTGGAGACCTCTTCCGCTCCCTCGACCACCTCCGGCAGGGCACGCAGGATATGAATCATAGAGAATACGAACAGGCCGTGGTGGGCGCCGAGTCGATGCTCATCGAAGCGGTCCACAATCTCGTAACCTGAGGTTGCCAGCAACACTACACCAGCCAGCAGCCCAAGGTAGGGGTTCTCGGCAATCCGCCGCATCAGCTCAATCATCACGACTCCTTAGCCGCCATTTTGCGACGCAAAATTATTTGACCGAAAGACCCTGTCTTTCATTGGATTGATCCAATTGCAGCTTACATTATAGCTGGGTCTTAAGGACGCCTTATCTCAGGCAAACCTGTTTTTGCATGGCAGCAATCCGCTATCCAATACGGATAAGGCAAGCAAGATGTCAGGCAAGTTTACCGCGCCCGCTCTCCAAGGCGGAGGGGCACTCGGCGCTTTCGAGTTAAGTATCGTAAAGGCACTTTATGAGCAGGAAGGTTTTGCACCGGACGTGGTAACCGGAGTGCCGATCGGCGCGATTTCGGCATCGGTTCTGGTCGGTGCCAAAGCAGGCCCGGTCGAGGAACTGGCCAAGCTCTGCGACAGGCTCAGGATTCCCGGGCTGCCATTCACCCAGAAAAAACTGCAGTTTATGATGGCGATGCCCTGCAATCAGGCAATGAATATCCTCAACCTGAAACCAACGACATTATTAGAAGCCGGTTGGATTAAATACCAGGGGCAGGTCAGTAGCTCGGTTGGATGGATTAGCACTTACGAGTCGAATCAATAAGGTAGGGAAACAGGAAAAATGGCGCGCCTGGAGAGATGACTCGGCTTCCCCTCGCCCTTCGGGTCGTTGCCTGCGGCGACGCTGTCTCGCTTCGCTCGGCTCGAACCCCATCGGGGATTCTTACCCTGCAGGCGTACGGATGCTTTCTGAGCGTTAGTGCGAACTGGAAGATAAGGTGGAATCGGGAAAATGGTGCAGATGGAACTGGAGGGATTACTCGGCTGCGCCTCGCCCTTCGGGTCGTTGCCTACGGCAACGCTGTCTCGCTTCGCTCGGCCCGAACCCCCAATCGGGGATTCTCACCCTCCAGGCGTACGGATGCTTTCTGAGCTTTAGTGCGAACTGGAAGATAAGGTGTAGTCGGGAAAATGGAGCAGACGGAACTGGAGGGATTACTCGGCTTCGCCTCGCCCTTCGGGTCGTTGCCTACGGCAACGCTGTCTCGCTTCGCTCGGCTCGAACCCCATCGGGGATTCTCACCCTCCAGGCGTACGGACGCATTCCGAGCTTGGGCGGTATGCTGAAAGGGCTGAGATAATTTTGGAAAAATGGCGCGCCTGGAGGGATTCGAACCCCCGACCAACAGGATCGGAACCTGCTACTCTATCCAGCTGAGCTACAGGCGCGCATAGGAAGGTTTGCGGAGCGCAATGTTACCGATTCGACAGCGCTTTGCAAGCACTCCTTATGATCCAAGGGTCGGCGCTTAGTTCCCCTCCAGGCGTGCCATCACACCCGCGGCACACTCCGAAGTGACAGCGCTTATGAGATAAGTATTCCCGCAATGCTTTCCCTGAGTAGCACTATGACCGACAAGTGCCTTTCTTCACAGTTTGACCACTTAATAGCTGTGAACTGCTCCCCGATGGAACATCTACGAGCATCTGGCTAAAACGCCTACACATTGGATCCCGAGCCGCCCACAAAGACTTACTCAGTTAACGGCCTAACTCCACGGCATTTCGGATACCGAGAACAACCCCAAAACTCTTGGCCCGTATTTGCTCCTCTTCGAGCAATACGCTTTACCATGGTGGAACTGCACTTGGGGCAATATATAGTTTCGGACGCATTCTCCGTCGCTTTAAGATTATCTTCTGGAGCCGGCTGTCCTGCCTTGCGCAACATCTTGTCGAGCTTTTGCCCATCGATCAGACCAATAGCCTTTCCAGAAGCGAATGACCGAGCCTCTTCTGTAAAGTCTCCAGATGTAACGATGAATCCCCCTTTCGCACCACGATCAACCATGATGCCAAATAGCTCTCGGATCACAGCGACACCAACCCGCTGAGTCTTCCAGTGCTTACATTGCACCAGGTAGGTTTGTCCGTCTTTCTTAAGGTGAACATCCACCCCACCATCCGGCCCAATATCCCCACCGTCAATGACGCGATAGCCTGACTGCCGGAACGCCTCACCTACCAACAATTCAAACTGCTGCCAACTCATAGAATCTGAGGGCCTAGAGCGTCCTGCGCGCTCGTTGGAGCTGATGCCTTCATCGGGAGTCGAGATGTATTGCTTAGCCAGCTTTCGTCCTGTGAAGGCTTTAAAAGCCGAGATAGCTGCACCTAGCACAAGGGCCAACGGCACCAAATATTGGGCAGCCAAGAGCAGTGGGCGGAACATCAACGAAGTCATATTGGTTGGAAGAGCTGACCCAACCTGAGTCTGCATAGTCACTGGTTGCGAAGTGTAGTGATCAAGCACCAGGAAGATAATCAGCGCCAGCCCGAGGCTGAGCCAATACGGCAATTTGGAGGCTAGTTCAGTGAGGTCATCGAGGGGAGTGGAGCGGCGTTTCCGTGCCATTCAATACGTCCTTAAGCTGAAAATCCGGAAGCTGGAGGATATCAGTATCCAAGGCTTAGAGGAGCACTTCACCTATCTGAAACCGCTCTTTAAGCACTCGCCGCGCAGTGACATTAGCATCCGAGGAATAAAACAATCTGATTACAGCGTACTAAAGGATCGGTCAGAGATTCAGCAACCACCACGACTGAAACAGATGCGGTGACTGACAAGACCGGGATCTAGCTCCCTAAACAACGATCGATGACAGGGTGATGGAAATACCTTGGCCCTCAGACTATCTGGCTTGTTTTATAGGACCGACGAGGCATCACTTCGGGCTCTGGTCCGAGGGGTAATCTATGTGAGCTTAAGACTAATAAAAGAGCTGAGGAAAAGGATAACCCTGTGGGTTGCAGGCGCGCACCGCAAGCGCAGGCAGAGTGGCGACAGCAACTTTGCGGCAGTGTGCTTTGCAAGCGAGATTTACTTCTTCAGTACGGTAGACGGCCGCGTATTAGCGGCCCTACTATAGGCCTAACTTACTAAGCGCAACTCAACTACGGTGCCTGAGAGCGATGACCTACTGCGTGGCGATGCGACTGGCCGAAGGGCTGGTTTTTGTGGCGGACTCCCGCACCAATGCGGGTGTGGATAACATTTCAACCTTCCGCAAACTGTTCACCTTTGGTAATGGCCAGGACCATGCGCTGGTGCTACTCAGCGCGGGCAATCTGGCGACGACGCAGAGTATTGTCGAGCTGCTCAAGCGGCGTATCAATGAAGCGGAAGAAAACCTGATGACGCTGCCGTCGATGTACGACGAGGCGGCGTATATCGGCAAGCTGATGCGCGAGATTATCGAGCGCGATACCCACAATCAGCAGGGGCAGGGCGTGGACCTGGGCTGTTCGCTGCTGCTCGGTGGCCAGATTCGCGGTGAGGAGCCGCGTCTGTTCCTGATTTACCCCCAGGGCAACTTTATCGAAGCAAGCGTGGAAACGCCGTTCTTGCAGATCGGTGAGTTCAAGTACGGCAAGCCGATTCTCGATCGCATCATCGATTTCAACACACCGCTGGAAACCGCCATGACCTGTGGCCTGATCTCGATGGACTCGACCATCAAGAGTAACCTGACAGTGGATCTACCGGTTGATGTGCTGCTGTATAACAAGGACAGCTTCAGCCTGGAGCGCACCCGTCAGCTGGGCAGCGAAAACGAGGAGTTTCTGGCACTGCGCAAAGCCTGGGGCGAAGGGATCAAGGAACTGTTTAACCAGCTCCCACGTACCCAGCTTTAAGGCCTGGATCAGCCCGACTAAGGTCCGTCTTTTCGTAGGGACTTTTTTGCCGGTATAATCCCTGACCAGATTTTTGGTGCAGTCTTGTTCGTCTAGCCCGGAACAGCGCTTTGACAAGCTGCCAAAACCATTTCCTGACATAGAGGTTGTGACTGTGAACAAATTCGCTGCGAAAGCTGTTAAAGCACTCTGCGCACTGGGTCTGGGTTTTGCCCTGGCCAATTCCGTTCAGGCAGCTACCGATAACGAAGCTATTGCCGAACGTATCAAGCCGATCGGCAGCGTCTGCATCGAAGGTGACGAAAGCTGCGGTGGTGCTGCTGCAGCTCCGGTCGCGGCCGGTGGTGCTCGCTCTGGCGAAAGCATCTACACCGGCAAGTGCGCAGCCTGTCACGGCACTGGCGTACTGGGCGCACCGAAGTTCGGCACCGACGAAATGACCGCCCGTCTGGATGAGAAAGGCATGGAGACTCTGATGAACCACGCCCTCAACGGCTTCAACGCCATGCCGCCGAAAGGTACCTGTGCAGATTGTTCCGATGACGAGATCAAGTCTGCCATCGAGTACATGCTGTCCGGTTCCTGATTCTCAGGCGCAGCAACAACAAGGCCACCCTCGGGTGGCCTTGTTCGTTTTCGGGGTAATGAAATACGCCGGATCAGAGATCGTCGAACATCCCCTTCAGGCTGTTGAGCGTGGCATTACCGCGTTTGCGGTTCTGCTCCGGGCTGGCCTGTCCCAGTCCTTCCACCTCCAGATCATCGCCCGGTAGCTCCTCAAGAAAACGGCTGGGGGCGCACTCCACCTCTTCGCCGAACTGGCGGCGTTTCTTGGCCAGTGTCATGGTCAGCGTCTGTTTCGCGCGGGTGATACCCACATAGGCGAGACGGCGTTCCTCTTCGATGGTATCCATCTCAATGCTGTTACGGTGCGGTAGCAGCTCCTCCTCCATGCCCATCAGGAAGACATGGGGAAACTCCAGCCCCTTGCTCGCGTGCAGGGTCAGCAGCTGGACCCGGTCGGAGTCATCTTCCTCTTCCTGCCGGTCCATCAGGTCGAGCAGGATAAGACGCGCTATCGCCTCTTCAATGCCTGCATCCGGATCCTCTTCCTGCAGCCGCTCCAGGGTTGAACGCAGGGAATCGACCAGGAACCAGACATTCTGAATGCGCTTGTCGGCGACGCCGTCGCTGGAGCTGTTCTGGCGGATCCAGTCCTCATACTCGATCTCGTAGATCAGATCACGAATGGCGGCAATCGGGTCGCCACGGCTGCAGTTTTCATACATCCGCTGCAACAGGTCACAGAACCGGCGCAGCCTTTCGACGGCCTTCTCCGGCAACACCTGCTCCACCCCGATTTCATCGCAGGCATCGAACAGGCTGACGTTACGCTCCGAGGCATACTGCCCCAGTTTTTCCAGCGTCGACGGCCCGATCTCGCGGCGCGGCAGGTTAACGATGCGCAGGAAGGCGTTGTCATCCTCACGGTTGACCAGCACCTTAAGGTAGCACATCAGGTCCTTGATCTCGGCGCGGGCAAAAAAGGAGGTGCCGCCATTGATCTTGTAGGGTACCTGGTAGCTCTGCAGCTTCACTTCCAGGATACGGGACTGAAAGTTGCCGCGATAAAGCACAGCGAAATCGCGAAACGGGATCTTCTCGCGCAGGTGGCGGTCGAGGATTTCGGTGGCGATACGGTCGCACTCCGCATCCTCATTACGGGTGTGGATAACCCGGATCGGCTCGCCATAGCCCATCTCGCTCCACAGGGTTTTGTCGAACACATGGGGGTTATTGGCGATCAGGGTGTTGGCCGATTTCAGGATGCGGCTGGTGGAGCGGTAGTTCTGCTCCAGCTTGACCACTTTGAGGCTCGGGAAATCTTCCTGCAGCTGGGCCAGGTTCTCCGGCCTGGCACCGCGCCAGGCGTAGATCGACTGGTCATCATCACCCACCACGGTCAGCGCGGCGCGATGACCCACCAACTGGCGCACCAGGCGATACTGCGACAGGTTGGTATCCTGATACTCGTCCACCAGCAGGTAACGGATGCGGTGCTGCCAGCGTTCAAGGACATCCGGTTTCTCGGTAAACAGGCGCACCGGCACCAGGATCAGATCATCGAAATCGACCGCATTGTAGGCACGCAGGTGCCGGTTGTAGGCCTCGTAGGCGCGAGCCGCCAGAATCTCATGCGGCCCCTGGGCGATTTCCAGTGCCTGCTGCGGCTCGACCATATCGTTTTTCCAGGTCGAGATCTGATGCTGCACCATCTGCACATGATCGGCATCTTCGTCGTGATGCAGCAGCAGGTCGCGCAGCAGCGCCTTGCTGTCCTGATCATCAAAGATGGAAAAACCGGGTTTGAAACCGAGCGCCTTATGCTCCCGGCGGATGATGTTCAACCCCAGGTTATGAAAGGTGGAGACGGTGAGACCTCGGCTCGCTTTCCCCTGGATCAGGTTGCCCACACGCTCTTTCATCTCGCGGGCCGCCTTGTTGGTAAAGGTCACCGCGGCGATGTAACGGGCTTCGATACCACAGCTCTGAACCAGGTAGGCAATCTTGCGTGTAATCACGCTGGTTTTGCCCGACCCCGCACCGGCGAGCACGAGTAACGGGCCACCTATATAGTGGACGGCCTCCTGCTGACGGGGGTTCAGTTTGCTCATGACACCTCAATAAAAACTAAATGTTCTGGATTCGCGGCCGAAGACCCTTAAGGAACCTGCAAAAAAATGGCGGTATATTCAGACATTACGCCATAATCAATTGCAGTGTTCTCAGGAGCCGCCTCATGTATCATCCGGGACGGATTATCCTAAGAGACTGATTAAGAACGATTTAAACAGTTGTTTTAAGCCTGATTTGTACGTGTTAATCTGGCAAGCCCCTTGCGGGCCCGCCATTATCGCACGAGAGTGGCAAAACTCAGAGCACTCTGGCGCCGTACCTATCGCAGTTTCAGAAGGACCGGCAGATGCTGGCATATGACCAGGCAATACAAGACGGTGATAACGAGCAGCAGCTCCTGTTGCTGCTGGATCCGACAGCACGGCTGAAGCCGCTGCTGCAATCGGTGCTGACACCGGCGGATGGCTTCCATCTCCAGAGTGCCGACCCGGAGGATATCGAAAAGAAGTTGACCGGCGGAGCGCTGCTGCTCTGCTATACCAACGACAGACCCGCCCTCCAGGCCTTGATCAAGCGGATCCAGCTGGCCCATCCCGGCACGCCGATCATCGTTTTCAATGACCACCTGACCGAAGCTGATCCCGCTCTGCTGGTGCGCCAGCCGTTGATCGACCAGCTCAGCCTGAAACAGCTTAACCGTGAGCTGCTGCTGCGCTCGCTGCGCTACGCCCAGTGCACCCGCCGCAACCAGGATGCCCTGGCACAACTGAAGATTACCGATCCGCTGACCGGTGTAGGTAACCGCCAGTATTTTTATCAGGCCCTGGTTAATGATCTGCAGGAACAGCAGCAGCTGGCCCTGATCACCGTCGACTTCGACGGTTTCAGCCGTTTTAACAACGAATACGGCCACGATGCCGGTGATGAAGTTGTGCTGGAACTGAGTCGCCGCCTGCGCAGCTTCAGTGATATCCGCCACATCTCCCGCATCGGCAGTGACGAGTTCGCCTTTGTCCTGCCGGTGGATTCGCTTGATGTCATCGAACATCGCACCAAGGCACTGCTGGGCAATCTCGTCGCGACACTGATGCCGGCCTACAATATCGGCGACGGCGAAAAAGCGCTCAGCTGCAGTATCGGCATCGCCTATGCGCCGCAGCACAGCAACGAATTCGATACCCTGATCAAGCAGTCCGGCCTGGCGCGGATCCGCGCCAAAGAGAAGGGCGGACTCAGCTACGCCATCTACGATGCCCGCCTGGATCGCAGCGAGACCGAAGATATCACCCTCGAGCCGGAGCTCTGGCGCGCGCTGCAGAATGAGGAGTTCGTGCTCTACTACCAGCCACGGATCGACCTGCGTACCGGCTGTATCACCGGTGCCGAGGCGCTGATTCGCTGGGATCACCCGGTGCACGGACTGATCGCCCC
This sequence comes from Marinobacterium sp. YM272, assembly GCF_050908845.1. Classification (NCBI taxonomy): domain Bacteria; kingdom Pseudomonadati; phylum Pseudomonadota; class Gammaproteobacteria; order Oceanospirillales; family Oceanospirillaceae; genus Marinobacterium; species Marinobacterium sp. YM272. Next base: position 217,581 of record NZ_CP194171.1, read on the forward strand.
AGACGCGTTCATTCCCGCCTGTGAAAAGTCAGGCCTGATCGTGCCGATAGGTTACTGGGTTATTCAACGCGCCGGCCGCGATATGAAACTGATCCGCGACGCCGGTCTGCACGGTCATATCGGCGTGAACCTGTCGTTCCGCCAGTTCCAGGACACCTACCTGGCACGCACCATCGAGCGTCTGATCGAGCAGTTTGATATCGACACCTCGATGCTGGAGTTCGAGCTCACCGAAACCGCCCTGTTCAGTGACGAGATGCACGTCAAGGAATGCATCAAGACACTCAGTGCTCACGGTATCGCGTTTTCTCTGGATGACTTCGGCACCGGCTACTCGTCGTTCTCGCTGCTGCAGAAGCTGCCGATCACCACGCTGAAAATCGACAAGAGCTTTATCGCCGGCGTCCCCGGCAACGCCGATGACGAGGAGATCGTCCGTGCCATCGTCACCCTCGCCCACAACCTGCAGAAAAGCGTGATCGCCGAGGGCGTGGAGACCAAGAACCAGCTGGAGTTCCTGATCAAGCAGGACTGCGACCAGGTACAGGGCTACTTCTTCAGCCCGCCGGTAAGCCTTGATGTGTTCCTCAAGATGCTGGGTGCCAACCAGATGCAGAGCGGCTGAGTCAGACCTCGACCAGCTTTCCCCGGTACGCCAGCGCCTCCAGCAGGTATTCGCTGGTGATAGCCGCATCCCCGGCCAGATCCGCCAGGGTCCTCGCAACCCGCAGCAAGCGATGACAGGCCCGCGCCGACACATGGTGGCGCACCATTACCTGTTCCAGCAGCCTGCGTGCCTCCTCCGGCAACGCACAGTGCTGATCCAGCTCAGCTGACGCCAGATCCCGGTTAACCTTGCCCTGGCGCGCCAGCTGCCTCTCCCGCGCCTCCAGCACCCGCTCACGCACCGCGGCACTGGACTCTCCCGGCCGGGCCGGGCGCAGCAGTTCCTCGGGACTCAGTGCCGGCACATGCAGCTGCAGATCGATGCGATCCAGCAGCGGGCCGGAGATCCTCTGTTGATAGCGCTTTATCTGGTCGGGAGTGCACTGGCAGCGGTCGGTACCATCACCGAAATAGCCGCAGGGACAGGGATTCATCGCCGCCACCAGCTGGAAACGCGCCGGATAGTGGGTGGAGCGCGCCGCCCGGGAGATCAGAATCTCGCCGCTTTCCATCGGCTCCCGCATCACCTCCAGCACCCGACGCGGAAATTCAGGCAGCTCATCGAGAAACAGCACGCCCTGGTGCGCCAGGGAGATCTCCCCCGGTCGCGGTCGCCCGCCACCACCGACCAGTGCGACCGCGGAGGCGGTATGATGCGGCCCGCGGAAGGGCCGGATACCGGCGCAGGCGGTTTCCACGGGCAACCCGGCCACCGAATGGATAGCAGCAACACTGAGCGCTTCATCCCGTTTCATCGGTGGCAGCAGACCGGGCAGGCGCGATGCCAGCATGCTTTTACCGCTACCTGGTGGTCCGCTGAACAACAGATTGTGAGCGCCCGCTGCCGCCACCTCCAGCGCCCTGCGCGCCTGCAGCTGGCCGCGCACATCGGCAAGATCGGGCACATCCGGCGTCACCGGGGGCAGTTTAGCTTCCAGTCGCAGCGGCGGTACCTCGTCGCCGCCGAGCTGTGCGGTCAGCGCCAACAGGTGCTCAGTGGCCAGGACCTGCACCTGTCCGGTCATCAGCGCCTCTTCGGCATTGGCCGCAGGTACGATCAGTTTTCGTCCGGCCTCGGCACAGGCCACCGCTGCAGGCAGCACACCGGTAACCGGACGCACCGCGCCCGAGAGCGCCAGCTCGCCCACTACCTCAAACTGATCGAGCCAGTCACTTTTCAGCTGGCCGGAGGCCTGGAGGATACCCAGCGCGATCGCCAGATCGTAGCGACCGCCCTCTTTCGGCAGATCGGCCGGGGCAAGATTGATGGTGATACGACGCTGCGGAAAATCGAAGCCGGCGGTAATCAGCGCACTGCGCACCCGCTCGCGGGATTCCTTAACCGCCGTTTCCGGCAAGCCAACGATGGAGAGTGACGGCAGACCGCCGGAGAGATGAACTTCCACGGCAACAGACGGCGCTTCGACGCCGAGCTGTGCCCGGGTGTAAATAATGGATAAAGACATGACACCTTCCCTGGGTCATGGGGCGAAGCTCAGATCACTCCGCCGGATTGTCGTTGCCTGACTGTTTTTCCTGCTCAAGCTCGGCGATGCGCTTTTCCAGCTTCTCAACCAGCTCGCGGGTACGTGCCAGAACAGCGCTCTGAGCGTCAAACTCGTCGCGCGTGACCAGATCCAGGCGTGAGAACGTCCCCTGAACGATGGTACGCACCTGCTGCTGCAGCTCTTTTTGCCCCGGCAGCTCGCGGGTCCCTTCAAACAATTGCCCCAGCTGCGCATTGAGGCCGTCGATCAGTTTCTGATGCATCGGGAATCAACCCTACCTTTGAGTGGTTTAATCATGCCGTCACTATAACCTGCGAAACCCTCCCCTGTCAGGCATGGTGCAATGGCGTGAGCTATCATGCACCAGAAGAATGCACGCACAAAAAGGGTGCACAGAAATCGACCAGATTTTTTCAACCTGCACCTTAAAAGCTCCGTTTTGTTTTGGGTCTTTGCCGATAATTAATTGTTTATTATGAATTTTTTCTTAGTGGCACAGATCTAGCTTAATTGGACCACAACCGAGGCGTGCAACGCCCCTAAGCAGCGCACACCTTGTTACATATATTCCAAGGGGGATTCAGAAATGAAGCTGATTTCAGCAATCATCAAACCGTTCAAGCTGGATGATGTACGTGAAGCGCTCTCCGACATCGGTGTCCAGGGCATCACGGTGACCGAGGTCAAAGGTTTCGGACGTCAGAAAGGCCACACGGAGCTCTACCGTGGTGCTGAATACGTCGTCGACTTTCTGCCGAAGGTGCGCATCGATGCGGCCGTAGCAGACGATATCGTCGACCAGGTACTCGAAGCGATCAGCAAAGCCGCTCAGACCGGCAAGATCGGTGATGGCAAGGTGTTTGTCATGCCGCTCGAAGAGGTCGTACGTATCCGTACCGGCGAAACCGGTCACGACGCGCTCTGATCGATCCATTAACTGTTTACGATGTTGTACGGCCTGATGGAGGGCTAAACAGATGGAAGAACTTCTTAATTCAACAGCCGGGGACGTGACCCAGCTGAAATATGCACTGGATACCTTCTACTTCCTGGTATGCGGTGCCTTGGTTATGTGGATGGCCGCTGGCTTCGCCATGCTTGAGGCCGGTCTGGTCCGCGCCAAGAACACCACTGAAATCCTGCTGAAGAACATGTCCCTGTTCGCGATCGCCTGCATCATGTACTTCGTATCAGGCTACGCCATCATGTACGGCGGCGAATACTTCCTGACCGGCATCACTGGCGACGGTGTTGCTGATGACTGGACTTATGCTCCCTCTGCAGACTTCTTCTTCCAGGTTGTATTCGTTGCAACCGCCATGTCCATCGTATCCGGCGCCGTTGCCGAGCGCATGAAGCTGTGGGCTTTCCTGCTGTTCGCCGTCGTCATGACCGGCTTCATCTACCCGATGGAAGGCGCCTGGACCTGGGGCGGCAACGCTGTCTTCGGCATGTACACCCTGGGCGATCTGGGCTTCTCTGACTTCGCCGGCTCCGGCATCGTACACATGGCTGGTGCTTCTGCTGCCCTGGCTGGTGTGCTGGTACTGGGCGCTCGTAAAGGCAAATACGGCCGCAATGGCGAAATCAACGCTATTCCGGGTTGTAACCTGCCGATGGCTACCCTGGGTGCCTTCATCCTGTGGCTGGGCTGGTTCGGCTTCAACGGTGGTTCCGTTCTGGCGACTTCCGATGTTGAAAACTCCAACGCCGTTGCCGTTGTCTTCATGAACACCAACGCTGCCGCTGCCGGTGGTGTGGTTGCCGCCATGATCGTTGCCCGCATCCTGTTCGGTAAAGCGGACCTGACCATGGCCCTGAACGGCGCTCTGGCCGGTCTGGTTGCGATCACTGCTGAGCCGTCTACCCCGACTCCGCTGCAGGCTACCATCTTCGGTGCTCTGGGTGGCGTACTGGTTGTGTTCTCCATCATCACCCTGGACAAGCTGAAGATCGATGATCCTGTCGGTGCGATCTCCGTGCACGGTGTTGTTGGTCTGCTCGGCCTGCTGCTGGTACCGGTTACCAACGATGGCTCCAGCTTCTCCGGCCAGATCATCGGCGCGCTGACCATCTTCCTGTGGGTCTTCGTTGTCAGCCTGATCGTATGGCTGATCATCAAAGCCGTCATGGGCATCCGCGTCAGCGAAGAGGAAGAGTACGAAGGTGTCGACCTCTCCGAATGTGGTATGGAAGCTTATCCTGAGTTCGCATCCAGCAAGAACTGATGCCAGATAACTGAACCCGAAAAGGGAGTCCGAAAGGGCTCCCTTTTTTGCGTTTCCGGCCCGGCCCGCTGATATGCGAAAGCCGGTTATTGTAGGTATACTGAATTATTCGGTAGTTACCGGACTGGAGTCCGGGCACTTTATTGGTGCACCCAATGATTAACTAGGAGTTAGACGATGAAACTGGTCTCAGCGGTAATCAAGCCGTTCAAACTTGATGATGTGCGCGAAGCTTTGTCGGATATCGGCATTCAGGGTGTCACGGTCACCGAAGTTAAAGGTTTCGGTCGTCAGAAAGGCCATACTGAGCTCTATCGTGGGGCCGAATATGTGGTCGATTTCCTCCCCAAGGTAAAAATCGAGATTGCCGTGGATGACCCCATGGTCGACCAGGTGATCGAGGCGATCAGCAAAACCGCCAATACCGGCAAGATTGGCGACGGTAAAATCTTCGTATCTCCGCTGGAACAGGTTATCCGTATCCGTACCGGCGAAAGCGGTTCAGACGCTCTCTGAGCGTCCTGACCGCCGGGCCCCGGCAGGGGCTCCGATTACCGCAAACGGTTAATTTCGTTACGGTATTTTTGTTGCACTTTGATGACTCTTTGTTAGGATTGGGGCTCAATCTTTCAGCAAGCAGCAATGAGAGTATCAAGTGGCAAACGTACCTGAGCAAGGCACTGTTTGCGCTGAAGCAGAGGCGGCGCTGCAGAGCCTGCAATCGTCTCCGCTGGGCGCCTGTATCCTCGACGTCCATGGGCGATGCCAGGGCAGTAACCCGGCACTGACCTCCCTCATTTCACTGTCACCATCCCTCCCCCAGACGCACGATTTCTTTCTACACAGCGCCTCCGCCAACCAGCTTCTTAGCCAACTGAACGTTCTTTTTAGCGGTACTCAAGCCAGCTTTTCTCTCAACCAATACCGCCTTTACGGTGATGAATCCCTTGATCTGCAACTGCATGCCTCCGCGATCCACAATCAGCAGGGAGAGGTCTGCGCCGCACTGGTACTTGTTCAGGACGACCGTATACACAGGAAGCGTGAGCTGGAGCTCAAGCAGTTTTCCAACGCCGTGGAGAACAGTGGCAGCGCAGTCGTCATCACCGATGCCCGCGGGCATATCGAGTATATAAACCCGCGCTTTAGCGATATCACCGGCTACGACCTCTACGAGGTGATCGGACGCAAACCCTCTTTCCTCAAATCCGGTAATACACCCGACGAGGTCTACGCCAACCTCTGGGGGACGGTTCTGAGTCACCGCAAATGGCGCGGCACCCTGCATAACCGCCGGAAAGACGGGCTGCTTTACTGGAGTTTCCAGTCGATCTCTCCGATCGTGGATGAGGATGGCAAACTCACCAATATCGTCTCGGTCAGCGACGATATAACCCAGTTGAAAGAGCATCAGCAGCAGATGGAACGCCTGGCGTTCTTCGACCCCCTGACCGACCTGGGCAATCGACGCCATTTCCGGGATCAGCTCGAGGAGCTGATCGGCAGTCCCGGCGACAAGCTGAACGCGTTGCTGCTGCTCGATCTGGACCATTTCAAGAAGATCAACGACACCATGGGTCATGAGGCGGGCGATACACTGCTGCGTACAGTCGCCAATCGCCTGCGCTTCTGCATCAACACGCCCCATACCGTCTTCCGTCTGGGCGGTGACGAGTTTGCCGTGCTGCTGCGCAACCTCAGCTCCCTAGACGTCATTCGGCGCTACTGTGACGATATCATCGAGCTCCTGGCCCAGCCGCTCGATATCCGCATGCACCAGGTCAGAGTCACCGTCAGCGTCGGTATTACGCTGGTCGGAATCGATGCCATGGACGTCAGTGGCCTGCTGCGAAACGGCGATCTGGCGATGTACCGGGCCAAACATGTGGGCCGCAACACCTACCAGTTCTACACCGCCGAAATGAACGCCGCTGCTCACCGGGCGATGACACTGGAACATGACCTGCGCCGGGCGCTGGACCGCAACGAACTGGAGCTGGTCTACCAGCCCCAGATCGATCTGCAGAGCGGTGAGATGATCGGGATGGAAGCGTTGATGCGCTGGTACCACCCCACGGAAGGCGCTATCTCACCGGCCGAATTCATCCCCATGGCTGAAGAGACCGGCCTTATCATTCAGATGGGACGCTGGGCGCTCTGGCAGGCCTGCCGTGATGGCTGCAGGGTACGCCATCAGCTGCAGCGGGATATCCATATCGCCGTCAACATTTCCGCACGTCAGTTTGACGATCAGGGGCTGGCGTCCTGCATCGAATCGGTACTGGCTGACACCGGACTGCCTCCCCATGCCCTGGAGCTTGAGATTACCGAGGGACTGATGATGGAGGACTACCGCCATTCGCTGACACTGCTGCAGAAGCTGAGAGGCCTCGGCATCAGCCTGGCCATCGACGACTTCGGCACCGGTTACTCCTCGCTGAGCTATCTTAAGAAGATGCCGGTACAGGTGCTCAAGATCGACCGCTCTTTCGTGCAGGGGCTGCCAGAGGATCGTGACGACCTGGCCATCACCTCAACGATCATCCTGATGGCACGCCAACTGGGCCTGCAGGTACTGGCCGAGGGCATAGAAAGCGAAGAACAGCGCCAGTATCTGGTCGCATCCGGCTGTCGCATGGGACAGGGCTTCCTGTTCGATCGTCCACAGCCCGTTCAGGCTGTCATCGAACGCTATAGTCACGAACCTGCCGGCCAACTCCAGCCCCAATAACCTTCGCAGCATTTATCCACAGGCCAGAAGAATCTCGCAACAAATATAATTACTTGTTAAATAACAGTTATTTTTAATAATGCCTGCGATTTCCATAAAATAACCACACACTTATCCAAAGCGGTAGAATCCTTTACAAGCGTCTAAACTGGTAACAACAGGGACTCTTGGAGGCGGCCATGTTTGTCATCCGTCCTATCGAACACCGCGATTTGGAGATTCTTTATCAGATAGCCAAGGAATCCGGGGCGGGATTCACCTCCTTGCCCACAGACGCGGATTTTCTGGCAACCAAGATCCGTCTGTCGGTGGATACCCTACGCCGCTCAGATACGGTTCCCGGGCCAGAGACTTACCTGTTCGTGCTCGAGGAGAGCGAGAGCGGGGAAATAGCCGGCACCTGCGGCATCACGGCGGCGGTGGGCCTCGATATGCCGTTCTACCATTATCATGTTGGCACGCTAGTGCACTCCTCCCGCGAGCTTGGCGTCTACAACGAGTTCAGAACCCTTAACCTGTGTAACGACTACACCGGCAGTTCCGAGCTCTGTACCCTCTACATCCGCCCGGACTTCCGGCAAAAAGGCCAGGGCGTTCTGCTCTCCAAGTCGCGTTTCCTGTTCATGGCGGAAAACCCCGCCCGCTTTGATGACCGAGTTATTGCTGAAATGCGGGGCTTTACCGACGAGCAGAACACCAACCCGTTCTGGGAGGGGCTGGGCCGGCACTTTTTCTCCATGGACTATGATCGCGCCGATTACCTCACCGGGGCCGGCAACAAGGTGTTTATCGCCGAGCTGATGCCGAAACACTCGATTTACATCCACCTGCTGCCCGAAGAAGCGCAGGCGATCATCGGCAAGGTTCACCCCAATACGCAGCCCGCCTGCGAGATGTTGAAAAAAGAGGGGTTCCGCTTCGAAAACTATGTGGATATTTTCGATGCCGGACCCACCCTGGCCGCCCGTCAGGGAGACATACGGGCGATCACACAGAGTCGTCGGGTCAAGGTAAGTATCGACGATACAGCGCCCGGTGAGGACGCCGAGCGCTATCTTATCGCCAACACCCTGACAACCGGCTTTCGCTGCGTCATGGCGCAGGTGCGTCCGCGTCGCAACCTGCTGCCCCTGAGCCGCGAGCAGGCCGACTGCCTGGGGCTAAGCGAGGGTGAAGATGCCCGCCTGCTGAAGTTAGGCTGACAGGCTGGACAGGGGCAGCTGTATCACGCACTCCAGGCCACCGTCCGGATGATTACGCAGGCTCAGGCGGCCTCCCAGGCGCTCTATTGCGCGCCGGGCTATGCTGAGCCCGAGCCCGTAGCCATCGGAACCGCCGCGACCGCGCACGAACGGGTCGGTTATCCGCGCCAGCAGGGCGTCATCAACACCGGGTCCCCGGTCCCTCAGGGTAAAACGCACACCATCCGTTTCACGTGCCGCCTTCAGGGTTAGCAGGCTGTCCGCCTCGGTATATTTGAGGGCATTACTGATCAGGTTGGCCAGCGCACCTCTGAGCAGTTCCTCATTCAGTGACAGACGCAGGGCCGGCGGCTCCACACTCAGCCTGAACGGCCGTTCCGGCTGGGTAAAGGCCACATCGGCACGCAGCTCTTCGAGCAGCTCAGCCAGAGGGAACGGCTCGCCCTCCCGGCTGGCCTGATCAAGCCGCGACAGCGACAGGATCTTGCCGATCAGCCCGTCCAGCTGCTCACACTCCCGGTTGATTCGGCGCGCGGTGGGGTCCTCTTCGCCGAGTTTCTGCTCCGCCAGACCCGCGGCGACCTGCAGCCGGGCCAGCGGCGCTCTCAACTCATGGGACACATCCTGTAACAGGCGCTGCTGTGATGTCAGCGTATCCTCAACGTACCCCGCCATGGCATTGAACTCCCGCGACAGCTCGCCGATCTCGTCCTGGCGCTGACTCAGACGGGTGCTGGCCCGGGTACTCAGATTCTGGTTACGGTAAAGATCCTTTGCATGGGCCCGCAACTGGTTAATCGGCCTGACGATGAGCCAGGAAAGCAGCAGCGCCGCCAAGGCTGACACAAACAGCACGATGACCGCCTGAATCGACACCATGAAGCGCAGAATCTTTTTCAGATAAAGCTCCCGGCGGGGAGCGTTGGCGATGACCTTGAGCGGCTCGCCATTCAGCCCTTCCATATCAAAGCTGACCGCCTCAGGCCCCCGGGGCGGATCGCTATCGGGGCCTAGCAGCAGCCGGTCACTCTGCGGATCAAAGATCCATACGCGTAGCGGCGGCCGGCGATGTCCATCGTGATCATGATCATCGTCGTGACGACGACGCTCGGCCCAATCCTCACGCTCCAGCATCAAGCGCGCCTGTCCGAGCGCCCGCGTCTCCAGCAGCTCCTTGTACTGACGCTCGGCGGCAACGGCCAGCACGCTGATAACAGCAACCGCGGTGCCGGCGGCACTGACCAGCCAGATAATCAGAAAAATCTTCAGGAACAGTTTACGATGCCACTTCATGCATGATCCTTCAGGAACTGGTAGCCCTGGCCGCGAACGGTTTTGATCAGCTCCCTGTCCGGCCCCAGCTGGGCTGCAAGCTTCTGCCGGACCCGGCTGACATGCACATCCAGCGCCCGGTCATAAGCTGTCAGCTTGCGGTGCAGTACAAGCTCGGTCAGCTGCTCCTTGCTCATCACGGTGCCAGCGCTGTTCATCAGGTAGGCGAGCACATTGAACTCGGCACTGGTCATCTCCAGCACGGCCTCACCCGCCCTGACCTCGCGCGCGCCCGGATCCAGGCGTATACCAAACGCCGCCACCGGCTGCTCCGGAAACAGGCTCTTCTGTGCGGGCAGCTCCTGCAGTGATGAGCGCCTCAGCACCGCCCGGACCCGCGCCAGCAGCTCCCGTGGATTGCAGGGTTTACCGAGGTAGTCATCGGCCCCCATCTCCAGCCCCAGGATACGGTCGATCTCGTCGCCCCGCCCGGTCAGCATAATCACCGGCGTCTGTACCCGTGGACGCAGCTGCTGCAACAGCTCCAGACCACTGGCACCGGGCATCTGAATATCCAGTATCAGCAGATCCCAGCTCGACTCTACGCCAAGTAGCTCCAGCGCCTCTTCCGCCGAATGACAGGCGTCAACCCGGTAACCCTCGTGGCCAAGATAATCTTTCAGCAGCTCACACAGATCCCGGTCATCATCGATAATCAGCAGCCGTTCGTTACTCACGTTGTCTCCTCAACCTTTCCATGCCTGCATATTAAGCCGTCGGGACACCGACCGGGGCGCCTTTACCAAACTTTACTCCCTGCTAACCCAACTTAGCAGTGACCGGTCGCATACTGCATCCATCAACGATAAAGACAGCGAGGAGAAACACCATGCGTAAATTAATTATCGGCGGTATCACCGCAGCCCTGCTGGCCACGTCTGCCGTTGGCATGGCCTCAAGCTATGAGAAAGGCGAGTATCGCGGCGATCGTATGGCCAGCAAGCTGGGCTTGAGCGAAGAGCAGCAGACACAGATGAAAGCGCTCTGGGACGAACACCGTGAAGCACGTAAGGAGATGCGAGACGAAATGCGCGACCAACGCGGCGGACTGCGGGATCTGGACCCGACATCCGACAGCTACCAGGCGGATGTGCAGAATCTGATCGAGCAGACCCAGGCCCGGGTAGCCGAACGTATTCAGCAGCGTGCCGATATGCGTGTGCAGATGGCTGAAATCCTGACACCGGAACAGATGCAGCAGTTTCAGGAGATGCGCGGCGAGCGCGGCTGGAAACATGACGGCGAGCGCGGCCACGGCGACTTCAAAGGTCATCACGGCGAGCGTGACTGCCGCTAAATCCGGCTAGCCGGACACAACATTCACACCCCAAACGGCCGGTTTTATACCGGCCGTTTTAGGTTAAGCCGCAGCGGAATCGTTTACTGGAAACCTGGCCGACGGGAATCAGCTACTGTGCTAGCAGTTTCTGCTATCATTTGCTGCGCAGTATGAAGATCACTGACTTAAAATTTGTTTTATCGATTCGTGAGTCGGCCCGTGACACCCAAGCAACGTGAAATAAACCGTATTATCGAGCGCCTCTCCCAGGCGATCGCCCAGCATAAACTCCCCCCCGGTATGCGCCTGGTCGAAGCCCAGCTGGTCGAAGCTTTGGACGCCAACCGCAACCATGTGCAGGCCGCCCTGCAGCGGCTGTCGATGCTGCACATCGTCACTATTGAAGCGAACCGGGGCGCCAGCGTGGCCAAGCCCACAGCACAGGAGGCGCGGGATGTGTTTGCCGCCCGTCGTGCCGTGGAGCGTGGCATAGTTGAAGCGATTACCCAGGATAAGCTGGAGCGCAATCGCGACCGTATAGACGCTCACATGGCGCGGGAAAAGCAGGCCACCGACGGCGAAGACCGCCGCGATATCGTGCGCTCGCTGAGCGACTTTCACCTGCTGCTGGCGGAGATTTCCGAGAATACGGTGCTGCGCGAGATCCTGCAGAACCTGATGACCCGCAGCTCGCTGATCGTCAGCCTGTATCAGCGCAACGACCAGCCACCCTGCCAGCACGATGAACATGGCCAGATTATCGCCGCCCTGGCCGAGGGCGACCGCTCACGAGCCCATGAACTGATGATCGAGCACCTCAACCACCTGGAAAGCGAGCTGGACCTGTCCGGCTATCAAGCCACGCCCGACAGCCTCCAGGCCCTGCTTACAACGGCGGAATAACGTCTCTTCGCAAGACGGCTCAGCAAATCGACTAAGGCCGGAGCAGCTCTGGCTGCGGCCGGGAGAAGGTCTGCCGTCCGCCCTTGAAACCCTGTGTGGGCTGACTCAGGTCGCGCACCACCCCCGCCCGGTTATCCACAGCCAGAGTGATAAAGTCGGCACGGCAGCCGGGCTTGAGCCCGTAACGGTCCAGCCCCAGCAGTCGCGCCGACTCCACCGATACCCAATCCAGACAGCGCTCGAAGTCCGCCGGCGTGCCGAGCTGCGCCACGTTGGCAAAGAGATTCGCCTGGCGTACCAGCGACATATCGCCGAACGGCGTGAACGGATTAGAGATGTTGTTGGTAGAGATCGAGCAGCAGACCCCGGCATCGCTGAGCCGATGCAACGGACTGACACCCCGCGGCACCAGATGATCCTGGCCGCGTCCATTCAGGTAGAGATCGGTGGCCGGCAGCGCCGTCACCGCGATACCCGCTTTCACCAGGCTGGTGGATACCTCGGCAAGCCTTGCCGGCGGCAGGGCCGACAGCTTGGTGGCATGGCCGATGGTGACCCGCCCCTGCCACTGCCGCCGCAGACAGGCATCCACCACGGCGGGGATCAGGCTGTTGGCCGGGTTCAGGTCAAAATCCAGGTGGAAATCCAGATCCAGGTCACGCTCTAGCGCGATATCGAACAGGCGCTCGATCTGCGCCACCGGCTCGCTGTCGGTGTAGGGACAGCCGCCCAGCAGATCGGCGCCGCGATCCAGTGCCTCAAGCAGCAGCGCCTCGGTACCTGGGTTGTTGAACATCCCCTCCTGTGGAAAGACACAAACCTGCAGCGTGATCGCCCAGCGGTACTCCTGCTTCAGCCGCAGAACCGCCTCCAGCCCCTTTAAGCCGATCACCGGGTCGATCTCCACGTGGGTTCGCATCCAGGTCGTACCCTGCAGAATCGCCTTTTCCAGCGTATGCCTGCCGCGCTGATAGATATCTTCAGGATCGAACGCCTGCTTGGCCCTGGCGGTTTCGCTGATCGCTTCCTGCAACGATCCCTCCACCAGGCGGCAGCGATCCATGATGCACGCCTTGTCCAGGTGTACGTGGGTTTCGATCAGGCCCGGCAGCACCAGCTGCCCCCGGAGGTCGATCTCAGCATCCGCCGCAGCGTCTTCGGGCGCGGCGATAAACTGTCCGCTGGCATCGACCCAGAGCTCGCTGAGCTGATCCGGGTTTTCCGGCAGGCGCAGATTGATAAAACGGGTCAGGCTCATGCCGCATCCTCCCCCTCTTTATCCCGTTCTTTATCTGCCGAGCCCAGATAAGCCGCTTCCAGTGCCTTGTCCTTACTGAGTTCCTCGGCACTGCCCGCCTTGACGATCCGCCCGGTCTCCAGCAGGTAGGCACGGTCCGCCAGGGTCAACGCCAGGTTGGCCATCTGGTCCACCAGCAGGATGGTGATACCCTCGTCACGCAGGCTCGCCAGCACCTCGAACAGCTCGCGAATCATCGCCGGAGCCAGCCCCAGCGAGGGTTCATCAAGCAGCAGCAGCTTGGGCTTGGCCATCAGCGCACGGCCAATCGCCACCATCTGCTGTTCGCCGCCTGAAAGCAGCCCCGCCGGCTGGTCGATACGATCACGCAGTCGGGGGAAGCGCTCAAGCACTGCCTCCACGGCGTCTTCCTGGCCTTTCCCTTTAGAGAGTTCCTCCTTGCGGAAATCACGCTGGAAGGCGCCCATCAGCAGGTTGTCACGTACACTCAGCTCCGGGAACACCTGACGCCCTTCCGGCACCAGCGCCAGCCCCTGGCTGCTGATGGCGCTGGCATCGAGCTTATCGATACTCTCGTTGTTCAGCAGAATGCTGCCCTGCACCGGCCGGTGAAGCCCCGCCAGCGCACGCATGATGCTGGACTTGCCGGCGCCGTTGGCTCCGAGAATCGCCACGCATTCGCCGGGTTTCACCATCAGATTGACATCAGAAACCACCGGCGCAGCGCCATAGTCGAGCTGCAGCTCCTTCACAAACAGAGTGTGGTCGGCCGGTCCCGACCAGGCCTGCTGACGCGGGCGACCCTCATAGTCGGTGCCACCGAGATAGGCCGCGATCACCTGCGGGTTATCGCGAATCTCGGCCGGTGTACCCAGCGCGATCGGCTTGCCGGAATCAAGTACCAGTATCGAATCCGATACCGACATCACCAGCGGCATATCGTGCTCGACAATAATCACGGCGATACCGAAGCCGGCAATCGCTTTCAGCAGCTCGCCCAGCTGGTCGGTTTCGGAACGGCTCAGGCCAGCCGCCGGCTCATCCAGCAACAATACCCGCGGCGCCATCGCCAACGCCCGGGCGATCTCCACCAGGCGACGGTCCACATGGGGCAGGTTACCGGCGGCGATATTCAGCTCGCCACAGTAGCCGGTAAACGCCAGCAGGTTGCGCACGATATCCCGCGCCCGGTCGCTGTCTTGCGCCAGAGGATGGCTGAGTTCGCCCTTACGCATGGCGATCAGCAGGTTGTCCATCACACTCAGCTCCTCGAACAGCTGAGTGGTCTGATAGGTTCGCGCCACCCCGGCGCGGGCGATATCCCAGGCGTTACGGCCTGCCAGCTCGGACTCCAGCTTCACCGAGCCGCTGTCAGGCGTATAGAAGCCACTGATCAGGTTCAACGCCGTGGTTTTACCGGCGCCGTTGGGGCCGATAATACTGGTCACCTCACCTTCCGGCGCCTTGAGGCTGACGCCCTGTACCGCTTTAACGCCGCCAAAACTGATGCCGATGTTATCCACAGATAGGCCACCGGCGTAACCGCGTGACGGATTCAGGAACGACTCCAGCACCGCAGCATCCGCCCGCGCCGGGACCATCTCACCCTCTTTGCGGCGCAGCCGCGACAGTACCAGACCGATACAACCGCTCGGCGCCGCCCAGAGCACCGCCAGCAGAAAGCCGGCAAATACCAGCAGGCGATACTCCGCCACACCGGAAAGCAGCTCCGGCAACAGCACAATCACCGCCGCACCGATCACCGGCCCGAACAGGAAACCACTGCCACCGACGATCACCGCCAGCACAAACAGGATCGACTGGGAGAAAGGGAAGGTACTCGGGCTGATAAACATCATCAGCGGCCCGATCAGCGCCCCGGCACTGCCCGCCATCGCTGCAGACAGCGCAAAGGCCCAGGCCTTGGGCACCATCGGATTGATACCGATGGAGCGCGCCGCAGTATCTGAGCCCTTGGCCGCGCGCATCGCCTTGCCCCAGGGCCCCAGGGAGAGGCGCTGGTAAAACCAGAGCCCGGCTACCATCAGAAGGACTGAGGTCAGTGCCAGGCCGGTTTCTGATGAGACGACGCCGAAATCAGGCATGGGGACACCAATCAGGCCGTTGGAACCACCGGTGAGATCCTTCCACTCCATCAGCCCGTGATGGATCACGAAGGCAAACGCGATGGTGACCATAGCGAGATAGGGCCCCTGCACACGCAGTGCAGGGATAGCCAGCAGACCGCCGCAAATACCGGTCAGCAGGGCCGCACTGAGCAGCGCCAGCCCAAAGGGCACACCGGCCATCGTCATTAACGAAGCGCAGTAGGCACCTATGGCGTAAAACGCCACATGGCCAAAGGAGATCTGGCCGCTAAGACCGATCAGGATATTAAGTCCAGTGGCCACCAGCGCACTGAGGCAAAACAGCGTGAGTACCAGCAGGCTGTAGCTGTCCACCAGGAAACTCAGACTGGCGCCAAGCAGTGCGACCACCGCCAATCCCAGGGAAGTATTCAGGGTCATAGCACGTTACACCTTAAGCAGTCGACGTTTACCGAACAGACCGTCGGGCCGCAGCGCGAGCGCGACAATAACCAGGGAAAACGTAATGATCTGGGTAAATGCGGAACCCAGCTGTGCTGTTACAAGCGCCTCGATCACACCGAACAGCAGGCCGGCTAGCAGCACTCCGGGCGCGCTGGCGATACCGCCCAGAATGGCAACGGCGAACGCCTTGAGGCCAAACAGCGTGCCCATATCGGACGAAACGCTGAACAGCGGCGCGATCAGCAGACCGGCGATGGCCGCCAGCACCGTAGAAACCGCGAAGGCGATAGAGATCACTCGCGGCACCCGAATCCCCATCAGCGATGCCGCATCCGGGTTCTGTACCGTGGCCTGCAGCACCTTGCCGAGGCGGGTATAGCGGTTGACCAGCATCAGGGCCGCCGCCAGCAGCAGCCCCATGGCGGGAATCAGCAGCTGCTGGATATAGACACCCGAGCCAAACAGCTCGACGGTGCTGGATGCCCAGTCGGAGGGAAACTGGCGCGGCTCCTTGCCGAAGGTGAACAGCACCAGGTTATCCACAAGGATACCGCCGGCTACCGTCGCCATCAGCCAGCCGTCGGAGCCGCGGGAAGCAAAGGGCCGCACCAGAAAGCGCTCGATCGCCAGTCCATAGATCGCGGCCAGCACCAGCGCGATGGGCACCGCCAGCCAGAGCGGCAACCCCCAGGTCTGATACAGGGTGAAGCCGAACACGGCCCCCAGCATCATCGCACTGCCCTGGGCGAAGTTAACCGTGCGGGACACGATAAAGGTGACGTGGAAACCCAGAGCCAGCAGCGCATACATGCTGCCCAGCCCCAGGCCCGATATGATCGAGGCACTTATCATCACAAACTCCCGCCACGCCCCTTTTTCGGGGCGGGCCCTTCTGTAGCTAACCTTTTATTTCTAGGACCGGTTATTATTTGGAAACCGGTACGATGGCGCCGTCGACGAAGTGTGCGAACACATAGTCATCCGGACCCAGCGCGTCCTGGTTTTCGGGAGTGAACGGCTTGTTATAGGTCTTGATCAGGCCTTCGTACTCATCGATGGCGTAGAAGCCTTCACGCAGTGCAGGTCCCTCAACGGTGCCGGCCTTTTCCATCGCCAGGGCCACCAGGTGCATGGCGTCATAGGCGTTAGCGATACCCACTGCCGGTGTCACATCCGCATGGGTTTTGATCTCCGGATACTTGGCCTGCAGAGCGGCAAAGACGGCATCGCCCTTGGGATCTTCACCCTCCGGAGCGAACAGGAAGGTCTGGATAAACTCGACGCGATCGGCGTTGGGACCTGCCAGCTCACTGAAACGGCCACCGGCCGGACCCCAGTGGGAAACAATCGGCACGTCCCAGCCCATGCGATCCAGGGATTTCACCACCTGAGCCGAGGGCGACACGTTACCCACCATATACAGGGTATCGGCACCGGCCTCTTTCAAGCGGGTCAGCTGCGGCACTACATCCACATCGCCGGATTCAAACTTCTCGAGCCCGGCAATCGGCATATCACGGGACTCGATCGCCTTCATCAGGCCCCTCTCGTTGGATTCGCCCCAGGGGTTGTTGATCAGCATCATGCCCGGCTTCTGGGTGTTGTAGTGCTCGATGGAGTAGCGCAGCAGCGCTTCATCGACGATTTCATCCACAGCGGATACGCGGAAGGCGTAGTTCTCTTCAGCACCGTTGTGGGTAATCGCCGTGCCGGCGGCCCAGGTCCCCATGTATGGCACCTTAAGCTGGTTCATCACCGGCACCAGCGCCATGGAGACCGGTGTATCCAGACCACCGAAGATCACCGCCACATCTTCTTTCTGGATCAGCTCACGGGCCGCCAGCAGACCACGTGACGGGTTACTCTCATCGTCACGGCGGATCAGTTCGATCTGCTTGCCAAGCACACCGCCATTGGCGTTGATCTCATCGATCGCCACCGACAGGCCCCGTGTGATCGCTTCGCCGGATTTGGCCGACTGACCGGACAGCGCCGCCACCAGGCCCACCTTGATCGTTTCTGCCGCCTGCGCGGATACGCTGGCTGCAGTGACCGCTGTTGCCAGGGCTGCCGCCTTGAGTCCCTTACCCAGAATGCTTCGCTTGCTAGACATGAACATCTCCTCGCTGTTTGATTGCTAATTTATTGCTAGCAATATAAATGCCATTAAAATAACTTAGGAAATGCTAGCTATTTGGCTAGTGATCAACAGATTTTGGCACCAGCAGAGTGCACAACCCGTTAAAACCGTGCACAAAACGCCTTAACCGGGAGAGATAAGATGCAAAACGCCGTAGAGATTGCCGTAGAGATAGTTCGTGAGTTTCTCGATGCTTCCATGAAGCCCGATCCCGTCCTCGCCGCCACCTATATGGCCGAGGATGTGAAGATCACCTTTACCGGTGGCCGTGCCATGCCCAGCGCCCACGAGATCACCGCCTTTAATGCGTCCCGCTACAGCTGGGTCAAAAAGCAGCTGGGTCAGTTCGATGCCTGCGACAAGGGTGACCATGTGGTGGTCTATTCCAACGGCACGCTGTATGGCGAGTGGCTGGATGGCCGCAGCTTCTCCGGCAACCGTTACCTGGACCGCTTCGAAGTACGAGAAGGGAAAATTACGCGCATGGATGTCTGGAACGACAGCGCGGAGTGGATTCTGGAGCCAGCGATCAACCGCGACTGAATCAGGAGGAATAGCAGCAGGGATAGCTGCAGCGAGAAAGGTAAAAAAGGATAGAAAAGCACAGGCGCACCTCCCGAACAGGAGATGCGCCGGAAGCTTTATTCGGTCCGTTCGAACATCAGATCCCAGACACCGTGGCCCAGGTTCTCGCCACGCCGCTGGAACTTGGTCACCGGGCGCCATTCCGGCTGCGGTGAATACTGCCCGTCACCGGCTACATTACGGTAGCCTTCGGCGGCACTCATCACTTCCATCATGTGCTCGGCGTAGTTCTCCCAGTCCGTCGCCATGTGGAAAACACCACCCACTGCCAGCTTTTTACGGATCGTCTGGGCAAACTCCGGCTGCACGATACGGCGCTTGTGGTGGCGTTTCTTCGGCCAGGGATCGGGGAAGAACAGCTGCAGACCGGCCAGGCTGTTATCGGGAATACACTGGGCCAGCACTTCGATAGCGTCATCACAGAAAACGCGGATGTTCTCCAGCCCCTCTTCGCGCACCCGCGACAGCAGACGACCCACGCCGGGCGGATGCACCTCGATGCCGATAAAGCCCTTTTCCGGTGCCTGACGCGCCATTTCGATCAGCGAGTCACCCATGCCGAAGCCGATCTCCAGGACCACCGGACGCTGATCGCCAAACAGCCCGGAGAAATCGAGCATGCCGCCACTCAGTTCCAGCCCGTACAACGGCCAGTTCTCTTTCAGGGCCCGCTCCTGGCCTTCGGTCATCCGTCCGGCACGCACTACAAAGCTGCGTACCTGCCGCATCGGGCGCGGCTGCTGCTGTTCTGTTTCGCTCATGGAACTCGTATCTCGGTAAGCAGGCGGGCGATCACGTGCCCGCCGGTTAATTAGCTGATCGTCCCCGCCAGCGGCGAGGAAGCACTGGCGTAGGCTTTACGCGGCATACGTACAGCCAGGAAGGCTTCGCGCCCAGCCTGCACGGCTTTCTGCATCGCCTGCGCCATCAACACCGGGTTCTGGGCGCCGGCAATGGCGGAGTTGACCAGTACACCGGCGCAGCCCATTTCCATCGCCATGGTGGCTTCCGATGGGGTGCCTATACCGGCATCCACCAGGATCGGCACACGCGCCTCTTCCATGATCAGACGGATGTTGTGCGGGTTCTGGATACCCAGGCCGGAACCGATCAGGGAGCCCAGCGGCATGACCGCCACACAGCCGATCTCTTCCAGGCGCTTGGCGACGATGGGATCGTCGTTGGTGTAAACCATCACCTTGAAGCCATCCTTAACCAGGGTTTCGGCTGCCTGTACCGTCTCGATGATATTGGGATAGAGGGTTTTCTGGTCACCCAGTACTTCCAGCTTCACCAGGTCGTGGCCGTCAAGCAGTTCACGGGCCAGGCGGCAGGTGCGAACCGCATCGGCAGCGGTGTAGCAGCCGGCGGTATTCGGCAGGATGGTGTACTTGTCCGGGCTGACGACGTCCAGCAGGTTCGGCTCATCGGGGTTCTGACCGATGTTGGTACGGCGCACCGCAACGGTGACGATCTCCGCACCGCTGGCGGCGATCGCTTCGCCGGTTTCCTGCAGATCCTTGTATTTTCCGGTGCCTACCAGCAAACGGGAGTTGTAGGTTTTACCGGCGATAACCAGTTTATCGTTCAGCTGTTGCTCTGACATTGTGTATTACCCTGCATAAATTCGATGGGAGAACGGCTTGGACAGGTGCGACTCAACCACCGCCGATGGCGTGAACCACTTCGACCTGGTCGCCCGCTTTCAGCGCGGTTTCCGCGTGCTCGCCCCGCGGCACAATCTCCATGTTCAGCTCAATGGCGATCCGCTTGCCGACAAGGCCCAGCTGTTCAACCAGATGCTCCAAGGTGGCGCCTTCCGCGGTATCGAAAGATTCACCGTTTAACTGTATCTGCATCCTGATTTACCTTGATTAACTATTTACCGGGAGAGCCTTGAAAACGGCACCGGCCAACGTCAGCCAGCCCAGTATCATCAGCACTCCACCCACCGGGGTGACCATTCCCAGATAATGAACGCCCGTGGCAACCAGCAGGTAGAGACTGCCGCAGAACAGCAGCATACCGGTCAGGAACAACGCCGCACTGACACGCAGCAAAGGTCGATCCTGGCGCTGCAGCAGCAGACCAACGCCAAACAGCGCGAGCACATGATAGAACTGGTAGGTTACCCCGGTCTGGAAAACTTCCAGCATGCGCGAGGACAGTTGGTCACGCAGGCCGTGTGCGGCGAATGCACCCAGGCAGACCGCCAGGGCACCCAACAAAGCAGCACTCAGCAACGTCAGGCGGGCCGACATTTTCTCTCCGGCTATTCAGATCGGGGCCATAGTATACGCCGCCCACCGGCAGGCGTAAAAACAAAGGCCGCCGGACTCACGGGGAGTGCGGCGGCCTGTCACAACAAACCGGGATCAGGCGCTCATCGCCACCTTGATCTTGTTCATCGCGTTCTTTTCCAGCTGGCGGATACGTTCCGCGGAAACACCGTACTTCGCAGCCAGGTCATGCAGCGTGGCTTTCTGCTCGCTGAGCCAGCGCTGCATCAGAATGTCGCGACTACGCTCATCCAGAGCAGACATGGCGTTCATCAGTGCTTTCTGGGAGTTTTCCTCCCAATCCGCTGCCTCAAGCTGAGAAGCCGGATCACCGCTCATATCTTCCAGATAAGCGGCCGGTGCCTGCCAGGCGCTGTCTTCATCGGTATCGGCAGGCGCATCGAAGGCGGTATCGCTGGAGGCCAGACGGCCCTCCATCTGGCGTACGGTTTTCGCATCAACACCGAGGTCGTCGGCAATCGCCTTGACCTCGTCGTTGTTCATCCAGCCCAGGCCCTTCTTCTGCGAGCGCAGGTTGAAGAACAGCTTGCGCTGCGCCTTGGTGGTGGCAATTTTGACGATACGCCAGTTGCGCAGGATAAATTCATGCATCTCCGCCTTGATCCAGTGCACCGCAAAGGACACCAGGCGAACCCCCATGCTGGGGTCAAAGCGTTTGACGGCCTTCATCAGGCCCACGTTACCTTCCTGGATCAGGTCGCCCAGCGGCAGACCGTAACCGGAGTAGCTACGTGCAATGTGTACGACGAAACGCAGATGAGACATGACCAGCTGCCGTGCTGCTTCCAGATCGCTCTGGTAGTGCAGACGCTCGGCCAGTTCACGCTCCTCTTCAGCAGTGAGGATCGGAATCGTGCTCACACTCTGCACGTAAGCGTCTACATTGCGCCCCGGTGAGAGTTGTTCAACAACCTGTAAGCTCGTGCCCATTTAAGGAATCACCTCATTTACATCCAGAAGGATTCAAAACCTGAACTATGACCCGGAAACCACCGGGAAAGTTCCACCAGGCTAAGCGCCTGATTAATAATCGGACCGGAAAAATTACCTTGTTGTCCGCAAAAACGCAACCGCCCGAAAAATGGCCGGGCCGTTAACCCGGCTCGATATCCCGCAGGTGGCGGGCCACCGCCAGCCAGGCTCCGCCGAGGCCCAGCACCATGCCGGTGAGCAGTAGCATCAGCGATTCGCTGAAGCCCAGCCCCTGAACAACATAGCCGTTCAGATAGAGCGCTGCCAGTGCCTGCACGGGCTCGGACAGCAGCGCCAGTGCCAGCTGCGCCAGCAACCAGGCCAGCAGCGCGCCGAAAAGGCCGAACCAGACACCGCTGTAGAGGAAGGGCCGGCGCACCCAGGCATCGGTGGCGCCCACCAGCTTGCTCACCTGAATCTCGTCCCGACGCGACTCGATGGTCATGCGTACGGTGTTGCCGACGACCAGCAGTACCGTCAGGGCCAGCAGGCCACCCAGCACCCAGGCTCCGCGCGTTGCCAGTGCCATGAACGCTTCCAGTCGGCGCACCCACTCCAGGTCCAGGCGCGCCTCGTCGACCTCCGGCAACTGGGCCAGCTCCGTCTGCAGCTGCACCAGCGTGTCGGAATCCCGAGACAGAGGTATGAGTGTGATCACCGCCGGCAGCGGATTGGTATCGAAAAACTCAAGCAGGTCATCGAAGCGGGTATAGCGCTTGAAGTCTTCCAGCCCCTTTTCGCGACTGATCAGTTCCACCGATGCCAGGTCCTGACGCAGCAGCAGCTCACGGCTGAACTGATCGACCCGCGCATCGCTCAACTCCACCTTCAGATACAGCGAAATATGGGGATCGGTCTCCAGCCCGTTGGTCAGCTGATCAACGTTTTTCAGCGCCGTGAACAGAAAACCGGGCAGCGCCAGAGCAATGGCCAGCACCGCCAGGGTCATAATTGACGCAACCGGGGTCGACCAGAGGCGGAAAAACGCCTGGCTTGCCACCTCCAGATGGTGTCTTACCCAGCCCCGACTGCGGTCAGCCAGGCCGATGCGGTGCTGTACCGCACCGCGCCGTGGGGCCTGGGGTGCCTTCCTGGCACTTTTCTGCGGCTTATCGGCCATCGGTCACCATCCTGCCACCCTGCAGCGTCAATACGCGATGATGCATACGGTTGATCAACGAAAGATCATGACTGGCGATCAGCACCGTGGTGCCGATGCTGTTGAACTGTTCGAACAGGTGCATGATGTCCTCGGACAGCGCCGGATCCAGGTTACCGGTGGGCTCATCCGCCAGCAGCAGTTTGGGTTTGTGGACAATCGCTCGGGCGATGCCCACCCGCTGCTGTTCACCGCTGGAGAGGGTCAGCGGATTGAGCTTTTCACGCGACAGCAACCCCACCTTGTCCAGCGCAGCGCGTACCCGGCGCGCGGCGTCGGACGGGTCGTAACCGGACAGCTGCAGCGGCAGCGCCACGTTATCGAACACGCTGCGATCAAACAGCAGCTGGTGGTTCTGGAACACCACCCCGATACGACGCCGGTGAAACGGGATCTGCTTGCGCGGCAGCCGTGCCAGATCCTGATCACCGACCCAGACCTCACCCCGGCTGGGCCGCTCCATCAGCATAATCAGCTTGAGCAGCGTGCTCTTGCCGGCACCGGAGTGACCGGTCAGGAACGCCAGCTCCCCGGACCCCAATTCAAAATTGAGGCCGATCAGCGCTTCATGTCCATTCGGGTAGCGCTTGCCTACGTTGCTGAAGCGGATCGCCGTCATCGGGGTCGGTCCTTATCTCAGTCGAACAGTGCCTGGACGAATTCGTCAGCCTCGAACGGGCGCAGATCATCCACCTGCTCACCGACACCGATAAACCGGATCGGCAGCCCAAACTGCTTGGCGATGGCGAAGATGATGCCGCCCTTGGCGGTACCATCCAGTTTGGTCAGGGTAATACCGCTGACACCCACCGCTTCCTTGAACTGCTTCGCCTGGCTGATGGCGTTCTGGCCGGTACCGGCATCCAGCACCAGCATTACTTCATGCGGCGCGCTCGGATCGATCTTCTGCATGACGCGCACCACCTTCTGCAGCTCCTGCATCAGGTTGTCCTTGTTCTGCAGGCGACCGGCGGTATCGGCGATCAGTACATCCACGCCGCGGGATTTGGCGGATTCCAGCGCATCGTAAAGCACAGACGCGGAGTCAGCGCCGGTATGCTGGGCCACCACCGGCACGTTGTTACGCTCACCCCAGACCTGCAGCTGTTCCACCGCCGCGGCACGGAAGGTATCGCCCGCCGCCAGCATCACCGACTTGCCTTCACTCTGGTAACGCTTGGCCAGCTTGCCGATGGTAGTGGTCTTGCCGACGCCATTGACGCCAACCATCAGGATCACGGCCGGCGTTTTGTCTGCCGGCAGTACCAGCGGATGTTCGACGCCGCCGAGCAGGTCGGCCAGCTCTTCTTTCAGGGCACCGCGCAGCGCTTCCGGATCCTTCAGCTGCTTGCGCTCCACCCGGTCGGTCAGACGGGTGATGATCTCGGTGGTCGCTTCAACACCCACGTCCGCCATCAGCAGCAGGGTTTCGATCTCTTCCAGCAGATCGTCATCGATCTCCTTGGCACCCAGGAACAGGCTGCCAAGCTGCTCGGTGAGGCCAGCCTTGGTGCGGCTCAGGCCACTCTTGATGCGATCGAACAGGCGCTTTTTCTTCGCCTCGGGCTTTTCTGCAGGCGCGGGAGCGGGAGCGGGAGCAGGCTCAGGCTCGGGTTCAGGCTCAACAGCCTCTTTCTCGGGCGCGGCCTCTGCTACCGGCTCGGCTTTTTCTTCCGTTTCCGGCTGCTCGGCGCTTTCAGGCTCGGCCTCTTGTGCCGCGGCTTCTTCGGGGGCTTCGTCTTTAGTGGCTTTCGGTGCTTCCTGCTCAGCCGGTGCCTGGGCTTCAGTGGGGAGCTCCGCTGCCGCTTCTGCAGGCTTTTCTGCCTCAGGCTCAGGCTTAGCTTCAGCTTCTACCTGTTCACGCGCCTCGCGCGCCTGGTCTTCAAGCTGCTCCTGCTCCCTTTCAAGCTCGGCACGCGCGGCCTCGGCCTTTTCGGCCTCCAGGGAAGCCTGCCCAAGCACATCGGTTGCCGCCTCGCTGGCTTCCTGCTCCGGTTTGGCCGGCGCGGGTTCTTCGATCTTCTCGGCGGCTGATTCCGACTTGTCCACAGCCGGCTTTTCAGCGGGCGTCTGCTTATCGCCGCGCTGGTACAGGTAGATCGCGAGCAGAATGACAAATGCGAGGGCGCCGAAGGCGTAGGGCACGATACTGGGATCAAGCCCGTTTGCGAGCATCCAGTTATAGAGAGCTTCCATAAATTCTGTACTATCCGGGTAACAAATAGGGGGTATCGCGTCGCGATCCCGTTCATTGAGAGTCTAAAGCGCGCTATCTTACCATAGCGTTGCATATACCCAACCGAAGGACAGCAAAAGGCTGTGGCACCACCTAAACATAAACCGCTATTCAACCGCCGCTACCTGCTGATTCTGGTATGGGTCTTGCCGATCATGATACTGCTGCTGCAGCGAGGCGGCAGTGAGAGCCCCATAGACAGGGTCCAGTGGGATGGCGAACGCCAGGCCTATCTGCTGCCGGCAAGCCGCGATGACATTCTCCTGACCCTGATAATTCCGTTGTCACAGGCACTGACCGACCGGGACTGGATCGGGCAGCGCGTCCGTATTGAATCCCTGCGCCAGCAGCTCGCAGATACAACACTCCAGCACTGGCTGTCGCAACAGGGCTGGCAGGCCGACATCAGCCAGGCGCCCACCCACCTGCGGGTGAGTCTCCAGATGCAGGCACCTCCCCAGGCTTCTCAGATGCGCCGCTTTTATTCGCTGCTGACCTCCGACGTCCCCCAAACCACATTGGCCAAGCGTGCCAGGGCGGAGCGCTATCTGGAGTCGCGCCAGGATGAGGTGCGCCTGTTAGCCGCCCTCGGTGACAGACTGCCGGCACAGGAGGCCTCCCGGCCTGAGACGCCGCTCTGGATCCTGGCGGGCAAGCTCGACCGTGTATCCGGCAGCACTCAAGCGCCAGCATCGCAATCCCCAGCCCGTTCACGCGGCTGGAGCCCCGGTGTTATCAGCCTGGATGATCGCTCACACCCGGCCAGATCATACTGGCAGTTAACGGGGCACCCCCAGCCCGCGCCCACTAACGGTGCGGAACTGGCCAACCAGCGGCTCGATGCCGAGCTGGTAGCCCAGCTTCTTTCCCGGTCAGCGGCGCAGTTCGAATCCTACCGCTGGATCTGGAAGCCCCTGGTCCGGGGCGGGTACCGCGCGCTATTGACGCTGGAAACACCCTCTGTGACAGATACGGCGCCGATACCCGCACTGGCCGCCCGGCTGGATCAAGCGCTGCTGGACACTACCCGGGACGCGCTGCTGGAACGTTACGAGCGGATGCTGGATGAATCGCCACAGCAGTGGCTTGAACTGGTCGCCCTGTACCGTCTGCCACTGGACAGTCATCGGGCGTTTCGCGATACACTGCTTGCCGCCGAACTGAGTTCGGCCAAAAGCCGGGTCAACGATCTTTTTAACCCGCACCAGAATCTGCAGATCAGTTTTATCACCGCTGGAAACCAACAATGAGCCGCCGCACCTCCCGCAAACGCCCCGACAACACCGATCAGGCGTTCGTCCGTATCATCGGTGGAGACTGGCGCAGCCGCCGGGTCCCCTTCGCCGCCATCGAGGGACTTCGCCCCACGCCAGATCGTGTCAGGGAAACTCTGTTCAACTGGCTACTGGGCGTGACCGACGGTGCCCGCTGTCTGGATCTCTGTGCCGGCAGCGGTGCCCTGGGCCTTGAGGCCCTGTCCCGGGGAGCGCGCTCGGTTACCTTTATTGACCAGTCTCCGCTGGTGGCGAGAACACTGAAAGCGAATCTACAGAGCCTGAAAGCGCAGAATGCCGAGGTGGTCAATGCGTCTGCCCTGGACTGGCTGACCACCCTGCCGCTGGACGAGTCGGAGCGATTCGACCTGGTGTTTATGGACCCCCCCTTCCGCAAGGGCCTGATCGCACCCCTGTGCACCCTGCTGGAAAGCCGGAACCTGCTCGCCGAAGGTGCGATGATCTATATCGAATGCGAACGGGAGCTGGACCTGCCGGAGATGCCGGCGCACTGGGCGCTGTACCGGGAAAAACAGGCCGGGCAGGTGAGCTATCGCCTGTATGAGCGCAGCTCAGACCATGGATGACTTGAGGACTCTCAACCCCTGGATCTGCGTCGCCAGCAGGTAATCGGCCTGCTTACGCAGATCGAAACGCTCCGGTACCGTGAGCCAGAGATCGATGGCGCCGATAATGGCGATCAACAGACTGTCGCTGAGCAGGTCCAGATCCAGCTTTTTGCGCAGCTGCTTCTGCTTGCGGGCCTGTTTCAGAAAATAGTGGATAAAGTCGCGCCAGCTATCGAGTTCCTGATTTAGCACCGGCTCCAGCTCCGCCAACTCCGGCGAGCGGCCACGGCCGTAGTGGAAAACCCGGTACAGACACTGCAACTCTTTATTGCCCGCAAACTCGGCCAGCGCCGCACGTAAAAAATGCTCCAGCGCTTCCAGCGCATCCTGCTGCACCGCCTGGCGCTGATCCAGGTAGTGCTTTTCAAACGGCCACTCCGCCCGCAGGTGAAGCTGAACCAAAAGATCGCGCTTATTGCGAAAATGCCAATACATGGCGCCGTGTGTAACACCTGCCTCGGCAGCGATGCGCTTCATCGTGACGGCTTCCGTACCCTGAGCCGCAAACAGCTCCAACGCCTTGTTCAATAATCCCTGACGAGTAGCTTCCGCTTCCTCTCGACTTCGCCTGACCAACGAATTTCCCTCATATTTTCAACGATGTTGATGCGACTGCATCAACCCCGTGAAATTTACGTTGCACAAATCACGTATTCAACAACCGACACCAAACTGTCATGAAACTATCATAAAGGTCCGGCAAAACTGTCCGCCGTTCTTTCGTCCCATCGCTTTTAATTCTTTATAGCTATAAATATTTTTAATTTTTATAACCAATATAGAGATGGCGATTCCATTATTCTATTTGTGCGCCTCTGGTAATTGGGCTAACATCCGCGCCATAAAGGAAGCTTAGATGGTGATCTGCTCCAAAGGACGCGGAGATCCCGCTTCAAACAGTGTCGCTAATAAATAGATATAGGTCAGCGCCTGTGATGAATACGGTAGTCTATCCCGGCACCTTCGACCCGATCACCAACGGTCACACCGACCTGGTAGAGCGTGCCGCTCGCCTGTTCGACCGTATCGTGGTTGCTGTGGCGGACAGTCCCAAAAAGGGACCAGCCCTGTCACTGGAACTCCGTGTCGATCTGGCGCGGCAAGCACTTGCACATCTCGACCATGTGGAAGTAGTCGGTTTCGACTGCCTGCTTGCTGACTTTGTCCGTGAACAGAACGCTAATGTAATCCTGCGCGGGCTTCGAGCCGTATCGGATTTCGAGTATGAGTTTCAGTTGGCGAACATGAATCGCAAACTGGCACCCGACGTCGAAAGTCTGTTTCTGACGCCGGCCGAAAGCCTGTCATTCATATCTTCGACCCTGATCCGTGAAATCGCATCACTGGGCGGCGATGTGGACAAGTTCGTGCACCCGTCCGTGGCACAAGCCCTGAAGCAGCGTTACTCGTCCTAACTTAAACCTGTCAGTCATTGAGGTAGCCACCATGGCATTGATGATTACCGATGAATGCATCAACTGTGATGTATGCGAACCGGAATGCCCGAACGAGGCAATCTCTCCGGGTGAAGAGATTTACGAAATCGACCCTGGCAAATGCACCGAGTGCGTTGGCCACTACGATACTCCGCAGTGTGTCGAAGTTTGCCCGGTCGACTGTATTCCGAAAGATCCGGATCACGCCGAAACCGAAGATCAGCTGATGGATAAATACCACAAGCTGATGGGCTAACGGCCCCTACCTTTCAGGTAGTCACAAAAACGGCAGCCCCAGGGCTGCCGTTTTTGTTTTCAGACAGGAATAGTCAGATCCTGATTTCCGCCAACCGCTCGCGCAGACCGTATTCACGGTCCATCCACTCACCGACCAGATTCTCTCCCACCAGGTGATGGGCATACTGCATATGCAGGCAGCGCACCTTGTCCCACTGGGCAATACCGCCAATACCGTATTTGCTAAACAGTTCGGTGAAGCCCAGGGTTTCGATCTTCTGCCGGTCCTCGTCACTCATCGCCTGCCAGCGCCGCTCCACGTAAGCCTGCTGCTGCCGGGCATAACGCTCGCGTAACGCCTCATCCTGCGCCAGCAGCTGCTCGATACGCTTCACCCCGCCCGCCGTCTCGATCTCGGCGATCATCTGGTAAAGATCCCTGGAGCAGAGCCAGTACAGGGTCGGAAACGGCTTGTCATCGACCAGCGATCGCATCTGCAGCACGACAGGGACACCGCTGTCGGTCACATAGGCCAGATCGGTGATACCGCGGGGTTTGCGTCCCAGCTGACGTTCAATGATCTCGAGTTGTGCACTGTCCGGCAGCATCGCGGTACCCTGAAATAAATAATGAAAATAACGAAAGGATAAATTGAGTTTAGACCCGGGCGTAGGCTTCACCCTGCCCCAGCCAGCGCCGGATCAGCGCGTCCATCAACGCGGGCGCCTGCCCGATATCGACCGCTGCCTGTTTAACCCTTGGCAGCAGCGCCGCATCGCGCTGCAGATCGGCAATACGAAACTGCATCATGCCGGTCTGGCGAGTGCCCAGCACTTCACCGGGGCCACGCAACTCCAGGTCTTTCTCGGCAATGCGGAAGCCGTCGGTACTTTCGCGCATGACGGCGAGGCGCTCACGCCCCTGCTGCGACAGCGGCGCATGATACATCAACACACAGAAGCTCTCGACCGACCCCCGTCCGACACGACCGCGCAGCTGGTGCAGCTGGGCAAGTCCCAGGCGCTCCGGGTTTTCGATAATCATCAGGCTGGCATTAGGCACATCCACGCCCACCTCGATCACCGTGGTCGCCACCAGCAGATCCAGCTCGGCGGCCTTGAAGCTTGCCATGATCGAGGCTTTTTCCGCCGCCTTCAGCCGCCCGTGCACCAGTCCGATACGCAGCTCTGGCAGCACCTCTTTCAGTGACTCCGCCGTCACCTCCGCGGCCTGACACTGCAGCGCCTCCGACTCTTCGATCAGGGTGCAGACCCAGTAAGCCTGACGCCCTTCACGACAGGCACTGCGCACCCGCTCGATCACTTCGTCACGGCGACCGTCGGCGATCACCACGGTATTCACCGGCGTCCGTCCGGGTGGCAGCTCGTCAATGATCGAGCAGTCCAGGTCGGCATAGGCGCTCATGGTCAGGGTGCGCGGGATCGGGGTGGCGGTCATGATCAGCTGGTGTGGGGTTTGCTCCCCCCTGCGGCCTTTCTCCCGCAGACTCAGGCGCTGATGCACACCAAAGCGATGCTGCTCATCCACCACCACCACCGCCAGATCATGGAACTGGACATCGTCCTGGAACAACGCATGGGTGCCCACCACCAGCTGTGCCTCGCCACTGGCGATCCGCTCCAGCTCGCGGGCGCGCTGCTTGCCTTTGACCTTGCCGGCCAGCCAGGCGGCGCTGATGCCGAGCGGTTCGAGCCAGGCGGAAAAGTTGTTGAAATGCTGCTCGGCGAGTATTTCGGTCGGTGCCATCACCGCAGCCTGGGCGCCGTTTTCCAGCGCCTGCAGCGCCGCCAGGGCCGCCACCACCGTTTTGCCGGAACCCACATCCCCCTGCACCAGCCTTAACATTGGTACTGGCATGTTAAGATCCCGGGCCACCTCCCGGGCCACACGCAGCTGCGCCTGGGTCAGTTCGAACGGCAGCCCCTTGATAAACGGGACACTCAGCTTCCCGGTCGCCTTGAGCAGCGGTGCGCCCTGTTCGCGCACGCTCTGCCGGATCTTCAGCAACGACAGGTGATGTGCCAGCAGCTCCTCAAACGCCAGCCGCTGCTGCGCGGGATGTTTGCCTTCCAGCATCTGTTCCTGATCTGCCGCCACCGGTGGCTGATGCAGATAGCGGATCGACTCGGTCAGCTCAGGCAGCTTCCATTGCTGGCGCAAGGTATCCGGCAGCAGATCCTCTACGATGCCCTTGTCCAGCCAGCCCAACGCCTGCTCCACCAACGTGCGAATACGGCCCTGGGTCAGCCCCTCGGTCAGTGGATAAACCGGCGTCAGAGCGTCATCGACACGCACGGCACCCTCGTCGGCAATCACCTTGTATTCGGGGTGCACCATCTCCAGTGAAGCAGGCCCCGGGCGCGCTTCGCCAAAGCAGCGAATGCGCCGGCCCTGGGCCAGGCTGTTCTTCTGCGCCGCCGAGAAGTGGAAAAACCTCAGGGTGATCGAACCGGTGCCATCCTGAACCCGACACATCAACGCACGGCGGCGGCCGTGGGTGATATCGCTGGCAGCGATATGACCGACGATCACACCTTCGTCGCCGGGTCTCAGGCTGCCGATCGGCAACACCCGGGTACGATCCTGATAGCGCAGCGGAAGATGCAGCAGCAAGTCCTGGATCGTCTCTATACCGAGCCGCTCCAGCTTCAGTGCCAGCGCCGTTCCCACCCCCTTGAGTTCGGTGATAGGTACCGGTCTGGCTGAAACGGACAGCATCAGGCGATATCCGCCACCGGCCCGGCCTGGTGGCACTCCATAATCGCCCGCATCAGTACTTCAATCGCCTGTGGACGCGGGAAGCTTGCGCGCCAGGCCACCGCCACGGTGCGCATCGGCTGCGGCTTCTTGAACGGTACGGTGGAGACCAGGTTGCGTGACGGATGACCTTCGATGGCGGAGATCGGCAGCACGCTGGTACCCAGCCCCGACGCCACCATCATACGGATGGTCTCCAGCGAACTGCCCTCGGTGATGGTGTGCTTGTCATGGAACGACTGGTTCAGCACCGGGCAGGCTTCGAGCACCTGGTCACGGAAACAGTGCCCCTCGCCCAGCAGCAGCATGCGCTCGTCGCTGATCTTGGAGCTGTCGATCTCTTTCTCTTTCGCCATCGGGTGCTCTTTCGGCAGCACCATCATGAACGGCTCGTCATAGAGCGAGCGGGTCAGTACATCCGGCTCATGAAACGGCAGTGCCAGAATGATCGCATCGAGCTCACCGGTGCGGATCTTGCCACGCAGTACCTCGGTGAAGTTCTCCTCGATATAGAGCGGCATCTGCGGCGCCATCTGCTGCACCTTGGGCACCAGCTTCGGGAACAGGTAGGGGCCGATGGTATAGATCGCGCCTACACGCAGAGGGGACGCCAGCTGATCCTTGCCCTCTTTTGCCAGTTCACGGATCGCCTCGGACTGCTCCAGTACCATCTGCGCCTGGCGCACCACCTTCTCACCCACAGGCGTCACCCGCACCGCGTTCTTGCTGCGCTCGAACAGGGCCACGCCGAGCTCCTCTTCCAGCTTCTTCACGGCGATCGACAGGGTGGGCTGGCTCACATAGCAGCGCTCGGCGGCATGACCAAAATGCTGTTCCTGCGCCAGGGTGACTATGTAACGAAGCTCCGTCAGCGTCATGCAGATTCCTCTGTTAAGATGTAAAGCCGAGCGATTGCGTGGAGATACGAATGCAAAATACCCGGGTACTCATTGCCGGTTGTGGCGATGTCGGATCCGCCCTGGGACTGAATCTCGCCGCTGAAGGCGCCGAGGTGTACGGTTTGCGGCGTACTATAAACCAGCTCCCCGGGGCCATCCAGCCACTGGCCGGCGATCTATCCTCCGCCGACGGCCTGCCGGATCTGCCGGCCTGCGATTACCTGGTCTACAGCGCCGCGGCCAAAAGCCGTGACCCCGAGGTTTACCGTTCGGTCTATGTAGACGGCCTCAGGCGCGTATTGAACGCGCTGCCGAAGCCGCCCCGCCACCTACTGCTGACCGGTTCCACCGGTGTTTACGCGCAGAAACAGCATGAGTGGATCGACGAGTTCAGCGCCACCGAGCCGGACAGCCCCACCGGGCGCATCCTGCTCGAGAGTGAACACCTGGCGCTCTCATCGGGTCTGCCCGCCAGCGTGGTTCGTTTTTCCGGCATCTACGGACCGGGCCGCACCCATCTGCTGAATCAGGTCCGTGCCGGCATCCAGGCACCGGAAGCCCCGATACACTATAGCAATCGAATCCATCGCGATGATTGTGTAGGTATATTAGCCCATCTGCTCAGGATGGCGCGCTCGGGCAAACCTCTGGCCCCGATCTATCTGGCCAGCGATGATGCACCCACCCCGATCAGCGAGGTAATGGGCTGGCTGGCAAAACAGATCGGAGTGCAGATCAACGAGCGGCGCCCTGTTCGTCGGGGCGGCAGCAAGCGTTGCCGCAATCTGCGCATGAAAGCCACCGGCTACCCGTTGTTGTACCCGGATTTCAGGGCGGGATTCAGCGAGTTGCTGAGTTCAGAAGACTGAAAGGGAGGGACTGACCCCGGCGCAATACCGGGGTCAGTGGATCGGGATCAGCTGTTGGCGAGTTCGTTCAGCAGCTGCTGCTGGGCGCTGAAGCGCTCCTCACCTTCCGCCGGCTGGCTCAGCGTATAGCTGCCATCGGAGTGCAACTCCCAGCTCTGGCAGTTATCCTGCAGGTAGTAGCCCAGTTCGTTGCGGATCCGCTCGGCGTGCTTGCCGTAGAGTTCAAAGCCGGTCTCGACACGGTTGAGCATGTTGCGCTCCATCCAGTCGGCACTGGAACAGATCACCGTCGGCTTGCCTGCGTTGGCGAACCAGTAGACCCGGGTATGCTCCAGGAAACGCCCGATGATCGAACGCACGCGGATATTTTCGGAGATACCGGGCAGACCGGGACGCAGACGGCACATGCCGCGGATAATCAGGTCGATCTTTACCCCCGCCTGAGACGCTTCGTACAGAACGCGGATCAGCTTCGGCTCGGTCAGACCATTCACCTTGATGATGATGTGCGCTTCCTTGCCCGCCTTGGCGTTGCGCATCTCGTTCTGCATCAGCTCGATCATCTTGGCGTGCAGGGTGAACGGCGCATTGTAGAGCTTCTGCAGCTTCTGGATCTTGCCCATGCCGGTGAGCTGCTGGAAGATCTTGTGCACATCCTCACCGACCTGATCATCGGCGGTCATGTAGCTGTAGTCGGTATACAGACGCGCGGTGCCGGAATGGTAGTTACCGGTACCCAGGTGACAGTAACGTACCAGCTTATTACCTTCGCGGCGCACCACCAGCATCATCTTGGCGTGGGTCTTGTAGCCGACCACTCCGTAGACCACCAGACAGCCGGCTTCCTGCAGGCGGCTGGCCAGCTGCAGGTTGCTCTCCTCATCGAAGCGGGCGCGCAGCTCGATCACCACCGTGACCTCCTTGCCGGCACGGGCCGCTTCCACCAGGGCGTTGACGATGTCCGACTTCACACCGGTACGGTAGAGCGTCTGCTTGATCGCCACGACCTCCGGGTCCTTGGCGGCCTGACGCAGCAGATCCACCACCGGAGAGAACGACTGGAAGGGGTGCTGCAGCAGCTGATCGCTGCGCTTGAGCGCCGCAAAGATATCATCGCTGTTCTTCAGCTTGTTGGGCAGGCCCGGCGTAAACGGCGGCCAGCGCAGATCCTTGCGCTCGACCAGATCCCGCACCGCCATCAGACGGGTCAGGTTCACCGGTCCCGTAACGCGGTAAACGTGCTCCGCCGGCAGGCTGAACTCCTCCTGCAGAAACTCGATCAGGTGCGACGGCGTGCGGCCGTCCACTTCGAGACGTACCGCATCACCGAATTTACGTGAGTGCAGTTCGCCGCGCAGGGTACGCGCCAGATCCTCGATCTCTTCGAAGTCGAAGGTCAGGTCGGCATTACGGGTGATACGGAACTGGTAGCAACCCTTCACCTGCATGCCCGGGAACAGGGTATCGGCAAATTCATGGATCACCGATGACAGGAAGATCAGGTTATCACCGCCCTCGCAGAGCTCATCCGGCAGACGGATAAGACGCGGCAGGGAGCGCGGTGCCGGGATGATCGCCATACCGGTTTCACGGCCAAAGGCATCCTTACCTTCAAGCTCGACCATGAAGTTCAAGCTCTTGTTGACCAGGCGCGGGAAGGGGTGGGACGGATCCAGACCGATCGGGCTGATTACCGGCAGCAGTTTTTCGTTGAAGTACTCCTCAACCCAGGCGCGCTGCTCCGGGGTCCAGGCACCACGACGCACGAAGTGAATGCCTTCACGCTCCAGCGCCGGCAGCATGATATCGTTGAGAATGCGGTACTGGCGGTCGACGTTGACCTCACAGATCTCACGGATCTTCTCCAGCACTTTCTGCGGGTGCATGGCATCGGGGCCCACCGCCTCACGACCGTACTTGAGCTGGCGCATCTGCTCAGCGACCCGGATTTCGAAAAACTCGTCCAGGTTGCTGGAGAAGATCAGCAGGAACATCAGTCGCTCAAGCAGCGGCTGCTCTTCATCCAGCGCCTGCTCCAGTACCCGCACGTTGAACTGCAGATGACTCAGCTCACGGTTGATATAGAGCTCAGATGCCTTGAGATCCACCGGCGGCGTGTCGACATCGATTGGTTCGATGGTCGGCAGGATCTCGCGGCTTTCGCGCAATGCGACCGTCGCTTCGGCAGCATCCTGCTCTGTGTGTTCGGCGTCTGCCATTTCGGTTACTCCAGTCTGCAGCTCCATTGTCTCTCCGCCTAATATAGATTAACTGTTCAGCAGGCGCGCCGCTCTCATGGCAAAGTAGGTCAGAATGCCATCGGCGCCTGCACGCTTGAACGCCATCAGCGATTCAAGCATTACGCTTTCTTCATCGAGCCAGCCGCTCTGGAAGGCCGCCATATGCATGGCGTACTCGCCACTGACCTGGTAGGCGAAGGTGGGCACCTTGAGCTCACTCTTCACCCGTCTGACAATATCCAGGTAGGGCATACCCGGTTTAACCATCACCATGTCGGCACCTTCGCCCAGATCCAGCGCCACCTCATGCAGCGCTTCGTCGCTGTTGGCCGGATCCATCTGGTAGGTGAACTTGTTACCCTTACCCAGGTTTCCTGCCGAGCCCACCGCATCACGGAAAGGACCGTAGTAAGCACTTGCATACTTTGCTGAATACGCCATGATGCGGGTATTCACAAAGCTGTTATCCTCGAGCTCGTCACGAATCTGGCCGATACGGCCATCCATCATGTCGCTGGGCGCCACGATATCCGCGCCGGCCTCCGCGTGGGACAGCGCCTGGCGCACCAGAGTCTCGACAGTGATATCGTTGAGCACATAGCCGCGATCATCGATGATGCCGTCCTGGCCGTGGGTGGTGAACGGGTCCAGCGCCACGTCGGTGATCACGCCGAGCTCCGGCACCGCTTCCTTGATCGCACGTACCGCGCGCTGCGCCAGCCCGTTCGGATTGAACGCCTCTTCCGCCATCTCGGACTTGGCACTGAGCGGTGTCACCGGGAACAGAGCAACCGCGGGAATCCCCAGCGCCGCCACCTCTTTCACCTCTTTTACCAGCAGATCGATACTCAGCCGCTCGATACCGGGCATAGAGGCAACCGACTCACGCGCGTTGCTGCCTTCGATCACGAACATCGGATAGATCAGGTCATCGGGGGTCAGCGTGTTTTCACGCATCATGCGGCGGGAAAAATCATCCGCGCGCATACGGCGCATGCGGGTATCGGGGTAGAAGCGTTGACTGTTGGTGAACGTCACGGTGTGTATCCTTTATCAGCTTCGCATTTGACGACAGAATGATGACAGCAAGATGACAATCAGACGCCCTGCTGTCGATTCCGCCATGTTACCCCAATCACCCGGCAGTGAGTGCATCCAGAGTCGCTAGAAGCTGTTGCAAAAATATTGATCTCACTCAAAGTCGGGAAAGGATTTGCGGCAGTGCCGAAAAATTAGGAAAAATTCCTATATCCATTTTTTTCCGCACTGCGATAATTACACCCATGGATCTCCTGTTCACGGACCGAACAATCGGACGGCCAAGTAAGCATCGAAGGACAGCAGGACGCACGCAGGACGCGAACAGATGCAAGGGAAAACGGAAGCCATTTTAAGGGGGCGTATGACGGAACATACGCCCCTTTATCTTTTCTGGCCCCGCCGCACCCGTTAAACCACACCCTCCCCGCTACACCTCCAGATAGACAGACGCCACAGAGCAGACTCAGGCCACTGCGCAGCCGCGTTCGGGTGGAGGAGATAGAGTTTCAGGACTGATCCGTCAGGAAAGCTGTTCGGCAAGCAGGCCGGCAGACTGAAAATCGCGCCATAACCGCGTGGAGAGATCCGCCACCGGCGCCTCGGCCCCCTGGGCCAGCCATTCCACCAGCGCACCGGCCGTATCCGGCCAGGGAAGAGGATCGGGATTATCCCCCGGCAGCCAGCGGGCAACGGCATCAGTGGAGAGCTTGTTCATCACCTGTCCACGCTCCAGTTGCTGCAGCGCCCGGGCATTGGCAAGCTGCTCCACCTGCCCACCCAGAGGCTTCACCAGCAGTTTTTTGCCTGCCTGCAGGGTTTCACTGCACAGGCCAAAACCGGCATTACAGATCACCCCGTCGCAGCGGGCCAGATCCGCCTGGAAACCATCGCGGGAAAGCGGCCTGACCGACAGATTGCCCTCATCCAGTGGCGTGTCGACACGGGCATAGATCACAAAGCGGTAATCGCTGAATGGCCTCAGCACCGCCTTGATATCCTCCATCGCCTCAAACGGCAGATACACCAGTATCCGGCCCGCCTCGCGAGATAACGGCAGACGCTGGGGTTCGATCAAGGGCGGAAGGATCGGTGCATTAAATGGGTGCCAGTGAACACCCACTTTCACGTCAGCCGGTGCAAACAGGCTCAGACAGGGTTTCAACAGGGGCGCCCGTTCGACACCGGGCACCCGGTAGCAGAACGCATACTGGTGGGCCACACCGATACTGCGCACCTTCTGCAGCTTCGCCGCCCAGGCGGTGACCGGCTCGAAGTCGGTCAGCACCAGGTCATAGCCGGACAGATCCAGCGCGCGCACGTCACGAATCAGCTCCGGGAGGCTGTTATCCCGCAGCGTACGGTAACGCTGCACCTTGCCCGCTTCGGTGACAAAGGTCATACCGCGGCGGGTACGATACTCACCGAAGGGTTCCATATTGAAGTAGGCATCCGCCGGACGGCCGCTGAACATGTAGTCGACCTCAAGCCCGGCCTTTGCCAACGCCGCCGACATCACCCGTGCCCGGGTAATATGACCGTTCCCCGTTCCCTGTACACCGTAAAGTATCCGCATTCAGATCAGCTCCCAGAGGTGTAGAGCCACCACGGCGGAGCAGACACCGAGCAGAATACCGGCAGCGATATCGCTGGGATAATGCACGCCCAGCAGTACCCGCGACAGACCGATCAGGCCGGCCAGGATAAACACCAGCGGCGCCAGCGGCGGGTAGAACGCGGACATGATCGTGGCAAAAAGGAAGGCTGCAGCAGCGTGCCCGGATGGAAAACTGAACTTGTCGGACGGCTTGATCACGGCCCTGAATCCGCTCAAGCGGTCACAGGGGCGGTCGCGGCGAATGGTGTTTTTCAGGATCAGGTAGAGCGGCATCTCCAGCGCGAAGGCCATCAGGCCCACCTGCAGGAAGATAACACCCTGCTCGCGCTCCCAGAGGGCGAAGCCCAATCCCACCAGCAGATACAACACACCGTCGCCCAGCCGGGAGACAAATCGACTTACCGGTGCCAACCCCAGGTTCCGGTGCAGATCATTGCACCAGTAGAAAAAACGCGTATCCAGGGCGGTCAGTTTCTGAAGTCTGTTCATCGCAGTCATCCGCTTCTGTGCAGCCTGGGCACATTATTTGCGATCGCGGATGACAGACGGATGACGCGGGGTTGACGCTTTAATGAACAGCGTCGTAGAGGCTAGAGGTGGAGCCAGTCACAGGCACGCTGCGCCAGGTGCGCCGGGTCATCCCAGGGAATCATATGGCCTTCGTCGGGCAGCACCAGCAGTTCGGTCGGGTGCGCCACCCGATCGATGACCCGGTTGGCATA
Organism: Marinobacterium sp. YM272; assembly: GCF_050908845.1. NCBI lineage: Bacteria > Pseudomonadati > Pseudomonadota > Gammaproteobacteria > Oceanospirillales > Oceanospirillaceae > Marinobacterium > Marinobacterium sp. YM272. The sequence goes on from NZ_CP194171.1 coordinate 256,372, forward strand.
ACTGACCGGCAAGACTTCGTCCCTGTCGCCCTGGATGATACCGAGGCGGAAGTCGAAAGCGCTGGAACAGATAGCGGCACGGTGCGTAAACAGGCTGGCCAGCGTACTGACCGGGTAATCGAAAACCACCAGGGGATCGTCATTGATCACTTCACCTGCAGGATTGCCGGCCAGCAGGGTGTCAAAATCCATGAAGGAGCGTAAGGGCACCCGCAGCCCCGGGAACCACTGTGCAGCTCCCCAGGTCCAGAACCAGCCCATCTGATGCAGCATGTCGGGGGGCTCTTCGGTCAGCAGCAGGGTGCCACAGAGCACGGAGTCTACCCGCTTGTCGGCTTCGGCCAGGGCCAGCGCAACAACCGCACCGATGGAGTAGCCGTAGACCAGGACCCTGCCGTTACTGCGTCCTTGCAGCGCAGAGATGACCCGTTCCAGATCACAGACCGTTGACGCTACGGTGTAGACGCCCCGGGAGCCGTCCGAATAACCGTGCCCCCTTGGATCGACGCCGACCACGTTAAAGCCGCGATCACTGATCCGCGCCAGCAGCTCGGCGTAGAGTTCACAGTAGGTACCGATACCCGGCAGGAACAGCAGCAGCGGCGCGTCGTCCGAGTAGTGATAGTATTCACAGTGCACGCCATCCGGGCCGATGCGAAAGGCCTGCCGCCGCGCCAGATAGGGGCCAATCCCCAGGCGTCGGCGCAATTCATCCCTGAGCGGATCATCACTGTAATCAAAGATCGGTGGAGCCAACTCTTCAGCAGGGCGGTTCATCTTTCCTCCTCAAGCGATCAGGCAGGTCCGGCTGTGCGGCTAGCGCTGGCAGGAGGGGCAGTAAACGGTGCTTCGCTGCCCCAGGCGCACCTCTTTCAATATATTGCCACAGGCGGTACAGGACTCACCAGCACGGCCGTATACATGCAGCTCCTGCTTGAAATAGCCCGGTTTGCCGTCACCGCCGACAAAATCCCTTAGCGTAGTGCCGCCCTGCTCGATCGCCCGTGCCAACACCTGCTTGATACAGGCGACCAGCGTTTCCAGCCGTGCCGCGGAGATCCGCCCCGCCGCACGGCGCGGGTCGATGCCCGCCTGGAATAGCGCTTCGTTGGCGTAGATATTCCCCACGCCCACCACCACCTGGCTGTTCATGATCAGCGTCTTGATCGCCGTTTTGCGCCCCTGGCAGCAGGCCTGCAGGTAGCCGGCATCAAACTCGTCCGACAGCGGCTCAGGCCCCAGCGAGGCCAGCAGGGAGTGCAGCTCATTGTCCGGCTGCCAGAGCAGAGCGCCAAACCGGCGCGGATCGGTGAGCCTGAGCATTGAACCACTATCCAGCAGCAGGTCCACATGGTCGTGCTTACCGGCCGGGGTATCCGCCGGCAGGATACGTACGCTGCCAGACATCCCCAGGTGCAGCAGCGCCGCACCGCCATCCACGCTGATCAGAATGTATTTGCCGCGCCGGGTAACCGCGCGGATGGTTTTTCCCTCGAGACAGGCGGCCAGCTGTTCAGGAACGGACCAGCGCAGCCGCGGCTGGCGAACCACCAGACGGGTGACGATACGACCTTCAAGATGCGGGGCGATACCGGCCCGGCTGGTTTCGACTTCGGGTAATTCAGGCATGGATCCACTTAACTCGACGCGGCCTGACGCCGCAGAACCAGATAAACGCCGCTGACAGTCACGCCAACCCCGAGCAGCGCCAGGGCGCCCAGCTGCTCATCAAACAGCAGCCAGGCCTCTATCGCGGTAACCGGCGGCACCAGATAGAAATAGCTGGCCACTCTGGATGCCTCACCTTCGCGGATCATCAGCAGCAACAGCAGAATAGCTGACACCGACAGCCCCAGTACCAGCCAGGCCAGGGCGCCGATCAACTCGGGCTGCCAGTCCACCTCACCGGTTTCGAACATCCAGGTCAGCAGTCCCATCCAGAGCGCCGTGGCCAGATACTGGTAAAAGGAACCGGTGAGCAGGTTTACGCCCTGGCCAAAGTGCTTCTGGTACAGCGTGCCCAGCGAGATGGCGACCAGTGCGATCAACACACTGATAAGCGCCGGGGCGTTAAGATCGAACTGGCCCAGACGGTTACCGCCGGCCAGCACCAGTGCCACGCCCAGCAGACCCAGCACCAGACCAAGCCACTGCAGCGGCAGCAGGCGCTGACGCCAGACCACCCAGGCCAGTACCGCCGTCAGCAACGGCTGCAGGCCGACGATCAGCGATGCCACGCCGGCGGGCATCTGCCAGTCAATCGCGGCAAATACCCCACCAAGATAGCCCGCGTGCACCAGGGAACCGACCACCATCTGGTGCAGCGCCTGGCGCGGCCCGGGCCAGGCAGCGTGAAACGCCAGCACCAGGCCGAGGAACACCAGCAGCGTCACAAGCATGCGGATAAACAGGAAATTGAACGGCTCGATATAGGGCAGCCCGAAACGCGCACCGATAAAGCCTGTACTCCAGAGCAGCACAAACAGCAGCGGTATATAGCGTTTCAGCGCAGCAACGGGCATCGGGCCTGACCCTCAATCGACGGAAAGGCCCAAGATACCGGAGACTGGCACCGCGGGTATAGACAGATTCCGGCAACAGCGCAGGGAAATCGGACCTTGAAGCGGTGCAGCAGCGCGATCATCTACCCGGCAACTTGCCGACGCCGGTTACGATCTGGGGACATAAAAAAACCCCGGCCGGGGCCGGGGTTTTTTCTGAAGCCTTATCAATTACTTGATCTTGGCTTCTTTGTAGATCACGTGCTTGCGAACAACCGGATCGTATTTCTTGAATTCGAACTTGTCCGGGGTGTTACGCTTGTTCTTGTCGGTGGTGTAGAAGTGACCAGTACCAGCAGAGGATACCAGACGGATCTTCTCGCGTGCGCCTTTAGCAGCCATGATTCAATCTCCTCAGACTTTCTCGCCACGGGCGCGCAGTTCAGACAGAACTACTTCGATGCCCTTCTTGTCGATGATACGCATGCCCTTGGAAGAAACACGCAGACGAACGAAACGGTTTTCGCTCTCAACCCAGAAACGGTGCCAGTGCAGGTTCGGCAGGAAACGACGACGCGTCTTGCGCTGGGAGTGAGAAACGTTGTTACCGGTTACCGGGCGCTTGCCCGTTACCATGCAAACTCGAGACATTGTTTTAAACCTTATCTTAAAGGGTTTGACTTAACCTCTGTCAGATACTTATCGAGAGCAAAACAGCAGCTCTCTCAGGCGGAGCGTCCAAAACCCGGACAAAATCCCGTACCATTAGGAGACAGAAGGCCGCGTACTATACAGAGATCGCCGCCAAAGCACCAGTCTTTTTGGCTAATTATTCACCAGCCTGGCTTCGGGTTAAATCCACCCCCGTTCCGCGAAGGAAACACTTTCGCCATCGCCCACCACCAGGTGATCCAGCACCCGCACCTCCACCAGCGCCAGCGCATCGATCAGACGGTCGGTGATCTGCCGGTCGGCCTGGGAGGGCTCTGCCACCCCGGACGGATGGTTATGCGCCAGAATCATCGCCGCCGCCTGATGCCTCAGCGCCAGTGACACCACTTCGCGCGGGTAGACGCTGGCGGCGTTGATGGTACCGAAGAACAGCGGTTCGAAGCGGATCACCCGGTGCCGGTTATCCAGCAGCAGACAGGCAAACACCTCGCGGTTTTCATGTCTGAGCTGGGCTGCCAGGTAGCGTCGCACCGCCTGCGGGCTTTCCAGCGCCGAGCCGCGTTGCAACTGCGCTTCCAGATGGCGACGCGACATCTCCATCACCGCCTGCAGCTGCACATACTTGGCATCGCCCAACCCCAGCGCGGCACAGAACTCCTGTCGCGGGGCCTCTATCAGCGGCCTCAGCCCACCGAAAGTACTTAACAGCTCCCGCGCCAGATCCACCGCGCTCTTGCCTTTGACTCCGGTGCGCAGAAAGATCGCCAGCAACTCCGCATCGGAGAGCGCCTCGGCGCCGCGCGCCAGCAGTTTTTCCCTTGGCCGCTCGTCGGCGGGCCAGTCTGTGATCGCCATTTGCCACCTCCCTGTGGTTTCGATCGCACTGCCTGCACTACGCAATACAGCATCAGAATGTTATCTTAAAGGGCTTGTTTATCCCAAGCCTCCACCCCGCATTCATCGGATTCACAGGGTATGCACAGACTTACTAACCGCCGGATTCTACTGGGCATCACGGGCGGTATCGCGGCCTATAAAAGCGCCGAGCTGACACGGCTTCTGAAAGGCGCAGGTGCCGACGTTCGCGTGGTCATGACGCCCGCCGCCACCGAATTCATTACACCGCTGACACTGCAGGCACTGTCCGGCAACCCGGTCCATCTGCAACTGTTAAACCCTGAAGCCGAAGCCGGCATGGGCCATATCGAACTGGCGAAATGGGCGGACCTGATTCTGGTGGCGCCGGCCAGTGCCGACTTCATTGCCCGCCTGGCGGCCGGTATGGGCGATGACCTGCTCACGACACTCTGCCTGGCCAGCGATGCTCCCATCTGCCTGGCCCCCGCCATGAACCAGGCGATGTGGCGCGACACGCGCACCCAGCAGAACATGGCAAAGCTGCGCGATACTATTAATGTCAAAGCCTTCGGCCCCGGCAGTGGCGCACAGGCCTGTGGCGATACCGGCCCCGGACGGATGCTGGAGCCTGCAGAAATTGCCCAGTTCTGTGCCGAGCAGTTCGATTTCCAGGCGTTAACCGGTCGCCACGTCTGCATCACCGCGGGTCCCACCCGTGAGGCGATCGACCCGGTGCGCTACATCTCCAATCACAGCTCCGGCAAGATGGGCTACGCCCTGGCGGAAGCGGCCCGTGACGCCGGCGCCCGGGTCACACTGATCTCGGGACCGGTCAATCTGGGCGTCCCCGACCGGGTGCAGCGCGTTGAGGTCGAGAGCGCACAGCAGATGCTGGACGCCGCCCTGAACAGCCTGCATGACTGCGACCTGTTTATCGCCGCCGCTGCCGTGGCCGATTACCGTCCGGTTGCCGTGGCGGAGCACAAGATGAAAAAAGGCGCCGAAGAGATCATGGAGCTGCGCCTGACCAAGAACCCGGATATCGTCGCCAGCGTTGCTGCGTCCGAGTCCAGGCCCTTTACCATCGGCTTCGCAGCAGAAACCCGCGATGTGCTGCAGTACGCCCGGGACAAACTGACGCGCAAACGCCTGGACCTGATCGTCGCCAATGACGTGTCCGCCGAGGGCATAGGCTTTAACAGCGATGAAAACGCCGTGACACTGATCGGGCCCAGCAGCGAAGAAACGCTGCCGCAATCATCGAAACAGCAGTTGGCACGCCAACTGATCAACCGCATAGCAGAGCACTTCAATGAACAAGCGAAAACTACAGGTAAAGATTCTTGATGACCGCATCGGCGGTCAGTTCCCGCTGCCGGCCTACGCCACCGACGGCTCCGCGGGCCTCGACCTGCGCGCCTGCCTGGACGAAGCCATCACGCTGGAGCCAGGCCAGACCGAGCTGATCCCCACCGGCCTTGCGATCCATATCGAGGATCCGAACCTGTGCGCCATGATCCTGCCACGCTCGGGGCTGGGCCATAAGCACGGCATCGTCCTGGGCAACCTGGTGGGTTTGATCGACTCCGACTACCAGGGCCAGCTGTTTGTCTCCTGCTGGAACCGCGGCAATACCACCTTTACCGTGGAACCGGGCGAGCGTATCGCCCAGATGGTACTGGTACCGGTGGTGCAGGCCGACTTTGAAGTGGTTGATGAGTTTACCGACAGCGACCGCGGCGCCGGCGGTTTCGGCTCTTCGGGCCGGCACTGAGGCCAGAGCAATTATGCGTCTCTCAGCCAGGTGCACAGCAAGGAGCAGGTTATGAGTTTTGATCTGGAGACATTCGACGCAGGCGTTTTCCGCGCCTATGACATCCGCGGTATCGTCGGCGCGTCACTGACCGAACCGCTGGTCTACCACCTCGGCCGCGCCTTCGCCGCCAGCGCTCACAGCCTGGGTATCGGAGAGGTGATCGTCGCTGCCGACGGCCGCCTGTCCGGCCCGCGCCTGAAAGAGGTACTCAGCGAAGGTCTGCGCGACGGCGGCGTGGATGTGATCGATATCGGCTATGTACCGACACCGGTGCTCTACTTTGCCGCCCACCAGCATGCCCACCAGACCGGCATCATGATCACCGGCAGCCACAACCCGTCCGACTACAACGGCTTCAAGATGATGCTTGCCGGACACACCCTGTCCGGCGAAGAGATCCAGGAACTGCGCACCCGCATCGAGAAGCGCGACTACACCGAGGGCAAGGGTTCAGGCTCTGAAGAGGATGTGGCCGAGAGCTACCTGCAGCGTATCACCGGCGACGTGCACATCAGCCGACCGCTGAAGGTGGTCGTCGACTGCGGTAATGGTATCCCGGGTATCCTGGCACCGGAGCTGATCCAGCGCCTGGGCGTGGAGGTGATCCCGCTTTTCTGCGACGTGGATGGCACCTTCCCGAACCACCATCCTGATCCGGGCAAGCTGAAAAACCTACAGGATGTGATCGCCAAGGTCGCCGAAACCGGCGCTGACCTGGGACTCGCCTTCGATGGCGACGGCGACCGTGTCGGTGTGGTGACCGGCACAGGCAAGGTGGTCTACCCGGACCGCGTCATGATGCTGTTCGCCGAGGACGTGGTGGCGCGTAACCCGGGCGCCGAAATCCTGTTCGACGTGAAATGCTCGCGCCGGCTGCCGAAGGTGATCGAAAACGCCGGTGGCAAGCCGACCATGTGGAAAACCGGCCACTCGCTGATCAAGCGCCAGATGAAGGAGAGCGGTGCGCTATTGGCCGGCGAGATGAGCGGCCATATCTTCTTCAAGGAGCGCTGGTACGGCTTCGATGACGGCCTTTACAGTGCCGTGCGCCTGCTGGAAATTCTGGCACGGCGGGAAGAAACCGCCGATGCGATTTTCAGCGGCTATCCTGAGGATATAAGCACGCCGGAGATCAATATTCCGGTCACCGAAGAAAACAAGTTCCGGATCGTGGACGCCCTGCAGCAGCTCGATTTCCCCGGTGGCGAAGCCTGCCGCATCGACGGCCTCCGCGTCGATTACCCGGATGGCTGGGGCCTGGTACGCGCTTCCAACACCACGCCGGTGCTGGTGCTGCGTTTCGAGGCCGAGAGCGAAGCGGCGCTTGAACGTATCCGCAACGCATTCCAAACCCGACTGCACAGTGTCGACGCCAGTCTCGATATTCCCGAGGAATAAGCGCGAGAAACAGGCGTCTTCAGCCATATCAATCAGAGGATGAGTCAATGCCCCTTACCCGTAGTCAGGCGATCTCCACCGCCCAGGTACTATCCGAAGCGATGCCCTATATCCAGCGCTTCGTCGGCCAGACGCTGGTGATCAAATATGGCGGCAACGCCATGACCGATGACAAGCTCAAGGAGAGCTTTGCCCGTGACATCGTGATGATGAAGCTGATCGGCATCAACCCGATCGTGGTCCACGGTGGTGGTCCGCAGATCGGCGATCTGCTTGAAAAGCTCAGCATCGAGTCCAAGTTCATCAACGGCATGCGCGTCACCGATTCCAAGACCATGGATGTGGTCGAAATGGTGCTCGGCGGCATGGTCAACAAGGAGATCGTCGGCCTGATCAATGCCGCCGGCGGCAAGGCGATCGGCCTGACCGGCAAGGATGGCGAGCTGCTGCGCGCACGCAAACTCAAGGTGAAGCACAAGACACCGGAGATGGAAGCACCGGAGATCATCGACATCGGCCATGTGGGCGAGGTGGAAAAGGTCAACGTGCGGGTCCTGGAGATGCTGGTCAACTCCGACTTTATCCCCGTCATCGCACCGATCGGCGTCGACGAAAAGGGCGAGTCCTACAACATCAACGCCGACCTGGTTGCCGGCAAGGTAGCCGAGGTACTGCAGGCGGAAAAGCTGATTCTGCTGACCAACATCGCAGGTCTCATGGATAAGGATGGCAAGGTCCTGACCGGCCTCTCCACGCGTCAGGTGGATGAGCTGATCGAGGACGGCACCATCTACGGCGGTATGCTGCCGAAGATCGGCTGCGCCCTAAGCGCAGTGAAATGTGGCGTAAACAGCGCTCACATCATCGATGGCCGGGTCGAGCACTCCTGCATGCTGGAGATCTTCACCGACGAAGGTGTCGGCACCCTGATCACAAACCGGAACCTCGGCTAAGGACAGCGGATGAGCGAAATACAGCAGGAACGGAAAGTCTCCCGTCGCGAGCAGATACTGCAGGCGCTCGCGCAGATGCTGGAGGGCAACCCCGGCGCCCGCATCACCACTGCCGCCCTGGCACGGGAAGTCGGTGTCTCGGAAGCGGCGCTTTACCGCCACTTCCCGAGCAAGGCACGGATGTTCGAAGGCCTGATCGGCTTTATCGAGGATACGCTGTTTTCCCGGGTTAACCTGATCGTCGGCTCCGACGCCAGTGGCAAGCGCCAGTGCGAACAGATCCTTACGCTGCTGCTGGCGTTTGTGGAGAAGAATCCGGGCATGGCACGCATTCTCACCGGCGATGCCCTGGCCGGCGAAACCGAGCGCCTTCGTACCCGGGTCAACCAGCTGTTCGAGCGCCTGGAAACCCAGCTCAAGCAGATCATGCGCGAAGCGGAAGTCCGCGAAGGGCTGCGCACCGAGATCCCGGCGGGTTCGGCCGCCAACCTGATTCTCGCCACTGCTGAAGGTCGTATCCGTCAGTTTGTGCGCAGTGAATTCAAACGCCGCCCCACAGAGTTCTGGCCAGAACAGTGGGCACGCCTCGCCCAGGGCCTGTTCCGCCCCTCCTGATGATTTACTGAGGGCACTTCCGGGTGCCCTGCCTTCCCATCGATTTCACTATACGAAACAGGGCAGCTATCGGCCTACCTAAAATATGTAACACCAGTTACACTTACCACCCCTCACCTGTGACGCCATTTCAGTCGGGTCACAGAAGAATTAAGGACACCCCATGCCAGAGCCGATCAAGGGCCCCTTCCATGGCCGCCCGCTGGCCTTTGCCATCGCCATCGCTGCCATCCTGCTGACTGCCGCCAATCTGCGTGGTGGCATCGTCGTGGTCGGCCCGCTGGTAGCCGACATCCGCGCCAGCCTTGGCCTAAGCGCGAGCCAGTTCAGCATGCTCACCACACTGCCACTGATCTGTTTTGGCCTCGTGTCTTCCCTGGTACCCGCCCTGACGCGGCGCCTGGAGCCACCTCAACTGGTGATCATCGCGCTGCTGGTAATCAGTCTTGGCGTAGCGCTGAGAATGGCGCCGGCTTTTCTGTTGATTCTGCTCGGGACGCTGCTGCTGGGCTCGGCCATCGCCCTGCTCAACGTGCTTATTCCTGGCCTGGTCAAAGGCTATTTCCCGAACCATCCGGGGATTATGACCGGGCTCTATACCGTGACACTGGGCACCGGCGCGGGTCTCGGCGTTTACCTGGCGGTCCCCCTGCGGGATATTTTTGACGACTGGCGGGTACCTTTAGCGGTTTGGGCCCTGCTGCCCCCGCTATGCATTCTGCCCTGGCTGTATCTGTTGAGGGTCCACACCCGCACCTATCAACCACCACAAAGTCGCGGCCCCAGCCTCTGGCGTAATGGCCGAGCCTGGGCAATCACCGGCTATATGGGCCTGCAGTCCACCTTCTTCTACTCGATCGTCACCTGGCTCGCCAACCTGTTGACCGACAGCGGCCTCAGCGACGAACACGCGGGCCTGGCAACCTCGCTGAGCAACCTGGCCGGGATCCCCGCAGGCCTGCTCACGCCGTTGCTGGCAACACGTTTTCACGACCAACGTAAGCTGGTGTTGGGGATTGCCCTGCTGGCGATCACCGGACTGGCGGGACTGTTGCTGGCACCGACCCAGGCGACGCTGCTCTGGGCAACCTTGATCGGTCTCAGCGGTGGCGCTTCGCTGAGTCTGTCGCTGACACTGTTCGCGCTGCGAACCAATACGGCCACCGAAGCTTTTGCGCTGTCGGCGATGGCACAGTCGGTGGGGTATCTGATTGCAGCGGCCGGACCGCTGGTGATCGGTGCGATCAACGATTTCAACGGCAGCTGGTTCTACGCCGTCGTGCTGCTGATCTCGCTGCAGGTGATCCAGTGCCTGCTGGGACTTGTGGCGGGTAAGCCCGGCACCATCACCGGGTCTTGAGATTGCAGGCAGGTTGCGCGACTGATCAGTGTGACGCGGCACTCTGACGCGCGATCACGCGCCGTTTGGCATCTTCGATTTCATCCAGATATGCCGCTGCCGACATCTGCACTATGCCCAGCTCGCCAAGGGTCGGCAGCAAGGTCTGCAGTACGGCAAGCGTTTCCGGATAGGGGTGACCGATAACCACCGCACGTCCCTCGTTCAGGGCCAGCTCGACGGCACGCCTGAATTCACCGGTGATCGCCTCGATGGAACGGTCGTTATCAAGGAACACGTTACGCTCGGCCGAGGGCACGCCTGCGGCCTGGGCTATCGACATCGCCCGGGTGCTGGCCGTAGTGCGGCTGTCGATAAAAAACAGACCGCGCTTGTGGATAACCTCCATTACCCAGCCCATCGGTTCATCCAGCTGGGTCAGCAGGCTTCCCATATGGTTGTTGACGCCGATCGCCTCCGGCACCGCGTCCAGCGAATCACTGAGTTGCTGCTGCAGCTGCTCGCGCGTCTGCGCTGGCGTCAGTCCACCCGGTCCCAGTTCCAGCTGTCGGGTGTTGGCCATCGGCGCGTGCAGGATCACCTCCTTGCCCTGTGCCGAGGCTTCCTGGCTGAGCTCGCGGGAATAGGTACGAAAGGGCAGTATGGCGTAGGTGATCGGGCCTGGCAGCGCCAGGGCCGCCCGCCCCTTTTCCAGGCTGGAGCCGACATCATCGATAATCAGCACCAGTCTGGGCCGGTCGACCACCGGTGCGGCCCACAACGGCAGTGAGAGGAGACAGAACGCCAGCAGCGACAGCCTGATGGCCATTCTGTCAGCCCTTGCTCTGCGCGTTCGCCGACACGATGTTCAGCGCCTTGAGCAGGTTGAGCGCCTGGTAAAGCTGAATATCGCGCTCCGCCAGCTGCTTGTCTTCGTTGGCAGCCATCTCGTCGCTACCCCCGTTTTCCAGGTGACCGACCAGATCACGCTCTTTCACCAGATTTTCGTGTTCAACCTGCGTCAGGCGCCCCTCTTCGACCAGCACATCCGGATGGATCCCCTGAGCCTGGATCGAGCGCCCGCTGGGCGTGTAGTAGCGGGCGGTGGTCAGTTTTACGGCACGATCGCTACCCAGGGGCAGTACGGTCTGAACCGATCCCTTGCCGAAGCTGTCGGTGCCCATCAGAACCGCCCGGTGATGATCCTGCAGCGCACCGGCGACAATCTCCGAAGCGGATGCGGAGCCGCCATTGATCAGCACCACCAGCGGCAGGTCTGGCGCCTGGGTACCGGCCTGGGCGCTGAACTCCAGCTGCGAGCTGGGCAGGCGCCCTTCGGTGTAAACGATCAGTCCTTCGTTGAGGAAGGTATCGGCCACATCCACGGCCGCCTGGAGTACACCACCGGGGTTGTTGCGCAGGTCCAGCACCAGTCCCTGCAGCGGCTGCTTCTGCTCCATTTCGCTGATCGCATCACGCAGATCCTCGGCGGTATTAAGCTGGAACTGGGTTACCCGCAGATAGCCGTAGCCAGGCTCCAGCAGGCGATTCTTGACGCTGGCCACCTTGATCGCATCACGTACCAGGGTGACCTCAAAGGGTTTCTCGATCCCGTCTCTGACGATGGTCAGCACGATCTCACTGCCGATCTCGCCGCGCATCATGTCCACCGCCTCGTTAAGCGGCATCCCCTGCACCGGCGTATCGTCCAGTTTGACGATCAGATCGCCCGCCTTGATACCGGCACGCTGTGCAGGCGTATCATCGATCGGCGCGATCACCCGGATAAAACCATCTTCCTGGCCGACTTCGATCCCCAGGCCTCCGAACTCACCGCTGGTGTGTACCTGCAGGTTTTCGAACGCTTCCGGCTCCAGATAGGTGGAGTGCGGATCCAGACCTGCCAGCATGCCGCGTATGGCGTCCTGGAGCAGGGTCTTGTCGTCCACCGGTTCCACGTAGGCATCCTTGATACGCCCGTAGACCTCGGCAAACATTCTCAGCTCTTCCAGTGGCAGCACTTTCTCCGGCTGCATTGCCGCCTCATCGGCCTCTTGCGACCAGGCGGTGGCAGGCACAGAGAGGGTCACCGAAAGTCCAAGCAGCAGGGAGGTTCGTTTTACACTGGCAAGAAGATTCATAGCTTATCCTTGAAGTGATTTTCAGCGGTCTGCCAGCCAGGGGGCCGGGTCGATAGAACGCCCGCCCTTGCGGATCGCGAAGTAGAGGCCGGTTTCATCATAGCCGCCACTGTCGCCGGTGGTCGCGACAACCTCGCCCGGTCTGACCCAGGCACCGGTTTCCCGCAGCAGACTCTCGTTGTGTCCATACAGGCTCATATAACCGCCACCGTGGTCAATGATCAAGAGTAAACCATAACCCCGCAGCCAGTCGGCGAAGACGACTCGACCGGAGTGCACCGCATGCACCTCACGCCCGACCCTGGCGCCGATCAGCACCCCCTCGTAGGCCAGATCGTTTACTTTCTGGCCAAAACGGCGCTTGAGAGCCCCGTCCACGGGCCAGGAAAGCTTGCCTTTGAGCTTGTCGAATGACTGGTTGGCGGTCTCCAGTTTCGAGCGCCGGATCGATTCCCGGATCTGCTCGAGCAGGTTTTGCAGCTGCGCCTGGTCTTTTTCCAGGCCACTGAGACGCTGCCGATCCTTGGCCAAAGAGGCCTTGAGACTGGCAAGGCTGGAGGCACGCTGCTCACGGGCCTTTTCCAGCTCTCCCTGCTGAGTCTGAAGTTCCTCGCGCTTGGCCAGCATCCGCTCGCTGGTGTCGGCAGCCTGGGAGCGCGTACTGTTAAGCGCGCTAAGCTGTGTACGGTAGGTTTCCATCTGCTCGATCAGTCGAGCGTTGAGCTGATCATAATAGTAGATCAGCCGTTCGGTGCGTGCCGGGTCGCGATCACTGAGCATCAGCTGCAGCTGGGGCTGCCGGCCTTCACGGTACTGTGCACGCAGCTGTTCACGTACCCGCTCTGCACTGGCCTCCACCTGCTGTTCCAGGCGCGCCTCTCGCTCGTGCAGGCCATCCAGGTCAGCGCCCAGGCCGTCGATATCGGCGTTTATCTGACGCAGCTGGGCGGTGACTTCACTGATCCGCTTTTCACTCTGACGCAGCGCCTGTTGCAGATTCTGTTGCTCCGAACGTTGCCGCTCGATGCCTCTCTGCAGACCGGCGATCTCATCCTTGAGTGCCTCGATCCGCTGCTCGGTTTCCCGCGCCTCCTGTTCGGTGGCCGCCCTCAGGGGCAGGGAAACGAGCAGCACGAGCGTCAAAATAAGAAGACGCATGAATCAGATCCGGGTGCCCCGCATTAGTTGAAATGAACCAGGTTCTTGCCACTCATCTCTGCCGGCGCATCGAGATCCATCAGCGTCAACAGTGTCGGTGCCAGGTCGCAAAGCGCGCCTTCATCGAGCTTAAGCTGCGCTGCACGCGGTCCATCATAGATCAGCGCAACCGGCCAGTTGGTATGCGAGGTGTGCGGTTCACCGGTTTCCGGATTGACCATCAGCTCAACGTTGCCGTGATCGGCAGTGATCAGCGTTTCTCCGTCGACCTCGGCCATGGCGGCCAGCACGCGGGCCAGGCACTCGTCGAGGGTTTCCACCGCCTTCACGGCAGCATCGAACTTGCCGGTATGGCCCACCATATCACCGTTGGCGAAATTACAGACGATCAGGTCAAACTGACGGCCCAGGATCGCCTCAACCAGTTTGTCGGTCACCTCCGGCGCACTCATTTCCGGCTTGAGATCGTAGGTGGCCACCTGCGGTGAGGGCACCAGGATACGCTCTTCACCCGGGTAGACCGCCTCTTCACCACCGTTAAAGAAGAAGGTGACGTGGGCGTACTTTTCGGTTTCAGCAATACGCAGCTGGGTCTTGCCCAGGCTGGAGAGATACTCACCGAGCCCGTTGTAGAGTTTTTCCGGCGGATAAGCGCAGTTTGCCGGAATATCCGCCGCGTACTGCGTCATCATGACGTAATCGGCAAGAGCCGGGCGTACCTGGCGCTCGAAACCATCGAAACTGTCTTCGACGAAGCAGCGGGTAATCTCCCGCGCGCGGTCGGGGCGGAAGTTGGCGCAGATCACGGCGTCGCCATCCTTGACCAGTCCCTTCGGGTGACCGGCCATATCGGTGATTACCGTCGCGGTGACAAATTCATCGTTCTCATCGCGAGCGTAGGCTTCCGCCAGTGCCTGCTGAGCCGACTGGGCGTGCTGTTTGGCTGCGCCGCTGGTCATGGCATCATAGGCCTGCTGTACACGGTCCCAGCGATTATCACGGTCCATGGCGAAATAGCGACCGACCACGGTGGCGATGGCGCCTACACCCAGCTCGCGGAATTTCGCTTCGGTCTTGGCGATGGAGGGTTCTGCGGAGCGCGGTGGCATATCGCGGCCATCGAGAATTGCGTGCAGATAAACCTCTTTGGCACCGCGCTTGACGGCCACTTCAGCCAGCGCAAGCATATGATCTTCATGACTATGCACGCCCCCCGGCGACAGCAGTCCCAGCAGATGCACCGCTTTACCGGCAGCGATCGCCTTGTCCATCGCGCCAGTGAGTGCCGCGTTCTCAGCAAAGCTGCCGTCTTCAATCGCCTTGGTGATCCGTGTCAGGTTCTGATAGACGGTACGTCCGGCGCCGATATTCATATGGCCAACTTCGGAGTTGCCCATCTGACCATCGGGCAGCCCCACCGCCATTCCGGATGTTTTGATCCGGCTATGTGGCTTGGAGGCAAGCAGTTTATCCCAGGTGGGAGTATTGGCTGCCTGGACCGCAGAAGAGGGAGTTTCCTCGATACCGAAACCATCGAGGATTATCAGTGCCTTGGTAGAACGTGCTTGAGTCATCGCAATCTGTATTCTTTTGGATTCAAATTCCGGAATATCAACAGTATTCCGCAGCATAGATCGAGTTCTACGAGTTTACCTCACCTTGCCCCCTGGCGGGCAAATTCCTGGCGCAAACCTTATCCACTTAGCTTCGCCCATGTATACTGTCCCGCCTGTTGACAGCCCTCCACTTAGGGAAGCTTTATGGATCGCGTGATTGAATTTGTATCTCAACATTATTATCTGATTGCTGCCTGGGTACTCACCCTGGCGATGCTGCTCTGGACTGAAAGCCGCAAGTCAGGCAAATCGGTATCTCCTGCCGAGGCAACCCGCCTGATTAACAAAGAAGACGCCGCCGTTCTCGATATCCGCCCGAAGAAAGAGTGGGACACCGGCCACATCACTGGCGCCGTGCATATCCCGCTGGCCGACCTCGAGCGCCGCATGAGTGAAATCAAGGCAGATAAGTCCAAGCCCGTTATCGTGGTATGCAACGTTGGCCAGGCAGCGGCCACGGCTACCAAGCAACTCAAGACCGCAGGCTTTACCCAGGCCATCAGACTCTCTGGTGGTATGACCGAGTGGCGCGGCCAGAACATGCCCGTGGTGAAATAATGAAGCCCGTCGATATCTACCTGACCCGCTGGTGTCCGTTCTGTACACGGGCGATCATGCTGCTCGATCACAAAGGGGTTGAGTACAACGCCATTGATGTGGACCAGGCCCCTGCACTGCGACCGCAGATGATGGAACGCGCCAACGGCCGCCACACCGTGCCGCAGATCTTCATCGGTGAAACCCATGTAGGTGGCTGCGACGAGCTGTTCATGCTTGAGCGGAAAGGAGAGCTCGACCCACTACTGGCTGACTGAGCACCGACTGTTACCAATCAAAGGAAAAATTCGATGTCTGAAAATCAACCGAAACAGCCCCAGTTCGCGCTGAAGCGCGTTTACCTGAAAGACGCTTCTCTGGAAACTCCTGCTGCTCCGGGTGTATTCACCAAGCAGTGGCAGCCGGAAGTTAACCTGGATATCAACACCCGCAGCTCGTCCCTGGACGCAGAGCACTATGAAGTGGTTCTGTCCCTGACCGTAACTGTGAAGAACGAAGGCGAGCCGGCATTCCTGGTTGAAGTTCAGCAGGCAGGTATCTTCCTGCTGGCAGGCCTCGGCGAAGCGGAAACCAAGCACACCCTGGGAGCGTTCTGCCCGAACCTGCTGTTCCCGTACGCCCGCGAAGCGATCGACAACCTGGCATCCAAGGCCAGCTTCCCGGCCCTGATGCTGGCACCGGTGAACTTCGATGCGCTGTACGCACAGCAGCAGCAGAAAGCCGCGGAAACCGAAAAGCACTGATTCGTTTTCCGCGCACTGATCGCGAGCGCCGCCTGGCGCTTTCGCGGTCAGGCCTCCACCTTATCCCCTTCCCTGTCCCACTTTCGCCGCGTCGCGAAATACTCCCGGTTGAAACGCTCGAAATAGCCCTCCAGATGGCTAGCCGCCACCTCATCCTGCTGTAATTCCAGCAGCGCTATAGCCACCTCGGCAGTACACAGATGATGTGCCACCTTTGAACGCCTCAGGGTGTAACTCGATACCCGATCTGACTTCGGCTCAATCACCGGCAGGTGCTGCAGATAGCGGCTGTGCCTGAACATCCTGCGCGCCTGACGCCAGGTACCGTCCAGGATGATAAAGGCGGGAATGCGCCCGTCTGCGGGTGCACGTTCAACCATCCGTTCCTGGTAGTCATCACCTTCAGGGAACACCAGACACGGAAAGTAAGCGGGGTCGTTCAGCGCATCAAGCAGCGCCTGGGGCGGCTCGGTCCGAGACCATTCAAACACCCGGGTCGCACTGATGCTGTCAGCGATCAGCTTGCCGGTGTTGGTCGGCTTGTAGAACTCGTTATGGTGCATCAGCAACCAGAATTCACAGTTTGCTGTGACCTTTGACTGGTGTGCACAGATGCAGGACTCCACCGCCAGACGGCAGGTTTCACAGCGCTTTACGCCGGCTCCGCGGGCTAAATAGGGCCTGCGCGCCGGTTCGTTGATTTTGGACATATTTTGAGACTGAAAATGCATGTTGTGCGCACTATACTGGCTTCCTATTCAACAGCAAGTCCGCCGGGACTTACCAGGATGAGTAATAAGGGATGAATAAAAGCTTCAACACCCTGATTCCACCTCAACCGGAGATCCTGCGCTCTCTTGCCGAAGCGCTGAACCAGGAGTATCCGGATCAGCGTGAAGTCGCCGGCCTGCTGCGCAAGGATGTGGCTCTCTATTCCACCATCCTGAAGGCAGCCAACAGCCCCTACTACGGGCTCGCTGTAGAGATAACCTCGGTAGAACGTGCCCTGAGCCTGCTGGGATTCGAGCGCATTTTCAGCCTTGTCAGGCTGACTCTGATGAAAAACAGCCTGGCAAAAACCGGCAGGATGGAACGCTTTTGGGACACGGCCCGCGATGTCAGCGAGCTGTCGACACTGATCGCCTCGCGCCTGACCCATCTTAACAAAGACGATGTGTACACCTGCGGCATGCTGCACGACTGCGGGCTGCCGTTGATGGTCCAGGCGTTCGAGGGTTTTCGTGACTTCCTCCAGCAACATGGCAACCTCAGCACCGGCGAGCTGGAAAGCGCCGAAGTGGCGAAGTTCGGCTTCAGCCACTACCAGGTTGGCTCCCGTATGGCTGAGCGCTGGCTGCTGCCGCAGTACCTGGCCGACGCCATCCGACTGCAGCCGCAGATTGACGATGTACTGAACGACCGCATCGAAGCAACAGAGCGCGCCCGGGAGCTGCTGTCGGTATTAACCCTGGCCCAGGATATCAGCGAAGAATACCGCTACTACTGGCGCATCAATCAGAAGCAGGGCCTGCCGGCCGTGCAACAGGCACTGCGCTACCTCGGTGTGATCGACCTGGATTACCTGAACCTGAAAGATGAAATTCTCGAGAGCATGGGCGCCTGAGAGAGCCGCCACGCCCATTTTCTCAATACGCAGCCATCCAGCTTAGTCCATCCGCTGTTGCACCCTGTGGGTTGTATTCACAGCCCACAGAGCCGGCATACCCCAGACAGTCCAGCTCAGCCAGAATGTAAGCGTAGTTCAGCTCACCGATATCCGGCTCATGCCGACCTGGTACACCGGCAATCTGCACATGCTCGATCAGGCCGAACAGCTCCTTCATAGTCTGCGTAACCCTCCCCTGCATCATCTGACAGTGATACAGATCCAGCTGCAGACCGACGTTGTCTTCAGCAATCTCTTCAATCAATGCCCTGGCCTGGGCTGGATAGTTGACCAGGTAACCGGGCATATCGATATTATTGATCGGCTCGACCATGATTCTCAGACCATGCTGTGCAGCCTGGCGGGCGGCACTGCGAAGGTTGTTCACATAGCAGGTCTTTGCCGCTTCGGGTGACAGATCTCCGCCGACCACGCCTGCCATAACATGGATACGCCGATTACCGAGCACGCGGGCATAAGCGATCGCCTGCTCGATACCGCGTGCAAACTCCTCCTCCCTTCCCGGTAGAGCAGCCAGACCACGTTCACCGGCCTGCCAGTCACCGGGAGGCGCATTGAACAGCACCTGCTCCAGTCTGTGAGCATCCAGGCGCTGTTTTATTTCCTGTGCCGGAAAGTCATAGGGAAAGAGGTATTCCACGGCGTTGAAGCCCGCCCTGGCAGCCGCTTCAAAGCGCTCCAGAAACGGCAGTTCCGTAAACAGCATCGACAGGTTGGCAGCAAATCTTGGCACGGCCTTGTCCCTCTGTGTGGCTTTTAGTCTGATGTTAGGGGGTTCGGTGAGGAATCGGAAGGGTTGGTGGGAGCGGTTATGTCGCCCCGATCAATCCCAGGGGTTTGAATGCCGAGTTCAATCGGCACGATGGTTATTATGCCCTTTGGGTGCGTACCTCCTACCCTGGGGCGGTGCCAGAATCGGTTTTCGTAGGAGGGGCGCCCTCGCCCCGATTACTGTGGCGGTTATGCCTGGGGAGTGGCTGCGGGCTGAGCTCGAGTGGCTAGTGCTTGGGCGAGTTGGGCAGGGAGGCTTAACAGCGATGACCTACAGTGATCAGAGGCGTTACTTCTGACCCTGCGGGTGTCTGTAGGGGCCGACTCGTTTGGTGGGGCGCGATGACCTACTTTAGGTCGCAAGCGGTGCTTGCGATCCTTCGGACGCCTGCGGCGCCTATCCGCCGTACCTACGGTACAGGCGTATTCACATGGGCCTGGTAGTGCACAGCAGACCCTGCCGTCCAAACATAAAAAAAGGGCCACCCCAATGGGGTGACCCTTTTTTCATATTAGGTGCCTGGCGATGACCTACTCTCACATGGGGAAGCCCCACACTACCATCGGCGATGACGCGTTTCACGACTGAGTTCGGCATGGGATCAGGTGGTTCCACGTCTCTATTGTCACCAGGCAAAACTGGAACAAACTGAGATCTAAAAGCTTTTTAGTAGAAGACCCGCTGTCGCTTATCTCCTATCTGATGTCTTGTCGTTCGCTACAAGCTACAACCGCGATACGATCTATATATTCAATGTTCAAACGCCTTTGGCGTTATATGGTCAAGCCTCACGAGCAATTAGTACTGGTTAGCTCAACGCCTCACAGCGCTTACACACCCAGCCTATCAACGTCCTGGTCTTGAACGGCTCTTTAGGGACCTCAAGGGTCCAGTGAGATCTCATCTTGAAGGAGGCTTCCCGCTTAGATGCTTTCAGCGGTTATCCCGTCCGAACGTAGCTACCGGGCAATGCCATTGGCATGACAACCCGAACACCAGAGGTTCGTTCACTCCGGTCCTCTCGTACTAGGAGCAACTCTTCTC
Organism: Marinobacterium sp. YM272; assembly: GCF_050908845.1. Classification (NCBI taxonomy): domain Bacteria; kingdom Pseudomonadati; phylum Pseudomonadota; class Gammaproteobacteria; order Oceanospirillales; family Oceanospirillaceae; genus Marinobacterium; species Marinobacterium sp. YM272. The sequence continues at coordinate 276,243 of NZ_CP194171.1, forward strand.
AAATCTCAAACGCCCACGGCAGATAGGGACCGAACTGTCTCACGACGTTCTAAACCCAGCTCGCGTACCACTTTAAATGGCGAACAGCCATACCCTTGGGACCGGCTTCAGCCCCAGGATGTGATGAGCCGACATCGAGGTGCCAAACACCGCCGTCGATGTGAACTCTTGGGCGGTATCAGCCTGTTATCCCCGGAGTACCTTTTATCCGTTGAGCGATGGCCCTTCCATACAGAACCACCGGATCACTAGAACCTACTTTCGTACCTGCTCGACGTGTCTGTCTCGCAGTCAAGCACCCTTATACTCTTACGCTCAATGCATGATTTCCGACCATGCTGAGGGTACCTTCGTGCTCCTCCGTTACACTTTGGGAGGAGACCGCCCCAGTCAAACTACCCACCACACAATGTCCCTGATCCGGATTACGGACCTAGGTTAGAACCTCAACAGTACCAGGCTGGTATTTCAAGGTCGGCTCCACTCTAACTGGCGTCAGAGTTTCAAAGCCTCCCAGCTATCCTACACAAGTAATGTCAAAGTCCACTGTGAAGCTATAGTAAAGGTTCACGGGGTCTTTCCGTCTAGCCGCGGGGACGCTGCATCTTCACAGCGAGTTCAATTTCACTGAGTCTCGGGTGGAGACAGTGTGGCCATCGTTACGCCATTCGTGCAGGTCGGAACTTACCCGACAAGGAATTTCGCTACCTTAGGACCGTTATAGTTACGGCCGCCGTTTACCGGGGCTTCGATCAAGAGCTTCGCTTGCGCTAACCCCATCAATTAACCTTCCGGCACCGGGCAGGCGTCACACCCTATACGTCCACTTTCGTGTTTGCAGAGTGCTATGTTTTTAATAAACAGTCGCAGCCACCTGGTATCTTCGACCGGTGTCAGCTTAGAGAGTAAATCTCATCACCAACGCCGGCGTGCCTTCTCCCGAAGTTACGGCACCATTTTGCCTAGTTCCTTCACCCGAGTTCTCTCAAGCGCCTTGGTATTCTCAACCTGACCACCTGTGTCGGTTTCGGGTACGGTCACACATAACCTGAAGCTTAGAGGATTTTCCTGGAAGCTTGGCATCAACCACTTCACTCCACATGGGAGCTCGTCATCAGGTCTCGATCTTAAGGAACCGGATTTGCCTAGTTCCTCAATCTACACCCTTAAACACGGACAACCAACGCCGTGCTGGCCTAGCCTTCTCCGTCCCCCCGTCGCAGTTATGCGCGGTACAGGAATATTAACCTGTTTCCCA
>NZ_CP194171.1:282500-437500 GCF_050908845.1 Marinobacterium sp. YM272
ATAATCCCCAGAACAATCACCAGCTGCCAGATACTGATTCCACCAAAACCCATAACTACTTCTCCACTGCCGAGCTTTGCTCGAACCTTCTAAGTTAATTCGTTACTTCTTTGCCCTGGAGGCTTTTTCTTCCAGACCGGAAAGATCAAACCGCCGCGCCAGCTCTTTCAGCACCGCGTCCGGCGATTCGCCAAGATGGGAAAGCGCAACCAGGGAATGAAACCACAGATCGGCGGTTTCATATACAAGGTCAGTATTGTCACCGGATACCTGTGCATCCTTGGCGGCCAGAATCGTCTCGGTAGCCTCTTCGCCAATTTTTTCCAGGATCTTGTTCAAGCCCTTGGCATGAAGACTGGCAACGTAGGAAGAATCCGGTGCAGCTGCCTTGCGCTGTTCAAGCACCTCACCCAACTGCGTGAGTACATCACTCATTATTTATCGTCCTGCTTCGCGTAAATGGCACTCGGGTCCTTGCGGACTTCATCGGTGACCTGCCACTGCCCCTGTTCATCCAGGCGACGGTAGAAGCAGCTCTCACGACCGGTATGGCAGGCGATACCGCCAAGCTGCTCTACCGTAAGCAGCACCACATCCGCATCGCAGTCCAGACGCAGATCATGCAGTTTCTGCACGTGCCCGGACTCTTCACCTTTTCGCCAGAGTTTAGCGCGGGAACGTGACCAGTAGATGGCACGCTGTTCCTGAACGGTCAGCTCGAGCGCTTCGCGGTTCATCCAGGCAACCATCAATATGCGTCCGCTGTTCACATCCTGGGCGATAGCTGGCACCAGGCCGCTAGCGTCCCACTTAATCTCTTCCAGCCAGTCGTTACTCATCAGACCCTTTTATTGCCTGTCTTGCGTTATACGTAAACGTCGAGAATACCCGATGATCCTGATCGCCACCACCGCCACATCAGGCGCGCCAAAGCAGGATCATACCCAGGGCGGCGCTGACCCAGCCGTACCAGGTCAGCTGCTCGATCATCTGCCTCCCTTCAGGTATGCCACTGGCAACGGCCAGGGCCAGCAGCACGCCACCCAGTACCAGTCCACGACGGGCGCGACGGCGTTCCCGCTTGGTTTCCCTGCGGCGCTGACGCAGCAACTCCTGGCTGGTCGCTTCCAGGTGCCGCATCTGCTGCAAACTGTCGTACACAAGCTGTGGCATATGCGGCAGTTTGTCGAGCCAGTCCGGCGCCTGCTGTTTCATCTTCTTATAGACAGCCCGCACCCCCATGCGTTCTCGCATCCACTTCTCGAGGAAGGGCTTCGCGGTTTTCCACAGGTCCAGATCCGGGTAAAGCTGGCGGCCCAGGCCTTCGATATTGAGCAGGGTTTTCTGCAACAGCACCAGCTGGGGCTGCACCTCCATATTGAAACGCCGGGCGGTCTGGAACAGACCCAGCAGCACCATACCGAAGGAGATATCCTTCAGTGGCTTCTCAAAGATAGGCTCACAGACACTGCGGATCGCCGTTTCGAACGCATTGACATTGGTATTCGCCGGCACCCAGCCGGAATCGATATGCAGCTGCGCCACCTGGCGATAGTCACGTTTGAAGAATGCCAGGATATTGCGCGCCAGGTAGCTCTGATCTTCGGGCGTCAGCGCACCGATGATGCCAAAGTCGACGGCGATGTAACGCGGGTTGGCCGGATCTTCACAGGATACGAAAATATTCCCCGGGTGCATGTCCGCATGGAAGAAACTGTCCCGGAACACCTGAGTAAAGAAGATCTCCACCCCACGCTCAGCCAGCAGTTTCATATCCACGTTGCGCTGCTTGAGCTGCGCAACATCGGCCACCGGCACACCGTAGATCCGCTCCATAACCAGCACCTGCTGACGGGTCAGATCCCAGTATATCTCCGGCACATAAAGCATCTCGGAGCCTTCGAAGTTACGGCGCAACTGAGAACCGTTGGCCGCCTCCTTGCGCAGGTCCAGCTCATCGAAGATGGTCTGCTCGTATTCGGCGACCACCTCAACAGGGCGCAGCCGCCGACCTTCGGACCAGAGCCGCTGAACCAGGTGCGCGAGCATATAGAGAAGGCCCACATCCTGACGAATCACCGAGGCGATACCGGGGCGGATAACCTTTACCACCACCTCCTGACCACTATGCAGGCGCGCTCCATGTACCTGGGCCACCGATGCCGAAGCGATCGGATCAACCCTGAACTCCGCAAACAGTTCATTGACCGGCTTGCCAAGTGAGCGCTCTATGATCTTTCGCGCATCCTCGCTGGAGAACGGCGGCACCCGGTCCTGCAGGCGTGCCAGCTCTACCGCCAGATCATCGGGCAGCAGGTCTCTGCGGGTCGACAGCATCTGACCGAACTTGATAAACACAGGCCCCAGGGACTCCAATGCCAGTCGCAGCCGCTCACCGCGTGGCGCCCGGGCACGGATAAACCAGCGGGAGGGAAGAAACAGCAGCAGAAAGCGCAGGATACGGGGTATCGGGGCTTCCTGGATAAAGGTATCCAGGCGATAGAGCGCGAACACACGCGCAATCTTGATTAGACGGAAAACCGTTCGCACGAAGAAGACTCCGGAAAAAGCGAAAAACGAAGGGGATTATCCACCACGCGGTGGCCTAAGGCTAATCGCTGAACTCCTGAACGCGATCACGCCCGCTTTCCTTGGCCTGATAAAGCGCCTGATCGGCCCGGGAGAAAATGGAATCGACACTGTCGCCGCCACGTACCTCGCTCACACCCACAGAGGCGGTCACTTGCACCGGCTCACCCCGGAAGTTGAACGGACTACCCGCTACAGCGTCTTTCAGCTTACGCGCAGCGATCATCGCATCAGCCAGTACAGTTGATGGGAACAGCACGACGATCTCCTCGCCACCAAAACGGGCGATAAAGTCACTGGCCCGCAGGTTCTTTTGCAACACCCTGGCAACCAGACGCAAAACCTTGTCACCGGCCAGGTGGCCATAGTGATCATTGATCGCCTTAAACCGGTCGAGATCGATGATGGCGATGGAAAAGGTTGTGTTGTAGCGCTCCCAGCGAAGCATTTCAGCAGCGATATGATCATCGTAGGCCACCCGGTTTGGCAAACCGGTCAGCGGATCGGTGCGGGCGCGCAGCTGCTCTTCCTCCATCCGCGACTTGACCCGGCCGGTTTCCAGCTCCATCTGTTCCACTTTCTCGAGCAGGGCCTCGTAACGCTGCTGCATACGCTGCTCACGTTCGTTTTCCTGGTCACGAAAATGGTCCATGGTTTTTACGATGGAGGACAACTGGCGGGACACTTCACGCTTGAGCGTTGCCAGTTCAGTCGACGTCCGCACACTCTGGTGCAACCGTTTCACATCCTGGCGCACCTGGCTATCCAGCTCTTTATGAGCATTGAAGGCCGTCCCCTCTTCGACGCGGTTCTGTGACAGAAAGTCCTGCACATATGCCAGCTGCTCATTGAGGTTCAGCAGGTAATTCTCGAACTCCTCATGCTCAAGCCCGGTGGCATAGCCCGCCAGATTGACCAGCTCCGCCATCAACTCAGGCAGCTCCGCCGCTTTTACACCCTTTTCCAGACGGGCGATAAGCTTGCGTGCCAGCGGCAGGCCTTCTGACTCGATGTTCAGTGTCTCGATCAACAGCAGCATCTGGGCGGCAACCCGGCTCTCGAGAATCTCGAGATCGACAGCATCGGCACCCTCGTCCCCGGCGAGGGCAAAACCCTGCTCGCTACGGCGCTCCACCGGCCGCAAGCCTTTCTGGAGGTCAACCATATCCAGCAGCAGGGCAGAGAGTTTATAGAGATGCTCGGTGGCATCAGGGATACGCCGCTCGGTACTTTTCAGCACGTTGAGAAACGGCTCACTGCTACTCAGCTCGCGCATCTGCCCGAGCCAGCGTTCCAGTGCATGGTGGAGATCCTGGGATACGGAGAGACGCTGGTCTTCAAGCAGTTTGATCTGTCTCTCGACCTTGCGGAATACCTGGTCGAACTGGCCGTTACCATCCGTCTGGACCATCTGCTTGTAGAGCAGATCCAGCTCAGTATCCAGTGCGGAGCTCTGCCCCCTGAGTCCCAGGTTCAGTTGCGTCGCCAACCCCCGGGCACGAAGCTCTGACTTCTCCTTCGCCTTGAGAAGCTGGTCGTGCTCTTCGGCCAGTGCTTTGTACTTTGCTTTCCAGTCGTCCTGCTCTAGTGTCACCTAGCTCACTCCACGCCAGGGCATATGCTGCCACCCGCCTTTTCCTGCTTCCGAATATATCACGGCCGCGCCTCACATAAGCAAAAACCGCTCACAAGTGAGCGGTTTCTCTGCGGTGGATCACTGCGTGCGGCGTTGGTTACTCGCGTTCCTTGTTAACCAGGTAATCGACTACCTTGAGCATCTGCTCGTGTCCGCCGGCACTGCCGGCAGTCACCAGGTACTTGCCGTTCACAATCATCGAGGGAACCCCCTCAATCTGATAGCCACGTGCCTTGGAATCACCCTGCTTGAGCTTCATGTTCACGGCAAATGAGTTGTACTGCTTACGGAACTCATCGGGCTCTACACCGAAGTCGGCGTAGAACTCGGCCAGATCATCCTCTGAACGCATACGTTTACGCTGCAGGTGAATCGCATCGAACATCGGCTTGTGGGTTTCATCCACCTTGCCGAGCAGGTCGGCAACGTAGAAGGCACGGGCGAACGGCTCCCAGCTGCGGCCGAATACGACCGGAATGGTGACCAGTTCCACATCATCAGCCTGCTGTGCTTTCCAGTGCTCCAGCAGCGGCTCGAAGCTGTTGCAGTGGGGGCAGAGGTAACCGAACATTTCGACCACTTCGACAACGCCGTCCCCGGTCGTGGTCGGGACCGGCTGAGCGATCCGCTTGTACTGAACACCTTCCTGGTAAGCTGGATCAGCCGCCCAGGCGGTAATCGAGAAACAAGCCGCAACGATGGCAAGCACCCATTTCTTCATAAGTCATGATCTCCGGTTGTAATTACTTGAAAGCAAAGACTTGTGTCAGCGGGGTTAGTTCCCCAAAAAAGCCATAGGTCCGCAAACAATTAAGGCAGCCGAAGCTGCCTTAATTTAACTGTCAGGATACCAAGCTCTGTGGCTTAGTGCAGACCCTGAACGTACTGGGAAACCGCTTTCATCTCGGCTTCATTCAGTTTTACAGCGATATCACGCATCATGGCGTTCGGATCGTTGTTACGCTCACCGGCTGCAAACTTGTTGAGGCTGCTCTCTACGTAGGTAGCGTGCTGACCGCTCAGAGCCGGGAAGCCCGCTGCGTTGTTACCCTTACCGTTCGGAGAGTGGCAGGCAGTACACGCGGCAACGCCCTTATCGGCGATACCGGCGCGGTAGATCTCTTCACCTGCAACAACCTGATCAGCCGCTGCCTGACCAATCTGAACATTCTGGCTTGAGAAGTGGGCCGCGATGTCCGCCAGGTCCTGCTCACTCATGGCATCCAGCATACCGGTCATTTCGACCACTGTACGCGCGCCACCCTTGATATCCTTCAGCTGCTTGAGCAGATAATTTTCGTTCTGCCCGGCCAGTTTCGGAAAGTTGGGTGCAGGACTGTTGCCGTCAGCGCCGTGGCATGCAGCACAGACTGCGACTTTCTGCTGACCCGCCGCTGCATCGCCTGCCGCGTGGGCAACGCCGGTGATACCGAGGCTTACCAGTAAACTGATCAGAATTTTGTTCATTGATTAACCCAGACCCCTGTAAGACAAATTGTGTGTCGTTTCCACCGCCTTTACGGCGAAAACATCCGTAGTCGTACTATCCCTGACTGGAGCGCAAACCAGATCGCGGGTAAAATTGGCGGCATTATAAACCAATAACCCTACAAACTGGAACGTATATGTTCGTAGGGGGCCAGACAGCGAATCCAAATGTCCTCCACCGAACCGGTCATCCGTTACAACTCCGCACGCTACCTTACCAGCGCCTCCAAGCTCAACCAGTGTCCCGAAGATGAGGGCGCCGAAGTCGCCTTTGCCGGACGCTCCAATGCGGGCAAATCCAGCGCCATCAATGCGCTGACCCAGCAGGGCCAGCTGGCCCGTGTCTCCAAGACACCCGGGCGCACCCAGCTGATCAACTTTTTCGACCTGAATCTGGAAGGGTTACGCCTGGTCGACCTGCCCGGGTACGGCTACGCCAAGGTGCCGATCGCACTGAAGCAGCACTGGCAGAAGCACCTCGACGCCTACCTGCAGCACCGCGAATGCCTGCGCGGCGTAGTCCTGGTTATGGATATCCGCCATCCGATGAAAGAGTTCGACCAGATGATGGTGCACTGGTGCGAGTCCACCGGCGTTCCTCTGCATGTGCTGCTCACCAAGGCGGACAAACTGAAGAAAGGGCCGGCGCAAAGTACCCTGCTGGCACTGCGCAAATCCCTCAAGGAAGCGCTGGGCGACAATGTCTCCGTACAGACGTTTTCAGCGTTGAAGAAAACCGGTGTCGATCAGCTGAGGGACAGGCTGGATAGCTGGTTTCTGCCCGCCGCAGAGGAATAAAAGGAGCTGATCGGCCGATTCAGATCAACCGGCCAGTTGCGAATAAGGCGGGCTCGGACTTTGTGGATATATAGCCGCTGAAAAAAGAAAACCCCGGCACCGTGAAGGGGAGGAACGGTGCCGGGGTCAGTCGATGTGTCATGACAGGGAAGCCGCTTTTCTAACTCGCTACGTCCTGAACTCTCGCGACTTCCAATTAGTGAGAGGGTGCTGCGACAGTAAAGTTCCGCCGCTGATCAAAAAATTGGCAAATTTGTTCAAAAAACAGGCATCAGTGCGCCTGCTCCCAGTTATCCCCCGCTTGCGCCTCCACCAGCAGCGGCACATCCAGGCTGGCAGCCTGCTCCATCAACGGGTGAACCTTGGCCAGAAACGCCTCAACTTCTGACTCCCGCACCTCGAACACCAGCTCATCGTGCACCTGCATGATCATGCGCGCATCGAAGCCGCTGTCGGTCAGCCAGTTATCCACCTGCACCATCGCCTTCTTGATGATATCCGCCGCGGTGCCCTGCATCGGCGCGTTGATCGCGGTACGCTCCGCCGCCTGGCGGCGCATCGGGTTACGCGCGTTGATCTCCGGCAGATAGAGGCGGCGGCCGAAGATCGTCTCGACATAGCCCTGTTCGCGGGCGCGCTCGCGGGTACCATCCATGTAACGCTGCACGCCGGGATAGGTCTCAAAGTAGTGATCGATATAGGTCTGGGCATCCTTACGGCCAACACCGATCTGCTTGGCGAGGCCAAAGGCGGACATGCCGTAGATCAGACCGAAGTTGATCGCCTTGGCACTGCGGCGCTGATCGGCGCTCACCTCATCCACCTTCACCTTGAACACCTCGGCGGCGGTGGCTCTGTGGATATCTTCTCCACGCGAGAACGCCTCCAGCAGCCCCTTGTCACCGGACAGGTGCGCCATGATGCGCAGTTCGATCTGTGAATAGTCCGCCGCGACTATCTTGTAGCCCTCGGGCGCGATAAACGCCTGGCGGATACGGCGCCCTTCCGTTGTGCGCACCGGAATATTCTGCAGGTTGGGATCTGACGACGACAATCGCCCGGTGGCGGTATTGGCCTGATGGTAGGAGGTGTGGATCCGCCCCGTGGCCTTGTTGATCATCTGCGGCAGCTTGTCGGTGTAGGTGGACTTGAGCTTGGACAGACCACGGTTTTCGATAATTACCTTGGGCAGCGGGTAATCCAGCGCCAGCTCCTGCAGCACCTCTTCAGCGGTGGACGGCGCGCCCTTGGGGGTTTTCTTCTTCACCGGCAGGCCCTGTTTCTCGAACAGGATCTCCTGCAGCTGCTTGGTGGACGCAAGGTTGAACGGCTCGCCCGCCAGTTCGTGGGCTTCCCGCTCCAGTTCGACCAGACGCTTTTCTATCTCCTGGCTCTGCTTGGCCAGCAGCGTGGCATCCACCAGGGCGCCGTTGCGCTCGATACGCGACAGCACCGGTACCAGCGGCAGTTCGATCTCATGCAGCACATTGATCAGATCACCCTCCGCTTCCAGCTTCGGCGTCAGCGTTTCATGCAGGCGCAGGGTGATATCGGCGTCTTCCGCGGCGTAGGGCGAAGCCTGCTCCAGGTCGATCTGGTTAAAGGTAAGCTGCTTCTTGCCCTTGCCGGCGATCGCTTCAAAGCTCACCGTCTCATGGTTCAGATAGCGCTGCGCCAGGGTATCCATATCGTGACGGCTGGCGGTGGAGTTCAGCACATAGGATTCCAGCATGGTATCGGAGCCGATACCACGGATCTCGATGCCGTACTTCGCCAGCACATTCATATCGTACTTGATGTGCTGGCCGATCTTTTTCAGCTCTTCGCTTTCCAGCAGCGGTTTCAGCTGCGCCAGCACGGCGTTGCGATCGAGCTGGTCCGGCGCGCCGACATAATCATGAGCCAGCGGTACATAGGCGGCCTTGCCGGCTTCCACGGCGAAGGAAACACCCACCAGTTCCGCTTCCATATAGTTGAGGCTGGTGGTTTCGGTATCAAAGGCGAAACTGCCCGCTTCACGCAGCTTATCGAGCCAGCGATCCAGCTCCGCCTGCTCCAGCAGGGTTTCGTACTCGGTTGCGATGGCCGCCGGCTGCTCCTCGGCTGTGGCTGCGGCTGCGTCATCGCCACCCTCTTCCAGCTCACGCACCCAGGTCTTGAACTCGAAGCGCTTGAACAGCTCAATCAGCTTGCTGCTGTCCGGCGCCGGCAGGGTGATATCGCCGAGGCCCACATGCAGCTCCACATCGGTCTTGATGGTGGCCAGCAGGTAGGAGAGCTCCGCCATCTCGCGGTTCTCCTCCAGTTTTTTCGGCATCGACTTGGAACCGCGAAAGCCCAGCTCCGGAATCTTGTCCAGGTTGTCGTACAGATCCTTGATGCTGCCGATCCCCTGCAGCAGCGCCAGCGCGGTTTTCTCGCCGACCCCGGGCACGCCGGGGATGTTATCCACCTTGTCACCCATGAGGGCGAGATAATCGATAATCAGCTCGGGCGGGATGCCAAACTTCTCCTTCACCCCATCCACATCCATCACCGTGTCGTTCATGGTGTTGATCAGGGTGACCTTGGTATCCACCAGCTGCGCCATATCCTTGTCACCGGTGGAGATCACCACGTCGCAACAGGACGCCTCCGCCTGCCGCGCCAGCGTGCCGATCACATCATCGGCCTCGACCCCCTCTTCGACGAACATCGGGATGCCCATGGCGCGGATAATGTCGTGAATCGGCTCGATCTGGTCGCGCAGGTCATCCGGCATGGGAGGGCGTTGCGCCTTATACTCGGGGTAGACATCGTCGCGGAAGGTTTTGCCCTTGGCATCGAACACCACCGCCACCGGGCTGTCCGGGTACTGCTTGAGCAGGCTGCGCATCATCGAGGTTACAACCCGTACCGCCCCCGTGGGGAAACCCTCCGCCGTTCTCAGGTCCGCCTGCTGGGAAGCAAAAAACGCCCGGTATAAATAGGAGGAGCCGTCAACTAGAATAACGGGTGGTTTCTGTGCGCTCATCGGTGTATCCATCGACTGGTGGGTGTAGATCGGACTTGTTCGGCCCGCCTCAAAGGCCCACAATCATAGACAAATCAGGCCGCTTCGACCAATGCGGGACGGCCCAAGCTAAACAGGAAGATAGCGATGAAAAAAGCGATTCTGCTGGCTGGTCTACTGGCACTGGCGCCCCTGGCCCAGGCCGAAGTTGTCACCGACACGGAAACCAGCGAACCGGAAATCAACATTACCCACGATGGTGAGGCCACCTATTACGAATACTCCATCAATGGAGAGATTCGTGAGATCAAGGTTGTCCCCAAGGTGGGCAAACCCTACTATCTGGTACCCGCTGAAGGCTCCGATAAATTTATCCGGGCCGGCGAGTCTCAGCTCCTGATCCCCAAATGGGTTATTTTTCGCTGGTAATTATCCACTGTGGCAGTCTATACCCCCGTATCCGAGGCCGAGCTCAACAAGCTGCTGGCCGATTATGACCTGGGCCGCTGCATCGACCTGAAAGGGATCGATGGCGGTATCGAAAACACCAACTATTTTGTGACTCTGGAGTCTGACGGAGAGCAGACCCAGTATGTCCTGACTCTGTTCGAGGAGTTCAGCTACGAGGAGATGCCATTCTTCGTCGAGCTGGGCAAATGGCTGGCCGAGCGCGGCGTGCCCGTGCCCTATGCCATCGAGGATCGCAACGGCATCGGCCTGAAGCAGCTGAACGGCCGTCCGGCGTTTCTGCAGCCGCGTTTCCAAGGCGGCCACGTCGACCAGCAGGATCTGACGCCGGCTCACTGCGCCAGCATCGGCACAGCACTGGCGAAGTTGCATCTGGCCGGCAAGGACTTTTTCCTCACCCGCCAGGCCCACCGCGGTGTGTTCTGGTGGCGCCGGGAGAGCGCAAACATCGTCGCGCGCCTGGATAAAGAGGACGCCGAACTGCTGACCGAAGAGGTGCGCCTGTTCGATGAACTGCGCGAGCAGCACGGTGAAGAGATGCCGATGGGTATCATCCACGGCGATCTGTTCCACGATAACGCGCTGTTTATAGGTGATAACGTGGATGCCATTCTCGATATCTACAACGCCGCTACCGCCTATCTGCTGTTCGACCTGGCCATCGTCGCGAACGACTGGTGCGTCAACCCGGATGGCAGTATCGACGCAGCCCGCGAACGTGCACTGCTCGATGCCTACGCCGCTGTTCGCCCGTTCGAGGCGGTCGAAAAGCAGGTCTGGCCACAATTGTGCCGCACCGCCGCCATGCGTTTCTGGCTCTCGCGCCTGATCCCCTGGCTCGGTATCAGCCAGGCATCACGCCAGGGCGGCGAGATGAAGCTCAAGGATCCGGATGAACTGAAACGGATTCTGCTGGGTCGTATCAAGCAGCCCTCCAGCCTCTGAAACGGGCCCTCAGGGGCCCTTTTCCTGTATACTTTTCCAGTATTTCGCGACTTCGTTATACTGCGTCTTTCCTTTTTTACTCTCTTAGATAGCTGCACAGACCCAATGGACGTTACCCACATCATCGACTCGCTCAACGATGCCCAGCGCCAGGCGGTCACCGCCGACGTCAAAAACCTGCTGGTGCTGGCCGGTGCCGGTTCCGGCAAGACCCGCGTACTGGTGCACCGCATCGCCTGGCTGATCGAAGCCGAAGGCCTCTCGCCCTACTCCATCATGTCCGTGACCTTTACCAACAAGGCCGCGCGCGAGATGCGTGGACGTATCGAACATCTGCTGGGCCTGAACACCCACGGCATGTGGGTGGGCACCTTCCACGGTCTGGCGCACCGGCTGCTGCGGGCTCACTGGCAGGATGCGGGCCTGCGCGACAACTTCCAGATCATGGACAGCGATGACCAGCTGCGCCTGATAAAACGTCTGTGCAAAGAGATGAACCTGGACGAAACCCGCTGGCCGCCGAAGCAGATCCAGTGGTACATCAACGCGCAGAAGGATGAAGGCCTGCGCAGCCACCATATCGAGCGCTCCGGCGATATGTTCCAGGACACCATGGTGCGTGCCTACGAAGCCTACGAGCAGGCCTGCGACCGCGGCGGCATGATCGACTTCGGCGAACTGCTGCTGCGCGCGCTGGAACTGCTGCGCGACCGCGCTCCGGCGCTGCTCAAGCACTACCGCGAGCGTTTCCGCTACGTGCTGGTGGACGAGTTCCAGGATACCAACGCCATCCAGTATGCCTGGCTGCGCCTGCTCTGCCAGGGCGAAGACAAGCTGATGGCGGTGGGCGATGACGACCAGTCGATCTACGGCTGGCGTGGCGCCCGCATTGAGAACATCCAGAACCTGCCGGAACACTTCCCCGGTACCGAGACAATCCGCCTGGAGCAGAACTACCGCTCCACCGGCACCATCCTGAACGCGGCCAACGCCGTAATCAGTAACAACTTCGGTCGCCTCGGCAAGCAGCTCTGGACCAGCCTCGGCGACGGCGAAGCGCTGAGCCTTTACGCCGCCTTCAACGAGCAGGACGAAGCGCGCTTTATCGTCGACCAGATCAGCAAGTGGGTCGATGACGGTAACCGCCGCGACGAAAGCGCGATTCTTTACCGCTCCAACGCCCAGTCCCGTGTGCTCGAGGAGATGCTGATCCGCGCCGGGATTCCGTATCGCATCTACGGCGGCCAGCGCTTCTATGACCGCCTGGAGATCAAGAACGCCCTGGCCTACATGCGCCTGCTGGCCAACCGCGATGACGATACCGCCATGGAGCGGGTGATCAACGTGCCTACCCGCGGCATCGGCACCCGTACCATCGAGCAGATCCGCGAACACGCCCGTGCCGAAGGCGTCTCCATGTGGCGCGCCGCAAACGAGATCATCGAGTACGGCAAGCTGGCTGCCCGCGCCGGCAACGCCCTGCAGAGTTTCCTCGACCTGATCAACAAGCTGGATTCCGACACCACCGAAACCGAACTGCACGAGCAGACCGAGCATGTGGTCCAGCACTCCGGCCTGATCCAGCATCACGAGAAAGAGAAGGGCGAAAAAGCCCAGTCGCGCATCGAGAACCTTGAGGAACTGGTCACCGCCGCGCGCCAGTTCGCCGGCCAGTGGCAGGAAGACGAGACACCGGAAGGGTTCAACTCCGTACTCGCCGCCTTCCTCGATCAGGCGGCACTGGATGCCGGCGAAGCCCAGGCCGATGTGCACACCGACAGTGTCCAGCTGATGACCCTGCACTCCGCCAAGGGGCTGGAGTTCCCGCTGGTGTTCCTGGCCGGTATGGAAGAGGGGCTGTTCCCGCACAGCATGTCCGCCGAGGACCCGAACCGCCTCGAGGAAGAGCGCCGCCTCTGCTACGTGGGCATCACCCGCGCCATGCAGAAGCTCTACCTGACCTACGCCGAATCGCGCCGCCTGCATGGCCAGGAAAACTACAACCGCCCCTCCCGGTTTATCCAGGAGATCCCCAACGAGTACATCGAAGAGGTGCGCCTCAACGCCAGCGTGCGTCGTCCCTACGGCAGCAGCGGTTATCAGGATGAAGGCGGTTCGCTGTTCGGCAGCTCATCAAGCCTCGGCAGCAGCGAAGTGCCAGACACCAGCCTGAGCCTGGGCCAGCGCGTGCGCCATCCCAAGTTCGGCGAAGGCTTTGTCACCAACTTCGAGGGCAGCGGCCCAAAAGCGCGGGTGCAGATCAACTTCGACGACGAAGGCAGCAAGTGGCTGGTGGTGGGCTTTGCCAAGCTTGAAGCGATCTGAGGCCTGACAGGATGAAGCGCCCGGGCCTCAGAATCCACGCGCCCGCAATCCTCTACTTCGATTGCGTGCGCCGCTGTGGCTCTTTCCGTGAAGCGGCCCGGGTGCTGAATGTGGCCTCCTCGGCGGTGAACCGGCAGATCCTTAAGCTGGAAGATGAACTCGGCACACCACTGTTCGAGCGTCTGCCCGGCGGGCTTCAACTCACCGCCGCCGGAGAAGTTTTCGCCCGTCATGTACTCACCGTGATGCAGGATACCGAGCGGGTAAAATCCCAGCTCGATGCGATGAAGGGACTGCGCAGCGGTCATGTGGAGCTGGCCACGGTCGAAGGCGTTACCGTGGACCTGCTGCCGGTGGCCATCGAGCGGATGCGCGAACTTTATCCCCAGGTCTCCGTGGGCGTCTCGATTCACGGTTCCACCGGCATCCCCGAAACCATCGCCAGCGGTAACGCCGATCTGGGTCTGGCATTTGCCCTGCAACGTAACGATAACCTGCATCAGCTGATCCGTGCCCACCTGCATCTGGGCGCCATCATGCGTCCGGACCATCCCTTGGCTGGGGCAAAAAAACTGCGCTTTGCCACCTGCGCCGCCTACCCGCTGATCCTGGCCAAGCCGGAGCTGTCGATCGCGCATCTATTGGCCCCCGCCATCGCCCAGGCCCCTAACTGGGGCCGCCCGATAGCCGAAACCGGCTCTGTGGAGCTGGCGAAAAAACTCACCCTGCGCGGCGACGGCATCGCCTTCCAGACCCGCATCGGTATCGAAGAGGAACTGGAGGCGGGCAAACTGGTTCATATCCCGATCATCAACAACGGCCCGATCATGAGTGACCTGGGGCTCTACATCCGCGCCCAGCGGGCACTGCCCGTGGCGGTCGACGCCTTTGCCCAGATCCTGTCCGCGGAGATCGAACGCCGCGCCCAGGCCGAACAGGAAATCATCGGCGACCTGAGCCCGGCGGCCGACGCCTGAGCATCCTCCGCGCACTGCTGTTGCCATAAAAGCAACGCCTTGCGCTAAATTATGTTCTTTTGGGGACGGCAAAAACGTCGTACAACTCTCTCTATCGTTTATTAAACGGAGAGAGGCGGCGTGACCCAGCCCAGTTCCCAATCCAATCCACAGTCCAGCAAGACCCTGCCAATCATCAGCCTGACCAACCTGCGTCAGGGCGATGCATCTGCACGTCAGGCCGTTGGCGAAGCGATACGCAGAGCCTGCCTGGACACCGGCTTTTTCCTGATCCGCGACCACGGTATCGCCAGCGAACTTCAGCAGGCGGTATTCGACCAGGCACAGCAGTTCTTTGCCCGCCCCGATACAGACAAGCGCGCTGTGGATAAGTCGCTCTCCATCGCCAACCGCGGTTACGAGCCGCTCGGTGGGCAGACACTGGAAGCCGGCACGCCGCCGGACCTGAAGGAAGGCTTCTACCTGGGCCGCGAGCTGGCTGCGGATCATCCCGATGTGCTCGCCGGCAAGTTCAACCAGGGTCCAAATCAATGGCCGGCGCAGCCAGAGGATTTCCGCCCGGTGATGGAAGAGTACCTGGCGCAGATGATCGGACTGTCGGAGCTGCTGATGCGCGGCCTGGCGCTGTCCCTGCAGCTGGATGAAGACCATTTCGACAGCTACTGCACCGATCCGATGACCACGCTGCGGCTGCTGCACTACCCGCCGCAGCCGGTGGATGCCGCCCGCGACCAGCGCGGCGCAGGTGCTCATACCGACTTTGGCGGCCTGACCCTGCTGTTGCAGGACGATAACAGTGGCCTGCAGGTCTGGAACCATCAGGATCAGCAGTGGATCGATGCACCGCCAATCCCGGGCACCTACGTGGTCAATATCGGCGATATGTTCGCCCGCTGGACCAACGATCTGTACAAGTCGACCCTGCACCGGGTGATCAACCGCTCCGGTCGCGATCGCTATTCCGTGCCGTTTTTCTACAGCGGCAACCCGGATCACCGCGTCGAATGCCTGCCCGGCTGTCTGGCGCCCGGCGCCGAGCCGCTCTATCCGCCCACCACCGTTGATGCCCACTACCGCGAAATGTATGGCAAGACCTACGGCAGGAAGTACTGAGCTATGCCGATTCATGCACATCACCTGATTCTGATTCACGGCGCCTGGGCGACACCGGGCATCTGGTCCCGGGTAACCCCGCTGTTCGAAGCCGAAGGTTTCTGCGTGCACCCGGTCTCCCTGCCTGGAGACGGCACTGATGACCAACCGGATCAGCCGCTGAATCTGGAAGCCACGGTACAGCGACTGACTCGACTGATTCACAGCCTGGAAGGTCCGGTCAGCCTGGTTGCGCACTCCGGCGGTGGGGTGATCGCGACCGCCCTGGCCGAGGCGATGGCGGAGCGCATCCGCGGCGTGGTTTATATCGCCGGCATGATGCTGCCCTCGGGAATGGGGTTTGCCGAACTGGTTCAGAGCCTGAGCGTGAAACAGGATCTGGCGGGGATTAGTCCTCACCTGCAGTGGAACGCAGATCGTAGCGCCAGCCGGGTGCCGCCCGAGGCCGCCATAGAGATCTTCTTCCAGGACATGCCCCGTGATGAGGCAGCCAATGCCGCCGCGAGCCTGGTCGAGCAACCAGAAAGCACACGCTCGATGACCACCCGCTGGAGCAACGCGTGTTTTGGCCAGATTCCCCGTCTTTACGTGGAGGCAAGCGAGGATCGCTCGGTACTGCCAGTGCTTCAAAAGGAGATGCAACGACTGGTACCCGGTGCTCGGAGGGTGACGCTGAACAGCGGCCATGCACCACAACTAAGCCAGCCGCACCAACTTATCCAAGAAATTGCATCATTTCTGTGCGGTACAGCGAAGCCTTTATCAGCTCCATCCCGCCCAGTCGCCTCAACCCCTTGAATAATGGGGCTGACAACTATTGGGCACGCTAATTGCTGAATATGAAACAAACCTGTCTAAATGATCAAGAACGGTTCGGATTTCAAACCCCGACCCAAAGCGGAGAATCCAAGATGTTGAAGAAACTGACCCACCCGCTGATGATGGCGGCTGCAATCACCTGCACGACCCCGGCATTTGCCGCCGATCAGGTCACCTTCCAGCTCGACTGGCTGCCCGGTGGCGACAAGGCTCCGGTTTATGTCGGTATTCAGCAAGGCTTCTTCGCCGACGCGGATCTTGAAGTCAAAATCTCCAACGGCCGCGGTTCTACCGACGCCATCACCAAGCTGGCGACCGGACAGGCCGACGTGGGCTCAGCCGATATCGGCGCGCTGATGGCCGCACGGGCCCAGGACGACGTACCTGTTTCTGTTGTTCACCCCTATTTCACCCAGGCTCCGCACGCGTTCTTCGCCCTGGCTGATAGCGGTATCGACAAGATCACCGATCTCGAAGGCAAAAAAGTCGCCACCTCTCCGTTCACCTCCTCCAACGCCTTTCTGCCATTGGTGCTGAAAGAGAACGGCATGAACGAAGAGATGATCAGCCTGACCAAGTCCGATCCCGGCGCCCTGGGTCCGATGCTGATGACCGGCAATACCGACGCGGTCATCGCCTGGGTTACCAATATCGCCCTGTTTGAGAACCAGGCCAAGGAAGCCGGAAAAGAGATCACCGTAATGCCCTGGTCCGAATCCGGCCTGTCGCTGTACAGCTCCTCGGTGATCGCCGCCGATAAATTCCTCGCCGAGCGCCCAGACGTGGCCAAGCGCTTCATCGCCGCTTACGCCAAGTCACTGGAATACACCTACGCCAACCCGGAACAGGCCGGCGCCGATATCCACGCGCTGGTACCTGAGGTGGACGCCGACGTGGCCGCCGCCCAGATCAGCAGCATCTACAACCTGGTCTACAACGATGTCACCGAGGCGGACGGCTTCGGCACCCTGACACCTGAGCGTCTGGCCAGCACCTGGACCTATGTTGCGGAAGCAAACGGCCTGGAAGAAAGTGCGCTGGATCCGGAAAGCATTGTTAACCGTGAGTTCCTGCCGCAGTAAGCGCACACTTTCATAGAGGAAAGCTGAATTATGTCTACCACGCACGAACGCGCGTTCGTCCGCATGGAAGGGGTCGGGCACCGTTACGATCCCGAGGGCCCGATGGCCGTTCAGGGCATCGATCTGGAGATCCGCCGGCATGAGTTTGTCGCCGTTGTCGGCCCGTCCGGATGCGGTAAATCTACCCTGCTGCGCATGGTGTCCGGCCTGCTGGTGCCGAGCGAAGGCAAGGTCAGCGTATTCGACAAGCAGGTGGACGGCCCCCGTGACGATGTCGGCATCGTGTTTCAGAAACCGACGCTGCTGCCCTGGCTGAGCGTGCGCAAGAACGTGCTTTTCCCCCTCAAGCACAAATACGGCCGTTACAGCCGAGATGACGAAAAACGCGCCAATGAACTGCTGAAAATGGCGGGGTTGGAAAGCTTCGCCGACAAAATGCCGGACGAACTCTCCGGCGGCATGCAGCAGCGGGTCGGCATCGTCCGTGCCCTGCTGCTGAACCCGGATATTCTGCTGATGGATGAGCCTTTTTCGGCGCTGGATGCACTGACCCGTGAACAGATAGGTTTCGATCTGCTGAAGATCTGGAACGACCAGCCCAAGACCGTGCTGTTTATCACCCACTCCATCTCCGAGGCCGTGCTGCTGGCGGACCGGGTGCTGGTGATGAGCAAGCGCCCCGGCTCGGTGCTGGACCTGATCGATGTGGACCTGCCGCGTCCACGCTCTCCGGAAACTATCCGCGATGCCCGCTTCGGTGAGCTGACCGACCGCATCCGCAAGCATATCTACGAGCCCGAAGCCCATGCCTGATACTCAAACATCCCTGTTCCAGCGCCAGCTGCTGCGCTTTGCACCGGCCCTGTTCTTTATCAGCCTGGTACTGCTCTGGGAGCTGATCTGCCGTGTGGGCCAGGTGCCTACGTTTATCCTGCCTTCACCCAGCGCCATCTTTGCCTCGTTTTTCGATGTGGATATCAGCCGCTGGCTGGGTCACCTCTGGGCCACCCTGCGTGTCGCCCTGATGGGTTACCTGCTCTCCATTTTTATCGCCATCCCGCTGGCGATCGCGATGATGCGCTCCGAGCTGCTGTCACGCACGCTCTACCCGGCGCTGGTAGTAGTGCAGTCCACCCCGGTTGTGGCCGTGGCGCCTTTGATCATCGTGCTGATGGGCACCGATGATCCGTCCCGCGTACTGATCACCTGCCTGATCACCTTCTTCCCGCTGGTGGTTTCCACTGCTACCGGTATGCAGGAAACACCGGACGAGCTGGTAGAGCTGAGCAAGTCGCTGGGTGCACCGCGCTACCGTGAAACCTGGCAGATCCGTATTCCCTACGCAATTCCGCATATCTTCAGCGGTCTGAAGGTATCGATCACCCTGGCCATTATCGGTGCCGTGGTGGCCGAGTTTGTCGCCGCCGAGGAAGGGCTGGGCTACTTCATCCAGTTCTCCACCTCCTTCTTCAAGATTCCCCAGGCGTTTGCCGGTCTGATCTTCCTGGCGATCATCAGTTTGCTGCTGTTCAAGTCGGTGCAGTGGGCGCAGCAGTGGCTGTTCCCCTGGAGTCTGCCGAAGAAAAAATAATGCGATGAATGAAAAGAGAAACGGAATGAACTACACCGAAACCGATCTGAAATTCCTGCGCCAGAGCCTGGAGCTGGCTGCCTCGGCACGAGAGCAGGGGATCCACCCCTTCGCCGCGCTGCTGGTGGACGATAAAGGCCAGGTGTTGATGGAGCAGATCAACGCCTACCTGCCGGATCAGGATATGACCGGTCACGCCGAGCGTGTGCTGATGACCCGTGCCAGCAAGGCGTACCGCCCGGACTTTCTGGCTCGCTGCACCATGTATGTATCGGCAGAACCCTGCTGCATGTGTGCCGGCGCGGCCTACTGGGCGGGCCTCGGTCGCCTGGTCTACAGCCTCAGCGAACATCGCCTGAAGCAGATCACCGGCAACCACCCGGAAAACCCGACGTTGGATCTGCCCTGCCGTACCGTGTTCGAGTCCGGCCAGCGTCAGGTCGAGGTGATCGGCCCATTGCTGGAAGATGAGGGCGCCGCCCTGCATGAAAATTTTTGGTGATGCCAGCACCACCAGGAGCGGGCGGGGCTTAACAACAGCCTCGCTCGGTGTTAACTTGAAAGACGTTAACCACTTTTAGAAACCGATTACAGGAAACCGGAGTAGAAGCAGTCAGGTTGAACCGCCTCAGGGGTTCGATCAGGTCATTGCTCCATTACAGGAGAAAACCGATGACTCAGACTACAAAACAACTCCGCTCGTCCGAAACTCCCTCAGACTCTTCATCCAACTACAGCCTGGAAGAACTGAACCGTGAATCCACCTTTGGTGGTGCCGGCGAGGATTTCGACCAGCGCGAAATCCGCGTTATCGACCTCAGCGACTTTGAAAACCGTCGCGCCGAAATTGCCGATCAGCTCTGGGCAGCTGCCACCGAAGTGGGCTTTTTCCAGCTCAGCAACACCGGTATCGAACAGGCCGAGGTGGATGCCGCCTTCGCCGAGGCAGACCGCTTCTTCAAACTGCCGGAAAGCACCAAATCCCAGTATCCGCGCCCCAAGGGGGTTAACGCCGGCTGGGAGAGCCTGTCGCAGGTGCGCCCAAGCACCGGCACGGCGGATCAGAAGGAGTCCTACCAGATCACCCGTTATCACATGGATGGACTCTGGCCCACCGAGGGCGAGCTGCCGGAATTTCAGCACCACGCGCTGAGCTTTGAGCAGCGCTGCTGGGAACTGGGTATGAAAGTGCTCTCCTGCTTTGCCGACAAGCTGGGCTTTGAGCGCGATTTCTTCACCCGCGCCCACGACCAGTTCAGAGAGGACTACCAGAGCACCCTGCGTCTGCTGCACTACTACCCGTGCGAGGGTGTGGATAAACAGGAAAATATCTGGCGCGCCGGTGCCCACACCGACTTTGACTGCCTCACCCTGCTGTTCCAGCACGAGGGCCACGGCGGCCTGCAGGTCTGCCCGGGTAAGGAAGCCGAGACCAAGCGCTGGACCAATGTACCGCCACTGGGCGGCGTGGTGACCTGTAATATCGGCGATATGCTGATGCGCTGGAGCGATGACAAGCTCAAGTCCAACCTGCACAGGGTACGTATGCCGCTGAAAGAGGAGTACTGCGGCAGCCGCTACAGCATCGCCTTCTTCTGCCAGGCCAATAAGAAAGTGATGATCGAAGGCCCGGAGCACAAATACGCCCCGATCACCGCCGAGGATTACCTCAACGAGCGCATCCGCGCCAATTTCACCAAGGCTGATAGCTGATAAAAAAGCCGGAGCAGGTGGAAAGCCAGCTCCGGCGATTCAACATCTCATTGAAGTGAACAGAAAACCGAGAAAATCCTATCTATCTAATCGCAGCCAGGTTCCCCTTCTGTGCAGCCGAGCATCGCAGACTGAAAGAGAAATAAGGGAAGGGCTGTCTGAGCCGCGAAGCGGCGACTTACTTTAAGGTGAGGGGTCGACCCGCTCTTTCAGGTGAGAAGCGCAGGGCAGTCGGCGCAGCCGACCAAACAGCAGGGGCGGCTTGGGATTGTTAAGGGCCTTGTCCGTTACAAGGCCCTTAACTCGCCAGCAGGCGAAAGCTGCGCTAGAAAAGGGGTGCTGAAGTCCAACACCCTGGTCCTATTCAGGACCGTCAAACCGCCAGGTAATGCTTGATCAGCTCGTCGCTGAGCTTATCCATGCTGTCCGCTGCCATGATGCGGCCACGATCCAGGATGGCAAAGCTGTCGGCGTATTTACGTGCGAAGGGCAATTTTTGCTCCACGAGGATAACGGTCAGGCCATCCTCCTCCATCAGGCGACGGATAACCTCGCCGATCTGGGCGACGATATTAGGCTGAATCCCCTCGCCCGGTTCATCCAGAATCAACAGCTTGGGTTCAATCACCAGGGCGCGGCCGATCGCCAGCTGCTGCTGCTGACCGCCGGAGAGGTCACCGCCACGGCGGTTTTTCATCTCCTTGAGCACCGGGAAAAGCTCGTAGATTCGCTCGGGGATAGTCTTCAGGCCATCCTTGCGCACGGCCAGGCCGGTGCGCAGGTTCTCCTCCACGGTCAGCATCGGGAAGATCTGCCGCCCCTGGGGCACATAGCCGATGCCGTGGCGGGAGCGCTGTTCGATGCTGAGTTTGGTCAGCTCGGCGCCGTCTTCCAGCTTGATCGAACCGCTTTTCACCGACTCTTCGCCCATGATGCATTTCATCAGCGTGGTCTTACCCACGCCGTTGCGGCCCATGACACAGAGACACTGGCCCTTGGGGATCTCCAGGTTCAGGTCCCAGAGCGTGTGGCTTTCACCATAAAACTGATTGAGCTGTTCAATGTTGAGCATCAGTCATCCTCTCCCAGGTACACCTTGATAACCTCCGGGTCGGCGGAGACCTCATCCATGCTGCCCTCGGCCAGTACACTGCCCTGGTGCAGCACGGTCACCTTGCGCGCGATGGAGCGGACAAAGCCCATATCATGCTCGACCACCACCACCGACTGCTTGCCGGCCAGGCTGGTCAGCAGCTCGGCGGTGCGCTCCATCTCCTGCTCGGTCATACCGGCCACAGGCTCATCCACCAGCAGCAGACGCGGCTTCTGCATCAGCAGCATACCAATCTCCAGCCACTGCTTCTGGCCGTGAGAGAGTATCCCGGCCTGACGCGTTTCCAGCGATTTCAGGCCGATAATAGCGAGCACTTCATCGATACGGTCGTAGTGCTCACCGCTCAGGCGCGAGCGCAGCGATGGAATGACCCGCTTGTCGGCGGCCATGGACAGCTCCAGGTTTTCGAACACCGTCAGCGCCTCAAACACCGTCGGCTTCTGGAACTTGCGGCCAATACCTAGGGTTGCTATCTCCGGCTCGTTCATGGTCAGCAGGTTGTGGCGGCTGCCGAACCAGACCGAACCCTGATCCGGGGTAGTCTTGCCGGTGATGATATCCATCATCGTGGTTTTACCGGCACCGTTGGGACCGATAAT
Source organism: Marinobacterium sp. YM272 (assembly GCF_050908845.1). Taxonomy (NCBI): domain Bacteria; kingdom Pseudomonadati; phylum Pseudomonadota; class Gammaproteobacteria; order Oceanospirillales; family Oceanospirillaceae; genus Marinobacterium; species Marinobacterium sp. YM272. The sequence continues at coordinate 304,750 of NZ_CP194171.1, forward strand.
GCAGCGCAGCTCGCCATCATCGATGGTCAGGTTCAGGTCGTTGATCGCCTTGAAGCCATCGAAGCTTACGCTGACGCCTTCCAGATAGAGAATCGGTCCGTGACGCACATCCACCGGGGATTGCGTCGGCGCGAGGAAATCGAAGACCCGGTCACGACGGGTCAGCTCCGTCATCAGGCTCATGCTGCAGCCTCCTGTTCTGTACCGCTGTTGGCGGAGCTATCCGCCTTTTTCTTTTTACCCAGGTTGGCAAACAGGCCGGCGATCCCTTTCGGCAGGAACACGGTGACCAGTACGAACAGGGCACCCAGGGCGAACAGCCAGGCGTCCGGCATCACACCGGTGAATACCGTTTTCGCGTAGTTGACGATCAGGGCACCGATCACCGCGCCATACAGCGTCGCACGACCACCCAGCGCCACCCAGACCACCACTTCGATGGAGAACAGCGGCGAGAATTCGCTGGGGTTGATGATGCCGACCTGGGGTACGTACAGCGCACCGGCCACGCCCGCTAACATTGCAGATACAACGAATACGAAGAGCTGCACCCGCTCCACGCGATAACCGATAAAGCGTGTCCGCGCTTCGGCGTCGCGGCAGGCGACACTGACGCGGCCCAGCTTGGAGCCGACGATGGCGCGGCAGATGATGTAACCCAGCGCCAGCGCAATGCCGGATGCGATAAACAGGCCCAGTCGGGCACCATCGGTGCGCAGATCAAAGCCGAGGATATCCATGAAGTCGGTCAGACCGTTGTTGCCGCCAAAGCCCATCTCGTTACGGAAGAAGGCGAGCATCAGCGCGAAGGTCAGCGCCTGGGTGATGATCGACAGGTAAACGCCGGTAACACGGGAGCGAAACGCCAGGTAACCGAACACGAAGGCGAGGATACCCGGTGCCAGCAGCACCATGATGAAGGCGAACCAGGCCATATCGAAGCCGGACCAGTACCAGGGCAGCTCCTGCCAGTTCAGGAACACCATGAAGTCCGGCAGTTCCGGGTTACCGTAAACGCCGCGATCACCAATCTGGCGCATCAGGTACATGCCCATGGCGTAACCGCCCAGGGCAAAGAAGGCGCCGTGGCCGAGGCTGAGGATACCGAGATATCCCCAGACCAGGTCCACCGCCACCGCCAGCAGCGCATAGCAGAGGTACTTGCCCATCAGTGTGACGGTGTAGGTACTGACGTGCAGGGCGCTGTCCTGCGGCATTGCCAGGTTAAGGAAGGTGACGAGCGCCACTGCACCCAGCAGCACACCGAGAAAGATCTGGGTGGAGCGTTCGGTGAACGGTCGGGTCAACCAGGACTGGCTGTAATTAACTGCATGCGCCATGGATCAACCCTCCGCCGCACGGCCCTTCTGCGGGAAGAGTCCGCGCGGGCGTTTCTGAATGAACAGGATGATGAAGACCAGTACCAGGATCTTGGCAAGCACGGCGCCCGCCCAGGGTTCCAGCAGCTGGTTGATGGTGCCGAGGGTCAGGCCGGCCACCAGGGTGCCCCAGAGGTTACCGACACCGCCGAATACGACGACCATGAAGGAGTCGATGATGTAGTTCTGGCCCAGGTTCGGACCCACGTTGGTGATCTGTGACAGTGCCACACCGGCAAGGCCAGCCACACCGGAACCCAGCGCAAAGGTCATAATGTCGACGCGGGTTGCCTTGATCCCCATGGAGCGGGCCATGGCGCGGTTCTGGGTCACGGCGCGCACTTCCAGGCCGAGACGGGTCTTGCGCATGATCAGCAGCAGGCCGAAGAACACCACCAGGGCGAAACCGATAATATAGAGGCGGTTCAGCGTCAGGCTCAGCCCTTCGTTGATCATGATGGAGCCGCTCATCCAGTCCGGCGTGATCACGGTGCGGTTCAGCGGAGAGATAACGGTACGTACCAGCTGCTGCAGAATCAGGCTGATACCGAAGGTCGCCAGCAGGGTTTCCAGCGGACGCCCCTTGAGGTGCTGGATCACGCTGCGCTCGATCGCCACACCGGCCAGCGCCGCTACCAGGAAGCCGGCGGGAATAGACAGAATCAGCGCCAGACCGGGCTGGCCCGGCAGCAGCTGCTGCATACCCCAGGTGGTGTAGGCGCCGAGCATGATCAACTCGCCGTGGGCCATGTTGATCACGCCCATGACACCGAAGGTGATCGCCAGGCCAATCGCCGCCAGTACCAGCACCGAGCCCAGCGAAATACCGAAGTACAGCGTCTTGGCCGCATCATTAAGCTTCAGCTTCTGCTCAATATCGTCCAGCGCCTTCTGCGCTGCCGCGGCCAGTTCGGCGTTATCGCTGTTGGCGGCCGTGGTCAGCGCCGCGCGAGCATCGGAGTTCAGGCTGCCGGCAAGGGTTTTCACCGCTGCCAGATCGCCCAGCTCCTCGACGCGGTAGATCGCCACCGCTTCCTGCAGGGCACCTTTAACATCGGCGTTCTGTTCCGCATCCATCAGTTCGGTGATGCGGTCGACCATCCCCGCGTCGACACTGCCGCGCAGCTCGCGGGCTGCGGTCAGGCGCCTGGCCGGATCATCCACGGTCAGATCGATGACCGACAGGATGCCATCGAGCTCGCGACGCAGGGAGTTATTGATACGGATGCTGTCCAGATCACGCCGGGAGACTTCGCCGATCTCTTCGCCAGTCAGTGCATCGGCCACGGTCCAGTTGCGGCCGCGGTTGGTCAGCACGATGACAAACGCACCGGTCTCTTCGTTACGTGCCAGCTTGCCATCAGAGAAGGCTTCCAGCCATTGGCGGGCACGTTCGTCGCCACTGGCGGCGATTTCGCTGATGACTTCCCCTTTTTTGGCATTGGGCGCATCGGCCAGCTGCTGCAGCAGGGATTGCGCCTGCGCATCATCCGCCTGGGCGGAAAACGCAAACAGCGAAAGCAGACAGGCAGTCAGAAGCAGTCTGAGCGACCGGGTGATCCTCATGGTTGCATCCTATCTTTGAGTTAATTCGAAATGGATCTGTCCCAGGCGGGACGGAGGGCGCAGGCACCGATCCGGTAGCGGACGGTGCCTGCGGGTATTGCAAGGCTACAACTTAGTTGGAGGCGGTTTGCTCAGCGCCACCACAGGTCTTTTCGACCACGTTGTAGTTACCGCAGAACAGCGGCTTACGCCAGTCGCTGATCAGATCCTTGGAGCCCGGCAGGAAGTCGGACCAGGCATCGCCAGCCACGGTGGACGGGGTTTCCCAGACCACGGAGAACTGACCGTTGTCCTGGATCTCGCCGATCAGCACCGGCTTGGTGATGTGGTGGTTCGGCATCATGGTGGCGTAACCACCGGTCAGGTTCGGCACGGCGACACCAATGATGGCGTCCTTGACGGCATCAACGTCGGTGGTACCGGCTTTCTTCACCGCTTCCAGCCACATGTTGAAGCCGATGTAGTGCGCTTCCATCGGATCGTTGGTGACGGCGTTCTCGTCTTCCTTGTAAGCGGTCCACTGGTCGATGAAGTCGTAGTTGGCGTCAGCATCGACGCTCATGAAGTAGTTCCAGGCGGCCAGGTGACCCACCAGCGGACCGGTATCGATACCGGAAAGCTCCTGCTCACCCACGGAGAAGGCGACAACCGGGATATCGGAAGCGGAGATGCCCTGGTTACCCAGCTCGCGGTAGAACGGTACGTTGGCATCACCGTTGATGGTGGAGACCACCGCAGTTTTCTTGCCCTGGCTACCGAAATCCTTGATGTCGGACACGATGGACTGCCAGTTGGAGTGACCGAACGGCGTGTAGTTGATCATGATGTCTTCTTCGGCAACACCGTGATCCTTGAGGTAGGTTTCCAGGATCTTGTTGGTGGTACGCGGGTAGACATAGTCGGTACCGGCCAGCACCCAGCGCTCAACGCCGATATCGTTCATCAGGTAATCCACCGCCGGAATCGCCTGCTGGTTAGGCGCAGCGCCGGTGTAGAACACGTTTTCTGAGGACTCTTCACCCTCGTACTGAACCGGGTAGAACAGCAGACCGTTCAGCTCTTCGACCACCGGCAGTACCGACTTACGCGATACAGAGGTCCAGTTACCGAAGATCACGTCAACTTCTTCCTTGGCCAGCAGCTCACGCGCCTTCTCGGCAAACAGCGGCCAGTTTGAAGCGGGGTCGACAACCACCGGCTCCAGTTCGCGACCGAGCAGACCGCCTTTCTCGTTCTGCTCTTCAATCAGCATCAGCATGGTGTCTTTCAGTGTGGATTCACTGATAGCCATGGTGCCGGACAGAGAGTGCAGGATACCTACCTTGATCGGATCCGCGGCCCAGGCCGCCATGGAAAAGCCAGCTGCACCTACGGTCAGAGCGACACTTGCGGCCAGTGATTTGATCTTCATTGCATGAACCCCCTTGGGATTAGATGAAAAGTTCTCAGCACAGGACCGATTATTCTTCCCTCTCTAATTTGAGGGTATGCGCTTAATGACGCAGTGGACTACGTCATTTGACGTAGTTGGGGGTGGGCGGTGGGTTAGGAAGGTCGCTTTTTTACCCGCGCCGCCGGCTATCGGCACGGGGCAACGGCATCACGCACGGAGGGAATTTCAAGGGTAGGAGGCACGCCCTCGTGCCGATTGATGCGGCACGGCGGTCATTTCAAACTCGGTGGTTGATCGCGACGAGGGTGTCATGCCCTTTGGGTGCGTCGTTCCTACTACTGGAAATCAATCGTTTACGAGGATTCTCAGCGCTACACCAGCGGCGGCGGTACGGTTTTCCACACCCAGCTCCGGATACACCAGCTCCAGGTGCTTGTTCACCGTGCGCGGACTCATACCGAGAATCTCGCCGATCTCCTTGTTGGTCTTGCCGTTGGCGACCCAGTAGAGCACCTCGGCGGCGCGCGGAGTCAGCTCCAGCCGGGATTGCAGCAGGGTCGGGCCAGTGCCATCCGATTCATCCACCAGTTTCAGCAGGTAATCGCCGTTCTCCTGGCGACTCACCAGGCGCACCGCCAGCGGCTGGGGCAGGCCTTTCAGCGACAGGCGCTCGTTGGCAGCTGGAGAGTGCTGCAGCCACTGGGCCAGTTGCGGCTCCAGCTTGTCACGCACCCGGCTTTCATCCACATCGGCCTTGGCCAGCAGGGCGTGGGCCTGGGGCGTGGCCCAGCCGAAGCGCCCATCTTCCGTTACGGTAATCAGGTGCTGCCCGGTGGTATCCAGCGCGGAGTAGGCGTTCTGGGTCATCCGCGCGTTGTTCAGATGCACCCGCATCCGCGCCAGCAGTTCATCCGGGTTGATCGGCTTGGTGAGGTAGTCTACACCGCCCACATCCAGGCCGCGCACCACATCCTGGGTATCGGTGAGGCCGGTCATAAAGATAACGGGAATGGCACAGAGATCCGGGTCCGCCTTCAGCGCTTCGCAGGTTTCAAAGCCGTTCATATGCGGCATCATCGCATCCAGCAGGATGATATCGGGCCGCATCCGCCGGGCAATACTCATCGCCTGACGGCCTTCCAGCGCCACCAGTACATCGAGCCCCGCCGCTTCCAGGGTATCGTTGATCAGACTCAGGGCATCCGGCGCATCGTCGACCACCAGCACCAGGTCCTGTCGTTCACTCCATTCGCTCATTTGGCCTGTCCCAGATACTCGGCCAGCCGGCCGAACTGCATTCCTTCGGATAAATTTGTCAGCTTGGCCAGCTGCTCATCGCTGAGCAGCTCCGCTTCCCGAATCTGCTCCAACACCTGGCGCACACCGCGACGATAGCCGATCTCCGCATAACCACGCAGCTCACGAAGCAGCGGATGATCCGGCACCTCATCCCCGGCACCCTCGACCAGCGGCGCTGGAGCCGGGGCTTGCACTACAGGCTCAGGTTTATGCGCCGGCTGGCGGGCCCAGTCCAGTTTCAGGAAGTGGCCGATGCGGTCCAGCAGCAGCTGGCTGCTCACCGGTTTCACCAGGTAATCGTCATACACCGCGCTGCCCGCCGGCTGGCGGCGCTGCTCCTGCACATCGGCAGAAAGCATCAAGATCGGTTCGGAGTGCCCCTGGCGGCGCAGTTCTGCAGCCAGATCCAGGCCGTTCATGCCCGGCATGGAGATATCCAGCAGGAACAGGTCCGGTTTCACCTCCGCTATCAGCTCCAGGCAAGCCTGCGCGCTGCGTGCCTCGTAAACCCGGAAGCCCAGGGGTTGCAGCATATCGGAAAGCAGCCCCCGCAGCACCGGATCATCGTCCACCACACAGATCGTCTTGCGCTCGCCGGCATAGCCGGTGACCGGCGCCTGCACCGCCACTGCCGCCGGCGTATCCACCCAGGGCAGCATCAGCGATACCTTGAAACGACTGCCCTCACCGGGGGTACTCGTGGCTTGAAGATCACCGCCCATGATCTCGGTAAGCAGTTTGACGATGGTCAGCCCCAGGCCGCTGCCGGGCAGATCGGCCGTGGAGGCGGTGCGCACCCGCTCGAACGGATCGAACACCCGCTCCAGGTCGCTCTTGTCGATTCCGACACCGGTATCCTCGATGACGAACTCCGCCACCTGGTTGCGATAGCGCAGGCGGAAGCGCACCTCGCCCTGGGGCGTGTATTTCACCGCATTGGAGAGCAGGTTGATCAGGATCTGTCGCAGCCGCTTTTCATCGGTCATCACCACCTGGGGCAGGCGCTCCGGCACCTCGGAGATGAAGTTCACCCCCTTCTGTGCCGCCTGAAAGGCGAACATCTGCTCCAGCTGCACGATCAGCTCCGGCAACAGCACCGGCCCACGACAGAGTTCAAGGCGGCCGGCCTCGATACGGGAGATATCCAGCAGACCTTCGATCAGATCCGCCAGGTACTGCCCGCTCCTGTGGATAATTTTAAGGCCTTCGCTATCGGCCTTTTCCAGCGAATCCCGGCCCTGGATCAGCTGTGCATAACCGATGATCGACTGCAGCGGCGTGCGCAGTTCATGGCTGATCCCGCTCATGTAGCGGCTTTTCGCTTCACTGGCGCGCTCGGCCACCTCTTTCGCCGCCTGCAACTCGCGGTCCGTCTCCTCGTGGGCCTCGATCTCCTGCAGCAGCTTCAACGTCTGGCGGTTGGACTCCTGCTGCGCCACCACCCGGCTTTCGTGCGCCAGCAGGAACAGCCAGGCCACCACACCGGCGGCGATCAACATCACGAAAAACAGCGTGATCAGCGCCTGGGCCAGCAGTTGCGCCATCTGCGGCGTCACCGGATCCATCTGCCGGTAGACGATCGCCATCAGCCCAGCCAGCAGCAGGGTGATGATCAGCAACAGGCTGACAAAGCGGCCCAGGCGGGAGTCGATACGGCGAATCCACTGCGGCGAGAAAAACAGCCGCAGGAAACTCACCACCTGGTGCCCGAAACGCGCCTGGGGTTTGCAGCTGTCCAGGCAGCGCGAGTCCAGTGAGCAGCAGAGCGAACAGATCGGCAGCTCATAGGCGGGGCAGTAACTCATATCCTCATGTTCGAACGGGTTTTCGCAGACACCACAGATGTGGCGGTTTGCCCTGCCTTCCGGGATCAGTTCCAGCTCCAGCGATTCCCGCGCCAGGTAATAGCGCCCGCCAGTGGCCCAGCCGATCAGGGGCACCATGACAAAACAGACACCCAGGCTGATAAAGTGGCTCAAGGTGCGGGCAACGTCGCCGAACAGACCAAGATAGGCCAGCAACCCGATCAATACCGCCGCGGCCATGGAGCCGACACCGACAGGGTTCACGTCATAAAGGTGGGAACGCTTGAACTCCACCCTTTTCGGGCTCAGTCCCAGCGGCTTGTTGATCATCAGATCCGCCGACAGGGACCCCAGCCAGCTCACCGCAACGATGGCAAACACGCCGAGAATCGCTTCCAGCGCCTGGTAGATCCCCAGTTCCATCAGAATCAGCGCGATGGTGACGTTGAACACCAGCCAGACCACGCGCCCGGGGTGGTTGTGGGTCAGCCGGGAAAAGAAGTTGGACCAGGCGATGGAGCCGGCATAGGCGTTGGTCAGATTGATCTTCATCTGCGAGATGATCACCATCACCCCGGCCAGCAGCAGCGCGGCACCTTCGGAGTGGGTCAGGTAGTTGAACACCCGCTGGTACATCAGCGTCGGGTCCGTGGCGGCGACAAAAGAGGCGGTTTCGGAGAAGATCAGGTAGGCCAGGAAGGAGCCCAATAACATCTTGATAACACCGATCACCACCCAGCCGGGGCCGGACAGCAGCATCCAGAACCACCAGCGCTTGCGGTTCTCGCGGGTTTTCTCCGGCATAAAGCGCAGGTAATCCACCTGCTCGCCAATCTGCGCCACCATGGCGAAAAACACCGACGCCGCGGCGCCAAACAGCATCAGGTCGAAGCCGGCACCGTGCTCCAGCCCCCGCGGTACAAAGAGAGTCCAGCCCTCGTAGCGCTCCGATTCATGCACGATCACCAGCCCCAGGGCGCTGACCTGCAGCAGCAGCCAGATCGGCTGGGTGCCCACCTGGAAACGGCTGATCGCGGTGATGCCGTGGGTCACCACGGGAATCACCGCGATGGCACTGAGCAGATAGCCCAGCGCCATCGGTATGCCGAACAGCGCTTTCAGCGCGGCGGCCAGTATCGCCGCCTCGATGGCAAAGAAGATAAAGGTGAAACTGGCATAGATCAGCGAGGTGATGGTGGAGCCCAGGTAGCCGAACCCGGCGCCGCGGGTCAGCAGGTCGATATCCAGCCCGTTTTTGGCGGCGTGGTAAACGATCGGTACGCCGGTAATAAAGAAGAGAGTACAGACCACCAGGATAGCGATCAGCGTATTGGTGAAGCCGTAGGCCAGGGTCACGGCGGCGGCGATGCCCTCAAGCGCCAGAAACGCCGTGGCGCCAAGCGCCGTCATAGCAACGCGCTCGATGCTCATCCTGCGCCCCTGCCGGGCGGTAAACCTGAGGGCGAAATCTTCCAGCGTCTGGTCCGCCACCCACTTGTTGTAGCGACGTCTGACCTTGTATATGCGTTGCGTGGCGCTCATTCCGGCTCAAGTTCCCCGATATACTGCGTAATCCAACAAAGAGCACAGCCTGAATAGAAGCTTTGATCTTACCTTAAATGCACCGCTTTTTCGGTAAAAGCTGCCGGTAGGGAAATCCGGTTGAGCAAAAAAATAGCCTGGCCCCGCAAGGGACCAGGCTGTTCAGGTAAGCATGACGCTGCCGGCATCAGTCCCGGCGGAGGGCGTTTCAGGCCAGGGCCGGCGCCGCGTTGCTCTCCTCACGCGGTCCAGACTGCATATCGAACAGGCCGTAACGGGCGATGACCAGGAAGCAGGCCGCCGGCACCAGGAAGGAAACTGTGGTGCCCCAGGTGTCGATCACCGCGCCCTGCACCAGCGGCAGCAGCGCACCACCGAGAATCGCCATAACCAGTCCTGCAGCACCGAACTTGGTATCCGAACCCAGTCCTTTCAGCGCGATCCCGTAAATCGTCGGGAACATCAGTGACAGGCAGCCGGAGATCGCGACCAGCGCCCAGACTGAGGTCATTCCGGAACCAACGGACAGATAGGCACAGAGCAGAGCGGCGATAATCGACAGCGCCGTCAGCAGTTTCGAGGCGCTGACATACCCCATCAGCCAGGTCATGGCGAAGCGGGCAACGAGGAACAGGATCAGGCTGTACTGCAGATACTCGCCGGCAGCGGCCTCATTAACCGAGAGCGCTTCCATCACGTACTGGATCGTAAAGGTCCAGACGCAGGTCTGGGCGCCGACGTTGAAGAACTGGGCGATAACACCAAACCGGTAATGCGGATTGCGCAGCAGGCGGCCCAGGGTGGCACCGAAATGCACATCACGTGAGTGAGCGACCACTTTCTCTCGGGTAGGCCTGATACGCATCATCGCAATCGCGAACCAGATCAGCACCAGGACACAGGCCATGCCCACATAGGGCAGCATCACCGCGTCCAGCTCGGCAGACTGGATCGTCTGCAGCTGCGCTGGGGACATGGCCGCGCGCTGTTCGGCAGTGGCCGGATTCAGCTGGGTCAGAATCAGCGTGGCACCAAGGAATACACCGATATTGCAGCCCACCGGGTTAAACGCCTGGGCGAAATTCAGCCGGCGCGTGGCATTGGCCTTCGGTCCCATGGCTATGACAAAGGGGTTGGCGGAGGTTTCGAGTATCGACAGGCCCGCCGCCAGGATAAACAGCGCGGCCAGGAAGTAGCCGTAGGTCATCGACTGGCTGGCCGGATAGAACATGAACGCACCGGAGGCGGCGAAGCCGAGCCCTGTCAGCACACCCACTTTGTAGGAGAAGCGGCGGTTGATGAACGCCGCCGGCAGCGCCAGGCAGAAGTAGGCGCCGTAGTAAGCGAACTGCACCAGGGCGGACTGGAGCGCGCTCATGGTAAAAATCTTGCTGAATACCTTCACCAGGGGGTCGGTCATGTTGGCCGCAACGCCCCAGGCGGCAAAGCAGGTGGTGAGGAGAATAAAAGGAAGAATCATCTCCCGGAAAACGATCGGGGTACGTGAGTTCATGGTTGCCTCGCCTGTTGTCATTGTTTGGGCGGCTCCGCTCGGGACCCGCTGGCTGGACAGTGTTTGCCTGAATGTTGATTTCAGCAGAGCTATAAAAACAGGGAATGAATAGAGCGAAGCGGAGTTGTAACAATTGTAATGAGCCGCCAACGCCGGTGCTGCGCTGGTTGAGAGGCTATGCTCATTGTAGAATTCCCGGCGCTGACCTGACCGGTTAGCCAAATTGGATTTAAGGAGCTCTTACCGTGCCCGGTAGTAAAATCACTTTCCTGATCGCGCTGCTCGCCGCCGCCGCGATCTATTTCCTGACACCTTTCGACCCCGCCTTGCGCACAGGTCTGGCGGTATTGGCTCTGGTAGCCATCCTGTGGATGACCGAAACCTTCAACATCACGGTCACCGCCCTGTTGATTCCGGTACTGGCTGTATTGACCGGCGTCTTTTCCACAGCGGATGCGCTGAAGAACTTCGCCAACCCGATTATTTTCCTGTTTCTCGGCGGTTTTGCGCTGGCAGCGGCCCTGCACGAACAAAAGCTGGATCACTATATCTCCACGCATGTGCTGCGCATCGCCCGTGGCCACCTCGGCGTTGCCGCACTGCTGCTGTTCGTCACCGCGGCCGCGCTTTCCATGTGGATCTCCAACACCGCCACCACGGCGATGATGCTGCCGCTGGTGCTGGGCCTGTTGAGCCAGCTGCCCTATGAAGGCAACAAGCGCACCTACTGGTTTATCCTGCTCGGCCTGGCCTACTCCGCCAGTATCGGCGGTATCGGCACCCTGGTCGGCAGCCCGCCCAACGCCATCGCGGCCGCAGCCGTGGGCCTCACCTTCCTCGACTGGCTGAAGATCGGCCTGCCGATCGTGATCGTCTCCTTCCCGCTGATGATTCTTGTTCTCTGGCTGGTGATGCGCCCGGACCTGAACCACCACTTCGAGCAGGGTGAGGATCACGAAAAACTGAACGGCTCCCAGTGGGCCACCCTGGGCGTGTTCGGCCTGACCGTCTGCCTCTGGCTGTTCAGCAGCCCGATTTCCAAGCTGCTGGGCGTTACCAAGGGATTCGACGCACTGGTGGCAATCGCCGCCATCCTGATGCTGTGCATGCTCAAGCTGGTGTCCTGGAAAGCGGTCGAGAAATCAGCTGACTGGGGCGTACTGCTGCTGTTCGGCGGTGGTCTGACCCTGTCGGCTATGCTGAAGGAAACCGGCACCAGCCTCTACCTGGCGCAGTCGATCAGCGACCTGCTGCACGGCGCGCCGATCATCCTGTTTATCCTGGTGGTTGCGGCGTTCGTGGTGATGCTGACTGAAATCGCCAGTAACACCGCCAGCAGCGCCCTGCTGGTGCCGATCTTTGTCGGCATCGCGGGTGCCATGGGAATGCCGGAGGTGGTGATGGCGATGGTGATCGCGGTGGCCGCATCCTGTGCCTTCATGCTGCCGGTGGCGACACCGCCTAACGCCATCGTTTATGGCTCTGGCGCCGTGCCTCAGTCTCAGATGATGCGCACAGGCGTGGTGCTTAACGCGGTAATGACGGCCGTCATTACCGGGGCCGCGATGCTGATGCTCTGAGGCTTAGTTTGACTCTGCCGGCGGCAGGCGACGAATGTGGCCGTCGGCATCGATTGCCACCTGCACACATTCGCAGACGGTGACCTTGCGCGGGGCCTTGCCATCAGGGCACAGGCCCCAGCATTCCACCGCAATCCGCAGCGAGCTGTGACCACGCTCCAGGACACGGGTATAAAAGGAAAGAATCGTTCCCTGCAGCACCGGTGACATAAACGCCATCCGCCCCACCGATACGGTCGCGATACGCCCCTGGGCTTCCTGACCGGCACGGATCTCACTGGCGAGCACCGCCTGAGAGCTGACCCAGCCACCATACACATCACCGAACATGTTCACGGCATCATGTCCTGCGGGAAGCTGGAGACTGAGCTCGCCTTCCGGGCGCAGCAGATGTTCGTTGTCGACGGTTCCCATATACCCTCCAATTAATGCAACAGCCAGCCCGCACCTGCGCCTGAGCGGCACTCGAGGAGCGGCGAACCTATGATAATCGATTCGTCGGCTAACCAAAGATGGAACAGTGAAAAATCTCTATACCGGATTGGCGACTGTAATATATCGGTAACTTTCCAGACTTATAGTCCCGGCCTACAAAGTTTCTATCCAATCGATCCAGTTTAAGAGGGATACAGAATGACCATGCGTACCCGAGCTCTTGCTATCGCACTGACCGCCGCGACCGGTCTTGGCATGGCAAACGCCGCCGTTGCTCGTGACACTATCAGCATCGTTGGCTCCTCCACTGTTTACCCGTTCGCTACCGTGGTAGCAGAGCGTTTCGGTACCAACACTGACTTCAACACCCCGACCCTGGAATCTACCGGTTCTGGCGGTGGCATGAAGCTGTTCTGCGCCGGCATCGGCACTCAGCACCCGGACATCACCAACGCTTCCCGTCGCATGAAGCCGTCCGAGTTCGAACTGTGCCAGAGCAATGGCGTTAAAGACATCACCGAATTCCGCATCGGTTCTGACGGTATCGTTATCGCCAGCTCCAACGAAGCCGAAAACCTGAACCTCACCCTGGAACAGCTGTTCCTGGCTCTGGGCGCCAAGGTACCGGTTGACGGCAAGTGGGTTGCTAACCCGAACAAAAACTGGAGCGACGTTGACTCCAGCCTGCCGAACAAGCCGATCCGCGTAATGGGTCCGCCGCCGACTTCCGGTACCCGTGACTCCTTCAACGAACTGGCCCTGGGTGCTGGTTGTGAAGAGCTGCCGGAAGCCGAAAGCCTGAGCAAGGATGAGCACAAAGCGATCTGCGAAAGCGTTCGTGAAGATGGCGCGTTCATCGAAGCCGGTGAAAACGACAACCTGATCGTTCAGAAACTGATCGGCGACCACGGCCTCTACGGCGTATTCGGCTTCAGCTTCCTGGAAGAGAACGCTGACCGTCTGCAGGCTGCGACTCTGAACGGCATGGTTCCGACTGCTGAAGATATCGCTGCTGACAAGTACCCGGTTGCCCGCTCCCTGTTCTTCTACGTGAAGAAAGCACACGTCGGTGTTGTTCCGGGCATCCAGGAATACGTCAACGAGTTCACCAGCAACGGTGCTCTGGGCCAGAACGGTTACCTCAAGGACGTAGGTCTGATCATCCCGCCGCGTGAGCAGCTGGCTCACCTGATGGACAAGGCTGAAAACCTGACTAACCTGACTCTCGACGAGCTCAAGTAAACGTCAGGATCAGCCCTATGATCCCGCAGGGTGTGGTCCTTTCGAGGCCCACACCCTTTTGCACTTCTGGGGGGCGACGGATAAACCCACGCACCCCGGCCGTGTAGGCGCCTTGTTTAGAGTATACTCAGCGCCCAACGAAAACCTCGCAGACAGGTAGACACATGCAACCGGCAAACCTGCTTCTTATAACTCTGGTATTCGCTGCTGTGGCGTACGGGTTGGGATATTTCCGCTCCCGCACCCTGGCGATGCCCCTGGGTGGGATCCGACACCTCAAGTCGCTTCCTTTTTACTATGGTGCCCGCGCCGCGCTCTGGTGTGGCATTCCTGCCCTGATCGTATTGGCCCTCTGGGCGGCCTTCCAGGGGCAGGTGATCCAGACAATCGTTGTTGGATCCCTGCCGGAGAACCTGCTGCCGAACAACGAAGGCGAAGCAAGCCTTCTGCTCAGCAAGATCAGCAACGTGGCCACCGGTGCGTTGTCCAGGGATTTTGCTGACCCGGCCATCGTGCAGGCCTCGGAGTTGCTGATCCGTCTGCGTGAACAGAGCCAGATGTACATGACAGCTCTGGTGATGGCGGTTGCCGTACTCACAGGCTTTATCGCCTGGGTGCGTATTCGTCCCGCGCTTAACGCCCGTGTCCAGGTCGAAGCGATTCTGAAGTGGATCTTTTTCTCCTGTGCCGCGCTGGCTATCCTGACCACGCTCGGCATCATCTTCTCGGTGGCGTTCGAGACGGTCCGTTTTTTCCACAAGGTCTCTTTTTTCGATTTCATCTTCGGCACCCACTGGAGTCCGCAGACTGCGCTGCGTGCTGACCAGGTCGCCGCTGAAGGCGCCTTCGGCATGATCCCGCTGTTCACCGGCACCCTGCTGATCTCACTGATCGCCATGCTGGTTGCGGTACCTGTGGGTCTGATGTCGGCCATCTACCTGTCCGAATACGCCAACTCGAAGGTTCGCGGCATCGTCAAGCCGCTGCTGGAGATGCTCGCTGGTGTGCCGACAGTGGTGTACGGCTTCTTCGCCGCACTGACCGTGGCGCCGTTTATCAGTGACCTGGGCGCCGCCATCGGCATCAGCGCTTCGTCACAGAGCGCGCTGGCCGCCGGTGCGGTTATGGGCATCATGATCATCCCGTTCGTCTCTTCCCTGTCCGACGATGTGATCAACGCCGTGCCCCAGTCGCTGCGTGACGGTTCCCTGGCTCTGGGCGCCACCCAGTCGGAAACCATGAAGAAGGTGATTTTCCCGGCGGCTCTACCCGGCATCATGGGCGGTGTGCTGCTGGCAGCTTCCCGTGCCATCGGCGAAACCATGATCGTGGTGATGGCTGCAGGTCTGGCCGCAAACCTGACTGCGAACCCGCTGGAGACAGTGACCACCGTAACGGTTCAGATCGTGACCCTGCTCACCGGTGACCAGGAGTTCGACAGCGCCAAGACACTGGCTGCATTCGCGCTGGGCGCAATGCTGTTCCTGTCCACCCTGCTGCTGAACATTTTCGCTCTGCATATCGTGCGCAAGTATCGGGAACAATATGACTAATCGAACTCAGGCGGAGATCGTCCGTCAATCGCTGAAGAAGCGCTACCGCAAGGAGAAGCGTTTCCGCGCCTACGGTATTCTGGCCATCGCGATCGCCCTGTCGGCCCTGGTGGTGCTGTTTTCCGATATCATCGGCAAGGGCTACAGCGGCTTCATGAAAACCAGCCTGAATCTGGAAGTCGAGCTGAACCAGGAGATGATGTTCCTGGATGACGCCACTGACGCAAAACAGATGCGCATGGCCGATTTCGTCGAGCCGCTGGTACAGGCGCTGATGAAAGAGATTCCGGACGCCACCGAGGCGGACCGGGATGCAGTGCGCAAGCTGATCAACCCCTACGCCTCCACGGATCTGCGCGACGCCCTGGTCAATAACCCGGACTGGCTGGGCAGCACCCGCGAGATGAACCTGCTGGCGCATACCGATGTGGACGTTTACGTCAAACACGCCGGTGACGCTGCTTACTCCATCAAACTCAGTGAGCAGCAACAGCAGTGGGTGGACCAGCTGGCCGATAAAGGTGTGGTTGAAACCGGTTTCAACGATACCTTCTTCAAGGGCGGCGACTCCCGCGATCCGTCCCGCGCCGGCATTCTCGGTGCCGTCGTCGGTTCCCTGCTGACCATGTTCGTCACGCTGATTCTGTCGTTCCCGATCGGGGTGGCCGCTGCCATCTATCTGGAGGAGTTTGCGCCACAGAACAAACTCACCGACTTTATCGAGGTCAACATCAACAACCTGGCGGCGGTACCGTCGATCATCTTCGGTCTGCTGGGTCTGGCGGTGTTTATCGGCCTCTTTGGTATGCCGCGCTCGGTACCTGTAGTGGGCGGTCTGGTTCTGACCCTGATGACCCTGCCGACGATCATTATCTCGAGCCGGGCAGCGATCAAGAGCGTACCGCCATCGATCCGTGAAGCGGCTGCCGGTATCGGCGCCTCCAAAATGCAGGTCGTGCTTCACCATGTCCTGCCGCTGGCACTGCCCGGTATGCTGACCGGTTCCATCATCGGCATGGCCCAGGCGCTGGGTGAAACAGCACCGCTGCTGCTGATTGGTATGGTTGCCTTTATCGTCGATGTCCCCGACGGCTTCCTCGACGCGGCCACTGTACTTCCTGTCCAGGTCTTCCTGTGGGCAGGCAGCCCGGAGCTGGCCTTTATCGAACGCGCCTCAGCCGCCATCATGGTGCTGCTGAGCTTCCTGATCAGTATGAATGCATTGGCCATCTGGATGCGTAAACGCCTTGAGCGCCGGTGGTGAGGAGAACAGAGATGACTAGTATTCCCGCAAATTCCGAACTCGTCGACAAGCCGCTGCACGACGAAAACGTAGAGCAGACTCCGGTGGCTGAAGATCCGCATTCCGGCTCGTCTATCGTTGAAGGCAAAACCGTCGGCAAACCTTACGCAGACAACCAGAAGTTCAAGCTGCGTGACGTGGAAGTG
Organism: Marinobacterium sp. YM272; assembly: GCF_050908845.1. Taxonomy (NCBI): domain Bacteria; kingdom Pseudomonadati; phylum Pseudomonadota; class Gammaproteobacteria; order Oceanospirillales; family Oceanospirillaceae; genus Marinobacterium; species Marinobacterium sp. YM272. The sequence continues at coordinate 321,506 of NZ_CP194171.1, forward strand.
TTCTACGGCGATACACGCGCCATCAAGAACGTGAGCCTGGATATCGCCACCAACGAAGTTATCGCCTTCATCGGCCCTTCAGGTTGCGGTAAATCCACCTTCCTGCGCAGCCTGAACCGCATGAACGACAGCGTCGACAGCTGCCGCGTCAAGGGTACCCTGGAGCTGGATGGCCAGGACCTTTACGATCCGCGTCAGGACGTGGTTGAGCTGCGTGCCCGCGTGGGTATGGTGTTCCAGAAACCGAACCCCTTCCCCAAGTCGATCTACGACAACGTCGCCTACGGCCCGCGCATCCACGGCCTGGCGAACCGTAAATCCGACCTGGACGATATCGTCGAGAACAGCCTGCGCAAGGCCGGTCTCTGGGATGAAGTGAAGGATCGCCTCGACGCCACCGCCACCGGCATGTCCGGCGGTCAGCAGCAGCGTCTGTGTATCGCCCGCACCATCGCCGTGAGCCCGGAAGTGGTACTGATGGACGAGCCCTGCTCGGCCCTGGACCCGATCGCCACCGCCAAGGTGGAGGAGCTGATTGCTGAGCTGTCGGAAAGCTACACCATCGTAATCGTCACCCACTCCATGCAGCAGGCAGCACGCGTGTCTCACCGTACCGCCTACTTCCACCTGGGCCACCTGGTGGAGGTGAACGATACCAGCACCGTGTTCACCGCTCCGGAACACGAAATGACCGAGTCCTACATTACCGGTCGTTTCGGTTAAACCGATCAAGGGCGCCTGACCAGGCGCCCTTTTTTGTAACCCTACCGTAACACTTCCCCACTACTCTGCCCTGTTCATATCCCGCTATGACGCTGGAGCAGTTATGTTTGGCACCGTCCGTTTCCGCATCCTCTTTTTTGCAGCCCTCTGCCTGCTGGCCCTGGCCGGACTGGCCGCGCTGTCATGGAGCATTATTCTGAAAGCGGAAACGGCCTCCAACAGTCTGATCGAACATCAGCTCAAGGAGAGCTGGCTGCTCAACGACCTGGGTCAGGATCACCGCCGCCTGCAGGACCTGGCCTACAAAACCAAGGGACAGCTGCTGCTCTGGGACGAGATAAAACCCATTTTCGCCGAGCTGCAGGTGGATCTGCCGGCACACTGGGAAGCGGCCTCAGCCAACCCGGGTCTTAGCGACTGGACAGCGCAGCATCAGGAAGATTTTGAACGTGTTTCGGCGCTCATGGTTCGGATCGGCGAAGGGGTCGAAGCACAAAGCTACTATAAGATAGGCAAGCTGGTGGACTTCGACCTGGCGCCGGCACTGGAGCCGATGTTGACCGCCATTGGCGACCGCCAGCGTCAGACCCGCGAGGAGCTCTCCAGCGCCGCTCAGGGACTGATCAGCTTTCTGGCCGGTCAGCAGAACTTCCTGTTTATCGGCTCGGGCCTGTTTCTGATCGTGGTGATCGGCATGACACTCTGGCTCAACCGCACCGTGATCCTCCACCTGCTCACCATGGAGCAGGGGCTGATCGCCATGGAGCGCGATACCGACCTGCGCACCACGCCGGAGTTACAGGGCAAGGACGAGGTCGCCAGCGTCAGCCGTGCCATCCGCCGCCTGGTGGAGCGCTTCCGCCACTTTATCGGCGATATCCGCCAGGCCGCCACCGAACTGACCGAGCGCTCATCCCAGCTCGATGCCGAGGCGGAGTCACTGCAGAACACCTCCGACAATACGCTGAGCCTGATTGAAGACGTCAACACATCGATGCAGAACATCGTCGATCAGACCCAGTCCATCGAGACCGCCATTAGCCACTCGGTCAGCGCCGTCAATGAAGCGATCACGGCCAACGGCGAGGCGCAGAAAAGCATGATCAGCAGCGCCGATGCGGCAGAACATACCGTCACGATCATCAGCCAGGTGGGCGACTCCATTACCTCGCTCACCGATGCCAGCGGCAAGATCAGCCAGGTCATCGACATCATTGCCGATATTGCCGAGCAGACCAATCTGCTGGCCCTCAACGCCGCCATCGAAGCGGCCCGGGCCGGTGAACAGGGACGCGGATTTGCGGTCGTTGCCGACGAGGTGCGGGTACTGTCAAAACGGACCGCCGACTCCACCCGGGATATCCGTCAGTGGGTAGGCGATCTGAGCGAAGTGGTGGACGGCGTCAGTCAGCAGCTGGATTCCATGCGCGAAGCCGGCAACCAGAACCGCTCTCATATCACCGCACTACAGGCCTTTCTGGAACAGCTGCAGGGGCGCTTCGTGGAGATGGAACGTCACAGCGAAGGCGTGGCCGATGCGATCACCACCCAGCGCGACGAAAGCGGCCGCATCGGCCGGCGTGCTCAGGCGCTGCGGGAGAGTGCAGATTCACTGGCGCACTGTGTCCAGAACACCCGCTCGGTCAGTGATGCCCTGCGCCAGGAATCCAGCTCCATGCACCAGCTGATCGCGCGCTTTAAAACCTCATGAAACACCCGGGGATAGCGGCAGTTTTTAATCAAACTGTCATATATGCAATGTAGGTTAGCGCCCTTTATAATCAAGCCATATCCACCCCCAGATTCCCACTTTGTTGACTGGCCCAACCCACGACGGAGAGCATAACCGTGCAATACGAAGAGGATAGTTACTCCAATCATATTTCCCACCAGTTCAACGAAGAGCTGGAGAAGATCCGCACGCAGATGCTGACCATGGGCGGTATCGTGGAACGTCAGGTATTTGACGCCATCGAAGCGTTGTTGACCAATGATGAAGAGATGGCTGAGCAGGCGCGCCTCATCGACCGTCAGACCAACGAAATGGAGCTGGCGATTGATGAGCAGTGCACCCGCACCATCGCCCTGCGCCAGCCAACGGCCTCTGACCTGCGCCTGATCCTGTCGATCAGCCGTTCCGTGGCAGACCTGGAGCGCATCGGTGATGAAGCCACCCGTATCGCCCAGCAGGCGATCGAAATGGCCGAGAGCAACAGCTCCACCCAGCACGGTTTCCAGGAAGTCCGCCATATCGGCGAAGTGGTTCGCACCATGGTCCGTGACATGCTGACCGCCTTTGCCCGCAACGACCTGGAGCTGGCATACCGCGTGGCCAAGCAGGACCGTAAGGTGGACCAGGAATACCGCACCGCCATGCGTACGCTGGTCACCTTCATGATGGAAGATGTACGTTCCATCTCCAGCATCATGAACGTGATCTGGGTACTGCGCAGCCTGGAACGTATCGGCGACCACGCCCGTAACCTGGCCGAACACCTGATCTTCCAGGTCAGCGGCACCGACGTGCGCCACCAGAGCCTGAAGTCCATCAAGCAGACGGTACGCGAGGAAACCGGCGGCAAGGGCGCCGGCAACGATAGCGAAGAGGAGTAAGGCCGCGCCTTACTCTTTTTCGGCCTCTTTAGCCTGCGGCCAGTAGTCTGCCAGCGGCGGGAACCGGGCAATCAGCCTTTCCCGCCCGATCTCGCGCAGCCGCGCGATGTTGCGCTCCGGTATCTGATCCGCATCGCCGTAGCTGGCGAGCACCCGGCTCATTTCGTCCTGGCGGATCAGGTGCAGGGTCGGATAGGGTGCGCGGTTGGTCCAGTGACTGATATCGCTCTCGTCGACGCCGTCGAACAGATAGCCGGGATGAAAACTGGCGATCTGGAACAGATCCTCCACCCCGGCCCGCTCCAGCAGTGCCTCTGCATCCGCCACCAGATCGAGAAACTCGTCAAAGTCGCTCAGCAGCCAGGGCGTGATCACCAGCGTTGTGGATAACTCCGTTGCCGGCGTTGCCACCAGCTCCGACAGCTGCTGCAGAAAATCCCGTAACAGCTCATCCTCGTTAGCCGCGTCCGATACCTGGTAGCGAATCGTTCCGGCCTTTACCACCGGCGCCGCGAACGGACACAGATTGAGCCCAACCACCATCGCTTCGACCCACTGCCGGGTCAATATCTCCGCCTGTTCGATCAGACGTTCATCGCTTTCACTACTCATAGGCCAGTCCTAACTCAGGTGTGCTGATGATACACTCTGGCACGCACAGGAATCACCCGCACACGCTGCCGAGGTCCTTTTGAAAACCGATCGTCCCCAGCCAGAAAACGCGCGCCACTGGCGCTGCCTCAAACATCCGATCCGGGCACCACGGCGACTGCGCCGCTGGCTCACCGATCACGGCTCACTGACACGGCTGTTGAAACGCGCCAGCGGCAACCGTTTCTCGGTGCGCGTAGCCGCGCAGGGTTTTGCCAGACCCGGTGCCATGGAGGCGGTAGCGCTGGGCCTGAAACCCCGGCAGCAGGCGCTGATCCGCGAGGTTTACCTGTGCGGTAACGGCGAGCCCTGGGTCTACGCCCGCACCGTTATCCCCGTATCCACTCTCAGCGGCCGTCACCGCACCCTGAAACTGATCGGCACTCGCTCGTTAGGCTCGCTGCTGTTTCGTGATCCCGGCATGCGCCGCGAGCCGCTACAGATCGCCCGGCTTGAGGATCATCTCTGGGCGCGGCGCTCGGTATTCCACCTGGACGACAAACCGCTGCTGGTGTGCGAGGTTTTTCTGCCGTCGCTGGAACACATACAATATCCGGCCTGATATCACCTGCTGACCCCGTCTCATCGGTACAATGCAGGAAAAATTATAATAAACGTGCTTTTAACCCAGGGGCACTTTTAACCAAGGGGCAGTATGGCTATGTCGATGACCAACAGCAGCTCAGCGGGCAAGCTCAACACCTATATTCAGCTGATGCGAGCCGACCGCCCCATCGGCACCTACCTGCTGCTCTGGCCCACGCTCTGGGCGCTGTGGATCGCAGCTGAGGGTGTGCCGCCCCTGCACCTGCTGATTATTTTCTCAATGGGGGTGTGGCTGACCCGCTCCGCCGGCTGTGTGATCAACGATTACGCCGACCGCCATTTCGATGCCCACGTGAAGCGTACCAAGGACCGCCCCCTGGCCACCGGCCGCGTCAGCGAAAAAGAGGCACTGAGCCTGTTTGCCGGCCTGATGCTGGCCGCCTTTGCGCTGGTGCTGTTCACCAATCAGATGACCATCCTGATGTCGTTCGCGGGCCTGGCGCTGGCCTTTATCTACCCGTTCATGAAACGCCACACCCATCTGCCCCAGGTGTTTCTCGGCGCCGCATTCGGCTGGGCGATTCCGATGTCGTTTACGGCGGTACAGGAGCAGCTGCCACTGATCGCCTGGGTCATTTTCCTCGCCAAGCTGGCCTGGACCGTGGCCTATGACACCATGTACGCGATGGTGGACCGGGACGACGACCTGAAAATCGGCATCAAATCCACCGCTGTCCTGTTTGGCCGCCATGACCGGCTGATGGTGGGCCTGCTGCATATCGCCGCCCTGATGCTGCTGCTGATCGTCGGCGCCATGGCGGGACTTGGCGTCTGGTTCCATCTGGGGCTTTTCGGCGCTGCCGTGCTGTTTATCTACCAGCAGTGGCTGATCCGCGAGCGCGAACGCATGCCCTGCCTGAAGGCGTTTCTGAACAACCACTGGGCCGAATTACTGGTACTTGTGGGCATCATCGCCGATTACGCGCTGGCCTAAAGAGCGCTATCCCGACCTTAAGTCGCCTGATTCTGCTATTGTCATATTTGTGTAACGCAAACGTCTTGTAATAGTCGCGATTCACAACAGCAGAAATTTCAGAGGCAGTGACGCATGTCTGCATCAAAACGGGTTTTGATCGTTGACGATGAAGCTCCGATCAGGGAAATGATTGCCGTAGCGCTTGAGATGGCCGGCTACGAATGTATGGAAGCGGAAAATGCCCAGGAGGCCCACGCGCTCATCCTGGATCATAAGCCGGACATGGTCCTGCTGGACTGGATGATGCCGGGTACCAGCGGGGTCGAATTCGCCCGCCGCCTGCGCAAGGATGAGGTTACCGCGGACATCCCGGTCATCATGCTGACCGCCAAGACCGACGAGGACAACAAGGTGAAGGGCCTCGAGGCCGGCGTCGACGATTACATTATCAAGCCGTTTTCACCGCGCGAGCTGGTTGCCCGACTCAAAGCAGTACTGCGCCGGGCTACCCCCAAGGGCGTGGAAGAGCCGGTCACCGTTGACGGCCTTTGCCTCGATCCCGTTTCCCACCGGGTTACCGCCGATTCATCACCGGTCGAGCTTGGGCCGACGGAGTTCCGCCTGCTGCAGTTTTTCATGACCCACCAGGATCGCGCCTACTCCCGCAGCCAGTTACTCGACATGGTCTGGGGCGGAAACGTTTATGTCGAAGAACGCACCGTAGATGTGCATATCCGCCGCTTGCGCAAAGCACTTGGCGAACGTCATGATTACCTCGTACAAACCGTTCGCGGTACCGGCTACCGCTTCTCTTCTCAGGTCGCCTGAACCCCAGCCGCGGCCAACGGACACGAGGTTTTATGCGTCACACACGCACACCGATGAACCTGCCCCTGATCGGAGCAGCCCTGGTAGGGCTGGGCGCCGGAGCCCTGCTTTCCTATCCGGGCTGGGGCCTGGCGCTGAGCATGCTGGCATGGAGCATCTATCACGCGCGCCAGTTCAACAAAGTGATGAGCTGGTTATCCCGGGAAGCAGACGATATGCCACCGGAAGGCACCGGCCTCTGGGGTGATCTGCTGGATCAGCTGGCAAGACGCCGCAAACGCGCTGTCGCCCGCGAAGACAAGCTCAAAGCGGTGATCAGCCGCTTCCAGCAGAGCACCGCATCGCTCTTCGATGCCATCGTCATCATCGATCGCGACAACAACCTGGAGTGGTGGAACAAGGCCGCGGAAACCCTGCTTGGGTTCCAGGACAGCGACCGTGGCAAGTCGATCTTCAACCTGGCGCGTGACCCCCGCTTTATCCGCTACTACCAGAAAGAGCAGTACCAGGAACCACTGCAGCTGGTCTCGCCGATAAACTCTCATACTTTCCTGCAGCATCAGATCAGCCGTTTCGGCGATGGAGACCGGGTACTGGTATCCCGGGACGTCACCCGACTGGTGAAACTGGAGCAGACCCGTCAGGACTTCGTCGCCAACGCCTCCCACGAGCTGCGCACCCCGTTGACCGTGATTCACGGCTACGTGGAGACCTTTCTTGAACAGGATCTGCCGCGACCGCTGCATCGCGGGCTGTCGCAGATGCAGCACCAGACCACGCGGATGGAACGTCTGGTGGCGGACCTGCTGCTGCTTTCCAGGCTCGAAGCCACCGAACACATCACCGATCTGCACCCGGTGGGGATCCAACGGCTGATCGAGCAGATTCATCGCGATGCAGAGGAGCTGTCAGGGGATCGCGCCCACCATTTCCAGGTGGAGATCGAGCCCGGCTACCAGCTGCTGGGCCAGGAGCTGGAACTGCACAGTGCGCTCTCCAACCTGGTATTCAATGCGGTGCGTTACACTCCAGGTCCTGGCGAGATCAGCATTCGCTGGTGGGTGGATGATAAAGGGGGGCATTTCTCGGTCAAGGACAGCGGTATCGGCATTGATCCGATTCATATCCCCCGCCTCACGGAACGCTTCTACCGAGTCGATGAGAGCCGCTCTTCAGCCAGTGGTGGTACAGGCCTTGGGCTTGCCATCGTCAAGCACGTGCTGATGCGCCATGGCGCTCACCTGACGATCAAAAGCAAAACCGGCGAGGGCAGCACCTTCACCTGCCACTTCCCGCCGGATATGGTTCGCCCGGTGATCGAGGCGGTCAGCAACTAGCGCGTCACCACCTTTCCGGTGGCTGACGCACCCGCTGTTTTCAATTCGCTGTGTTCCTCTACCCAGTAGATGGTCGCTCCGACCACGGCTGCGGGCATGATCAGCAGGTTCACCAGCGGTATCAGCATGCCGACCTGCACCACCGAGCCAAAGCCCACTGCGGTGAAGCGCTGCGATTTCAGCAGGCGCTTCATCTCCCCGAAGCTCACCTTGTTGTTATCCATCGGATAGTCGCAGTACTGGATCGCCATCATCCAGGCACCGAACAGGAACCAGACAAAGGGCATCGCCAGGTTGATCACCGGGATAAAGCTCAGCACCAGCAGGATCAGCACCCGGGGCAGGTAGTACATCAGCTTGGCCACCTCGCGCTGCAGCGAGCGGGGAATCATTTTCACCAGCTCCGACCAGCCTTCATCGGTACTCACCGTGCCACGCAGCTTGCGCTCCACCATCTCCGACAGAAAGCCGTTGAACGGCGCCGCAATAAAATTGGCGACAATGGAGAAGCTGTAATAGACCACCACCAGTATCAGCAGCGCCAGCAGCGGCCAGAGCAGGTAGCGCAGAAAGTCCAGCCACTCCCAGGCGGGCAGCCAGGCGTTCATCATATAGTCGATCCAGTTACCAAACTGATTGATCAGCAGCCAGATCGCACCGCTGAACAGCAGCACGTTGATAAGCAGGGGAATTAGTACGAAACTGCGGATACCGGGCTCAGGCAGCATCGCCAGTCCGCGCGTAAAATAGCTGGCGCCCCTGACGGGATTGGCACTCATAGACCCTCCTCAGGCCAGAAAATAAACGATAAAACGTATAGCGACGGCGACCAGCATCAGGGTCAGCCCGATACGGTTGATTCTGAATTCCAGCGGTGTGAAGCTGATCAGCGGCTGCCAGAAGCGCATTACCGCCTGCCAGTCACTGGTTCGTTTGACGTAGAGACCCAGCGAGGTCACAAACACCAGCAGGCCGCCCCAGAACAGAAACGGCTCGATTATGGCCAGATAGATCATCGTAATCCTTCTCAAGCACTTGGGTTGGACAGGGGCCAGGCGGGCCTGTTAGCGGCTTCCACTACCCCGGCTTTTTCAGTGAACGGAGATTAACATGAAAGCGATACGACTCCACGCCTTCGGCGGAGCGGAAAACCTGACCCTGGACGAGGTGGAGATCCCGCAGCCGGGCCGCGGTGAAGTGTTGATTCGCAACCGCGCCGCCGGCATCAACCCGATCGACTGGAAAACCTGCGCCGGCGGTGGCGCCAGTGCCGCTATCGGCGAGCTGCCGTTCATTCCCGGCTGGGAGTGCGCCGGCACTGTGGATAAGGTCGGTGATGGCGTCAGTGACTTCAAACCGGGCGACGAGGTGTTCGCCTTTATCCGTTTCCCGGAAGCGGCCGGCTGCTATGCCGAATACACCTGCGCACCGGCGAACCAGATCGCGCTGCGACCCGAATCCCTGAGCGCAGAGGCAGCAGCCGGTCTTGGCCTTGCCGGCCTCACCGCCTGGCAGGCGCTGCATGACAAGGCGCAGGTAAAAGCGGGGCAGAAAGTACTGGTACTGGCCGCCGCCGGAGGTGTCGGCCATATCGCCGTGCAGCTGGCCAAAGCGGCGGGCGCCTACGTGATCGGCACCGCATCCGCCGCCAACCAGGACTTTATCCACAGCCTGGGCTGCGACGAGTGTATCGACTACTCCAGCGCCAACCTGGCGGTCAGTGTCAGCGATGTGGATATCGTTATCGACGGCGTCGGTGGTGCCACCGCCATTGAAGCGCTGCACTGCCTGAAATCGGACGGCATTCTGGTGACGCTGCCGTCGGTGACAGCAGCCGAGGTGATGGCGGCGGCAGAGAAGGGCGGTTACCGCGTCATGGGTATCCGGGTCGAGCCCAACGGCAGCCAGTTGGAGGCGCTGGCCGCGCTGGCCGATGCCGGCAAGCTGAAGCTATCACTGGGCGGGTCTATCCCGCTGGCAGAGGTGGCCCGCGCCCATGCACTCAGCGCCAGCGGCCATCAGCGCGGCAAGCTGGTGCTGAGCATCGGTTAAGCGTTGCGATCGAGATTACTGGCCGGCAGCTGCAGCGCTGTCGGTCAGCTCATCCCCCGGTGCGAGGTTACTACTGCAGAAATACTGCTGCTGACGCAGTAACAGGCGGCAGCCCTCGCCACGAATATCCTGAGCCCAGCAGGCTTCGCGGGCCCAGATCTTCTCATCTTCGGTTTTCTCTTCCTGGTAGGCCGGTACCTTGTCACAGAAGGTCTCAGAGACGGCCGCCGTCTCCAGGCAGGCGTTCAGGAACTTGCCGTAGCGCACGGTGCAGCTGAATCCGGTGCACTGGGTATCGAACTCCTTAAGCGCTTCATCAAGACAGGCCTGCTGATCGTGATTGCGGCCGTATTCAAGGCCCGCCTCACGGTACACCAGGGCTTCTTCGGCCCGTTCCTGGTTGAACTCCGCGACGATGGCGTCCTTTTTGAACCAGAGATAAGCCACACCCAGCACAGCAACCGCGAGCAGCGCCAGCAGGATCTTTTTCACCATTATCAGAACTCCGGAAAACTCAGGAACGGCCCTTGTAAAGACCGATAAGACAGAAGAAAAGCCCCACCACGGCCAGCAGCATCCCGCCGTTGACCAGCAGAGGGTGACGCATCATGAAGGGAACAAAGGGGTACTCGCCGGATGTCTCGCAGCTGGCTTCGGCGTAGTGCCAGGCACCACCGCTATCGAGACAGGCATCCACTTGAGCCTGCTCGATCATAAAGCCGGCCATCAACGCCAGCGGCGGTACGATCAGCAGAAAAAGTCCGAGTCGCAGCATCAGCCGTCTTCATCACTGATGCCGATATTGCTGACGCCCTCGTTTTCGGCCAGGGTACGCAGCTCACGGATAAACGCCGCTGTGGGCTGACGCTGCCCACGCAGTCGCTCCAGCACCTCGTCAACGAACGCCTCTTCGTTCAACATCAGTTCATGGGTATTGATGAAACGTACCAGCTCCTCATCGGACATCTGGTCATCACCCTCGCTGATCTCGATAAAGCCCGCCACACACTCGTGGGACAGGTTCGCCACCTCGACCGCTTCGGCCACATCCCCCTCGATCACACAGGTCAGCGTGGAGTAAAGACCAACTACGGCTGCATGGGCCGGGGTTGCGCCATACATATCAAACTCGTCCAGATCGGGAATACTCGCCTCGACGTTGTCGAGCTGGACTTCTGCATTGATGCGTGCGCCGGTGCCGGCCAGCTGGTTCCAGATACCGTCAAGAATGCCACGCAGCTGCTGATGATCACCGAACTCCACCAGACGCGAGAACAGTGCGAAATTCGGGAACATCCGTTCACTCAGCGCGGCACAGAAAGCGACGAGCTGCCAGCTTTCCAGTCGGTCGAGTTGTTTCTCCAGTTTCAGCGGCTCACTCATCGGTGTCTCCGGTCTCTGCATATCGATCAGGCTTGATGGCGTATTGTACGGCCTGAACGCGGATACCAACAGGCTGGTACGCCTCTGCGCTGCCGTAAATAGCAAAACGGCGCTACTAATCCGGGTATTTCGGGGCATTAATCAGCAATTATCTGATCATCGTACATGACTATCGTGCTTTTGCCCGCTTTCTCACCTCGGCCGGGGACACAGGGATCAGGGGCGGCATCTGCTTCACCAGTGGGTTCACCGCCTTCTCCATGGTAGCATCGAGGTCCAATCCGCATCCGGCCGGGGCAGTGGTTTCGTACTGCGCATCCCCGTTAATGGCCGGCTCAGCTCGGCACAGGAAAAGGACTGAAGAATGGCAACAACACTCTGCGTTTTCTGTGGTTCCCGCAAAGGCGCGAACCCGCGTTTCGAGAAGGTTGCGTTCGAACTCGGTACGGCGATCGCCGCCCAGGGGTCATCACTGGTGTATGGCGGTGGCTCCGTCGGACTGATGGGTGCGGTGGCAGAGGGTGTGATGAGTGCAGGTGGCGAAGTCACCGGCGTGATTCCGGAAAGCCTGTTCAAGGCTGAAGTCGCCCACCAGCAACTGACCTCGCTGGAAGTGGTGCCCGATATGCACGCCCGCAAGGCGCGTATGGCCAGCCTGGCCGATGCCTTTATCGCGCTACCCGGCGGTATCGGTACCTTTGAAGAGCTGTTCGAGATCTGGACCTGGGCCCAGCTGGGCTATCACGACAAGCCGGTGGCGCTGCTCAATGTGGATAACTTTTACGGCCCGCTGCTCGAATTCCTCGACCACACCCGCCGCCAGGGATTTATCCAGGACCAGTGCCGCTCGCTACTGCGTGTCGACGAAGAGATACCAGCTCTGCTGGAGCAGTTGAACCAAGCCATCGACCACTCCGGCAACCGCTGGAGTCCGGAAAAAATCTGACCCCTGGCCGCCAAGGTAGCAAAACGCTAAGGGTTCTCGTACATTCAGCCACAGACGAGTCTGGAAGCGACCGACAAGCATGCGACACCTACCCTCCCTATTCATCAGCAGGCTTCTCCTCATCGCTCAACTGACCGGTGCACTGCTGTTGGGCGGCCTCGCTGCGCCGGCGTTAGTATTCGCAGACACTCTTGTGATCGCACAGGTTAGTGACCGGCCTAAAAAGAATTTCAAGGAGTTGCTGCCGATGGCCCGCTACATGGCCGGTCGGCTGGAGCAGTACGGCTTCACTGGCGCTCAAGTCCATCTATACGGGACCGTCGACGAGCTTGTAGAGGCGGTCCGCCGGGGTGAGGTTCACTGGATCAGCGAAACACCCTACACGGCAGCCCGCCTGATCCGGGAGACCGGCAGCCAGGCACTGGTCACAAAATGGAAGAATCACCAGCCTCAATACCAGTCATTGATCTACACCCTCGCCGACAGCGGCATCGACGAGCTCAACGACCTGGTCGGCAAACGGATCGCGTTTGAACATCCGGCCTCCTTCAGCAGCTACTTTCTGCCCCGGCAGATTCTGGAGCGGCAGGGACTTTCCCTGGTCAAGCTGGAGCATACCAATGACCCGGTGCCGCCGGGCCAGGTCGGCTACCTGTTCAGCCGCAACGAAAAAAACAATGCACTCTGGGTGGCAAAAGGGATCGCCGCCGCCGGCGCCCTGAATAACGGCGACTGGGAAAACAGGGCGCGGGTACCGGCCCGTATCCAAGCGAAGCTGCAGGTTATCCACCGTTCTGAGTTCTACCCCAGGGCATTCGAGATCGCCACACCCGCCCTGTCAGAAGCCGCGGCCAGTGCGCTGAGGGACGAACTGCTGGCGATGAGCGAGAACAGCCATGCCGACCTGTTGGCGCGCTATGAGCAGACCGGCGGCTTCAGTGCGCTGAATCCGAAAGACCATGAGTTTCTGCTCCAACTCGGCCACGGCAGGGAGGATACACCTGAGTGAAACGCCAGTTTTCGGTCATCACCCGCCTGTCACTGCTGCTGACCCTGCTCTCGGCAGTGATCATGCTTGCACTCATGATGGCCGTTGACGATTCCCTGAAACGCTACCTGCAGGACTCCAACCAGGCCAGTCAGCAACTGCTGACCAATGTGGCCAAACGCCAGCTCGAACACGATGCCCAGCTGCTCACCAATACACTCAGCAACGGCCTCAGTATCGAGATCTACAACCGGGATCTCAGCGCGATCGCCGAAGCACTGCAAGGACTGAGTCAGTACCGCAACCTGGACTATATCTACGTCTATGGCCCCGACGGCCGGATCATCCACGATGGCAGTGCCGAGATCCCGCTATATGGAAAAGAGGTTTCAGACTACACCCCGCCGCAGCTGCTGACCGGCCTGCGCGAGGACCGGTTCTGGGAAGGTGAGCATCTGCACCTTAACTCACCGGTCAGCGTTGCCGATGAGTCTATCGCCGCGATCGCGGTCAGCTTCGATTTTGTCCGCCCCTTTTCGGCAATGCATATCCACGCCCGGGAACGCAAAGACACCGAGTACGAACTGTTCCAGCAGGTTCGCTGGGCCATACTGATCACCTTCATTCTGTTATTGCCGATCTGCATGTTCAGCGCACGCTGGATCACCCGGCGCATGCTGAAGCCACTGCAGGTGCTGACCGAACGCAGCACCCGATACGCCGAGGGCGAACGCAATATCAGTTTCGAGCTCCACCGGCCGGACGAGCTGGGCCGCCTCGGCAGCGCGCTGGAGCGGATGCGTGATGCACTGGAAGAAAGCCACGACCAGGTCCACCAGATGGCCTACGAGGACCCGGTGACCTCCCTGCCCAACCGGCGCTGGTTCCAGAACCGGCTCAGCGAGATGATGCACCGCAGTGCCAGCCTGGACAGCGCCTTCGCGGTGCTGTTTATCGACCTGGACCATTTCAAGCAGGTTAACGATACCGCCGGTCACGAGCGTGGCGACCAGTTGCTGCGCGAAGTGTCCCGCAGGCTTCAGGTCAACGTCAGGGCAAGCCGCGGTCAGCGCGGGCCCGGCGCCGAGCTGGCACGCCTTGGCGGCGACGAATTTGTGGTCCTGCTGCCAGCGATCCGCTGTGCCGAGGACGCTGCCGAGATAGCCCGCAGCCTGCTGCTGTCCCTGGCCTCGCCCTTCCTGCTCCATGGTCAGTATTTCTCCATATCCTGCAGTATCGGCATCACGCTGTACCCGGATGACGGCGTCAGCGCCAGCGAAATACTCAAGCACGCCGATATTGCCATGTACTCCGCCAAGCAACATGGCCGCAACCAGTTCGCCTTTTTCCAGCCGCAGATGACCCAGGAGATCCAGGAGCACCTGGAGATCCAGCAGGGCATCCGGGAGGCGATCGAGAATGACCACCTGTTCCTCGATTACCAGCCGCTTTATTCCATGGAAACGGGCCGCATTATCGGTGCTGAGGCGCTGCTGCGCTGGCAGCACCCGGAGAATGGCCTGCTCTCGCCGGCCCGCTTTATTCCGATCATTGAAGAATCGGACCTGATCGAGGACGTCACCCGCTGGGTCGCCAACCGCGCCAGCCAAGATCTGCAGACCCTTCTCAGGCACCGCCAACAGTTCTCCCTGGCGATCAATGTCTCCGGCGCGGCGCTGCACCAGCTGGAGCTGTGTCAGTACATCTGCGATCTGAAGAATAACCTGGCGCTGCCGGATAAAAGCCTCTGTATCGAGATCACCGAAACCAGCATGATCAGTCATCTGGAGAGCAGTGAAGCGGCGCTGAGACGCTGGAAGGCCTCAGGTATCGATATCTGGATCGACGATTTCGGCACCGGCTATTCGTCGCTGGCCTACCTGAACAGCCTGTCGATCGACGGACTCAAGATCGACCGTTCCTTCGTGCATAACCTGATCGACGGCCACTCCCGCCCGCTGATAGACGCCATGGTCGCGCTGGCGGATTCCCTGTCGATCGGTACCGTGGCAGAGGGGATCGAAACCGACCGCCAGCACGAAGAGCTCAAAAAGATGGGCGTGCGCTACGCCCAGGGATACGGCCTTGCCCGCCCCATGCGTATCGAAAAACTGATCTCACTGATAGAAAAGGAAGCTCTATCCCGATGAACCGCGTTGCGCTCTACGCCCTGCCACTGCTGCTGGTTCCCGTCCCTGAAGCCTTCGCCGATATCGAGATCAAAGCCCGGCTCAAACACCTGGACGGGCAGGAACGCAGCGAGATTTCATACGCAGACGATGGCAGCTTTGACGAGCGCGACGTCAAACGTAAAAGCCGCTGGGAGAGCGAGACGCTGGTCACGGCGGAGCTTAACCCGGAGTCTGAATGGCGGTGGAGCGCACGCCTTGGCTACAACGCACGCCGCACCGTGGATCACAGCCGTGAGTACCGCGAGGATGGCTCACTGAAGAATGACAAGACCCGCACCGAGTGGCGCCAGACCCCGTTGCTGGGCCTGGGCCTGCGACGGGATCTCGGCTCCATGCTGGGTGGCGCTGCCTGGTCGTTGCGTGCCTATCACGATCGCTTTATCGATGTGCACTACCGCGCTACCAGCCTGGCAGAGGATGCCAAACCGATCGAAGGCCGCGGCATGGGCTACGAAACCAAACTGGCGCTTCAGGCCGAATACCCCACCCCCTGGTACAGCCTTTATCTGCTGCCTAAAGTCAGCATCAAACATGAACAGTACAGCGCCTGGACCAACACCGCTCGGGATGACCGGGAAAAAGCCGAACAGGAGCTGCAGTACGAAGCCCGACTCTGGCTCGACTGGATCATGCCGGTAGCCGGCTGGGAGATGATGTTTGGCCCTACCTGGCAGCTTGAAGATCAGGCTGAACGCAAACCGGGTGAGGCCTGGGAGTGGGAAAACCAGGAGCAGTGGATCGGCACCCTGAGGCTGGAGTATGAATCCCCCATGCCCGGCTTTGAAATGGAGATCGGTGCCGAGCACTGGCTCAACGGCGCCGACCGTGATGATACCCGCTACAGACTTGAGCTCAGTTACGAGTTCTGACTAACCTTAGGTGACTCAAAGGCGGAGCAGGAAGCTCCGTTCAACTCCAGGGATCAAGGAGAGCCCCCCATGTCCAACCCACCTCTCTGGGCCGGCGCTACGCTGGCCTTCGTTGCCACACCCGTCGCCCTCGCCGCCACCCAGGCGCCCGCACTGATGAGTGCCGAATCACTCACGCCGGAACAGACCATCGACAGCCAGGCTTATTTCGTCAGCGAAAAGCTCGATGGCGTGCGTGCCCGCTGGAGCGGCCAGGTGCTGCTGACCCGCAGCGGCCTGCGCATTCATGCAGCCGATACATTGTTAGAGCAATTGCCACCGGTACCTCTGGATGCGGAGCTCTGGCTGGGTCGCGGCCGGTTCAGTGAAACCTCCGGCCTGATTCACCGCGCCGATGCCGGTGATCCGCTGTGGGATGAGGTACAGCTGCGCCTGTTCGACCTGCCGGCACATCCGGGCACCTTCGAAACGCGCCTTGCGGCACTCAACGACATAGCGGCCGCTGTGGATAACTCGGCTGTCAGCGTTATCGAACAGACACGCGGACTCTCACGAGCCGAGATCGACAACCTGCTTGAGCAGACCCGCCAGACCGGCGGAGAAGGCCTGATGCTGCATCACGCTTCCGCCCGCTACACACACAGCCGCAGCAGCCTGCTGTTGAAATACAAGGGTTATGAGGATGCCGAAGCCCGGGTGGTTGGCTACACACCGGGTAAAGGCAAATACGAGGGGATGACCGGCGCGCTGATTGTAGAAACCAAAGCAGGCCTACGCTTTCGTATCGGCTCGGGACTGAGTGATGAGGAACGGGCCAGCCCACCGAAGATCGGCAGCCTGGTAACCTACAGGTTCAACGGGCTGACCAGCCAGGGCAAACCCCGGTTCGCCCGTTTTATGCGGATTTATGATCCGCAAATTTAAACATTTCACCTGCAATGTACGAGGCACGCACCCAAAGGGCATAAAAACCTCGTCCCGATTGATGCGGCACAGCAGTCATTTAAGACCCCGCTGGTTGATCGCGACGAGGGCGTCGCTGCTACGAAAAGCCACTTCCATGACAGACGAAAAGGGTACAAAAAAGGCCCCTTATGGGGCCTTACTGTAGCGATCTTCGAGAAATGATCAAAGCCTGACTTCGACGCCCTTCTCCCGCATATATTGTTTCGCCTGCGGGATGGTGTACTCGTTGAAGTGGAAGATCGATGCTGCCAGCACCGCGTCTGCCTTGCCTTCGATGCAGCCTTCGACCAGGTGATCCAGGTTGCCGACACCACCGGAAGCGATTACCGGCACCGCGACGGCTTCAGAGATGGCGCGGGTCACGCCGATGTCGTAGCCGTTCTTGACGCCATCCTGGTCCATGGAGGTCAGCAAGATCTCGCCAGCGCCCAGCTCCACCATCTTTTTCGCCCATTCAACCGCATCCAGACCGGTCGGCTTGCGGCCGCCGTGGGTGAAGATCTCCCACTTGTCCGGTTCGCCTTCCTTGGAGACTTTCTTGGCATCGATGGCGACCACGATGCACTGGCTGCCGAACCGCTCGGCGGCTTCGCGCACGAATTCCGGATTGAACACGGCAGCCGTATTGATCGATACCTTGTCGGCACCGGCGTTGAGCATCTTGCGGATATCCTCGCAGGTGCGGATACCGCCACCGACGGTCAGCGGGATAAACACCTCGGCAGCCATGCGCTCCACGGTATGCACCATGGTATCGCGCTCTTCATGGCTGGCGGTGATATCCAGGAAGGTGATCTCGTCCGCGCCCTGTTCGTTGTAGCGCTTGGCGACCTCTACCGGATCGCCGGCATCGCGGATATCGAGGAACTTCACGCCCTTTACCACGCGGCCGTTCTCGACATCGAGACAGGGGATGATGCGTTTTGCCAGTGCCATGGTGCTTACCTTTCTGCGTTACTACTTACTTGCTCGGCCTTACTTGCTGAGCTCGTCGCTGAGCTTCTGCGCTTCGGCCACATCCAGGGTGCCTTCGTAGATGGCACGACCGGTGATGGCGCCGAGGATGCCCTGATCGGCCACGGCTGCCAGCTTGCGGATATCTTCGATATCGGTAACGCCGCCGGAGGCGATCACCGGAATACCGGCTTCGCGGGCCAGCTCAACGGTGGCTTCCACGTTCACACCCTGCATCATGCCGTCACGGCTGATATCGGTGTAAACGATGGCGCTGACGCCGTCGTTGCGGAAGCGTTTGGCCAGATCCACCGCTTTAACGTCGGTGATCTCGGCCCAGCCGTCGATCGCCACGTAGCCGTCCTGGGCGTCCAGGCCGACGATGATGTGACCCGGGAACTGCTTGCACATCTCGGTGACGAACTCAGGCTCTTTCGCCGCCTTGGTACCGATGATGACGTACTCAACGCCTGCATCCAGGTAGGCCTGGATGGTCTCGGCAGAGCGGATACCGCCGCCGATCTGGATCGGCAGGTCCGGGTAGGCCTTGGCGATGGCGTTGACGATCTCGCCGTTGACCGGGTTACCGGCAAAGGCGCCGTTCAGGTCCACCAGGTGCAGACGACGGCAGCCGGCTTCAACCCACTTCGCGGCCATGTCGACCGGGTTGTCGGAGAATACGGTGGAATCGTCCATGCGGCCCTGACGCAGGCGTACGCATTTGCCATCCTTGAGATCGATCGCGGGGATAATCAGCATTGTGGATAAAACCTTGAAAGTCTGTCTCGGGGACGGTCTCAGACCTGGCCGTCCCAGTTAAGGAAGTTCTTCAGCAGCTGCAAGCCTGCAGTATGGCTCTTTTCCGGGTGGAACTGCACGGCAAACACGTTGTTGTGCGCCAGCGCCACGTCGAAATCCACACCGTAATGGCAGGTTGCGGCCACCTGACCGCGCTGGGCCAGCTTGACGTAGTAGCTGTGGACAAAATAGAAACGGCTGCCGTTGTCGATATCTTTCCACAGCGGGTGATCGATGCTCTGCTGCACCTCGTTCCAGCCCATGTGCGGCACCTTCAGGCGATCACTGCCTTCGCTTTCGTGCAGGTCTTCACCGAAGAAATTGACCCGGCCTTCAAACTCGCCGAGACAATCGACGCCGCCGTTCTCTTCCGAGAACTCCATCAGCGCCTGGTAACCGACACAGATGCCGAGGAACGGCTTGCCGGAGGCGATCGCCTCACGCACCTCTTTATCCACACCCAGGCGGCGGATCTCGGCCATACAGTCGCGGATCGCGCCGACACCGGGCAGCAATACACGATCAGCTGTGCGCACCTGTTCCGGATCGGCGGTTACGCGCACCTCGACACCGGGCTGCACATGTTCCAGCGCCTTGGCAACCGAGTGCAGGTTGCCCATACCGTAATCGATGACAGCGATACTGCTCATAAATTACAGACACCCCTTGGTCGACGGCATGATCCCGGCGGCACGGGGATCTTCTTCCAGTGCCATGCGGACGGCGCGACCAAACGCCTTGAAGATCGTCTCAGCCTGGTGGTGGGTGTTCTTGCCCTTGAGGTTATCGATATGCAGGGTCACCTGGGCGTGGTTGACGAAGCCGTGGAAGAATTCACTGAACAGATCCACATCGAAGCTGCCAACGCGACCGCGGGTGAACTCCACATCCATCGCCAGCCCCGGACGGCCGGAGAAGTCGATGACCACACGGGACAGAGCTTCATCCAACGGTACATAGGCGTGGCCGTAACGGCGGATGCCTTTCTTGTCGCCGACGGCCTGGTGGAACGCCTGGCCCAGGGTGATGCCGATATCCTCGACGGTGTGGTGATCGTCGATATGCAGATCGCCAATGGCATTGATCTCCATGTCGATCAGACCATGACGGGCAATCTGATCCATCATGTGGTCAAGGAAGGGGACGCCAGTATCGGACTCGAACTGGCCAGTGCCATCGAGGTTGATCGATACGGTGATCTGGGTTTCCAGAGTGTTGCGGGTCACTCTGGCGGTACGATCGGCCATCTCAGTCTCCGCCGTTGCGCGTGGGTTTCATTGAAAGCGGATATTATACAGACAACCCGCCGTCAACGGCAGAGCAATAGTTATTCAACGGTGACTGAACCTGAGGCTTCAGCAGGGGTCAGCCATTCTGAAGGTAATCTGGCGCACAGAAGCAGGGGACAAGGGCCAAAAATGGCTGAGTGGAAAAGAGCGTTTTCCCCTAACAACAATCGATTAGCTACAATAGTGCAGCATTCAAAGCAGACCGAGGTTTACAGGATTCGACCTATGAAATTGATTACAAGGCTGTTTATCGGATTAGTGGTCCTTGTCGTTCTTCTGATCGGCGCCGGAGGTATTCTCCTCGGCTTCGTTATCGATCCGAACGATTACCGCGGCGACATAGAGCAGGCCGCACGCGAGCAGGGCATCGAACTGGAGATCAATGGTGAGATCGGCTGGTCGGTCTTTCCCTGGCTCGGCCTGGATGTAAGCGACATCGATCTGCGCTACCCGGACAAGCCGGGCCTGGCCCGACTGGGACAGGCACAGGTCTCGGTCAAGCTGCTGCCGCTGATCAGCGGCAGCGTGGAAATGAGCAGCGTGCAGGTCAACGGCCTCAAACTGAACCTGATCAGCACCGGTCAAAGTAACAACTGGACCCCGGCCGATACCCAGGCCCAGCCGGCCACTGAAGAGAGCACCGCCGATACCGGCGATAGCCCGGCAGGTCGCGGGATCAGCTCCTTTGCCATCGAAGAGATTGTCCTCAGCGATGCACTGATCAATTATGTGGACGAAGGTGCCGGCAGCCGGGTGGAGATCAGTAACCTGAACCTGACCACCGGCATGCTGACGCCGAATACCCCGATCCCGCTGGAACTGAGCGCCGATATCCGCCAGTTCAGTAACGACACCGAGTCACTCTCGCTCAGCACCAACCTGACCGGCGATGCCCTGCTGGACCTGGACACCCAGCGCTACCAGCTCAACGGCATCGTCGCCAATACCCGTATCCAGAGCCTGGCCCTCGGCGGCGAGCCGCTTGAGCTGGCTATTGAAGCGAACCTGGACGTGGATCTGGATGATCAGCTCGCCAACGTCGGCATTCAGAAGCTGGCGATCGCAGAGCTCAGTGCCAATGGCCAGCTCAGCGTGGAACAGTTCAGCAACCCGGTCATCAAGGGCGGCCTGATGGTTGACGACTTCAACCTGAAGCAGCTGCTGACCTCGCTGGGACAGACCGCGCCCGAAACCGCCGATCCGGATGCCCTGACCCGCGTTGGTCTGAGCACCACCCTGGGCGGAACCGCGAACACCCTGACGCTGGACCCGCTGGCGATCCATCTGGACGACACCCGATTTGACGGTAAGGCCAGCCTGGATCTGACCAGCCTGGCCCAGACCCTTGTCCTCAAGGGCGACAGCTTCAACGCCGACCGCTACCTGCCACCGGCCAACGAATCCGGCAACGCGGCAGGCGAGGGCAGCGCCAGCTCGGATAACGGCAATAAGGAGCGCTGGTCGAAAGAGGAGATCATCCCGCTGGAGCCGCTGCAGGCACTGAACCTGGATGCCAGCTTTGACCTGGGCAAACTGACCATCGCCGGTATCGACGCCAAAAACATCGGACTGACACTGAGCGCCCATGACGGCCTGGTCAACCTGAGCCGCATCAACGCCGACATGTATTCCGGCACCCTGCGCAACAGCGCCAAGCTGGACGCGCGCCAGAAACCGCTGAAGATCAATATCAGCGAAAAGATCAGCGGCATCCAGCTTGGCGAGCTGCTGACCGAACTGGCGGGCGAAGCGCCGATCACCGGTACTTTCAGCTCCGATGCGCTGCTCAGCGCCCAGGGGCAGTCGATGCACGCCATCATCAACTCCCTGGGGGGCATGCTCAACATCAAGGCTGCCGATGGTGTTATCGAGGGCATCAGCATGGCGCAGACCATCTGCCAGGGGATCAACAATGTGGCCAGCCTGGGTATCAACAGCGAGCAGGTGGACCAGTCCACGCCGTTCGCCGATATGGGCGGCAGTTTCAATATCACCAACGGCGTGGTCAGCAACAAGGACCTGACCGCCAACCTGGACGCGATGCAGATGACCGGCCGCGGCAGCGTGAACCTGCCCCAGGCGCTGATCGACTACCGCCTGGGCATGACCATCAAGGAGAACCTGTTCAAGCAGACCTGCTCCGTAAACAACCGCCTGGAAGGCGTGGAGTTCCCGGTGAACTGCAAGGGCTCCTTCGATACACCGCCGGCGCAGATGTGCCGACCGGACCCCAGCATCTTCGCCAACCTGCTCAAGGCCCAAGCGCAGAAAAAGGTCGAGGAAGAGGTTGGCAGCAAAATCGAAGAGAAACTGGGTGAAAAGCTCGGTGGAGAAGGTGCCAAATCATTGATCAAAGGGTTGTTTGGAAACTGATGACCAGCCTGACACCGATTGAGATGACACCCGCAGAGTTCCATGGCGCCGTGCTGGACTGGTTTGACCAGCACGGCCGTAAGGACCTTCCCTGGCAGCAGGAGAAGCTCGCCTACAACACCTGGGTCTCTGAGATCATGCTGCAGCAGACCCAGGTTGCCACGGTGATTCCCTACTACCAGCGCTTCATGGAGCGTTTCCCGGACGTACACTCCCTGGCCTATGCGGATATAGATGAGGTACTGCACCTCTGGACAGGCCTGGGTTATTACGCCCGCGCCCGCAACCTGCACAAGGCTGCGCAGATCGTCAGCCGCGACTTCGGCGGCGAATTCCCGCTCAGCGTGGGCGAGCTGGAGCAGCTGCCCGGTATCGGCCGATCAACCGCCGGTGCGATCCTGTCGATCTCCAGCGGACGCCGTGCCGCCATCCTCGACGGCAACGTCAAACGGGTCCTGGCGCGGTGCTACGCGGTGGAAGGCTGGTCCGGCCAGACCGCGGTGCAGAAAAAACTCTGGAGCCTGGCCGAGCGCAATACGCCGGATCATCGCGTCGGTGACTACACCCAGGCGATGATGGACCTGGGCGCCACGCTCTGCACCCGCAGCAAGCCAAGCTGTCTGCTGTGTCCCTTACAGCCCTCCTGTAAAGCCTTTGCACTGGGGCTCACCGACAAGCTGCCTTCACCCAAGCCAAAGAAGACCCTGCCGGTAAAGCAGACGCAGATGCTGATCATCCGCAACACAGACGATCACATCCTGCTGGCCCAGCGCCCACCCACAGGTATCTGGGGTGGCCTGTGGAGTCTGCCGGAGGTGCAGGATCTGCGCGACGCGCCAGCTGAACTGGGCCTTCAGATCGACAAAGCCACGCCGCTTGAGCCGCTGCGTCACACCTTCAGCCACTATCACCTGGATATCACCCCGGTACTGGTGAGCCTGAAAGACCCTACAAACTGCGTCATGGAAGGCCCGCCGACACTCTGGTATAACACCGACCAACCACAAAATATTGGCCTGGCCGCACCGGTGAAAAAGCTACTGCACTCCATCACCGGCACCAGCAAAACGGGAGACAAACCATGAGCCGCACAGTTATCTGCCGCAAATACAAAAAAGAGATGGAAGGCCTGGAGCGTCCGCCGTACCCGGGAGCACTGGGGCAGGATATCTACGACAACGTCTCCAAGCAGGCATGGCAGGAGTGGACCGACCACCAGACCATGCTGATCAACGAAAAACACCTGAGCCTGATGGACCCGAACAGCCGCAAATACCTGCAGGAAGAGATGAAGAAATTCCTCTCCGGCGAAGAGTACGACAAGGCTGAAGGCTACGTACCGCCATCCGAGAGCAACTAAATAAAGAAAAGTGAAAACAAGGCGTTGACACCCTCAATCAAGTCGGGTTTAATATGCGCCTCGTTGCCCGGATAGCTCAGTCGGTAGAGCAGGGGATTGAAAATCCCCGTGTCGGTGGTTCGATTCCGCCTCCGGGCACCACTACTTAAGAGGCTTGCACTAGATGCAGGCCTTTTTTGTATCTGGCGTGTGCCGGTAATCTGCCTCCAACCTGTCCCGCCACCGCTTTTAAGTGCTCTCCCGCCATATGCGCGTGCCGCAGCACCCTGTCGAACGACGACCAACCTCCCAACTCCATTAACTCGTACAGACTGGTTCCTCTTTGCACGTGCCATGACGCCCAGGTGTGCCTGAGATCATGCCAGCGAAAATCGGTAATCCCCGCCCGTTCCAGTGCGCGCGCCCAAGCTTTAGCGGAAGTCCGCTCCACCGGTTCCCCTTGGTAGGTAAAGCAATACTCGGGAGAACCAGTCAAGCACGGCTTGTATAGAGTTTTCAGTTTTGGGTGTGCCTGGAAAGCTATGAGTAAGCGTGTGGGACGGCCAGGGCAATGAAGTTCTTGCCAGCAGGACCAAGACTATATGAGGTTAAGCAGATATTTGCTTTCTAAAGTCGCCTGGGCGATTTCAGCTGCCATTAAGTAATGTTCGTGCAGCTTGGCCCAGGCTTGCCGTACTTGCGGTCTGGTTAGCTCTTTAAGCTCATCGGCCAGATGGCGCCAGGTCTCACCGTACCGGGTACTTACCCCAACGGTAACCTTGCATTTTCATACAGCTTTGAATGAGCTGCTGTTTCTCCGCACGACTCGAAATTTTCGCCATGCCAACGTTATATTGGCACTCAGATTCATGTGTAACAGCTTGGTCGTAAGAAGCTCCTTCTTTCGACCAGAACTGCTTATAAGCCGGGCCACCTGTTGCACAGGCGGTGAGAGATATAGACGTTAGGAGAAGGGCAAATTTCTTCATTTTTCGATCCTTGAAAGCCATATATTAGTGACGCCATATAACTAGAGTTTATGTTTAACTGTCTACCCATATTGAGAGCAAATAACACTGTGAATGAACAGCGCGCTATCGAATATCACTTCCCTTCTGCGATATACCTCGTATAGATAGCGCACTGTTTTTTGGATTCTCGAGCAGTAGTTTCGGTAGGCCTTTGCCGGTGCATGCGCTGCCAATCATTACATGCAGTGGCCAACGCTACTCCTTTCGAACTTTTGATTCGATGTGCTCGTTCTGCCGCAAGCTTACGCTCATTTTTTTCGGTCCAAATAGCGTTCTGTTGCTTAAGCTGGTTGGACATAGCTTCTGCTGCCACTTTTAGTTGGTATGCGGCGAATTGCGCTGAAAGATAGTTCGATAGCAAATTGCCTGAACAAACAGCAATCGTGATCGTTAGGAATAACGCGAGATAGTTTGAAGCATTCATGCCGGCTCAACATCCATGTTGCATTGAGTCTGCACTATAGCGAATCAAGAGCAAAAGCAGCATTCTTAAATGTCGTGACTATGTCTTTTTTGCCTTTATCTCTGAAATCGTTTCCCGACAACCATTCTGGACCAGCGTTCTCGCAGCGGATACTCGGCCTGGAGACCCGTTGGACGATCAGCGTTCACCAGAGCTTGGAGTTCGCCAATTCACTCTATCCAAGCCTGAAAGCGCTCTCACAGCTGCTCAAGCTCTCCTCGCTCGGCTGGATTCAGGACTTGAACACCTATATCGGTGTGGCGCTGAAGCTGGGCCTGAGTAATGAGTATGACGAGACGTCTGCGGAGGAAATGGAAAACGAATTCAGGTACAGCGCTTCGCTGGCCTGGACACTCTAACAGCCGGACGAAATCACTAGACATAAAACTCTGTCATTTGGCCAGATAGCTTGGTATCCGGCTTATCCAGCCTAATCCAATGACTAGTCCGATGACTTGATCAGCAGTTTGTCCAGCAGACGGTTTGGCAGTATCCGGCGCATCAGTCCCATTAAATGGGTCGGGAAGGTCACGTAGTAACGCGCCCTGGGGCGACGGCTTTCAATGGCATGACGCAGGGGTTTAAGCACCGCTTCCGAGGTCAGCGTAAAAGCAGGCTCCTTGCCCGGCTCCTGGTTGGCAAGCCGCGTTACAACCGCTTCATAGGTTTCCCGGTGCGCACTGCGCTCGATATCGATATTGGCGTTAAAGGCGGCGAAAGCGTTTTTGCGAAAGGCGCTTTCGATCGGGCCGGGTTCGATCAGGCTGACATGGATATTCGTACCGGCCAGTTCCAGCCTCAGGGTGTCTGTCAGTCCCTCCAGCGCGAATTTGGAGCAGTTATAGGCACCGCGGTACTTCAGCGCCACGAGACCGAGCACCGACGAGTTCATGACGATTCTACCGCCGCCCTGACGCCGCATCACCGGCAGCACTCTGTTGGTCAATTCGAGCCAGCCCAGCACATTGGTCTCGAGCTGAGCCCGCATCACGTCACGGGAAAGGTCCTCGACGGCGCCGGGCTGGCCATAGGCGCCGTTGTTGAACAGTACATCCAGGGTTCCACCGGTGCGCTCAAGCACCTGGTCCACCGCGGCATGGATAGACGCACTGTCGTCCAGGTCCAGCTGCAGACTCTCCAGCCCCTCATCAGCCAATGCCTGCACATCGGCCAACTTCCTGGCGGTGGCAAAGACACGGTAACCCAGCTCATGCAGGCGCAATGCACAGTGGCGGCCGATGCCGCTGGAGCAGCCGGTTATCAGGATTGTTTTCATGATCCGTCCCTGTGGATAAGTCATCCCTGGCCCTGCGGCTTAAGAATCCTGAGCGGCACTCTCGGCGACAGCAGCCTCAGCGGGCTCGCCCTGCTCCTCAAGCTTGGCATTGAGACGCTTGATGTAGTTTTCCTGGGAATCCAGGTTCATCTTATCTTCCAGGCCCTGCAGTTGGAGACGGAAGTTCTCATCCTTCAGCTCTTTGTACTCCATGTACTGGTAGGCGTTGCCTCCGATAGAGGCCAGAACCAGCAGCGCAATGACGATCGCCGCATCCAGGTTAAGCGTGAACTTTTTCAATGGCAGGTTCCTTTCAAAGACGGGTGATACAGACCTCTGGAGGCTCTTTATACGCGCAACGGCCGGGCGTTCACAAGCGGTTAGCCAGCGAAAAGGGACCTCGGTCAGGCTTGCCGTGGTTCCTGGCAGCTTCGGCATAATGCTCGCCAGCTTCTTGTTGATGACAACAACCTGCGCACGCCAATAATGACGTACCGCCAACCCAGGCATGTCATTACTGACACTAGTTTCACAAAAACTGACACCCAGCTTTGTAAAAGCCTCATGAAAACAGTTTGTTACAAACCATGACAAAAAGCGAAACAGCTGGCATCTAACTTGCGATAAGCAGATTACAGGGCAAAACAATACGCCCATCCTGTTAGCAAGGAGAAATAAGATGACTGCTATCCATCATAATGATGAACGCTATGAAGAACTGGGCCTCGTACCATCGATCCTGATGGTGGTGGTCGGACTGGTTATCGCGATTACCCCGGCACTGGTACAGATCGGCCTGCTGACCGCCGGCTAGTCGGCACAAGCTCCCAAGCAACTGTTTTGCCCCGGCTGAGTCTGGGGCTTTTTATCGCCTGGCGCTTTTTATGAACTGAAGCGGCACAAAGAGAACCAGCAGATAGGCCTGGATAAGCCTAGACACGGATTATTCCGCCTGGAGGACGAACGCACGTCAGGCTCTAAAGAGCAAAAAAATAGGGAGATAATTTACTTGGGAGGGAAGTACCAGCCGGTGAGTACCGGTGGTGCAGATGGGGAGACTCGAACTCCCACGCCCGTGAAGGCACTAGCACCTGAAGCTAGCGTGTCTACCAATTCCACCACATCTGCGTCGGTTTGTGCGGCTTTATGTCTCTTGCGAAACATGCGGCGCCGGACCGCCTTAACTCTACTTTCGACACTTTCGAACTTTTGCCGTTCAACACCACTTCAGGGAAGTGGTGCAGATGGGGAGACTCGAACTCCCACGCCCGTGAAGGCACTAGCACCTGAAGCTAGCGTGTCTACCAATTCCACCACATCTGCTTCGAAAGTGGGGCGCATTATATAGAGCGCCCCTGCGGTTGTGAACCCCCTGTCAGCATCTTTTTTTCAATCGCTTCAGGGAGCCAGGCAACGCTCAAAACGACTCGCCAAATCAAGCATATAGTCTACATAGGCGGTTTCGCTCAGCTCAACCCCGGCTGCAAGCGGGTCGATCTCTTCGGTCTTGAGCGGCAGGCCATCGGTAATCCGCTCCACCAGCGCAGTGCTGAACTGCGGCTCGGTCATGACACAGGCAGCCTGATTCTGCTCCAGCGCCGCACGGATCTCTGCAAGATGGCGCGCACCCGGCTGGCGACCGGGGTCAACGGTGAAGTAACCCAGCTGCTTCAGACCATAGTGCGTAACAAAACCGGTATAGGCGTCGTGGAAGACATAAAAGCCACGCTCTTTCAGCGGCGCCAGCATCGCCCGGATATCCTGGTCGGCGGCTTTGAGAGAGGCTTCGAAGCGCGCGAAATTGTCCCTGATAATCGCCTCCTGGTCAGGGTAGGCCTCGATCAGTTGGGGCAACATATCCTGGGCCACTGCCAGGCCCGTCATCGGATCCAGCCAGGGATGAACATCAAGGCCGCCGTGATCATGCTCATCGCCCGCGTGTTCTTCGTGCGCCTCGTCGTGTCCATGCGCATCGGCTAGCTCTTCGTGGGCATGATGCTCCGGCTCGTCATGTTCATGTTCATGTTCATGTTCATGTTCATGTTCATGTTCGTGAGCCTCATCCTGATGCGCCTCTTCGTCATGCATGGCCGATTTAGCCGGCATAAGAATCACCTGAGGCACCTCGGTGCGCTCCAGCGGCTTGGCGAGAAAACGCTCCAGGTCGGGCCCGACCCAGACCACCAGCCGGGCGCTATCCAGCGCGCGCATATCCGAGGGCTTCATGGCGTAGTGATGGGGCGAGGCGCCATCCTGCAGCAGAATTGACGGCTCGGTGACCCCCTCGGTCAGTGCGGCAGCGATCATGCCCAGCGGACGGATACTGGTCACAACACCGCCGTCCCCGGCCTGGGCAGTACCGGTAGCAGCCAGAGATCCGGCCGCCACTGCCGCCAAAACACCACGCCTGAGATGGGCACTCACACTTTTTCGAAACGATTTCACGCTGACCTCTGATGGAAAAACTCGATGATATGTTATACCATAACAAACCGATTCCAAGGCGCTGTCAAGACGAGTCACTATGAATTGTGAAGACCCGGGCTTTGAAGCCAACCACGACCACGACCACTGTATCGAATCGGCGCTGGCCACGGCGCGGGCGCTCTGTCGCGACCGCAAGCAG
Organism: Marinobacterium sp. YM272; assembly: GCF_050908845.1. Classification (NCBI taxonomy): domain Bacteria; kingdom Pseudomonadati; phylum Pseudomonadota; class Gammaproteobacteria; order Oceanospirillales; family Oceanospirillaceae; genus Marinobacterium; species Marinobacterium sp. YM272. The sequence goes on from NZ_CP194171.1 coordinate 350,725, forward strand.
CGCCTGACCCCGGTGCGCGAGCTGGTGCTTCAGCTGATCTGGAAAAACCATCAGCCGATGGGGGCCTACGAGCTGCTGCCCGCACTCGCGGAGGCCGGATTCAACTCGGCACCGCCAACGATCTACCGAGCACTGGAGTTTCTGCAGGAGCAGGGCCTGGTACACCGCATCGCCTCGTTGAACAGCTACATCGGCTGCCCGAACCCAGACAGCCCGCACCGCAGCGGCTTTCTGATCTGCCGCGAGTGTCAGCGAGCGGTGGAGCTCGACACCGGCCGGGTTCACAGCGCCCTCAGCGAATCTGCCGCCGAACTGGGATTCCAGATCGAGAACGAGATGGTCGAAGTTGTCGGTCTCTGCCCCGATTGCCGCACGGCCGAGGAGCAGGGCGGCCATAACCGCGGAGAAACCGATGCCCAATCGTGACCTGATTCGCCTCAGCGGGATTAACGTGCAGTTCGGCGATGACGCGGTGCTGAAAAATATCAGCCTGAACCTGCATGATGACTGCATCACGACGCTGATCGGCCCGAACGGCGCCGGCAAGACCACGCTGGTGCGCGTCGTGCTCGGCCTGATCAAGCCCAGCAACGGCAATATCTGGCGCCGACCGGACCTGCGTATCGGTTACATGCCGCAGAAACTGCATATCGACCGCACTCTGCCGCTTACGGTATCGCGCTTTATGCGCACCCCGAAGCGGGTGCCGGTTGCCGCGGTGCGCGAAGCGCTCAAGGCGGTGGCGGCGGAGCACCTGCTGGAAAAGTCGATCCACGACCTTTCCGGCGGCGAGACGCAGCGGGTGCTGCTGGCCCGCGCACTGCTGCGCGATCCGACGCTGCTGGTGCTCGATGAGCCGGTGCAGGGGGTGGACCTCAACGGCCAGGTCGAGCTGTACAACCTGATCGCCCGTATCCGTCGAGAGCGCAAGCTGGGGGTGTTGATGATCTCCCACGACCTGCATCTGGTGATGGCGTCCACCGACCATGTGGTCTGCCTGAATCACCATGTCTGCTGCTCCGGCCACCCGGAAGCGGTCAGCAACGATCCGTCGTTCCGTGAGCTGTTCGGCCCGTCCCAGGCCAATGCCCTGGCGCTGTACAATCACCACCACGATCACCGCCATGACATCCACGGTGACGTAATCGACGACAAACCCTCCCCCTGCTGTAACGGACACTGATACAAAATGGCTGACTTTCTTCTGCTGGCACTGGTCGGCGGTGCGGGCATAGCCGCTGTGGCGGGACCTCTGGGCGCATTTGTCGTGTGGCGCCGGATGGCCTATTTCGGCGATACCCTGGCCCATTCGGCGCTGCTCGGCGTCGCCCTGGGCCTGCTGTTCGAGATCAACCTTAACCTGGCCGTGGTCGCCTGCTGCGTACTGCTGTCACTGATACTGGTGGCGCTGCAGCGCCAGCACCTGGTCGCCACCGATACCCTGCTCGGCATCATGGCGCATAGCTCGCTTTCACTGGGGCTGGTGGCCGTATCGCTGTTGGATAATGTGCGGATCGACCTGATGCAGTACCTGTTCGGTGACCTGCTGGCGATAGCACCGGCCGATCTTGTCTGGATTTACGGCGGCGGCGTTCTGGTACTTATCATGCTCTGGCGCCTGTGGGACCAGTTGCTGGCTATCACCATCAACGAGGAGCTGGCCCAGGTCGAAGGGGTCAACACCCTGAGGGTGAAACTGGCCCTGATGCTGCTGATCGCCACCGTCATCGCCGTGGCGATGAAGCTGGTCGGTATCCTGCTGATCACCTCGCTGCTGATCATCCCGGCGGCCGCCGCACGCCGCATTGCCGATACTCCCGAGAAGATGGCCTTGTTTGCATCGCTGCTCGGTATGGTCGCGGTGCTCGCGGGTCTTACCGCCTCCTGGTTCCTGGATACACCCGCCGGCCCCTCCGTCGTGGTTGCCGCGCTGGCCGAGTTCATGCTGCTCTATGCCTTGCCACGCGGGCTATCCAGGGCATGAGGGCAGTCCGCAGCTGGCGTTACTGGCCGGATGCCGGCCTGCACCGGAGAATCTGGGCCCTGGCCTGGCCCATGATGCTCTCCAACATCACCGTGCCCCTGCTGGGCCTGGTGGATACCGCCGTGATCGGCCACCTGCCGTCACCTCACTACCTGGGTGCCGTGGCGGTGGGCAGCATGATCTTTTCGATTCTCTACTGGACCTTCGGTTTCCTGCGCATGGGCACCACCGGCATGGTCGCCCAGGCCTGCGGGCGTAATGACGGCGATGCCATACGCACCCTGCTGGCCCAGTCACTGATACTGGCCAGCGGAATCGGGATTCTGATCATTCTGCTGAGGACGCCGTTAACGGAGTTCGCGCTCTATCTGATGGACCCGGCAGCCCCTGTGCTGGAGGAAGCGCGCAACTATGCCGCCATACGGGCTTTCGGGGCACCGGCCATGCTGTGCAACTACGCACTGCTGGGCTGGTTTGTCGGCAACCAGAACACCCGGGTGCCGCTGGTACTGCTGACGGTCAGCAACCTGCTAAATATGCTGCTGAACGTGTTTTTCGTCTACGGCCTGGGCATGCACACCGACGGTGTTGCCCTCGGCAGCGTTATCGCCGAGTGGGCAAGCCTGGCCCTGGGCCTCTGGTTTGTGCACCGCATGCTGGGGGCTATTCCGGGACAGTGGCTGACCGAACCGCTCAAACGTCTGCACAGCTATTCAGAAATGTTCCGGGTGAACCGCTACCTGTTCGTGAGAACGGTCACTCTGCTGCTGACGCTGGCTTTCTTCACGTCCCAGGGCGCCAAGCAGGGTACGGATATCCTCTCCGCCAACGCGGTTCTGCTCAACTTTGTCATGCTGATCTCCAACGCCCTGGACGGCTTTGCCCACGCCACCGAGGCGCTGAGCGGCAAGGTGCTGGGCAAGGGCAGACGCAGGGAGTTTTACCGCACGGTGGTCAGTGCCGGTATCTGGTCACTGGTCAGCGCCCTGCTGCTGGTAGTGATCTTTGCCCTGAGCGGTAACCAGATCATCGCCATGCTCACCGGTATCGAGACGATCCGCCACGAAGCAGCGATCTATCTGCCCTGGCTGATCATCATGCCGCTTATCGGTGTCTGGAGTTTTCTGCTGGATGGGATATTTATCGGTACGACGCAGGTAAAAGCGATGCAGAACACCATGCTGTTCTCGGTGTTCTGCGTTTTTGCACCGGTCTGGTGGCTGAGCCAGCCGCTGGGGAATCACGGCCTGTGGATGGCACTGCTGAGTTTCTTTGCCGCCCGCGGAGTGAGCGGTGCCTGGGTGTTCCGGCGGATCAGCCGCCGGGATGGCTGGACCAGCCCGGGCTAAAACCGGTTTTCAGTGATCGCGACGGTTCAGGCCGGTATCAAAGTTGATCACCTGTACCTGTTCGCGCTCACTATCGCTGCTGCCCGGTGCCTTGTCGCTGCGCTCGCCGCTGACGCGGGTTTCCAGCTCTTCCGGCTCTGGACGGCCATCGAGACGCAGAGAGTCTTCGAAACCGCACTTTACGCACTCACGATATTCCCGCTCCTCGTCGCGATACATCCGCACCGAATCCATCTGCGCACAGCGCGGGCACACCGCGCCGGCGATAAAGCGTTTTACTGTACTCATCTTGCCTCTCTCGCCGGCGGGACGGACAGTATCCGCCCGCCGAACCTGTTGTTTCTGACGCCAGCCATTGTCGGCGTCCGGGTTGCTGAGGCTATTGTACCCTCATTCGATACCGGAATGGCGCAGCAGGGCATCCACGCTGGGCTCGCGGCCGCGGAAGGCGACGAACAGATCCATCGGTTCCCGCGAGCCGCCCTGCTCAAGAATGCTCTCGCGGAAAGAGCGGCCGGTCTCCGGATTGAAGATTCCCTCCTCTTCGAAACGCGAGAAGGCATCGGCGGATAGCACTTCCGCCCACTTGTAGCTGTAGTAGCCCGCCGCATAGCCGCCGGCAAAGATATGGCTGAAGCCGTGCTGGAAACGGTTCTCACGCGGTGGCTGGAATACCGCCACCTCCTGACGTACGCCATCGAGCACCGCCTGGATATCGGTCTTGCCGGGCTCGTACTCGTGGTGCAGGCGGAAGTCGAACAGCGAAAACTCCAGCTGACGCAGCATCATCATGCCGGACTGGAAGTGCTTGGCTGCCAGCATCTTGTCGAGCATCTCCTGGGGCAACGGCTCGCCGGTTTCATGGTGACCGGAGATCAGCGCCAGCGCCTGGGGCTCCCAGCACCAGTTTTCCAGGAACTGGCTCGGCAGTTCCACCGCATCCCAGGCCACTCCGTTGATACCACTGACATCGGGGCATTCCATGCGGGTCAGCATATGGTGCAGACCGTGGCCAAACTCGTGGAACAGGGTGGTCACCTCATCATGGGTCAGCAGCGCCGGCTGGCCCTTGGAGGCGGGTGTGAAGTTACACACCAGGTAAGCCACCGGCAGCTGCAACGAGCCATTCGGCAGGCGTCGACGGATCTGGGCATCGGCCATCCAGGCACCGCCACGCTTCTTGGAGCGGGCGAACGGGTCCAGGTAGCAGTAGGCGATCGCCTCCCCATCGCGGCTCAGGCGGTAGAGGCGGGCATCCGGGTGCCAGCTATCAAACTCGTTAATCTGCTCGAACTCCACATCGAACAGCCGGCCGGCCACGGCAAACAGGCCATCCAGCACCTTCGGCAGCGGGAAGTAGGGGCGCAGCGCCTGCTGGGAGATATCGAACCGCGCCAGCTTCAGCTTTTCGGCGTAGAAAGTCATATCCCAGGCGCACAGTTCATCCAGTCCATCGGTTTCCAGCGCAAAGGCTTTCAGCTCGCCCAGTTCGCGCTCAGCCATGCCACGGCTCTTGGCGGCCAGATCCTCGATGAAGCCGATCACCTGCTGCGGTGACTGCGCCATCTTGGTGGCCAGGGAGTAATCGGCGTAGGACTCGAAGCCCAGCAGCTTGGCCAACTCGACACGCAGCTCCATGATTTCGGTCATCACCGCGGAGTTGTCCCACTGGCCTGCGGTCGGGCCCTGGTCGGAGGCGCGGGTGCTGTAGGCGCGATACATCTCTTCACGCAGGCCGCGATCCTCGGCGTGGGACATGATGGCGTAGTAGGGCGGGAAATCCAGGGTAAACACCCAGCCTTCCAGTTCGCGCTCTTCGGCGGCCTCTTTGGCCGCACTGACGGCATGTTCCGGCAGCCCTTTCAGCTGGGCTTCGTCGGTCACCTGCTTGTACCAGCCCTGGGTGGCATCCAGCACGTTTTCGGAGAACTTGGTGGTCAGCTCGGACAGGCGCTGCTGCAGCTCGGCATAGCGTTTCTGCTCCGCTTCCGGCAGGGCGATGCCGGAGAGACGGAAATCACGCAGGGCATGATCGATCACGGTTTTCTGCGCCTGGCTCAGTTCACTGTAGGCATCGCTCTCCGCCAGCGCCTTGTAGGCTTCGTAGAGTGCCTGGTTCTGACCCAGCTCGGTGTAGTACTGGGACAGTTTTGGCAGGCAGGCGTTGTAGGCCTCGCGCAGTTCATCGGTGTTCATCACCGAGTTCAGGTGCGATACCGGCGACCAGGCCTGGCTCAGCTCATCGTTGAGCTGATCCAGCACGCCGATCAGGGAATCCCAGTCCCGTGCCTCTGTATCCTGCGTCAGCTGGGCTATGCGGCTACGGTTACGCGCCAGCAGCTCATCGATGGCCGGCTCCACATGTTCAGGAAGAATACGGCTGAAAGGGGGCAGCAGGTGCTGTTCAAGCAGGGGATTGGACATGGGTGTTGGTCTCCGGAATCGATACCGTTGCTATAACGTTGATTGCTATACCAGTCATTAAGATACATTCATTGAGATACAATGGAGGGCATTCTGAGCCATTTCAACAGGAGAACCCCATGAAGATTCGCAGTTATCAGGGAATGACACCCAAGCTTGGTGAGCGTGTGCTGGTCGACCCCAGCTCCGTGGTGCTGGGCGATGTGGAAATTGGCGATGACTGTTCGATCTGGCCGCTGGTGGTGATCCGCGGCGATATGCATCGCATCCGTATTGGCCACTCCACCAGCATTCAGGACGGCTCCGTGCTGCATATCACCCACGCCGGACCCTATAACCCGGATGGTTTCCCGCTGATCATCGGCGACCATGTCACCGTGGGTCACCAGGCGATGCTGCACGGCTGCACTATCGGCAGTCGCGTACTGGTCGGTATGGGCGCCACGGTGATGGACGGTGCCGTGGTGGAAGATGAAGTCATCATCGGTGCTGGCTCGCTGGTACCGCCGGGCAAACGCCTGGAGAGCGGCTACCTCTACGTAGGTCGCCCGGCCAAGGCGCAGCGGGAGCTGACCCAGAAAGAGCGCGAGTTCTTCACCTACACCGCCAACAACTACGTCAAGCTCAAGGACAAGCACCTGCAGGAAGAGTGGGCTAGCGCCGACTGACAGCTCGTGGCGGGCGCACGCTCCCGCCGTCATCAAGCGCCATACCGCTACACAGCCCCTGCGCCAGCGCCAACCGGCGCGGGGCGTGCCCGAACCCGTCAGGCATTCTGCGTATATCCCCGGCCCCAGCTGCAAACCCGTGATTATTTCAGGGTGAAATTTCTCGAAGCGTATTGCTATTGATAACGTTTTTCATTTAGATTGAGCTTATAGTCTAACGTAGAATTTCGAGGAGTTAGCCAGGATGAACTTTCGACGCGCACTCGGAGCCGGCCTGATCGGCGCCACGCTGTTCGCACCGCTGCCACTGACCACCGCTGTACAGGCAGCGACGCCTTCTCAGGAAACCGTGGTCGATCACTATGCCGATATCGCGCAGGCGATCTTCGAGGACTCCCTGAGCAGCGCGAAAACGCTTCAACAGGCGGTTAATGCGCTGATCGCCAGCCCGTCTGAAGCCACTCTGCTGGCAGCCCGCGAGGCCTGGATCGCGGCTCGCGTACCCTATCAGCAGTCCGAGGCCTACCGCTTCGGCAACCCGGTGGTCGACGACTGGGAAGGCCGCGTCAACGCCTGGCCGCTGGACGAGGGACTGATCGACTACGTCAACACCGACCGCTATGGCACCGAGTCTTACGAGAACCCCTTCTATACCGCCAATGTGATCGCCAGCCCCACTCTGGAGGTCAGCGGCCAGACCATCGACGCCAGTGAAATCACCCCGGCTCTACTTGAACAGCTGCACGAAATTGACGATGTCGCCGCCAACGTGGCCAGCGGCTACCACGCCATCGAATTCCTGCTCTGGGGCCAGGACCTGCACGGCACCAAGCCTGGCGCCGGCGAGCGCCCCTACACCGACTACGACACTGCCAACTGCACCGGTGGCAACTGCGAGCGTCGTGCCGACTACCTGAAAGCCGCCACCGACCTGCTGGTGACTGATCTGGAAGAGATGGTTGGCAACTGGCAAGAGGACGGCGCGGCACGTGCCGACCTGGAAGCGAAATCACCCAGCGAAGGCCTGGCAGTCATCACCACCGGCATGGGCAGCCTGGCCTATGGCGAGCTGGGCGGCGAGCGCACCAAGCTCGGCCTGATGCTGCACGACCCGGAAGAGGAGCACGACTGCTTCTCCGACAATACCCACTGGTCGCACTACTACGACGCCAAGGGGATTCAGAACGTCTACCTGGGCAGCTACACCCGCATCGACGGTACCGAACTGACCGGGCCATCACTGTCCGACCTGGTCGCCAATGCTGATGCCGATCTGGACAGGTCCATGCGCCAGCACCTGGACAGCACAATGGAGCAGGGTCAGGCAATGGTGGATTCCGCTGCGGCCGGCGCACCCTATGATGTCATGATCGCCCCGGGCAACAGCGAAGGCGGCCAGCTGGTGCAGAACTTCGTCGATGCGCTGGTAGCCCAGACCGGCGTCACCGAGCAGGTGATCGCCAAGCTGGATCTGAGCGACGTTCAGGTCGAGGGTTCCGACAGTCTGGATAACCCGGACGCCGTGCTGAGCGAGTAAACCGATGGCGTTTGCTGCAGTATTCAAACGCCACACCCTGAGAGCCTGCCTGCTGGCGTTCCTGCCAGCGGCAGCTTTCTCTGTTTATGCCGCCGATGGGAATCCCACGCTCAGTGGCGGCGACACCACCTTTACCGGAGCCAACAGCCGGGCACCCTTTTCCCAGCCGGCAGACAACCTGAGCCTTAAGCGGCGCATGGACTTTGTCCTGGGCGAGGCGATCTTCGAAAAAATCTGGGTGCCGTCCCCCTCGTCAACCACCGCCAGTGATGGCCTGGGGCCTCTACATAACGCCCGTTCCTGCAGCCAGTGTCATATCAATGACGGCCGCGGCCATCCACTGAACGGCAACAATGACCGCCTGGCCTCACTGCTGCGGCTCAGCGTGCCCGCCGACACCCCCGAGCGTCAGCGCGAGGCGCAGATTAACGGCCTGGCCGGCGACCCGGTCTACGGCAGCCAACTGCAACCCTTCGCGGTGGCGGGGCTGGCGCCGGAAGGGCGTGTCAGCCTGGACTATGAGTACACCAGCGTCGAACTCGCCGACGGCACGGTTATCGAGCTCAGAAAGCCCGTGGTGCGGGTTATACAGCCCGGTTATGGCGATTTCGATCCGGCGCTGCGCAGCTCCTTTCGCATCGCCCCGCCGATGATCGGACTGGGCCTGCTGGAGCAGATTCCGGATACCCGGCTGGAAGCCCTGGCGGACCCTGAGGACCTGGATGGCGACGGCATCTCCGGCAGAATCAACCGGGTGTACGATCGCAGTCGGGATCGTCTGAATATCGGCCGCTTCGGCTGGAAAGCCGGCCAACCCACGCTGGCACAGCAGAATGCCAGCGCCCTGAACAACGATATCGGCATCGGCAACCCGATCTACCCGGCGGCCAGCGGCAACTGCACCCAGCAGCAGTCCCTCTGTCTGGCGCTGCCCGACGGCAATACAGCACAGCAGGGTGGGCTTGAAGCCTCTGCAGAGATGATGCGGGTCTTAAATTACTACACAGCGCTTCTTGCGGTGCCGGCGGCACGCGAGCAGGCCGATCCACAGGTACAACTGGGCCGGCAGGTGTTTATGAAAGCGGGCTGCGGAGGCTGTCATACGCCTTCCCATGTCACTTCACGCAACACTGCGTTCCCGGAGCTCGACTCCCAGACGATCTTTCCCTACACCGACCTTCTGCTGCACGATATGGGGCCTGGACTTGCCGACGAGCATGACGAGTTCAGTGCCTCTGGCCCAGAGTGGCGGACAGCGCCACTCTGGGGTCTCGGCCTTACCGAAAGGGTTGCTGGAACCCCCTATTACCTCCATGACGGCCGCGCACGGACACTGCTTGAGGCAATACTCTGGCATGGCGGCGAAGCCAAACCCGCCCGCGATCACCTTGTTCAACTCGATAAAACCGACCGGGACGCCCTTATCCGGTTTCTGGAGTCACTATGAACCGATCCAATCAGACAGGCTTGCTCCCCACACTGGCCGGCGTCGGCAGCGCCTTTTTGCTGGCGGGGCTGATCCACACCAGCAATGCCACCGCTGCCGATGTCAGCTGGGCCGACTACAACCGTGAAACCGTTCAGGACGATATTATTCCCGCCTACGGCCGGTTTGCTCAGACAACCCGCACCCTGGACTCCGCCACGGACACTCTGTGCCAATCGCCCGATGCAGCTCACCTGGAACAGGTACGCAACGCTTACCGTGAGTCGATGCTGGCCTGGCAGGGAATATCGCAGGTGCAGTTCGGCCCGGTGCAGTTCCTGATGCGGAACTACAGCATCCAGTACTGGCCCGACCGCAAAAGTATCGGCCGTCGTCAGTTGCAGAGCACCCTGGAGATGCCGGCGGATACTCGCTTTGACGCGGATTTCTTCCATGAAGCCAGCGTTTCGATCAAAGGCTTTCCGGCGCTCGAAAGCCTGTTATTCAGCGACAATGCGCTCGACAAACTCGCCGGTGACGGCATCGACTGCCGCCTGAGCGCCGCTATTGCCACCAATCTCAACAGCATGGCCGAGGGGGTCTACAGCGACTGGCAGAACTCCGCCGAGGAGATCCTCAGCGCGAGCAGCAATGACGATGATGACGAGGGCGTCAGCGACGTACCTGCGCTCAGCGTCGATCTGATGAAATCGCTGGTGGAGCCGGTTGAGCTGATTCGAGACACCAAGCTGCTGGCCGTACTGGGCCGGAATGCTGAGTCGACCTACCCGCACCGGGCCGAAAGCTGGCTGAGCGAGCAGTCACTGGCCAATATCCGGGCGAACCTCGACGCGGCGTACGCGCTTTACGCCGGCAATTCCGCCGGACTGAAACAGCTGCTCGAGGCCCAGGGGCATGCCAAGATCGCCCAGCAGATCGAGGCCGACTTCAAACAGCTGAATGCACAGTTGGAACCGCTGGGCGACTCCCTGGTAAAAGCGCTGGAGAGCCATTACGACGAGCTTAAAACTGTGGCGGCGTCCCTGCGCGCGCTGGACGATTCACTCAACAACGCCATGCAGGTGCTCGGTGTACAACTGGGGTTCAATAGCCGTGATGGAGACTAAGCGCAGACGCCTGCTGCAGTGGATGGCGGGGGCGCCTCTGCTGGCAGCCTTACCCGGCACCGGCTTTGCCGCCTCTACAGACGGGGACCGCTTGCTGATCGCCAGTGCCGCCGATGATGCTCAGGGTAATCACTGGCTGATCGCCATGAATGAAATGGGAGAGGAGCGGCTGCGCCACCCCTTGCCGGGTCGTGCTCACCATGTGGCGGCACACCCCAGCCGCCCGTTGCTGGCGGTGGTTGCGCGCCGCCCCGGTTACTACATCGACCTGGTGGATACCGACAGTGGCATGCTGGTGCGACGGATTGAACCGGAAGCGGGACAGCATTTTTACGGCCACGCGATCTTCACGCCGGACGGCAAGGGGATACTGGCCACTGAAATGGATGTTGAAAGCGGGGAGGGCCGCATCACCCTGCGTGCGCTGGACCAGGCGGGCGCCCCTCTGCGGGAGATGGCCAGTGGCGGTATCGGCCCCCACGAGCTCCTGCTGACGCCGGATAAGCACACGATCATCGTTGCCAATGGCGGCATCCTTACCGATGGTCGCGACAAGCTGAATATCGAGACGATGCAGCCGTCACTGGCCTATATCGATCTCGAATCGGGCGAAATCACCGAGCAGCGCTTCCTCGACAGCGAGGACCATCAGCTGAGTATCCGTCACATGGATGTGAATGCACGCGGTGAGGTGATCATCGCTCTGCAGTACCAGGGTGATCTAGCGGACGATAAGCCCTTGGTTGCAGTGCATCGTCGTGGGGAGGCACTCAAGTTACTGAGAGCGCCGGAACAAATCAATCGCCAGATGGCGCAGTACTGCGGCAGCGCCCGTTTCGACAGCAGTGGCCGCATCGCTGCCGTCAGCGCACCGCGAGGTGACCTGGTCACTTTCTGGGATATGCAGAACGACAGCTTTCTGACCAGTATGCGCACCACCGATGGCTGCGGACTGGTGGCCACCCCCGAGGCCGGCAGCTTTATCGCCAGCACCGGGCGAGGGCGCTGTTACGCCCTTTACCCGCTGGACGATTATCGAGAGCCGCTGATGCTGCCACCTCAATTGAGCAGTCTCGCCTGGGACAACCATATGGCACTCAAACCCCTGCTTGGCTGACACTTCTAAGGTGAACAGGCGCCGAGGCGAGGCTCAGGCCTTCGCCTTGGCGATCTCGCGCAGACGTTTAACAATCTGCGCGCCCATACTGCGCTGGGTGAAGTGACCGTCTTCCTTCATGTGGCCCGCCGGCTTGCCCGTCAGTATCTCCAGACACTGATCCACCGTCGCCACCGCATGGACATGGAACAGTCCCTCCCTGACCGCATCCACCACCTCTCGCTTAAGCATTAGGTTACGCACATTGGCCTGGGGGATAATCACGCCCTGCTTGCCGTTTAACCCGCGGGTCTGGCAAAGCCTGAAGAAGCCCTCGATCTTTTCGTTTACACCACCGATCGCCTGGACTTCACCATACTGGTTGATCGAGCCGGTCAGCGCGTACTGCTGGCGGATCGGAATATGGGTCAGTGCGGAGATCAGTGTGCAGATCTCCGCCAGGGATGCGCTGTCGCCATCGATGTAACCGTAGGACTGCTCCATGGCGATACTGGCGGAGAGTGTCAGCGGGAAGTCGCGGGCGTACTTGTGTCCGAGATACCCCTGCAGGATCAGCACCCCCTTGGAGTGGATCGGCTGACCGAGGGTGACTTCACGCTCTATATCGACAATACCGCGGTTGCCCGGGTGGACGGTGGCGGTAATCCTTGCCGGCGTACCAAAGGACACATCACCGACCTGCAACACGGTCAGACCGTTGGATTTGCCGATGGCGTCACCATCGGTATCGATCAGCACGGTCTCATTCATGATGCCGTCGAGAATTTTCTGCGCCAGGCGGCCGGTGCGTCGTTCCTTGGCCACCAGGGCATGTTCCACGTGGAGCGCATTGATCTGATCGTCGCCGTTCTCTTTACGGCGGTAATCCGCCTCGCACAGCAGATCGACCAGCTCGCCGATATGCGCCGACAGCTGGTCCTGATCGCCGGCAAGCCGGGAACTGTGCTCCACCAGCCGTGCAACACCATCCCGGGTGAGAGCGGCCAGTTGCTCCTCGTTGGCGAGGGTTTTCATCAACCTGGCATAATGACGAATCGATTTTGGATTACGCTCCACATCCTCGTCGAAGTCCACGACCACACGGAACATCTTTTCAAAGTCGTGATCCAGCTCCTGCAGCAGGTAGTAGGTATCACGCCCGCCAATCAGCACTATCTTGACCCCGAGCGGCACGGGTTCGGGATTCAACGTGATAGTGCTCACCCCGGTGTACTCGCTGACCGGGTTCTCGATACGGATCTCATGGGATTTCAGTGCCCGTTTCAGCGCACTGTAGACAAACGGCTGCTCCAGCAGTTTCTCCGCTTCCATCACCAGGTAGCCGCCGTTGGCACGATGCAGCGCACCCGGACGGATCAACTGGTAATTGGTGACCATGGCGCCCATTTCACTGGTGTATTCAATGCGCCCGAACAGATTGTCGTAGCTCGGGTGCGCTTCATAGACCACAGGTGCACCCTTGGTTTTATCGTTGTCCACCAGCAGGTTGACGCCGTAGTTCTCCTCCAGCCAGGCGCGCCGGGTCGCGTCGGTTTTCACCTCTACCGGGCTGTCGGCAACCAGCTCCGCGCCGTTCTTGACCAGGTCCTTCTCCACATGACTGAGATAGGCGGGCACACCCGGCAGATTGGCGTAATGTTCCTTGAGTGCCTGGATCGGCCCCGAGACCGCCTGGCGGGCGGTATCGCGCTCCAGGGTACGCACCTGCTCCGCGGCCTCGCGGCGCCACTTCGGCAGCTCGGTCAGGTTGTCGTTAAGCCGATCCTCGAGCTCGGCAATATTGCGCTGGAAGGCATCGCGTTCCTCCTCTGGCAGCGCGGAGAACTGCGCCTCATCCATCGCCTGACCATTGGCGACCGGCGTAAAGCCGACCTGGCCGGCTTCGCGATAAACGGCGATGCTGTAATCTCGCCCCTTGCGCTCGATCTCTTCCACCGCCTGGTCGTAACGGCGGTTGAAATCACGCTCTATACGTCCCTTAAGGCCCAGATAACTCGGGCTTTCAAACGCCGCGGGCAGCGCGCTGAGCAGATTGTCGAACAGGCGCCCCATATCGCGCCGGAATCGTGCCGCTTTACCGGCAGGTAACTTCAGGATCGTCGGGTAGCGGTTATCGGTAAGATTGTTCAGGTAACACCAGTCCTGTGGCTTGCGCTGTTTCTTGGCCACATTACGCAGGCTCACGGTCGCGAACGAGAAACGACCGGTGTGCGGGTTACCCATGACGAAGAGGTTATAGCCCGGACGCTGCATGCCGACACCGAACTCCATCGCCTCGATGGCGCGTTCCTGGCCGAAGAAGCCGCTGAACGGTTCAAGCGTATCGGTGGTTTTAAACGGCAGGAGGTCGGTGTCGCAGGTGCGATAGAGAGCCTCGGGCGGCAGCGGAAGGTGCTTATCCATAGGGCGACCCCTAAGCAGAGAGTGTCACCCCGTTATACCGCCCAAGACTTTGATTATGCAAGGCTCTCGGCTGATCAATTAGCGTTCAGCTGTCGCCTTACACTGTCAATTACGTCGCTGGTCTGCGGCTTGACGCCGCGCCAGATGCGGAAGGATTCGGCAGCCTGCTCCACCAGCATACCCAGGCCATCCATCACTTTCCCGGAGCCCGCCGCTTCTGCCCAGGCACAGAAAGGCGTCTGTTCAGCGCCATACATCATGTCGTAGCAGGTGGTTCGACGCGCTACCACATCGGCAGGAATCGGTGGCAGCTCACCCTGCAGACTGGCCGAGGTGCCGTTGAGCACCAGGTCGAAAGGAGCCGGATCGATTTCGTTAAAACCGCAGCCGGATACCACACCCAGATCACTGAACGCCCGCGCCAGCTCCTCGGCCTTGGCACGGGTGCGGTTGGCGATGACGATCTGCGCGGCGCCCGCCGCAAGGAAGGGCTCAAGCACACCGCGCACTGCTCCGCCGGCGCCAAGAATCAGCACGCGGGCACCCTGCAGCCGGGTGCGGTTATTGGCCAGGTCACACACCAGCCCGATACCGTCGGTATTGTCACCACAGAGCTGGCCCTGCTGGTTCATATACAGGGTGTTCACCGCTCCCGCACGCTCCGCCGCCGGAGAGCGCCACTGGGCCATCTCCCAGGCGCGCTGCTTGAACGGCACGGTGATATTCAGGCCTTTTCCACCCTCACGGAAGAACGCCTCGACACAGGTTTCAAACTGCGCCTCGTCGATGCACTCCGCACCATACTCCAGCGTTTCGCCGGTCTGAGCGGCAAAGGCGGCATGGATCTGCGGCGACTTGCTGTGTTTGATCGGATTACCGAAAACGGCATAGCGATCGGCCATGATCATACCTCCAGCCAGTTACGGGGTTTCAGGTAGCGCTCATACAGCTGCGCCTCCTCTGAGCCGGCTTCCGGCGCCCAGTTGTAGTCCCAGCGCACCTCCGGTGGCAGCGACATCAGGATCGATTCGGTACGTCCACCGGACTGCAGCCCGAACAGGGTGCCGCGGTCGTAAACCAGGTTGAACTCCACGTAACGGCCCCGACGATGCAGCTGGAAGTCACGCTGACGCTCACCATAGGGGATATCCCGACGCTTTTCGATGATCGGCAGGTAGGCGGGCAGGTAGGCGTCACCGATGGAGCGCATCAGGGCAAAGCTGTCATCGAAGCCACCGGCATTCAGATCATCGAAAAAGAGACCGCCGATGCCACGGGGCTCATCGCGATGCTTGAGGTAAAAGTAATCATCACACCACTGTTTGAAACGGGGGTATATATCTTCACCGAAAGGCGCACAGGCCTGCTCGGCGGTGCGATGCCAGTGGCTACAGTCTTCGTCGAAGCCGTAGTAGGGAGTCAGGTCAAAGCCACCACCAAACCACCAGACTGGCGGCTCGCCCTCTTTCTCGGCAATAAAGAAACGTACGTTGGCGTGGGAGGTCGGTACATAGGGGTTATGGGGGTGAATCACCAGGGAGACCCCCATCGCCTCGAAACTGCGACCAGCCAGTTCCGGCCGATGCGCCGAGGCAGAGGCGGGGAGGCCGGCACCGTAAACATGGGAAAAGTTCACGCCGCCTTTTTCGATCAGGCCGCCATCCTTGATCACCCGGCTGCGGCCACCGCCACCGAGTTCACGTTCCCAGCTGTCCTCCTCGAAGCCGGCACCGCCGTCGATTTGCGCCAGGGCATCGCAGATGCGGTCCTGCAGACCTAGCAGATATTGTTTTACCGCTGCCGTATCGGGCGCCGACATAAATCCTCCGAAGTAAATACTAACTTACGACCTAACAACCCTACTATCTGAAAGGTCGCGAATGGTAGTTGGCTTTTTCAGGTCACCGAGCTCACCGTCCACCACAAAATCGACATCACTACCGAAGTAAGTCCTTACTTTCAGCTTTGTTTTTGCCGGCGCGGCCGCGCTCACATTTGCAGATGTAGAGACGATGGGACCACCATAGGCAAGCGTCAACGCCCGCACCACCGGGTGGTCACTGACACGCACCGCTACACCCCTGTGCTGGCCCTTGACCCAGCGCGGAATCAAATTCTTCGGATCCGGAATCAGCCAGGTATTGGGCCCCGGCCAGGTCTCGCTCAACAGCTGCCGCTGCTCAGCGGAGAGCGGTGCGAGCAGAGGCTCTATCTGGCCTTCACCGGCCGCAGCGAGAATCAGTCCCTTGTACTCGGGCCGTCGCTTGATGGCCAGGAGTCTCTCAACGGCCCTGGGATTGAAAGGATCACAACCAAGCCCCCAGACCGCCTCGGTAGGATAGGCAATGATGCCCCCCGCCTGCAGGACCCGGACTGCCTGGCGAATATGCCACTCGTTCACAGCTGGTTCTCGCTCAGGGGAACCTGGACACAGGTTCCGCGGTTAAAAGGCGTGAAATTAACCAGTTGGTCACCGCTTTGCAACTTATTGCGCGGCTTTGACGGCAGAGCCGGATACCCCGATCCACTGAACCGGATTGCAGCCCGTTAGCGGATGCCAGGCGGGATGGCTGGTCTGACGGCCCCTCTCGATATTCTCAAGGTCAAGCGATACGCACAATCAGACTGCCGCGCAATTCGATAAGCCCTTCGAGTTCCAGCCGCATCAGCTGCTGCTGCAGTTCGGCGGGCCCCAGCATCACCCGCTGCGCCAGATCGTCAAAGCTGGTCGGGTCGAAGGGGATCTGCAAAAGCAGGGGATCCTGCTGAACATCCCCAGGCGTATCTGCAGGCTCAGCGGCCTGCAGTTGCAAACTCCCGAGCAGAGGCGCCAGCTCCTGCAGGATATCCTCACTCGACTCCACCAGCACTGCGCCCTCGCGGATCAGCGCATGGCAACCCTTGCTTAACGGGTTATGCACCGAACCGGGCAAGGCAAAAACCTCGCGCCCCTGATCCAGGGCCTGGCGTGCCGTTATCAGGGAGCCGCTTCGCGGCGCGGCCTCGACCACCAGCGTACCCACGCTCAAGCCGCTGATGATGCGGTTACGGCGGGGAAAGTTCTGTGCCAGCGGCTCCGTTCCCGGGGGATACTCCGACACCAGTGTACCTCCGGATTGGCGGATCTGCTGCGCCAGGTGCCGATTCGCCGCCGGGTAGCACCGATCCAGCCCGGTCCCCATCACCGCGACGGTTTTGCCTGTACGGTCCAGTGCCCCCTGGTGTGCCGCTGCATCGATTCCCCGCGCCAGCCCACTGCAGATGCCCAGGCCGCCAGCGGCAAGCTCAGCGGCAAAGCGGTATGCCTGCTGGGCGCCACCCCGGCTGGCGTGGCGACTGCCAACTACAGCCAGCTGAGGCAGACCAAGGATGGAGGGATCGCCATCGATCCAGAGCAGGATGGGTGGATCGTGTATCTGACGCAGAAGATCAGGGTACTGCGGGGCGTCGAAGCTGAGCAGGGTCCAGCCCTGGCTTTCAGCCAGCTCCAGGAGTTCGGTGCATTGTTGGTAAAACTGACCACCGCTGCGGTAGCTGGTGATCGCATCCCGGGTGGCGGGTTTGAGGCGTAAAGCACCGCTCAGCGCTTCACTGTAGAAAAGATCGGGGGCCGCGACACCCTCGGCCCGGAGCCTGGCCAGTGTGGCTGGGCCGATGCCGGGCAGAAGGCTTGCAGCGATCCAGTCCCTTGGATCGCTCATTCCGGTAAGTCCTTTAAATCAGGGGCTTTTCAGCTTGTCACCAACGCTGATTACGTTGGTAGCGCGCATCACCAGCCCGTAGCTGACTTTGTTGAACACCTTGAAGACCATCAACTCGCCGGCGCGCTCAGAAGGCAGGGTGATGGTTTCACCGGTCACCGGGTCCTTGACGACCTCACCGCGGTTAAAGACGGCGAAGACATTGCCGGTCTCGACACCTTCGCGTTCACCCACGTTGAGTGCAACCACATCGAACTGGCCTATCTTTTCGATACCGCCCAGTACCTCCATGATCACAGCCTTGTCGATCGCCTCACCCGGGGAGGGGTAGAAGACGGAGTTGATGCGCTGTTCATCGCTGGGAATGACGCGGTCACGCACGCGGACCTCTTTCTCGAACGAGTCGCTCAGATCCATGGTCAGCACCTGAGTTGCCTCATCCATCGCCATGATGCGACCATCGGCCACCCTGTCGAGCTCATAGCCGAGCAGTTCGTTGGTTACCGGGTCGTGGTAGGCCCGGGCCGGACGGTAAACGCCCTGGAAGGAGACATCCTCCACCGGAATACCGCGGGCGTAGATACGATCACCCGCACCGGCAACGATGCGCTCGTTTTTGCCGCCGATCACATAAGGCGCTTTTTCGAGCAGATCTTCATCAACCACCCGGTTATTGTTCAGGAAGGCAGCAATATCCTTGAGCGGGATCGACGGGATCGCCTGATCCAGCGGCAATACGCGTACCTTCGGGCCGAGCTTTTTAACGCCCCGCTTGAGGCCAAGCCGCGGCTGTCCATCAACCCAGGTCAGGTAGATGATATCGCCGGGGTAAATCAGGTGGGGGTTATCGATCTGCGGATTGACGTACCACACGTCTGGCCAGAGCCAGGGGGATTTCAGAAAGTGTCCGGAGATATCCCAGAGGGTATCGCCTTTAACAACCACGTATTCGGTAGGATGTTCATCTGCCAGTTCTATCCGGTCCTGTCGGACCTCTGCCTGTGCAGGGCTGCCAAGCAGCAGGACTGCCGCTGTCAGCGACGCGCAAAGCAATCGGTTCATCATTCAGTTCCCTTGTAATGCAAACGAGCTGCAGGTAGCACCGGCATGGCTGAAACCCGAGACGTCTGAACATGCATTAGACAACATTATCAGTATAATAGGGCGAATCTTACTTTTCTCCATCCGACATGCCCGTCGAACACCGTTTAAGCAGATACTATGTCCAAACTCAAGATTCTTGAATTTCCTGATCCTCGACTGCGTACTATCGCCGAACCTGTCTCCGCTGTCGATGACAGTATCAGGCAACTCGTCGATGACATGTTCGAAACGATGTACGACGCACCGGGTATTGGGCTTGCCGCAACCCAGGTCAACGTACACCAGCAGATCGTTGTCATCGACCTGTCGGAAGATCAGTCAGAGCCTCTGACCCTGATCAACCCCGAATATACGGTACTGGACGACACTCTTGAAGAGATGCAGGAAGGTTGCCTGTCAGTTCCCGGCTTTTTCGACAACGTCAATCGCCCACAGCGGATTCAGGTTACCTCCCTCAACCGTGAGGGCGAAGAACAGAATTTCGTGGCCGAAGGCTTACTGGCTGTCTGTATCCAGCACGAGCTCGACCACCTCAACGGCAAGTTGTTTGTCGATTACCTGTCTGCCCTGAAGCGCAACCGCATTCGCGGCAAACTGGAAAAGAAACATCGCGCCGAAGTGTCTAACTAAGACGCGCACCAACCCCAGACAGGTTTGCTTCGGCAAGCCTGTTTTTTATTCCCGAGACGAAATCGACACCATGACCAGCCAGCCTCTGAGAATCATCTTCGCCGGCACCCCCGACTTCGCCGCCGCCAGCCTTGCTGCAGTCCTCAACACCGAACACCAGGTCATCGCGGCCTACACCCAGCCTGACCGCCCAGCTGGCCGCGGCCGTAAACTCAAGCCCAGCCCGGTCAAGGCACTGGCGCTTGAGCATGATATACCGGTGTACCAGCCGATCAGTCTGCGCGATGCAGAGGCCCAACAGGAGCTGGCGTCGCTGCAGGCAGACCTGATGATCGTGGTTGCCTACGGTCTGATTCTGCCCCAGGCGGTACTCGATACACCGCGGCTCGGCTGCATCAACGTTCACGCCTCACTGCTGCCGCGCTGGCGCGGCGCCGCGCCGATCCACCGGGCGCTACTGGCGGGCGACCAGGAAACCGGCATCACTATCATGCAGATGGATGCCGGCCTGGATACCGGCGACATGCTCAGCATCTCGCGCTGTCCTATCGAATCCACGGATACCAGCGGTGTGCTGCACGACCGCCTGGCCGCACTGGGCGCACAGACGCTTGTCGACACCCTGGATCCGCTCGCAGCCGGAGAGCTGACACCCGAGCCCCAGGATGACGCCGCTGCCTGCTATGCCAGCAAGCTGGAAAAGCAGGAAGGGCTGCTGGACTGGGCGGCCCCCGCCGCATCCCTGGCGCTGAAGATCCGCGGGCTCAACCCCTGGCCGGTGGCCTACACTGAATTTGAACAGCAGACGCTGAGGGTCTGGAAAGCCAGCGCCGAGGCGGGCCACACCGATGCCGCGCCCGGCACTATTATCGAGCAGCGCCGCGACACGCTGCTGGTCGCAACAGGGCAGGGCAGCCTGGCACTGGAAGAGCTGCAAATGCCCGGCGGTCGCCCCATGCCGGTATCGGCGCTGCTCAATGCACACAAGGAGCGCTTTGCTCCCGGCAAGCGACTGGGTTGATCAGGATGAATATACGGGTAAGAGCGGCAACACTGATCGCTTCGCTGCTGCAGCAGCGGGGCTCGCTGAAAACTCTTCTGCCGGAGGCACTGGATGGCTGCGAACCCCGTGACCGCCCGCTGCTGCAGCAACTGTGTTACGGAACCCTGCGCGATCTGTATCGCCTTGACGCTATCGCCGGCCGCCTGCTCAAACGGCCCTTCCGCGAGCAGGACGAGGATCTCCACGCCCTGCTGCTGATCGGCCTGTACCAGCTGCGCTCCCTGCGCATCCCGGCGCACGCCGCCGTCAGCGAAACCGTCGATGGCGCAGAACACTTCAATAAAACCTGGGCCACCAAGGTACTCAATGCCGTGTTGCGACGCTTTCAGCGCGAACAGCAACAGCTCGAGGAATCGCTGGCGCAGGATGAAACCTTTCAGTGGAACCACCCCAAGTGGATGATCGAAAAGCTCAGGCATAACTGGCCAGATCACTGGCAGGCGATTCTCAGCGCCAACGATCTCCAGGGCCCCATGACGCTGCGTGTTAATAAGCGCTTACTTACTCGAGACAAGGCCATAGAGCTGCTAAACCAGCAAGGTATCGACGTTATTCCAGGCAGATTCTCGCCCCAGGCGCTGACCCTGTCAGAAGCCAGGGATACGGATGAGATACCGGGCTTTGCCGACGGCGCCTTCAGCGTCCAGGACGAAGCGGCGCAACTGGCCAATCAGCTGCTCGACATCCAGCCAGGCCAGAGAGTGCTGGATGCCTGCGCAGCCCCAGGCGGCAAACTCTGCCATCTGCTCGAAGCGACCGCCAAACACGGCGATGTGGTCGCCGTGGAGATGGAACCCTCGCGACTTGAGCGCACCCGCGACAACCTGGAAAGACTGCGTTTATCACACGAATGCACCCTGCACCTTGGTGATGCCAGTGCCCACGACTGGTGGGATGGCAAGCCGTTCGACCGCATTCTGGTGGACGCACCGTGCAGCGGCACCGGTGTCATCCGGCGCAACCCGGATATCAAGGTGCTCCGGCAGAATGAGGAGCTGCTCGGGCTGGCCAGCCTTCAGCTTAATATTCTCGAGAACCTCTGGGGCATGCTCAAGCCCGGCGGCCGGCTGGTCTATGCCACCTGCTCGGTATTCCCCCAGGAAAATGAGCGCATTGTGCAACGCTTTGTTAAACTCCACGCCGATGCCAGCTCAGTCCCTGTGCCCCTTACATGCGGCATAGAGCGACCTTTCGGTCGACAGCTGTTCCCGGTCGAGGGCGGGCACGACGGTTTCTTCTACGCAATCCTGACAAAACATCGCGATACGACTGCTAGCAGCCGAGGCTCTGAATGAAGATCATTATTCTGGGTGCGGGGCAGGTAGGCGGCTCTCTGGCCGACCACCTTGCCAATGAGGCCAACGATATTACCGTGGTCGACACCGACACCAGTCGGCTGCGCGAGCTTCAGGATCGCCTGGATATTCGCACTATCGAAGGCAAGGCGTCCTATCCCAGCGTACTTGATCAGGCCGGTGCCAAGGATGCCGACATGCTGATCGCCGTCACCAACAGTGACGAGGTCAACATGATCGCCTGCCAGGTTGCCCAGACACTGTTCAAGGTGCCGACCAAGATCGCCCGTGTTCGCGAGCATGACTACCTGCAGAAAAACAAGGCGATCTTCGATAACAAGGCGATTCCGATCGACGTCCTGATCAGCCCGGAAGAGCTGGTCACCATGCATATCAAGCGCATGATCCAGCACCCGGGGGCACTTCAGGTACTCGACTTCGCCGAGGGACAGGCGCAGCTGGTCGCCGTCAGAGCCTACTACGGAGGCCCGCTGGTAGGCCGCGAGATCTCCTATCTGCGCGCCCATATGCCCAATATTGACACCCGCGTGGCCGCTATCTTCCGGCAGGACCGCCCGATCATCCCCACCGGCGATACCATCATCGAAGCGGATGACGAGGTGTTCTTCATTGCGGCACGCAACGATATCCGCGCCGTGATGAGCGAACTACGCCGCCTGGATAACCCGTACAAGCGCCTGATCATCGCCGGCGGCGGCAATATCGGCGCGCGCCTTGCCAGCACCATCGAGAACCAGTTGCAGGTCAAGATCATTGAACGTGACATCGACCGCTGCAACCAGCTGGCACGCCAGCTCAACAACACCATCGTGCTCAATGGCAGCGCCTCGGACCGGGATCTTCTGCTCGAAGAGAACATCGAGGACACCGATGTATTCTGCGCCCTGACCAACGATGACGAAGCCAATATCATGGCTTCGATGCTGGCCAAGCGCCTTGGCGTACGTACCGTGATGACCCTGATCAACAACCCGGCGTACGTGGACCTGGTGCAGGGCGGAGCGATCGATATCGCGATCTCGCCCCAGCAGACCACCATCGGCGCCCTGTTGACCCATGTACGTCGGGGTGACGTGGCCGCAGTGCACTCCCTGCGACGTGGTGCCGCCGAGGCGCTGGAAGCCGTTGCCCACGGCGATCCGCGTAGCTCCAAGGTTGTGGGCCGCATGATCGAGGAGATCGCGCTGCCACCGGGAACCACCATCGGCGCGATTATCCGCAAGGACGAAGTACTGATTGCCCATGATGATGTGGTGGTCGAAAATGGCGACCACGTCATCCTGTTCCTGGTAGATAACCGACGTATCAACGATGTGGAGCGCCTGTTCCAGGTCGGGCTCACCTTCTTCTGACAGTTTTTCAACCACGACAGCGATAGCGACACGAACCTATGCACTTTAAAGTGATACTGCGCATTCTGGGCATCCTGCTCATGATTTTCAGCATTACGCAGCTGCCCCCCATGGCCGTGTCGCTTTATTTCAACGACGGCGCAGTGCATGCCTTTGCCATCGCCTTCGGTATCACCCTGCTGATCGGCTTCCTGATCTGGGTACCGGTACACAGCGTGCGCCAGGACCTGCGTACACGGGACGGCTTCCTGATCACCGTGCTGTTCTGGAGCGTACTGGCCGCCGCCGGTAGCCTGCCGCTGCAGCTGTCGGAATCCCCCCACCTGAGCTTTACCGATGCGATTTTCGAATCCCTGTCGGGCTTAACCACTACCGGCGCCACGGTGATGACCGGGCTGGATAGCCTACCCAAATCACTGCTGTACTACCGTCAGCAGCTGCAGTGGCTTGGCGGCATGGGGATTATTGTACTGGCCGTAGCCATCCTGCCGATGCTGGGTATCGGTGGTATGCAGCTCTACCGGGCAGAGACACCGGGACCGGTCAAAGACTCAAAGCTGACGCCACGTATCACCGAGACAGCGAAGGCGCTCTGGTATATTTACCTGTCACTGACGGTCGCCTGCGCTCTGGGCTACTGGGCCGCGGGCATGTCTCTTTTCGACGCCATCGGCCATAGCTTTTCAACCGTCGCCATCGGCGGTTTTTCCACTCATGACGCCAGCATCGCCTACTTCGACAACCCGCTGATCGAGTCGATCTGCATCTTTTTCATGGTCGTGTCAGGGGTGAATTTCGGGCTCCATTTTTTCGCCTGGCGCCAGAAAACCCTGTTTCACTACTTCAAAGATCCTGAATTCAAATTCTATCTGGGCCTGCTGACGATCATAACGGCCATCAGCTTTGTCGCTCTGGTTCTAAGCGCAACCTACGAACCACTCGAAAGCTTCCGCAAAGCCTCGTTTATGGTGGTCTCGATCGCCACCACCACCGGCTTCAGCACCGCCGACTTCGCACACTGGCCCGCGATGCTGCCCTTCATGCTGTTTGTGGCCGCCTTCGCCGGCGGCTGTGCCGGCTCTACCGGTGGCGGCATGAAGGTGATCCGCATCCTGCTGATTCTGAAACAGGGGCATCGTGAGAT
Source organism: Marinobacterium sp. YM272 (assembly GCF_050908845.1). Taxonomy (NCBI): domain Bacteria; kingdom Pseudomonadati; phylum Pseudomonadota; class Gammaproteobacteria; order Oceanospirillales; family Oceanospirillaceae; genus Marinobacterium; species Marinobacterium sp. YM272. The sequence continues at coordinate 375,070 of NZ_CP194171.1, forward strand.
CCTTCGCCTGATCCATCCCAGCGCAGTGATTCCCGTGAAGCTGGGACGACGCCCAATCAGTGATAACGTGCTTGAAGCGGTCTGGGGCTTCTTCTCGGTCTATCTGCTGGTGTTTGTCATCATGCTGATCGTCCTGCTGGCCACCGGCCTGGACCAGGTCACCGCCTGGTCTGCCGTCGGCGCGACACTGAACAACCTCGGTCCCGGCCTGGGCGGTGTGGCGCTGCACTATGGCGAGATGAACGACGCTGCCAAATGGATTCTGTGTCTGGCGATGCTGTTGGGGCGCCTGGAGGTATTTACCTTCCTGGTACTCCTTTCGCCCGCATTCTGGCGCCGCTAACGGCGTATCCGATAGGGGTCGCGGGAGCCGTCCTCCCGACTGTAGAAGCGTTTGTACTCCCACTGGTACTGCGCCGGACATTCATCCACACAGTGTTCGATACTGCGGTTCATAGCTGCGGCCGACTCCTCTACATCCTTGCTGTTGATACCCGCGTCCGCCAGTGAGAAACGCAGCTCAAAGCCTTCGCCGTTATCCAGGCGGCAGGCGTATCCGCAAATCACTCTGACGCCGGTCTGGGCCGCAAGCTGGGGAAACAGCTTCATCGTCAGGGCCGGCTCGCCATAGAAGGGGACAAAGATGCCGCCCGCACGATCGGGCTCCTGGTCCGGTAACACACCGACAATCTCCCCGCCGCGCAGCGCCTTGATCAGCATTCTCACACCGCGGGTATCGGCCGGCGCCATTTTCGAACCGAGACGCGCACGGCGCTTCAGGATCAGCCGGTCGAACAGCTTCTGGCGGGGCGGTTTATACATCGCCGTAACCGGGTAGTGACGGGAAAGGTACAGATTCATCACCTCCCAGTTCCCCAGGTGCGGAGCAATCAGCAGAATTCCGCGGCCATTATTGAGCTCTTCGGCGATCAGCTCTTCGCCTTTCACCGACTTGATCTTCTTCAGCACCCGCTCCGGCGACCACAACCAGGACATCCCCATCTCGGCCAGGGAACAGCCCGTATGTTCCAGGCTCTCGCGGATCAGGGCGCTGCGCTCGGCATCGGCCTGTCCGGGAAAGCAGAATTCCAGGTTAATACGGGTGATCGTAAAGAGCTTCTGACGGTCTCCCTGGCGATAAACCCAACGCCCCATAAAACGGCCCAGCCCCTGCGCCCAGGACAGGGGCAGCAGCGATACCAGCCACATACAGAAAATAGCAAAATACGCCTTGTACTCTTTCACAACCTGTCCATCCCGCTCTGAATCTATCGACGAATTATAACGGCCAGCCACCGAGAACCAATCAGGCGATCACCACCTTGCACATCTTTACCCCTCCATAGCGCTCTGATCCTTTGCACGCCAGCACTTTAGGGTCCCATTCGTGTATAATTCGCGTCTTATTTTGTCCACTTCGAATTCAATGGTGATTTCCGTGACTGACAAGGTTAAACCAGACGTTAGCACTTTCCAGGGACTGATCCTGGCCCTGCAGCATTTTTGGGCAGAGCAGGGCTGCGTCATTGTTCAGCCGCTGGATCTCGAGGTTGGCGCCGGCACCTTCCATCCCGCGACTTTCCTGCGGGCAATCGGACCCGAAAACTGGCGCTCAGCCTACGTGCAGCCCAGCCGTCGACCCACCGATGGACGCTACGGCGAAAACCCCAACCGCCTTCAGCACTACTACCAGTTCCAGGTAGTTCTCAAGCCCAACCCGGATAACTTCCAGGAACTCTACCTGCAGTCGCTTGAACGTATCGGCGTTGATCCGCTGGTCCACGACATCCGCTTCGTCGAGGACAACTGGGAATCGCCCACCCTTGGCGCCTGGGGTCTGGGCTGGGAGATCTGGCTGAACGGCATGGAGGTTTCCCAGTTTACCTACTTCCAGCAGGCCGGCGGTCTCGAATGCTACCCGGTAACCGGCGAGATCACCTATGGCCTTGAGCGTATTGCGATGTACCTGCAGAAGGTCGACAGCGTTTACGATCTGATCTGGTCCCGTGCACCGGACGGTACTGTCGTGACCTATGGTGACGTTTATCACCAGAACGAAGTCGAGCAGTCCACCTACAACTTCGAACACGCCGATGTCGACACGCTGTTTGGCAACTTCGATTATCACGAGCGTGAGTGCAACAAGCTGCTGCAACTGGAAACGCCGCTGCCGCTGCCAGCCTACGAGCAGGCCCTGAAAGCATCCCACACCTTTAACCTGCTGGATGCCCGCCACGCGATCTCTGTCACCGAGCGCCAGCGTTACATCCTCCGCGTACGTACCCTGGCACGTGAAGTCGCCCACGCCTATTTCAACGCACGTAAAGCACTCGGCTTCCCGCTTGCAGATCCTGAACTGCGCGATGAGGTTCTTGCCGCCAGCCAAGAGGAGACCCACTGATGTCGGCTAAAGATTTTCTGTTTGAGCTCGGCACCGAAGAGCTTCCGCCCAAGGCTCTGCAATCCCTTTCCGCAGCGCTGGTTAACGGTATTCGTGAAGGCCTTGAAGGCCTGCTCGGCAAAGAGCAGCTCGCCAATACCGGCTTCAAGGGCTATGCAGCGCCACGACGTCTGGCAGTACTCGCCACTGACCTCCCCACAGAAGTACCAGAGAGCCGCACCCTGGTTTCAGGCCCTCCGGCCAAGATCGCCTTCGATGCGGACGGCAACCCCAGCAAAGCCCTGATCGGTTTTGCCCGCAAGTGCGGCGCCGAAGTCGACCAGCTGAGCGAAGTGAACGGCAAGTACAGCTTCGAGCAGGTCAATCCTGCCCAACCGGTCGCGGGCCTGCTGGCAGATATCGTAACCGGCGTACTGGAAAAACTGCCGATCCCCAAGCGTATGCGCTGGGGTGCTTCCCGGGCCGAGTTCGTTCGCCCGGTTAAATGGGTTGTCATGCTGTTTGGCGACGAAGTGATTCCCTGTGAAATCATGAGTCACCAGTCCGGCCGCCACACCCGCGGTCACCGCTTCCATTACAACGAACAGATCGAGCTCTTTGCCGGCCGTGAATATGCCGAGACGCTGAAAGAGAAGGGCAAGGTACTGGCAGATTTCTCTGAGCGCCAGGAACTGATCCGCTCTCAGCTGCTCGCCGAAGCCGAGCGCATTGGCGGCAAGGTCGTGATCGATGAAGGCCTGCTTGAGGAAGTAACAGCCCTGAACGAATGGCCGGTGGCGCTGACCGGACGCTTCGAGGAGCGCTTCCTGGATGTACCCTCACAGGCACTGATCTCCTCCATGGCGGACCATCAGAAATACTTCCACCTGCTGGATGCCAACGACAAGCTGCTGCCTTATTTCATCACCATCGCCAACATCGAGTCCAAGGACCCGCAGCAGGTGATCGAGGGTAATGAGAAGGTAATCCGTCCGCGCCTGGCCGATGCGGCCTTCTTCTTCGAGACCGACAAGAAGCACACGCTGGAGTCCCGCACCGAAGCGCTTAAGAAAGTTGTATTCCAGAAGGACCTGGGCACCGTCTATGACAAGAGCGCTCGCATCAGCGGCCTTGCAGGTCTGATCGCAGAACAGATCGGCGGCGATGCCGATCATGCGTCCCGCGCGGGTCTGCTGTGTAAAGCGGATCTGGTCTCCGATATGGTACTGGAGTTCCCAGAGCTCCAGGGCCTGATGGGCTACCACTACGCGCTGAACGACAGCGAGCCGGAAGAGGTGGCACTGGCGCAAAACGAGCACTACATGCCTCGCTTCCACGGTGACGAACTGCCACAGACCAAGACCGGTATCGCGGTAGCTATTGCCGATCGTCTGGACACTCTGGTCGGCCTGTTTGGTATCAATCAGCCACCTACCGGTTCCAAGGACCCGTTCGCCCTGCGTCGCGCAACACTGGGCGCTCTTCGCATTATTGTAGAGCGAGGACTGGAGCTGGATCTGCGTACCTTGCTTCAGGCAGCTGCCGATCAGTATTCAGCACTGCCAGCGCAGGATAGCGTCGTCAACGACGTACTCGAGTTCATGCTGGAACGCTTCCGTGCCTGGTATGAAGAGCGGGGCATCAGCGTCGACAACTACATCGCTGTTCACGCCCTTAAGCCGACCAAGCCGCTGGATTTCGACCGTCGTGTTCGAGCCGTATCGCACTTCCGTACGCTGCCTGAGTCTGCGTCTCTCGCCGCCGCCAACAAGCGTGTCAGCAACATTCTGAGCAAGCTTGAAGGCGAGATCGCCACCGACATCGACCAGAGCCTCCTGGGCGACGGTGCTGAAGCAACGCTGGCAAACGTGGTTGCTGAGCTTGAGAGCGAGTTGGCACCGGCATTTGCAAAGGGCGACTACCAGTTCGCACTGGAAGCACTTGCCAAACTCCAGGGCCCGGTAGACAGCTTCTTTGATGACGTTATGGTCATGGCAGATGACGAGAAAGTTCGCGATAACCGCCTCGCGCTGCTGACCAAGCTTCGCAACCTGTTCCTTGGCGTTGCGGACATCTCTCTGATCGCCGGCTAATCTCCGCTATTTGCTAAAGGCTCCTTCGGGAGCCTTTTTTGTTTCACGTGAAACACTGAGGGCCTAATTCACTTTGAAGTGCACGTCCCGTTCCACGTGAAACCTTATCGTTCAAAATGAAATACCAACCTTAAGTAACACACCCTCTGACAGTTAGAGCCGGCAGTTAACAGCCCGAGCACCATTAACGTCCTTCCCATATTGAGGCCACCATAAAGCGAAGCCCCTCATGGCGATGCTCGAGACTCTAAACGAACGGACTCTCGGCTTCCCCTGCAGCCGCTTTCTACATTGAACACCGACCCTTTAAACCGATAAGCGTCGTTAAATGCCGTGTAGCGTGATTACTGCTTTCGCAGACACGACTTTGTACATCCAGTCTGAGCTAGACCTTCAAGAACTCAAATTGGCGTAACTGAAAACTAAGCCAGACACGCCTAGTCGCAAGTTATCGAGGCGATCCTGGTCGGAAAGTATTTTCGCTTACCAAAGCTACCGCCAGCCATATTTCACCCCGCACCTCAGTCAGAGCCAAAGTCCGAAAGCAGGCAACTCCAACCTGGATGATGAAAACCCTTTTTTATTTCTCACACCCTGAATGCGCTCGAAGCTTAGCTGTCCCTCAGTAGCCTAAATTCCGAAGCGGTTATCAGTTTCACGTAAAACATAGCGGCGTCTGTTTTCAGACAAACATTCTAATCTTGCTTCAACTTGAGAGCCCTGGAGAACTGACGCATGACCCTCTGGAGGGGAGAAAGCGGGTTACCTTGCTCGTTAGTGCCCCTTTTGCGAAAGCCCTTTTAGGAGCAAACAAACAACCGAGAAACTTATGTTGTCAGCGACAGGGATGCTAACCAGCTTCAAAAACAGCTACCAACTGGGCGACGCGAAGAGGGATGATACCCACCAGGCTTTTCTTCAACCCTTTTGCGATGCTGCCAGCACATCCGGCGTGGAGTTCGTTTCGTAGATAGGCTTGAAGCTCTCCTTGAACATGCCCGCGCTCATTTCGATAGCGAAGGGCAGAGAATGCTTTCATAGGCCAAGGTATCTATAGAGACCATCAGGCAGATCGTCGGCGCATCCTGGGGGCATGACCCGCTTGGCAGAGCGGGCGAAAGCAGGACGCAGCATGATGGCCAAAGCCTGGCTGAACGACAGCCTGCTGTCCTGGTTCGAAATAAACTAAAAAGCCTTGGACAGCGCACTGGCTGCAGAGTTAAAGGGCTAATTCTGATATAGACCTGGGCAACAACTTACAACAGGGGGCAGCGTAAACCTACTGGCAAGACTTACCTGTAAAACACAGCGTTGAGTCCAAAGCCTGTTTTGTATCACTAGCAGGCCGCGCCTGATGAAGAGCAGCAGAGAAAAAGCATACGAAAAGGAGAGGATTCTAGGCGGCGACCTTTTATTTACCGACGCGTGGATGGCCAGCCTGGATGAGCAGCCTGAACGCATATCTGCACCAGAGCAGTGATCAGGCAGGCCAGGCAGGCCGGGATTAACGATTACATCTGGAGAGTGATTGCTGCCAGCCCTTACACTTGCGTTGCTTGGTGTAAATCCGATAAGAGAAGGGGGTAGAACTACCAGACTTTGCTAAGCTGCTCAGTGAGCCTTTTATTCACCCCCGGCAGCCCCCCCAAAGCCTATTGCATCTACCGCCTGGACAACAGTATATCCAGGAGATGAGTCAAACAGCATCTGCCGGTACTCCTGTGCCCTAAACAGATCTCCGCTACCCATGGCACTGCCTAGCGCGAATACCTGATAACCCGTAAATCCGGGAGCCTTGGTCAGACACTCCTGTTCAAGTGCCATCGCCTCCTGATACTGTTCCAGTCCCCAAAAGATTCGCCCCAGGTTGTATGAATAATAGCTTGGCCTGCTTGGGTTAAGCGCCATCGCCCTCTGCGCGTACTCTTTGGCCTCCTCAAACCTGCCAAACCTGGATAGCGCACGCCCAAGGAAGAGCAGGTTATCTGCATCACCCGGAGCCAGTTCTACCGATCGCTGAGCGGCATCCAGAGCACCCTGGATATCTCCTGCAAAGCCTTTTGCTATTCCCAGTGCCTGGTAGGCAGTTGGCAGCATCGGATCCAGCTCAATCGCTTTTTCTATTTTCTTTATCGCCTCGTCCAGCGTGACATCGTCGCGCCAGCCAAAAGCTGCTTCGATCGCCTCTATCCAGCCCAGGGTCATCCATGCGGAAGCAAGATCGGGATCTTCAACCAGCGCTTGCCGGAGCTCCTCAATCCCGGCCAGCGCATCGGCAGGATTCAATCTGTGTTTGCGTGCCACACCTCTGAGTGTCAGTTCGTAAGCATTAAGGCTCGCAGGAGGGCGGCGCAGCACCTCCTGCTTCTCGGTCTCACGTATCGACGACAAAAGGGTGCCTACGATTCTTTCAACGATAGCGCCCTGGATTTCGAAAAGCGTCTCTGCTTTGGCTGTGTAGCGATCGGCCCAGACCGTCTCCTGATTACTGCCATTTACCAGCATGACTGAAATTACGAGCTGGTCGTTGACACGTCGGACAGTACCATCGAGCACATACTGCACCCCGAGTCTGTGCGCTGCATCCGCGGCACCCGCACCCTTGGCAGCGGCGTCAAATGCCGCCGAACGTGCAAGTACAGTGAGGTCTGCATTGCGGGCCAGTTCTATAGTGAGTTCTTCAGACAAACCCTCTGCGAGAAAACGGCCCGGTTCAGCACCGTCGGAAACGTATAGCGGCATGACCGCTATCGAGTGAGGACCAGGCTTAACGGGGTAGGAAGCGGAAGGGTAAGGCCGAGTGATTAGCCAGACCAGTCCGACAGCAGTGACGGTAATAATGGTTAACAGGATGATGGCGCGTCGAAAAAGGGACTTACTGCTCCTTATCATCCGACGGCCATTCCTATCCTCACTGGCAGCTTTAATGCCGGCCACCCGCCCAGAAGACTCTACAGTGACCGGTGAAACCAGTCGGAAGCCGAAGCGCGGAACCGTGCGGATTACCCGTTGCCTGTCTCCGTTGTCGCCTATCGATCTGCGCGCCGAGGCGATGCGTGCACTGATAGCGCCATCTGACACACAGCGCCCTTTCCAGATTGCCTGGATCAGCTCCTCTCGCGAAGCAGCACGTCCGCTTTCCTGCAGCAGATAGTGGTGAACATCAAAGACCTGCGGCTCTACATGAACTCGCTGCCCCTGACATACCAGCTCACGCCGGTCGGTATCCAGCGAACAATTATCAAAACGATAAATCATCTTCGGCCCTCATTTGGGCGGGCAACTCTCCTTATTGTAGAAAAATTGGCGAAACCTTCAGGTCTTCTTCAAGCAAACCCAAAGACCAATACGAATAATGAACCAGGCTTCCTCCGGCCCAACCGCGCAACAGAACCATCAACGATGGACCGGATATCCAAAGCGGCCTCAACGAGGTCAACACCAGGCTCAATTGCGGAGGTTTGAAATGAAACTCTTTAGAAATTCACTATGGCTGAAAGCGCTGACCATCTGCCTGATGCCTGCCTTGATGACCGGTCGCTCACTCGCTGAAGGCGTGGCTCGCATGGAGTTTTACCCGGTAAGCTCGGCAACGATGGACGACAGTGCTTTTCTTTCCAATGGAGAGGGCTAGCCGGTAACGCTCGCGGGTGCCCTGTATCTACCAACCAAGGGCAATGACAAACTCCCGGCGATGATACTTCTACACGGATCCAGCGGGATTGGCGGTACAGACTCCCTTACCGATTACAGCCGACAATTCCTGAATGGCTTAGGCGTGGCAACCTTCGTGATCGACAGTTTTTCAGACCGAGGCATAACTCAGACGCTGACCGATCAATCCCGCCTGGGACGTTTGCAGGCAGTCTACGATGCCTACCGTGCTCTTGAGCTTATCTCTGAACACCCTCGTATTGATCGGGACAGGATTGGGGTTATAGGTGTTTCACGTGGAGCAGCCTCGTCAATGTTTTCTGCGATCTCGCGTTTTGAAGCGATGTATGGCGCAAAAAACGGAGCTCGCTTTGCTCTCCATGTGGGATTTTCGACACCTTGTGCCCGACAATATGCCGGCAGGGATGAAACGACAGGCAGTCCGATACTGATCCTTCATGGTGAGGCCGATGACATTGCGTTACTGGATGCCTGTCAGAAGTACATCAGCCAGCTTCAGCAAAATGGCGTTGAAGCGAGGCTCATAAGCTACCCGGGCGTTCACCACGCCTTCGACAGTCCAAAAGTCCCGAATATGGTTTTAAAGACTGCACAGAATCCATCGAAATGTCGTGTAGGCGAAAACGACGAACATCGGCTGGTTAATATGGACACTGGCGAACCCTTCGCCTGGGACGACAGCTGCGTTACCCGCGGCTTTACCCTCGGCCATGATGCCTCGGCAAGCGAGGCATCCTATCGGGAGTTAGGGGAGTTTGTGCGGCGCCAATTCGGCCTGGACTGAATCGAACGACAGCGGAAAGCTTCGCGAACTCTATTTCGGAAACAGAGCTTAGATAGCAAAGATCCCTGCCAGGGATCCAGAGTGATACTGAGCACTAACACCGAGCCCTCGGCCAAAGAGCCAGCAGCGGACGAAAAAACAAAACCCCGATCACAATGATGACCGGGGTTTCTCGGTAGGCTGAAAGCAGCCTAAGCCGCCTTTCTCATTTCAACCCAAACTCATCAGACGTCCAGGTTGGCCACGTTCAGCGCGTTGGATTCGATAAAGTTACGACGCGGTTCAACCTCATCACCCATTAGTGTGGTGAACAGCTGGTCAGCGGCTATCGCATCCTCAATGGTTACCTGAAGCATACGACGCGCGTTCGGATCCATGGTGGTCTCCCACAGCTGGTCGGGGTTCATCTCACCCAGTCCCTTGTAGCGCTGTATGGCGTTACCACGGCGCGACAGGTCCATCAGCCAGCGGATACCCACGCCAAGATCGTTCAGCTCGAAACGGCGCTCTCCGCGCTGCAGGAAGGCACCATCCTCAAGCAGAGACTGAAGCTCTTCGCCCAGCTCAACGATATTGATCACGTCCCGGGAGCGGAACAGGTCCGGATCAAGCACGTAATCGGTCGCTACGCTGTGGTGGATATGACGCACATGCGGGATGTAGATGCTCTTTTCCTTGTCCAGCTCGACACTGCAGGTATAGCTCTCTGCGGTGTTGGTCGCATAGGCGATCAGCGCTTCATCCAGGGCTTTCACCCAGGCCTCGACCTTCTCCTGTGACGCCATGTCCTCCGCCTTGAGTGACGGCAGGTAGAGCAGTTGGTTGAGTGCAGCCCTGGGGTAAAGCTTGCTGAGACGCTCGACGGTCTTTTCCACCTTGCGGTAGCGGCTGACCAGGTCCTCCAGCGCAGCACCGGAAACAGGCGGCGCATCTTCACTGACATACAGCGCAGCGCCATCCAGAGCGCCCTGCAGCAGGTAGTTCTCCATGGCATCATCGTCCTTGAGATACTGCTCCTGCTTACCCTTCTTGACCTTGTACAGCGGCGGCTGGGCAATGTAGATATATCCGCGCTCGATCAACTCCGGCATCTGACGGAAGAAGAAGGTCAGCAGCAGGGTACGGATATGGGAGCCATCCACGTCCGCATCGGTCATGATGATGATGCGGTGGTAACGCAGCTTCTCCACATCGTATTCGTCGCGGCCGATACCACAGCCGAGAGCGGTGATCAGGGTGCCTACCTCGGCAGAGGTCAGCATCTTGTCGAAGCGTGCCTTCTCGACGTTAAGGATCTTACCCTTGAGCGGCAGAATCGCCTGGGTACGACGATCACGTCCCTGCTTGGCAGAACCACCTGCGGAGTCACCCTCCACCAGGTAAAGTTCAGACAGTCCCGGGTCTTTTTCCTGACAGTCCGCCAGCTTACCCGGCAGACCGGCAATATCCAGTGCGCCCTTGCGGCGGGTCATCTCACGGGCCTTGCGGGCCGCTTCACGGGCTCGGGCCGCATCGATCATCTTCTGAACCACCGCCTTGGCGTCCTGCGGGTTCTCCAGCAGATACTCGCCAAGCTGCTGGGACATCAGCTGCTCGACGGCGGTTTTTACCTCCGAGGAGACCAGCTTGTCCTTGGTCTGGGAGGAGAACTTCGGATCAGGTACCTTAACCGAGATGATCGCAGTGAGGCCTTCACGGCTGTCATCACCGCTGGTGGAAACCTTGCCGCCCTTGTTGAGCTGCTCGGATTCGATGTAGTTGTTCAGGGAACGGGTCAGCGCGGCGCGGAAGCCAGACAGGTGGGTACCGCCGTCACGCTGCGGGATATTGTTGGCGAAGCAGTGGAGGCTTTCCTGGAAGCTGTCGTTCCACTGCATCGATACCTCAACACCGACACCGTTTTCGTGCATGGCGTTGAAGTGAAAGATCTTGTTGACCGGCGACTTGTTCTGATTGAGGAACTCGACAAACGCGGCCAGACCGCCTTCATATTCGAACACCTCTTCACGACCACTGCGCTCATCCTTCAGGCGGATACGCACGCCGGAGTTCAGGAACGACAGTTCGCGCAAACGCTTGGCAAGGATGTCGTACTGGAAGGCGATGTTGCTGAAGGTGTCTTCGGACGGTTTGAAACGGACGATGGTACCGCTGGACTCGGTCTCGCCGATCACTTCCAGGGGCTTCTCGGGCACACCGTGGTGATAGACCTGCTCGTGCACCTTGCCGGCCCTGCGAATCGTCAGACGCAATTCGCTGGAAAGGGCGTTAACCACGGAAACACCCACGCCGTGCAGACCGCCGGAGACCTTGTAGGTGTTGTCATCGAACTTACCACCGGCATGCAGCACGGTCATGATGACCTCGGCCGCGGAAACACCCTCTTCCTTGTGAATATCGGTGGGGATACCACGCCCGTTATCGGATACGGTGACGCTTTCATCCGGATGGATAATAACGCCGATCTCGGAGCAGTAGCCGGCCAGCGCCTCGTCGATACCGTTATCGACAAGTTCGAAAACCATATGGTGCAAACCGCTGCCGTCGTCCGTGTCGCCGATGTACATCCCGGGGCGCTTGCGGACGGCATCCAGCCCTTTCAGTACCTTGATACTGGACGAATCATAGCTCTGGTTTTCACCGCTCATCATGTTCTCCTGGTGCAGCAGACTGCGATATTTTTCCCTGCTCGACTTTAAACAGCCTGACCGGCGTATCGGCATCCCAGACACGGCTCAGCAGACCTGGCTCGACGCAGGTTATAAAGCACTGATTAGTGCTGTTTTCCAAAAAGCGACAGAACTGGCGGCAATGTCTTTCGTCCAGTTCTGACGGTAGATCGTCGATCAGATAAACGCAGGCTCGCTGGCTCTGGCGGTAAAATAACGCGCCCTGGGCCAGCTTGAGTGCACTGACAACGAGTTTTTTCTGCCCGCGGGACAGGCGTTCAGCGGCATCCTGGCCATCCGCACGAAACCGGAGATCGGCTCGTTGAGGGCCACTGCTACTGAAACCCTGACGCAGGTCGCGCTCGAAGTTCTCTTCCAGCAGCTCGGCAAGGGGCCGTTTTGAATCCCAGCCCTGTGAGAAGCGAAGCTCTACTCTGACGTCCTTGAGGAGCTCGGCCAGTATCTCTTCAAACACCGGTTTCAGCGCCTCGATATAGGCCGCTCTCAGCTCGGTTAACGGCTCGGCAAATGCGACCAGCTCGGCATCCCAAAGCGCCCTTACGCGGGCGTCGATTTTACCACATTTCAGTAACGAATTTCGCTGTTTAAGTACACGATGAAAGCCGCGCCAGAGACGGATAAATCCAGGATCCGAATGAAAGCCGCCCCAGTCGACAAACTGGCGCCGTATCGACGGCGATCCCTCGAGCAGATCGAAGGTGTCCGAATTGATAACCAGCAGTGGCATCAGACTGGCAAGCTCAGCGGAGCCGAGACTCTCCCCGGCGTAGCGGACTTTTAATTCAGCATCACGGCTGCGGCTGACACCCAGCGGGCGCGGTTCGCCGGTACCCTGGGCATCGATCTGGGCAAACACCAGGAGCTCGCTCTGCTCGCTCTGGATCACCTGACGATACTGCTGGGTGCGAAACGAACGTCCAAGCCCCAGCATGTGAATCGCCTCGAGCAGGCTGGTCTTGCCGCTGCCATTTTCACCAAAAAGAAGATTGATCCGCGGAGAGGGGGTCAGCTCGACATGGCTGAGGTTACGCAGGTTAGACACCTGCAGTTGCGAGATCAGCATAATGGGCGATAAGCGAGAAGTAAGCACTCACATAAAAGTAAGTGAGTGCTTACATATATCATTACATGCGCATCGGCATGACAACGTAGGTCGCATCCGGCTCATCGAAGCCTTCGACCAGCGCACTGCTGTTGGAATCGAACAGGGTAAAGCGCACCACGTCCGAGTTAAGAATGGACAGAACGTCGAGCAGATAGTTGACGTTGAAGCCGATCTCCAGCGAGCTGCCTTCATAATCCACCGCAACGCTTTCTTCCGCTTCTTCCTGCTCCGGGTTATTGGCCATCACCTGCAGCATGCCATTGGACAGCGACAGGCGCACACCGCGGTACTTCTCGTTGGAGAGAATCGCGATACGGCTGAATACCTGACGCAGTTCGAGACGATCGCCCAGCATTACCTTGTCGCCGTTACGCGGGATAACACGCTGGTAGTCCGGGAACTTGCCATCCACCAGCTTCGAGGTGAAGGTAAAGTCACCCACGTTGGCACGGATATGGTTGGCACCGATCACCAGGCTCACCGGATTTTCACCACCCTGCAGCAGGCGCGCCAGCTCGAGGATACCCTTGCGCGGCACAATGATCTGGTGCTGAACGTCGCTGCCCACTTCCACTTCGCTGACCGCCGTGGCCAGACGGTGACCGTCGGTAGAAACCGCGCGCAGTGTGCCGTCCTTCACCTCAAGCAGCATGCCGTTGAGGTAATAGCGCACATCCTGCTGCGCCATGGAGAAACCGGTCTGTTCGATCAGGTGACGCAGGGAAGCCTGCGGCAGCGTCAGCTGCATCGCCTGCGGGCTGTCTTCCACGTTCGGGAATTCACTGGCCGGCAGGGTGGAAAGCGAGAAGCGGCTGCGGCCGGACTTGATCACCATCTTCTGGCCGGTCAGCTCAAGCTCGATCCGGGCATCATCCGACAGCGATTTACAGATATCCATCAGCTTGCGCGCCGGAACCGTCACTGAGCCGGCTTCAGCCGGTTCATCCAGCTCGACGCGGCCGATCAGCTCCACCTCAAGATCCGTACCGGTCAGCGAGAGTTGGTTACCCTCGGCGACAAGCAGGATATTGGAAAGCACCGGTAACGTCTGACGACGCTCCACAACGCCCGCTACCAGCTGTAGCGGCTTGATGAGTGCTTCACGGGAAATTACGAATCTCATGGCTGTCTACCTTGTCTGGATCCGAGTACTACGCCGTCAGATGACGCAGCAGGTTTTTGTAATCTTCAGCGATGTCCGTATCACTCTCGCGCAATTCTTTGATTTTGCGACAAGCATGGAGCACCGTGGTGTGGTCTCGGCCACCGAACGCGTTACCTATCTCCGGCAGGCTGTGGTTGGTCAGCTCCTTGGCCAGGCTCATGGCGACCTGACGGGGACGGGCGACCGAACGACTGCGCCGCTTGGACAGCAGATCGGAGACTTTTATCTTGTAGTAATCCGCAACAACGCGCTGAATGTTGTCAATACTAACCTGTTTGTCCTGCAATGCCAGCAGGTCCTTAAGTGACTCTTTTATAAAGGGAGTATTGATCGCGTTACCGGTGAAATGGGCGTTGGCGATAACCCGCTTGAGCGCGCCTTCAAGCTCACGCACGTTGGAGCGGATCTTCTGCGCCAGGAAGAAGGCCGAATCATCGGGCAGGTTGACCTTCGCCTCCTGCGCCTTCTTCATCAGGATCGCTACACGGGTTTCCAGCTCCGGTGGTTCAATCGCTACGGTCAGACCCCAACCGAAGCGGGACTTGAGCCGCTCCTCGACACCGCTGATCTCTTTCGGATAGCGGTCAGAGGTAAGGATCATCTGCTGGCCACCTTCAAGCAGTGCGTTGAAGGTATGGAAAAACTCCTCCTGGGAGCGCTCCTTGCCGGCGAAGAACTGGATATCGTCGATCAGCAGGGCATCGACGGAACGGTAGTAACGCTTGAAATCATTGATGGCGTTCAACTGCAGCGCCTTGACCATGTCGGCGACGAAGCGCTCGGAGTGCAGATAGACGATGCGCGCATTCGGGTTGCGCTTGAGCATCTCGGTGCCCACCGCATGCATAAGGTGGGTTTTACCGAGACCGACGCCGCCATATATAAAGAGGGGGTTGTAAGCACCACCCGGGTTGTCCGCCACCTGCTGTGCCGCCGCCAGCGCCAGCTGGTTGGATTTACCCTGAACGAACGACTGGAAGGTAAAGGACGGGTTCAGGTTGGACTGGTGACGGATGCCACCCTCAACCTCGACCCGGCGCTCACTGCGCATCGGCGCCCGCTCATCGCTCGGCAGCATATCCAGCTCAAGCTGCGGCTCCAGGCTGTAGCCTTCATCAACCGGCTCAACCCGCTGTGGCACGGGGTTCTCGATTGGGCGGCTCGGAGTCTCAGGGGCAATGTCGGTTTCTGTCGCCAGATCGGCTGAAGGCGCCATCTCGCTCATCGCGCCTGCCGCCCGCTTGCGAATCGGCGCGGTACGACGGCGAGCGGCAACAGGCGCGCTGGACGCAGCTGCGCGACCAGCGCCGGCGCGCCCGGCAATCTCAAGGTGGACTTCGGTACTGATATCGCCGGTCACGTCAGCAACCACCTGACGGATACGGGATAGAAACTTGTCGGCAACCCAGTCACGAACAAAGCGGTTGGGCGCCAGCAGGACAAGCGCACTGTCAGCCTCATCAGCCCGAAGCGGGCGAATCCAGGTATTGAACTGCTGGGCAGGAAACTCCTGCTGCAGGCTCTTCAGGCACTGCTCCCAAAGTTCGACCGACATCCCTTGACCCCTGAAAATGCACTTAAACGAACGCCGGGATGATCTGCCCTGACGAGCCAGCCAACCCAGTCTTGTTATCTAGACCGGCTATTCTAACGGCTCGGCGAGCAGTTATACACAGCTGTGAGCAAACTTTTTCACATCCGATGTTTTCGGCCCTCGAAGGCCTTCCAGGTCAACCTTTAGTGGGCCTTATCCACCAAAACACCGACCGGCACAGGTTTAATACAGCCTTTCAAAAGAGTTATAAACATCGCATATTTATGTAATTTATACTTTTTTTAAATTTACACACAGAATTATACGGTTTCGGGTTTAAAGCACCGCCAGAAGCGTAATAATTGGTCCACAGAAGTGACAAAACGCCGGAGTTGTCAGCTGTAAATTCCCGACAGAACACCTTCCTCTTATAGAAAAACGCCGCGGCCGCTCAAAAACCGTACAAAAGGTTTGCATCGCACTCGCGAATTAAATAGAATTTCGCGTCTTAAATTTTTTGACCTATACGTGGATCAGCACCTCACGTACAGAACGTAAGTAGGACTGAGGCAATGAAAAGAACATTCCAACCTAGCGTACTCAAGCGCAAACGCAACCACGGTTTCCGTGCCCGCATGGCAACCAAGAACGGCCGTCAGGTTCTGAACCGCCGTCGTGCCAAAGGCCGTAAACGCCTTTCTGCTTGATTCAGCCCGCAGGGTTAAACGACTGCATGGCCGATTTCGATTATCCCCGTCAGTTACGTCTGTTGACTGGCGGGGATTTCAAGCGCGTGTTCGACAATGCAGCCTTCAAGGTCTCCGAGCAGCCGCTGCTCATACTCTCCTCGCCCAATGACCTTGGACACCCGAGAATCGGGTTCGTCATTTCCAAAAAAAACATCCGTCGGGCTGTCAAACGCAACCGCGTTCGGCGTATCATTCGCGAGTCTTTTCGCCTGCATCAGCACGAGCTCCCCGCCGTGGATATCGTTATTCTCGCCCGTCGTGGGCTGGATACGCTCGATAACCCCGACTTACACCGGATGATTGAGCGCTGCTGGTCCAGATTGATCAAGAAAGCCCACAAAGCTCACAAAAAAGGTTGATGGTTTCTTCGCCATGGATGTACAGCGAGTCATACTGATTGCCGCCCTGGCATTAATTTCCTACATGCTGGTCCTGCAGTGGAACGATGATTACGGTCCCGCTCAGCAACAGGCTGTAACCGAGCAGCAGGCTGAAACCGTATCAGCCTACGCCAACAGCAGCGAAGCCGAGTTGCCCGTCGCCGGTGCCGCATCTGATGCCAGCGCGGATATGCCCCTGGGCGCCAACGCTGATGAACAGGCCGCTGTCGCAGCAACCCAGATCAGCGAAGAGCTGATCAATGTATCCACCGACGTGCTGCAGGTTGTCATCGACCCGCGCGGCGGTGACATCATCAAGGTTGCCCTGCCCAAGCATGAAGACGCTCTCAACTCCGGCAATCCTTTTGTCCTGCTGGAACAGAACAGAAACCGTACCTACGTGGCACAGAGCGGCCTGGTGGGTCGGGATGGTCCGGATGCCCAGAAGGCTGGCCGTCCGCTGTACAGCGTCGATAACACCGAGTACTCCCTGGGTGATAACGACAGCCTGAACGTGGATCTGACGCTTACCCAGGATAACGGCGTTACCGTCACCAAGCGCTTCACCTTCACCAAGGGTGAATACCGCGTCGGTCTCGACTACATCGTCGATAACCAGAGCCAGGAATCCTGGAACGGTGTTCTGTTCGGCCAGATCAAGCGCGATGGCAGCGCAGACCCCTCTCAGCAGACCTCCATGGGTATGCAGTCCTATCTGGGTGCGGTGTTCTCTACCGAAGAGAACAACTACCAGAAGGTCGACTTCGGCGATATGGATGAAGAGCGCTTCAGCCAGTCCAGCCAGGACGGTTGGGTTGCCATGGTGCAGCACTACTTCCTCAGCGCCTGGATTCCGGCGCCCGGTGCTGAATACACCTACCAGTCGCGCAAGCTGAACGGCAACTATATTGTTGGCTTCCTGTCACCGTCCTTTGATGTGGCACCGGGCCAGAGCCAGAGCGTCAGCGCCACTCTGTATGCCGGTCCCAAGGACCAGGAGCAGATGGAAGCCACCGCGCCTAACCTGAAACTGACCGTGGATTACGGCATCCTCTGGTGGATCGCGGCTCCGCTGCACGCCATCCTGACCTGGATCCACTCGCTGGTTGGCAACTGGGGCCTGTCGATTATCGGCATCACGCTGCTGGTGAAGATCGCGCTGTTCCAGCTCAACGCCAAGGCGTTCAAGTCGATGGCGAAGATGCGCAAGTTCGGCCCGGAGATGACCCGCCTGAAGGAACAGTATGGCGATGACCGCCAAAAGATGTCCCAGGAGATGATGAAGCTGTACCAGAAGGAGAAGATCAATCCTCTGGGTGGCTGTCTGCCTATCCTGGTTCAGATGCCTGTCTTCATCGCCCTGTACTGGGTACTGATGGAATCTGTCGAGCTGCGTCACGCGCCGTTCTTCGGTTACATCCAGGACCTGTCGCAGATGGACCCGTACTTCATCCTGCCGATCCTGATGGGCGGAACCATGTTCATTCAGCAGATGCTGAACCCGACACCGCCGGACCCGATGCAGGCGAAGATCATGAAGCTGCTGCCGATCATCTTCACCTTCTTCTTCCTCTGGTTCCCGGCAGGTCTGGTCCTGTACTGGCTGGTCAACAACGTACTGTCGATCGCCCAGCAGTGGATCATCAACCGCCAGATCGAGGCGGGAGACGACAAGAAGGCGTAATCGCCTAAGCTTAAAAGGCTCCCTCGGGAGCCTTTTTTGTATCCGCCAGACGCTATCCAGAAAGCACTATCCAGAACCTCAGCGCGCTCCATTTAGTAACGAGAACAGAACGCCATGCAGATCGAACAGGACACCATCGTCGCCCAGGCCACGGCTCCAGGACGTGGCGGCGTCGGCATCATCCGTCTCTCAGGCCCGAAGGCACTGGAGCTTGGCAAGCGCATTCTGCGCTTCGAGCCCGAGCCCCGGCACGCCCACTACTGCGGCTTTTACGCCCAGCAGGGCGAAGAGATCGATCAGGGTATCGCGATCTATTTTCCCGGCCCCAACTCGTTCACCGGTGAAGATGTGCTTGAGCTTCAGGGCCACGGCGGGCCGGTAATTCTTGATCTGCTGCTGCAGGAGCTGATCGCACTGGGAGCGAGACCAGCACGCCCGGGCGAGTTCTCCGAGCGCGCCTTCCTTAATGACAAGCTGGATCTGGCTCAGGCGGAAGCGATCGCCGACCTGATCGACAGCGCCTCGGAGCAGGCCGCCCGCAGTGCATTGCGCTCACTCCAGGGCGCGTTCTCGAAACGCGTACACTCTCTCGTCGAAGCGCTGATCCAGCTAAGGATCTATGTGGAAGCCGCCATCGACTTTCCCGAGGAGGAGATCGACTTCCTCGCCGATGGCAAGGTACTCAGCGACCTGCAGGCGATCCTGTCCCAGCTCGCCGATGTGCAGCAGGAGGCGTGCCAGGGTAGCCTGCTGCGCGAAGGCATGACCGTGGTGATCGCCGGGCGCCCCAACGCCGGCAAGTCCAGCCTGCTCAACGCCCTGGCCGGGCGCGAAACCGCCATCGTCACCGATATAGAGGGTACTACCCGTGATGTACTGCGCGAGCATATCCATCTTGATGGCATGCCGCTGCACATAATCGATACCGCCGGATTACGTGATGCGCCAGACGCAGTGGAGAAAATCGGCATCGAGCGCGCCTGGGAAGAGATTCGCAAGGCGGACCGTATCCTGATGATGGTCGACAGCACTCACTCGGAAACCACTGATCCGCTGACGCTCTGGCCAGAACTTGGCGAGCACCTGGATAACCTGAACCATGTCACACTGATTCGGAACAAGGCCGACCTGAGCGGTGAAAAAACCCGTATCGAGCAGGTAGGTGAGCACACACTTATTGCGCTGTCGGCTAAACAGGGCGGCGGCGTTGAACTCCTGCGGGAGCATCTCAAATCGGTGATGGGCTTCAGCACGACCACTGAAGGCGGCTTCATGGCACGCCGTCGCCATATCGATGCCCTGGAACGCGCCCGCGAGCTGCTCGACACCGGCCTGCTGCAATTACAGAGCGCCAGCGCCGGCGAACTGCTCGCCGAAGATCTGCGCCTGGCACAGCAGGCGCTGGGCGAAATCACCGGTGAATTTACCCCGGATGATCTGCTCGGACGGATCTTCAGCTCATTCTGTATCGGCAAATAGAGCGGGGCGACAGCCGGTAGCCCGCTGCGGTGAAACCCGTGTACCGATGAAAATATGTGCTAGATTCCAGATAGACTCGTTCGCCGCGTCCGGCTGACATCAAGCGGCGGGGCGATCGCGCTATCTACCCGGCAGCCCTAATCTGCCCCCAAGCTCCGCCTGGGACATCGCACCGATGTTTCCTTCGATCAAGCACACGGAGGTGAAATGGTGAGTGTTCGAACATCCCTTATCTCAACGCTGCTCACGACAAGCCTGCTGGCCGCGCTGCCCGCAGGCGCGGATGAGCGGGCAGGCACATTCAAGGCGATCAACGGCTCGGTGAGCATCGATCGATCCGGGGATACACTGACCCCCGTAATCGGCGACGGCGTCATGACCGGCGATCTGATCACCACACAAAACGCCAGCTTTGCCGCCGTGACATTGATCGACGGCACCCGCTTAACCGCCGGTCCAAACTCGGAAATGGTGATCAACGACTTTGCCTTTGATACCACCACCCACGAAGGCCGCCTCAATGCCAACGTCAAAAAAGGCAGCCTGGCGGTAATTTCTGGCAAGCTGTCCAAGGCCAATCCTGACTCGGTGCGCTTCAACACTGGCTCAATGACTTTGGGCGTGCGCGGTACCGAGTTCATCATTGAGGCAGCCGGAGGTGCCGGTGATGAATAAGCTATCCATATCTCTGCTGGCCGCGCCGATTTACCTCTTCGCCTGCGTCGCTTATGCGGGCTCTTACCTGATGAGCCCCGACGGCGTTCCGGTCAAAGACTCGGTCGGCCAGTGCATCAAACTCTCGATTCAAAGCAACCAACAGCTGCAGCCGGGCTGCGATCCTATGGACCGGATTATTTTGCTGCCCGATGCTGAGGGTAAGGTCGGTGCGGTGCTGGCCACTATCGGCACCGAGACACTGACTGTAGATCAGGCGTACGGCACGCTCAGAGTGGGTGGCGAAGGTAGGGTTGAATCGGCTACGGCCAGCAAGAACGAGGTGGATGCTCAGTTCGGCCAGCTGCTGGCGTCGCAACCACCGCCTCCCACCAGTTTTGTCGTGCGTTTCGTTACTGGCTCGGCCACAGAGCTGACGCCCGACTCCGCGGCTGTGATACAGGCGATGTTAACGGACCTGGCCAATCGGCCGGCACCAGAGATCAGGGTGGTTGGCCATACCGACAGCGTCGGCTCCATCGAAGCCAACGACCGGCTGTCAAAGCAGCGAGCTGAAACGGTAGTCGACATCCTAGGCCGTGAGGGGATCTCTCTGGATCTGCTCGAAGCGGCGGGACGGGGCGAGCGAGAGCTGGCGGTGCAAACCGGCGACAATGTGGCCGAACCCGATAACCGCCGCGTTGAGATAATCGTTCGCTAGGCCAGCGAACTCTAACCGGGGCGTACGCAGCATGTTGAGATATCTCACAAACAAGCGTTCAGTCCTGCGTCGTCTGGTGGTGTTTACCGGGGGCCGTCCGCTGGCGGCGCTGCTGCTGCTCGCCATACTGCTTCTGGAGACCATTCATGCGCTCCCGATACCAATTAAAGAGCGGCTGCCAAAAGCAATTACCTCCGGCGTTGAACTCATCCGTGCCCCGATTCAGGGTGTGCAGCTGTGGATGTTTGACAGCTACCAGAAAATCCTGCCGCGGCAACCCCAGTCCCAGCCAGCCACGATCGTGGCTATCGATGAAAAAAGTCTCCACGAGTTTGGCCAGTGGCCCTGGCCGCGGGACGTGCTGGCCAAGATGATTGGTCAGATCGACCTATACCAGCCCGCTGCCATCGGCCTCGATTTTTACATGCCGGAAGAGGACCAGAACTCTCTCGTGCGCTTGACCGAACGTCTGGCACCCGAGCACAAATACCTGATCAAAGAGCTTGAACTCATGCCCTCCAGCGACTTTCAGCTGGAGATGGCGCTCAGCAGCACTCCTTCGGTCCTCGGGGCCGCCGGCTTCAGTTTCGAAGCCTATACCAACACCAATCACCTGCTCAGCGCAAAGCCTGAAATCACCGGCAGTGATCCACTTCCATTCGTGGAAAATTATCCCTGGGTATTGGCCAGCCGACCTCAGTTTCAGGCCGCCGCGGCAGGCCAGGCACTGCTGAGTGTTCCCGCCCAGGCCGGTGCTATACGTCGCATTCCTCTGATCTCCGCGGTAAACGATTCTCTGGTTCCCGGCCTGGCTCTGGAGATGTTTCGCGTCGCCACCGGCTCCAGTGCGATTCGGGTCACCGCTTCCGATTGGGGTATCCAGAGTGCCGGCGTCGCCGATCTCGATGTAGAGACCCAGCCGAACAGTGATGTGTGGCTCCACTATGCTCCGCTCAAAACGACGCAGTACCACTATCTTTCCGTTGTGGATCTGATGAGTGGCAATTTCGACCCCGCGCTGTTGCAAAGCAAGCTGGTGATCATCGGGCTCACCGGGGCCGGCCTGTCAGATATGCGTTTCACCGCCCTGGGTGAACAGGTACCGGGGATAGAGATCCAGGCGCAACTGATTGAATCCCTGTTTGACGGCACTCTGCTTAAACGCCCCAGCTGGCTTCCCCTGGCCGAGATGGGGATCGTGCTGGTCGTTGGCCTGATACTGGTGTGGTTCGTACCCAAGTCGGAAACCTGGCTCGGCGCCATACTTAAATACCGCCCGGTCTGGATGCTGGGGTTTCTTGGGATCTTCTCCGCCCTGATGCTGGCGCTGGGTTTCGCTCTGTTCGCCATGGCTGGCATGCTGTTCTCCGCGTCAACCGTGGCGCTGGGCGTTGCTCTGGTGCTCTCCATATTCTTCGCTCATACCATGCTGGATAACCTCACCGACGCCCAGCAGAAGATGGCCCGACTAGTGGAGAACGGCATCTCTCTGGGCCGCCTGCAGCAGCGGGCGCTACTACTGGAAATGACACTCGACGGCATGAATGATCTCGCCCCCAGCCAGGCGGCGTTGGTGTTTTCCAGGTCGGAAGACGGGCTGTTAAACCCCATTGCGCAGCGTAACCTGTCCGAGGGCTGGCCCGGGGCGATCGACCCTGATACGTCGAATAGCCCGGGCCTGCTGAGCGCCGCCTTTCATGACCAGGCGATCAAGCGGGTCAGCGAGGCAGATGATCCCAGGCTGAAGTCCGAGCATTGGCCAGAACTCCGACTCGCCTCCGGCGAGCCGCTCAAGTCTGTTCTCGTCGTCCCGATGCTGCTCTCGGATACCAATCTTCGAGGGATCGTTGTGCTGATCAACGCTGTAGATCCATTAAGTCGAGACGTGCACAGTTTCAGCGAAAAACACATCCCCTTCGTGGAAGCGCTGGCGACCCAGGCCGCCGTTGCCATGGAAAACCTGGATCTGGTGCAGGCACAGAGGAAAATGATGGATGCGATGATAGAGATGATCGCGGGTGCTATCGACGCCAAGAGCCCCTACACCGGCGGCCACTGTGAGCGCGTGCCAGAAATAGCAACGATGCTCTGTGAAGCCGCCAGCAATAGCAACGACGCCCCCTTCGCAGAGTTCAGTTTCAATAGCGACGAAGAGTGGCGCGAGTTCAAGATCGCCGCCTGGCTGCACGACTGTGGCAAGGTGACCACACCTGAACACGTGGTGGACAAAGCCACCAAGCTGGAGACCATCAACAACAGGATTCACGAAATCCGAACCCGGTTCGAAGTGCT
Organism: Marinobacterium sp. YM272; assembly: GCF_050908845.1. Classification (NCBI taxonomy): domain Bacteria; kingdom Pseudomonadati; phylum Pseudomonadota; class Gammaproteobacteria; order Oceanospirillales; family Oceanospirillaceae; genus Marinobacterium; species Marinobacterium sp. YM272. The sequence goes on from NZ_CP194171.1 coordinate 398,455, forward strand.
GCTGCGTGATGCCCAGTTAGAGCACTTAAAGGCGATCCATATAGAGGGAGAGGATCCAGCTGGCGCAAAAGCCCGCTTCGAAGCGCGCAAACAGCAGCTGCAGGACGATTTCGCGTTTATCGCCAGCTGTAACGAAGGAGGAGAATTTCTCAGCGATGATAAAATCGAGCGGATTCGCCAGATCGGCGCCCAGACCTGGCTCAGATATTTTGATAACCGTATCGGCCTGTCCCATGAAGAGCTGCTGCGCTATCCAGACAGCTCAAATCCGCTGCCCTGCGAGGAAAACCTGCTCAGCGACAGGCCCGAGCATCTCATCGAGCGCCCCCCCAGTAACGCGCTGGACGATAAATTCGGCTTCAAGATGGAGATACCCGAGTATCTGTATAATCAGGGAGAGCTGCATAACCTCAGCGTGAGTCGGGGCACCCTGACTGCCGAAGAGCGCTTCAAGATCAACGAGCATATCATCCAGACTATCGCCATCCTCGAACAGATGCCGTTCCCCCCCAACCTGAAGCGCGTACCGGAGATTGCCGGGGCCCACCACGAAACCCTGATAGGAACCGGCTACCCGAGGCAACTGACCCGCGACGATCTGTCGATTCCGGCACGCATTATGGCCATCGCCGATATCTTCGAAGCGTTGACCGCCTCCGACCGCCCCTACAAAAAAGCGAAAACCCTGTCGGAATCTATCCGTATTCTGAGTTTCTTCAAAAAGGATCAGCATATAGATCCAGATCTGTTTGATCTCTTCCTCAGTGAGGGGATCTACAAGGTGTACGCGCAGCGCTACCTGAAGCCAGAACAGATCGATGAAGTGGATATCGAACAGTATCTGAACTGACGAGCACTCGCGCAGCGGTAGCCGGCTGGCGGCCGGCCCCCAACTGAGCAGCCGGCACGGCTCGCTAACCTGCCCGCCGGAAGGTCAGGTTGAGCCTCAGCTCGCCGAGTTGCGGGTGAGTTGCCCGCGCAAGAGGGGCAACACCGTGATAAACCATTCGTGAGACCCCGCCCCACACCAGAAGATCGCCATGTTCCAGTGGAAAACGCTTCACCGGATCCCTGCGCCTCTGACCGCCAAACAGAAAGGTCGCCGGTAAGCCGAACGAAAGTGAAAGGATCGGCTGGCTAAAGTCGCACTCGTCCCTGTCCTGATGCAGTCCCATCCTGGCACCTGGCCGATAACAGTTAATCAGGCAGGAGTCAGGCGCAAAACCCGCGAAGCCAGTATCCAGGGCCCCGCGTTGTGCCAGTTCGAGCATACTTTTCGGCATCGCCGGCCAGGGCAGACCCGTCACTGGATCCTGCCTGACGTAGCGGTAGCCAGTTTCATCCGTAACCCAGCCATATTCACCACAGCTGCTGGTCCGAACCGACATCGAATGACCGCCGGGTACGCGCATGCTGCGCAGCGGCGCCTGTCGCAAAATTCCGCGCAACTCGGTTAGCACCCAATCCGTATGCGCTGCTGCGTAGGCTTTAATAAGCACAGCATCTGTTTCTATATCGATACGATTTAACGAACCGAACAGGTCGCCGGTCATCTTTCACACCTTAATTTGCGCTATGTGGATAACTTTAGCAAAAAACTTTTCCACCGTTTGGTGGATTATCAGCCTCTGTTTAATCCACACCTGCTGACATTCCTGGGGGTGTGGATATATTTGCGCAGTGTTTACGATGTTTGAATTCGCTGTTACTTACAGGTTATTCACAAAAAACAGTTCGTTAATGTGTGTTTAAGTATCTGATAAATATATTTTATTTGATAAGCACACATACTCACAGATAAAACTATTCACAGAAGCCGTTCAGCGTTAGCAGCCTGTTACTAAAAACATTGTCCCTAGGTTTTCAACAGTACCTCAGGAACCACTTTTTACCTTTGCTGGACTTACACACAATTTCTTCTGATACTATGCCATCACCGGTCAACAAGGCTCTTAACAATCAAGTTGTTCACATAAACTTGTGAGTAGTGTGTATAGAATCGGGGGAACAAGCCGTGAATGATCTGTTCATGGAATTACCCTGTGCAAAACTCCCGTTTTTATCAACAAAGCGTCCAGAGGCTGTGGCCAACTACACCTCAGGTGCTATACAGTGCTGCTATCTCTGTATATCTATGATTTATAAAAGTAAATTCGTCTTACCCAGAGAAAACAGCCGGGCTATTAGTAGTAACCACAACAATCTTCTCTTTATTTAAAAGATATATTTCTTTAAATACCTAAAGAGAAACGGCTCGAAAACACGCTGTACAATTTTTGATCATTCCTTCCTCAGTCTTAAACCGCTATAATTCCGCTCCTTTTCTCGCGGCTCACTCTCTTGAGCTGTGTAACCCCAAATCCTGTGAGGTGCTGAAGTGGACTATCCCGACCACTTTGACGTGATCGTTATTGGCGGCGGACATGCCGGTACAGAAGCCGCTCTGGCCTCTGCACGCAAAGGGGCACGTACCCTGTTGCTGACCCATAACATCGAAACCCTGGGACAGATGTCCTGTAACCCGGCCATTGGGGGAATAGGGAAGAGCCATCTGGTCAAGGAGATAGATGCACTGGATGGAGCCATGGCACGGGCAACTGACCGCGGTGGTATCCAGTTTCGCGTATTGAATGCACGCAAGGGGCCTGCGGTACGGGCCACACGGGCACAGGCTGACCGGGTACTCTATAAAGCGGCGATCCGTGACATCCTGGAAAACCAGCCTAACCTGCAGATCTTTCAGCAGGCCGCTGATGACCTGATTATCGATAGCGACAGGGTTGGCGGTGTGGTCACGCAAAGTGGTATCCGCTTCCGTTCCAGCCAGGTGATCCTGACCGCCGGTACCTTTCTGGGTGGCGTAATCCATATCGGTATGGAACAGCACTCCGGTGGTCGCGCCGGTGATCCACCAGCGCTGCGTCTGGCTGAACGTTTACGGGAGCTGCCTTTGAGGGTTGAACGCCTGAAAACCGGCACCCCGCCACGTATCGATGCCCGCAGCGTCGATTTTTCGGTGATGCAGGTGCAGCCGGGCGATACACCGACACCGGTCATGTCGTTCATGGGCAGCCGTGATGAGCATCCGCAGCAGATCAACTGCTACATCACCCATACCAATGCGCAAACCCATGACATTATCCGTTCGGGGCTTGATCGCTCGCCCATGTTTACCGGTGTGATCGGTGGTGTGGGGCCAAGGTACTGCCCCTCCATCGAAGACAAGATCCACCGCTTTGCGGACAAGGACCAGCACCAGATTTTTGTCGAGCCGGAAGGCCTGACCACACACGAGCTTTACCCAAACGGTATCTCCACCAGTCTGCCGTTTGATATCCAGCTTGAGCTGGTGCGCTCCATGCGTGGTTTTGAAAATGCGCACATCACCCGTCCGGGTTACGCCATCGAGTACGATTACTTCAACCCTCAGGATCTGAAGCACACGCTGGAAACCAAAGCGATCAGCGGCTTGTTCTTCGCCGGCCAGATCAATGGCACCACCGGCTACGAGGAAGCGGGTGCACAGGGACTGCTTGCAGGTATCAATGCGGCCGCACAGGCGCTGGGGCAGGAGGGCTGGTATCCGCGTCGCGATGAAGCCTACATCGGCGTCATGATTGACGATCTGATCACCCATGGAACCTCCGAACCCTACCGCATGTTCACCAGCCGGGCGGAATATCGCCTGCTGCTGCGTGAAGACAACGCGGATCTGCGCCTGACCGAGCAGGGCCGCAAGCTGGGTATCGTCGGTGAAGAGCGCTGGGCTGCATTCTGCAACAAGCGCGAAGCGATCGAGCAGGAAGCCCAGCGTTTGAAAGAAACCTGGATTCAGCCGGGCAGTGCGGAAGCGGATCGAATCGCCGATAAGCTCACCTCGCCGATGAACCGCGAATACAGCCTGGCGGATCTGATCAAGCGCCCGGAAATGGGCTATGCCGATGTGGCCGATCTCAAGGGAACACCGGTGGATCATGAGCAGGCCGCCGAACAGGTGGAGATCCAGCTGAAGTATTCCGGTTATATCGATCGCCAGAAGGATGAGATCGCCCAGATGCAGCGACAGGAAAACACCCCGCTGCCGGCGGACTTTGACTACGACGTCGTAGGAGGTCTCTCCAACGAACTGAAAGACAAGCTGAAACAGCATCAGCCGGAAACCCTGGCTCAGGCATCAAGGATTCAGGGCATGACACCGGCGGCAATATCGCTGCTGCTGGTTTATCTGAAAAAACGTCAGTTACAGCAGAAGGTAGCCGGTTGATGCAGGAATACAGAGCCACGCTTGAATCCCAGCTTAAAGCGATCGGTGTTACCGCCACCGATGCTCAGGTTGACCTTTTGCTTGCCTACCTGGCGCTACTGGTGAAGTGGAACAAGGCCTATAACCTGACCGCTGTGCGTGATCCCCGCGAGATGATCACCCGACACCTGACCGACAGTCTCAGTATCCTGCCCTGGATCCGCGGCGGGCGACTGATCGATGTGGGCAGTGGACCTGGGCTGCCAGGGATACCGCTGGCGATCATGCGTCCCGAACTCGATGTCACCACGCTGGACAGCAACGGCAAGAAAACCCGTTTTCAGAACCAGGTGAAGATGGAGCTGGGCATCAGCAATCTGCACGTTATTCATGGACGGGTGGAGCAGTGTGAAGAGGGGCCTTACGATCAGATCGTCTCCCGTGCTTTCGCATCGCTCTCCGATATGCTCAAGTGGACCGCACATCTGCGTTCGGAGCAGGGTGTTTTTCTTGCCATGAAAGGACTGTATCCTGAAGCGGAACTTGAACAGCTGCCGCCGGGTTTCCAGTTGAAGTCCAGCCACAGGCTCAACCTGCCGGCTACGGATGGCGAGCGGCATCTGCTGATCCTGGGGGGCATTCCCGAATCTTCGGTCAACACTGCTGCCCCTGATGAACTAGGGAGAGCCTGAGCGTGGCGAAGATCCTCACGATCACCAACCAGAAAGGTGGTGTCGGCAAGACGACGACGGCGGTTAATCTGGCCGCATCGCTGGCGGCAACCCGCAAGCGTGTGCTGATGATCGACCTGGATCCCCAGGGCAACGCGACCATGGGGAGCGGTGCCGACAAGCATCAGCTCGAAACTTCGGTTTACGAGCTGCTGACCGACCAGGCCAGCGCCGAAGAGGCGATCCTTTCCGGTCTGCCGGTAAAATACGATCTCATTGGTGCCAACGGCGATCTGACCGCAGCCGAGGTAGAGCTGCTGCAACTGCCGCGGCGTGAATTTCGCCTGAAGATGGCGCTGATGCCGGTGATGGAGCGTTACGATTTCATTCTGATCGACAACCCGCCATCGCTGAACCTGCTGACGGTCAATGCCCTGGCGGCATCCGACGGTGTGATCATTCCGATGCAGTGCGAGTACTACGCACTGGAAGGGATCAGTGCACTGGTCGGCACCATCGACAAGATCAACCAGCGGCTCAACCCCAAGCTGAAGATCGAAGGCATATTGCGCACCATGTTCGACCCGCGCATGAGTCTGACCAAGGACGTCTCCGATCATCTGGTCGAGTACTTCGGCGAAAAGGTTTACCGCACCGTCATCCCGCGCAATGTGCGGCTGGCCGAGGCGCCGAGCCACGGTATGCCGGCACTGCAGTATGACAAGAATTCACGCGGAGCTCTGGCTTACCTGGCACTGGCCGGTGAGCTGATCCGCCGTACCGAGCAGGAGCAGCCCACCGAGAGCGTGGCGACTGAACAGGAAGACTGAACATGGCTGTCAAAAAGCGTGGACTGGGGCGTGGTCTGGATGCCCTGCTGTCGAGTGTAAGCCCGGAAGCGGAACAGGTATCCGTTGATCAGGTGGCAGAGTCTGCCGCCTCCGGTCAGGAAGCTGTCCCCGGCGAATTGATGGCGATGCCGGTTGACCGTATTCAGCGCGGTCGTTATCAGCCCCGTCGTGACCTCGATCCCGAAGCGCTTGAAGATTTGGCGGCATCCATCAAGCTGCAGGGCGTCATGCAACCGATCGTTATCCGTCCCGTGGATAGCGAGATGTATGAGATTATCGCCGGTGAGCGTCGCTGGCGCGCGGCCCAGATGGCCGGGCTCGACACTATTCCGGTCGTGATCCGTGATGTGCCGGACGAAGCGGCCATCGCCATGGCCCTGATCGAGAATATCCAGCGGGAAAATCTCAACCCGATGGAAGAGGCGATCGCACTGCACCGTCTGCAGACCGAGTTCGAACTGACCCAGCAGCAGGTGGCCGATGCGGTCGGCAAATCCCGCTCCACCATCACCAACCTGCTGCGCCTGATGAATCTCACCGCAGAGGTGAAGACCCTGCTAGAGCACGGCGATCTTGAGATGGGCCACGCCCGAGCCCTGCTGCCACTGAGCGAAGAACACCAGATCGAAGCAGGTAAGGAAGTCGTCGGTAAGGGGCTGTCTGTGCGCCAAACCGAGGCACTTGTGCGCAAGATCCTCGAAGGTCGCAACCTGCCGCGGCCGAAACCTGAACCGAGCGAGCGCTGCAAATCCCTCTCCAGCGAGTTGTCCCGGCGCTTTGCCGTACCCGTTGAGGTCAAATCCAATGACAAGGGCAAGGGCAAGATCAGCCTGAGTTTCACCTCCGAGGAAGAGCTCGACGCGATCCTCAATCTGTTGCGATAAGCGGTCATTTAAGCCGGGTCTGACTGGCCCGGCGCCCCGCTTTAGTGCCGTTCGTTAAGACATTAGTGCAAAAACTCCAAGCTTTTATTGAGTGCTGCCCCCTTAAACCCTATAATCTTGCCGCTATTTGAAGGGGACTTTGCGTCCGAAATAGGGTGGCTTTTGAACAGATCAGAGCCGAAGGGGCAACCGGATATCCAGCCGGCGGTACGCAGCGGACGGTTGCAAAAACGCAGTAGGCAGGCGTTTCTCAAGGTTTATCTGATCCAGAGCGGTTTGCTCGTCGCGGTGGCAGCAGCCTGTCTCATCAAGGGCCCGGTCGAGGCTTACTCGGCGTTGCTTGGTGGTATGCTGTACCTGCTGCCCAATCTCTATTTCACCTGGCGGGTTCTCTATAGCAAGCGACCGGCCGAGACTGCTCAGCAGGTCGTGATCAGTCTCTATGCCAGTGAAATAGGGAAAATGGTTTTGGCCGCAGGCCTGTTCAGCGCGACCTTCGTGCTGATCGATCCGCTGAGCCCATTTTCCCTATTTCTCACCTTCATACTGCTGCAACTATCTGGGTGGATGCTGCAGTGGAGGCTGAATAACCGTTTCCTGAAACTTTGACTATGAGAGACTGAGAATGGCGAGTGGAACAGTTACATCCTCAGAATATATATCGCACCATTTGACCAACCTGACCTTCGGTAACCACCCGGAGAACGGTTGGGGATTCGCACACGGTGCTGCCGAAGCTGCAGAAATGGGCTTCTGGGCGATCAACGTGGATACCATGTTTTGGTCCGTGGCGCTGGGTGTGCTTTTCGTATGGTTCTTCAACAAGGTTGCCAAACAGGTAACCTCTGACGTGCCGGGTGGCGCGCAGAACTTTGTTGAATCGATCATCGAGTTCGTCGACGACAACGTGAAAAGCATTTTTAACCATAAAAATGCCGTGATCGCACCGCTGGCGCTGACCATCTTCGTCTGGGTCTTCCTGATGAACCTGATGGACCTGGTGCCGGTCGACTGGATTCCGTTCGTGGCCGCTGAAATGGGTATCAGCTACATGAAAGTGGTTCCGACCACCGACGTAAATGCCACCGGCGGCATGGCGATCAGCGTGCTGTTCCTGATCGTTTACTACAGCATCAAAATGAAGGGCATCGGCGGCTTCATCGGTGAGCTGGCGTTCCAGCCGCTGCCGAAGATCTTCGCGCCGTTCAACCTGTTCCTTGAGCTGGTAGGCCTGCTGGCCAAGCCGGTCTCTCTCGCCCTGCGACTGTTCGGTAACATGTACGCCGGCGAAATGATCTTCATCCTGATCGCTCTGCTGCCTTTCTGGGCGCAGTGGATCCTGTCCGTGCCCTGGGCGATCTTCCACATCCTGGTTATTACGCTGCAGGCGTTCATTTTCATGGTACTGACAATCGTGTACCTGGCGATGGCCCACGATCATCACTAAGCGTAGTGACGGATAGATAGAAACCGAGTTCGTTTTAAACCTTAAACTTCAACTTAAACCTTGAAAATTGCTGGAGAAAAAAAATGGCTGAACTGCTGTATATCGCTGCTGCTCTGATGATGGGTCTGGCTGCAATCGGTGCTGCTATTGGCATCGGTATCCTCGGTGGTAAGTTCCTGGAAGGCGCTGCGCGTCAGCCGGAGCTGGTACCGCTGCTGCGCACCCAGTTCTTCATCGTAATGGGTCTGGTCGACGCGATCCCGATGATCGGTGTTGGTCTGGGTCTGTACGTCCTGTTCGCTGTTGCTTAATTAAGTAGAAATGGCGTTTTACCCAATGTCGGGTACCTACTACTTACATAACAACCGCGAGAGGTAATGGCGTGAATATCAATCTCACCATCATTGGTCAGGCCATTGCATTCTTCCTCTTCGTCGTATTTTGCATGAAATACGTCTGGCCGCCGATTACCGGCGCCCTGGCAGAGCGTAAGAAGAAGATTGCCGAAGGTCTTGATGCGGCCGACCGTGCAGAGCGCGACCTGCGACTGGCTCAAGAAAAAGCCGCCGCAGACATGCGTAAAAGCAAGGAAGAGGCAGCCGCCATCATTGAACAGGCCAACAAGCGGGCTAACCAGATCGTCGAAGAAGCCAAAGAGCAGGCACGCGAAGAAGCTGATCGCGTAAAAGCGTCTGCCCAGGCTGAAATCGATCAGGAAGTTAACCGGGCGAAGGAAGCACTCCGCGCTCAGGTGGCTACGCTGGCAATTGCCGGTGCTGAAAAGATCCTGGAAGCCTCTGTTGACGAGAAAGCGCACGCACAGCTGGTTGAGAAACTGGCCGCGGAGCTTTAAGCGAGGTTAACGATGGCTGAACTCAATACAGTCGCTCGGCCCTACACCAAAGCCGCGTTCGAGTACGCGCGCGACAAGGGTAGCCTCGATCAGTGGTCTACGATGCTGTCCACCGCCGCTCTGGTGGTCAAGGACAGCGCCATGGCCCAGGTGCTGAACAACCCGGCGCTGACATCCGGTCAGAAAGCCGAGGTGCTGATCTCCGTCTGCGAAGAGCAGATGGATGACGCCGGCAAGAACTTCGCGTTCCTGCTGGCGGAAAATCAGCGTCTCGCGCTGCTACCGGAGATTTCTCTGCAGTTTGAACAGCTCAAGGCGGCACAGGAAAAGTCGGTCGATGTCGACCTGACCACCGCCTTCGCGCTGGACGACGCTCAGCAGCAGAAACTGGCTCAGGCGCTCAGCACCAAGTTGGGTCGCGAAGTGAAACTGACCTCCCAGGTGGACAAGTCCATCCTTGGCGGCGTAGTCATTCGCTCTGATGACCTTGTGATCGACGGTTCTGTTCGTGCACGACTGGCGAAACTGGCCGAAGCGATGAATTCCTGAGTGTGAGGAATAACAATGCAGCAACTGAATCCATCTGAGATCAGCGAGATTCTCAAGAAGCGCATCGAGAAGCTTGATGTGTCTTCTGAAGCCCGTAACGAGGGCACAATCGTCAGCGTTTCCGACGGTATCATCCTGATCCACGGTCTCGCCGACGTAATGTACGGTGAAATGATCGAATTCCCGGGCGGTGTCTACGGTATGGCACTGAACCTGGAGCGTGACTCTGTTGGCGCCGTAGTACTGGGCGACTACCAGACTCTGGTCGAGGGCATGACTGCCCGTTGTACCGGTCGTATCCTTGAAGTACCGGTTGGTCCGGAACTGCTCGGTCGCGTCGTTGACGCGCTGGGTAACCCGATCGACGGCAAGGGTCCGGTCGAAACACAGTTGACCGACGCTGTAGAAAAAGTAGCACCGGGCGTTATCGCCCGTCAGTCGGTTGATCAGCCGGTCCAGATCGGTCTGAAAGCGATCGACGCCATGGTCCCGGTTGGCCGTGGTCAGCGTGAGCTGATCATCGGTGACCGTCAGATCGGTAAGACCGCGATCGCGATTGACGCGATCATCAACCAGAAAAACACTGGCATCAAGTGTATCTACGTTGCCATCGGTCAGAAGCAGTCCACTATCGCCAACGTCGTGCGCAAGCTCGAAGAACATGGCGCCATGGACCACACCATCGTGATCGCAGCTGGTGCGGCTGATCCTGCAGCGATGCAGTATCTGGCTCCGTACGCCGGTGCGACCATGGGTGAATACTTCCGTGACCGCGGTGAAGATGCTCTGATCATCTATGATGACCTGACCAAGCAGGCCTGGGCGTATCGTCAGATCTCCCTGCTGCTGCGTCGTCCGCCGGGCCGTGAAGCCTACCCGGGTGACGTTTTCTACCTGCACTCCCGTCTGCTCGAGCGTGCCGCGCGTGTTAACGCCGACTACGTAGAAGAGTTCACCAAGGGTGAAGTGAAAGGCAAGACCGGTTCTCTGACCGCGCTGCCGATCATCGAAACCCAGGGTGGTGACGTTTCCGCGTTCGTTCCGACCAACGTAATCTCCATTACCGATGGTCAGATCTTCCTGGAAACCAGCCTGTTCAACTCCGGTGTGCGTCCGGCGATCAACGCGGGTCTCTCCGTATCCCGAGTTGGTGGTTCCGCCCAGACCAAGATCATCAAGAAGCTTGGTGGTGGTGTACGTCTGGCACTGGCACAGTACCGTGAACTGGCAGCCTTCGCTCAGTTCGCTTCCGACCTCGATGAAGCTACCCGCGCTCAGCTCGAGCACGGTCAGGCTGTTACCGAGCTGATGAAGCAGAAGCAGTACTCGCCGATGTCCGTCGCTGAGATGGGCCTGAGCCTGTACGCGGCGAACGAAGGTTTCCTGAAAGACGTGGAACTGGACAAAATCGGTGCTTTCGAAGCGGCTCTGATCTCCTACTTCAACAGCGAACACGCTGATCTGATGGCGAAGGTCAACGAGAAGGGCGATTACAACGACGAAATCGCTGCGTCCTTCAAAGCCGGCATCGAAAAGTTCAAGTCTACCCAAACTTGGTAAGTGCTCCTTTGTGAGCCGGGGCCGGTCTCTGACCGGCCTGAACTAAGACAAGTTTAATAGGCGGAACTATGGCAGTCGGAAAAGAGATTAAGACGCAAATCGCGAGCATCGGCAGCACGCGCAAGATCACCAGCGCCATGGAAATGGTTGCTGCGTCGAAAATGCGCAAGGCCCAGGATCGCATGCAGTCTTCACGTCCGTACGCCCAAAGCATCCGTGGTGTGGTTCAGCATCTGGCCAAGGCCAATCCTGAATACCGTCACCTCTACATGCAGGAGCGTGAGGTCAAGCGCGTCGGTTTCATTATCGTCGCTTCTGACCGCGGCCTCTGTGGCGGCCTGAACGTCAACATGTTCAAGGCAGCCATTGCAAAGATGAAGGAGTTCAAAGAGCAGAACGTCGAGATCGATATCTGCGCACTGGGCTCCAAGGCAATCAGCTTCTTCCGGAACTACGGCGGCAACGTCGTGGCGGCGAAAGGCGGCCTGGGTGATGCACCCGAGCTGGGCCAGCTGCTGGGCTCCGTGAAGGTGATGCTGGACAGTTTTGACGAAGGCAAGCTGGATAAGCTGTACGTCGTGTCGAATGATTTCGTGAACACGATGACCCAGAAGCCCGCTGTCGAGCAGCTGTTGCCGCTTCAGGCAGGTGAAGACGAAGAGAAGCTCAGCCACCACTGGGACTATCTGTATGAACCGGAAGCGAAAGAGCTGCTGAATGGCCTGCTCAAGCGCTATATCGAGTCTCTGGTTTACCAGGCAGTGGTTGAGAATAACGCCTGTGAACAGGCAGCACGTATGCTGGCGATGAAGAACGCAACAGATAACGCCGGCAACCTGATCGATGAGCTGCAATTGGTTTACAACAAAGCCCGTCAGGCGGCGATCACTCAGGAAATCTCCGAGATCGTCGGTGGTGCTGCTGCTGTTTGATGCAGTGAACAGGTTTAAATGTTAAGAGGATCCGAACATGAGTAGCGGACGTATTGTTCAGATTATCGGTGCGGTCGTCGACGTGGAATTCCCGCGTGACAATGTACCGAAGGTTTACGACGCACTGGTCGTCGATAAAACCGGCCTGACACTGGAAGTTCAGCAGCAGCTGGGCGACGGTGTCGTACGAGGCATTGCAATGGGTCAGACCGAGGGCGTAGCCCGTGGTCTGGAAGTGTCCAATACTGGCGCACCGGTTTCCGTACCCGTAGGTACCGAAACTCTGGGCCGTATCATGGACGTACTGGGTAACCCGATCGACGAGTGTGGCCCGATCGGTGAACAGGAGCGTTATCCTATTCACCGTAAAGCGCCGTCTTACGCTGATCAGGCTTCTTCCAACGAACTGCTGGAAACCGGCATCAAGGTTATCGACCTGGTTTGCCCGTTCGCCAAGGGTGGTAAGGTTGGTCTGTTCGGTGGTGCCGGTGTAGGTAAGACCGTAAACATGATGGAGCTGATCAACAACATCGCCCGTCAGCACTCCGGTCTGTCTGTATTCGCAGGTGTAGGTGAGCGTACTCGTGAGGGTAACGACTTCTACCACGAGATGCAGGAAGCCGGCGTTGTTAACGTCGAGCAGTTCGATCAGTCCAAGGTAGCGATGGTCTACGGTCAGATGAACGAGCCGCCTGGCAACCGTCTGCGTGTAGCCCTGACCGGCCTGACCATGGCTGAGAAGTTCCGTGATGAAGGTCGTGACGTACTGCTGTTCGTCGACAACATCTACCGTTACACCCTGGCGGGTACCGAGGTATCTGCACTGCTGGGTCGTATGCCTTCTGCGGTAGGTTACCAGCCGACCCTGGCGGAAGAGATGGGCGTTCTGCAGGAGCGTATCACCTCCACCAAGACCGGTTCCATCACGTCTATCCAGGCGGTATACGTACCGGCGGATGACTTGACCGACCCGTCTCCGGCGACCACCTTCTCCCACCTTGACGCGACCGTTGTACTGTCTCGTCAGATCGCGGAGCTGGGTATCTACCCGGCGATCGACCCGCTGGATTCCACCTCTCGTCAGTTGGATCCGCTGGTTATCGGTCAGGAACACTACGAGATCGCTCGTGGCGTGCAGTCTACCCTGCAGCGCTACAAGGAGCTGAAGGATATCATCGCGATCCTGGGTATGGACGAGCTGTCTGAAGAAGACAAGCAGATCGTATCCCGTGCGCGTAAGATCCAGCGCTTCCTGTCTCAGCCGTTCTTCGTAGCAGAAGTATTCACCGGTTCTCCGGGTAAATACGTATCGCTGAAAGACACCATTACCGGCTTCAAGGGCATCCTCGAAGGTCAGTACGACGAGCTGCCGGAGCAGGCGTTCTACATGGTCGGTACTATCGACGAAGCGGTAGAGAAAGCTAAGAGCCTGTAAGCGGTTCCGGCAGAAACCTTTAAGAGGTAACCAAGATGGCTATGACTGTTCATTGCGATATCGTGAGTGCCGAGGAAGAGATCTTCTCTGGTCTGATCGAATTCGTCTCCGCAACAGGTAGCCTGGGTGACCTGGGTATTTTCCCGGGTCACGCTCCGCTTCTGACGGAACTGAAACCAGGCCCTGTCGAGCTGCGCAAGCAGGGCGGTGAAGAAGACGTGTTCTACGTGTCCGGTGGTTTCCTTGAAGTGCAGCCGCACAAGATTACGGTACTGGCAGATACTGCTGCCCACGCCGCTGATCTGAGTGAGGCTTCCGCTATCGAGGCCAAGAAACACGCAGAGCATGCAATGGCTGACAAGTCCGGCGAGTTCGAATACTCCCGGGCCGCCGCTCAGCTGGCGGAAGCTGCCGCGCAGCTCCGCACACTGCAGCAGATTCGTCGCAAGACCGGCAAATAAGCCCCTTGCAGCGACCAGGAAAGGCAGCTTCGGCTGCCTTTTTTATATTTCCCTCCCTTTAAAGTTTCCCCTGCACATGAAAGGGATTACCCAGTTGAGGTAATCTGCACCTGAAGCTCTCCGTTCGTTACCGGGTCAGGGAATTGTCGCCGTGCCAGCCAAAGGGAAACTGCTCAGATTACTCACCTACGCCATTATCGCGATCGCCGCACTGGTGTGGGTCCTTCGCTTCGATATTAAAGCCGCTCGCGAGATGCCGCCGCCGCAGCCCGAGGCCGAACCCGCCGACCTGATATCTGTGCAGATCATGCAAAGTCAGGCGCTTCCCTATACCCAAACATTGGAGATCCAGGGCCAGGTTGAGCCGCACTATTCGGTGGATCTTCGTGCCGAGGTGGCTGCTCGCGTGCTGGCAGTGCCGGTTGCCAAGGGGCAGCGGGTTACAAAAGGCCAGTTGCTGCTTGAGCTGGACCAGGACGCGCGCAAGGCGCAGCTGGCTCAGGCTGAAGCGGATCTTCATTACAAACAGCAGGATCTTGAAGCCAACCGGCGCCTGATCGCTGCGGGCGGCAGTACACGCCGCGACGTACTCAGGCTTGGCAGCGAGGTGGCCGATGCGCGTCTGGCCGTTGAGGAGGCGCGCCTGGGGCTGTCCCGTACCCGGCCCGAAGCGCCTTTTGACGGCGTTATCGACCGTCTCGATGTGGATCCCGGTGATTACCTGAGCCTCGCTGATAGCTGGGGCCGCCTGGTTGATATCGATACCCTCAAGGTGCGGGCCTGGGTGGCGCAGCAGGATGTGGCGGCGCTTTCCCTTGGCCAGCCGGTCAGGGTGCGTCTGCTCGATGGCACCCGGCTTGAGGGCGAGCTGAGTTTTATCGCTTTCAGCGCCGATGAAGAGACCCGCAGCTACCAGATCGAAGCGATCGTGAAAAACCCCGAGGCGCGCCGCATCGCCGGTGCCAGCGCATCGATGACGATTGAAACCGGCAGCATTCGGGCGCACCGCCTCTCCGCGGCGCTGTTGACGCTGAACGATCATAATCAGGTGGGAGTACGGGTGCTGGATGGCGACAATCGCGTCCACTTTCGCCCCGTGACCCTGCTCAGTGGCGGCATGTCCCAGGCATGGGTGGCCGGGCTGGATGAGCAGGTGCGTCTGATTACGCTGGGTGCGGGCTTTGCGGCCGAGGGGCAGGAGGTCAGGCCGGTTGAGGTGGACGACTCCGGGGTCGAGCTTGAGCCAGGTAGTGAGCGATGAAAGCGCTGATCGAAGCGGCCATACACCGGGCAAGGGCATCGATCCTGCTGCTGATACTGATTGTCGCCGGCGGTCTGGTGGCGTTTCAGACCCTGCCCCGGGAAGCTAACCCCGACGTTACTATTCCCTATATCTATGTCTCCGTGACACTCGATGGGGTCAGCCCCGAGGATGCCGAGCGCCTGCTGGTGAGACCGCTGGAGCAGGAGCTGCGCTCGCTTGAGGGGATCAAGGAGATGACCTCCTTTTCCGCCGAGGGGCATGCCTCGGTGCTGCTGGAGTTCGATGCCGGCTTTGACCCTGATCTGGCGCTGCAGGATGTGCGCGACAAGGTGGATACGGTGAAAAGCGACCTACCCACCGAAGCGGATGAGCCCAGCGTCGACGAGATCAACATTTCCGAATTTCCGGTCCTGACCCTGGGGCTGTCGGGACCGATTGCACCGCAGCGGATGGTCTATATCGCCCGCGAGATGCGTGACCGGATCGAGGCTATCCCCGAGGTGCTGGAGGTGGATATCGGCGGCGACCGGGAAGACCTGCTGGAGATTACCGTGGATCCACAGGTGCTGGCCGGTTACGGCGTGGATTACTCCACTCTCTATTCTCTGGTCAGCAGTAACAACCGCCTGGTGGCGGCTGGCAGTATCGATACCGGCTCCGGCCGCCTGACGTTGAAGGTGCCCGGGGTGATCAGCGATCTGGATGACCTGATGAGCATGCCGGTCAAGGTGGATGGCGATTCGGTGGTGACCTTCAATGAGGTGGCCAGTGTGCGCCGCACTTTCAAGGATCCCACCGGTTTCGCCCGGCTTAACGGCCAGCCGGCACTGGTACTGGAGGTGTCGAAACGGGCCGGGGCCAATATCGTTGAGACTATCGATCAGGTCAAAGCGCTGTTGGCCGAGGCGCAACCCTTGCTGCCACCGGGGCTGGAGATCACCATCATCACCGATCAGTCGATCGAGGTGCAGAACCTGCTTACCGACCTGCTCAACAACGTGCTGACAGCGGTAATCCTGGTGCTGCTGGTGATGCTGCTGGCGATGGGGCCCAGGCCCGCGTTGCTGGTGGGCCTGACCATCCCCGGCGCCTTTCTGGCCGGTCTGCTGATGATCCAGCTGCTTGGCTTCACGCTGAATATCATCGTGCTGTTCTCACTGATCCTGGTGGCGGGGATGCTGGTGGATGGCGCTATCGTGGTGTCGGAGCTCGCCGATCGCAATCGTGAGCAGGGGCTGAATCCGCCTGACGCCTGGAGTCGCGCGGCGATTCGTATGTCCTGGCCGGTTATCGCGTCCACCGCGACTACGCTGATGGTGTTCCTGCCGCTGCTGTTCTGGCCCGGTATCGTCGGTGAATTCATGAAATACCTGCCGGCCACGGTGATCGTCTGTCTGCTGGCATCGCTGGCGATGGCACTGGTGTTCCTGCCGGTGTTAGGCAGTATCGCCGGAGGTGCAGGGGCCACACGGCCGCCCCGGCAGAATAGCCTGTCACGCCGTTATCGAGCGTTTCTGGCCGCACTGTTGAAGCGGCCTGCGCTGACACTGCTGGCCAGCCTGGTGGTGATGACGCTGGTCTACATCACCTATGCCCGCTTTAACCAGGGTGTTGAGTTCTTCCCGGACACCGAGCCGGAATCCGCATTGGTACTGGTACACGCCCGCGGTGACCTGTCGGTCTATGAACGGGATCAACTGGTGCAGCGTGTGGAGCAGCGGCTGACCGGGATGCCGGAGATTGAAGCGCTCTATGCCCGCTCCCAGGTCAGTGCCGACAGCCAGCAGCAGGAGGATGTGATCGGTGTGCTGCAGTTCCAGTTTATCGACTGGGAACAGCGTCGTCCCGCCAATCTCATATTGCAGGATATGCAGCGCAGAACGGCGGATCTGGCCGGTCTCAAACTGGAGTTCCGCAAGCAGGAGAACGGGCCCACCGAGGGCAAACCGGTGCAACTGCACTTCGTCTCCAATGACAGCGCCGCCAGCTCCCGCGCCGTCGACCAGGTGCGCGCGACGATGCAGCAGCTGGGTGGCTTTGTCGATATCGAGGATGACCGTACCCTGCCGGGTATCGAGTGGCGCCTGAACGTGGATAGGGAGGCGGCGGCACGCTTCGGCGCCGATGTGGCCAGTATCGGTAACGCCATCCAGCTGGTGACCCAGGGCCTGCTGCTGACCACCTACAGGCCGGCGGATGCGGATGACGAGGTGGATATTCGCGTGCGTCTGCCGCGCGATAAACGCACCCTGGATCAGCTGCGGCAGCTGACCCTGAATACCAGCCGGGGGCAGGTGCCGATGTCGCTGTTTGTGCAGATGGAAACGGCACAGAAAACCGGCGTGATCAATCATCGCGATGGTTCCCGTACGCTGACCCTGGAGGCGGATCTGGCCGAGGGCTACCAACTGGATGAACGTCTTGCGGCCCTGGCGGAAGCCGTAGAGGGCCTGCCGCAAGGGGTAGAGCTGGACGTGGCAGGTGAGCAGGAAGATCAGCAGGAGGCGGCCACCTTTCTCGTTGCTGCCTTCCTGGTGGCGCTACTGCTGATGACGCTGATCCTGGTGGTGCAGTTCAACAGCTTTTACCAGACCCTGCTGGTGCTGTCGGCGATCGTGTTCTCCACCGCAGGCGTATTGATCGGGCTGCTGGTGAACCAGCAGTCTTTCGGCATCGTCATGGTAGGGATGGGCGTGATCGCCCTGGCGGGGATCGTAGTGAATAACAACATCGTGCTGATCGATACCTACAACCAGCACCTTAAAGAGGGTTATGCGCCGTTTGAGGCGGCGCTGGAAACCGGCTGCCTGCGCCTGAGGCCGGTGCTGCTGACCGCTCTGACCACGGTGCTGGGACTGATGCCGATGGTACTGGGTGTAAACGTGAACCTGCTGGAGCCCAGTCTTGGCATAGGGGCGCCATCAACCCAGTGGTGGACCCAGCTCTCCAGCGCTATCGCCGGCGGGCTCGCTTTTGCGACCTTCCTGACGCTGCTGCTGACCCCCTGCATGCTGGTGCTGGGAGCGAAAACCAGTGCTTGGCTTACATCGCTACGTCACGCCATTTAAGGTTTTTCAGAGCAGCCGCCAGAGAGTGTCGAAGATAATCTGCTGCGCCGCGGCTACCTCGCGGGAGTCGATCACCACTGCTGTCGGGTAGTTATCGGATGCCAGCGAAATGATTGCACAGCGGGGCGGATAGATGGCGATGTACGCGGCGTCCACCGGGCCTTCGGTGCGGATCCATTTACGCTCTGAAAGCTCAGCACTTTCACCACCATCGCCGATGGCGATAGCGCGCACACGGATGCCTCGGGCGATACGCTGAGCGGTAAACGTGGGAAAGGGGCGGTAGAGGTGCGCACGGATCGGCTTTGACGAGAACACCGAGTAGACCGGATCCTGTTGTGCGCCGACACGGTTGAGAATATCGCGCAGCACCTGCTCGATACCGGCATCACCCTCGAAAAACTGCACGTTGGCAGCGCTGAAATCCGGCTTAAGGTGATGCAGGTCGGGAATGATCCGGTTCTTGAGCTGTCCCATCGCCAGTTCCAGCCGTTTCTGTTTATCCTCGGCAAGTTGCAGCAGCACCTCCGGTTCGCGGGCACTGAAATAGCGCCGCCGGCCTTTCGGCAGGTAAGTGACAACGCCCTGCTGTTGCATCGCTTTCAGGCACTCGTAGGTGGTGCCCCGGTTGACGCCGGCACGCTCGGCTATAGTACGTATGGCACTGGGTCCGAGGGCCAGCAGGGCGCGGTAGATGGCAACGGAACGTGGGTCGAGCCCGAGCTGGGCAAAGATTTCCTGATCCATTTTGTCAATTTTCCTATGACAAAAGCTATTGATCGATTCTGAGCATTCTGTAAATTGCGGTCAAACCGAGATGACAGGGCCGAAACATATGGACAAGGCCCGATGACACAGGAAACGAAATGAAAATTGATGTTGTGATTCTGGCAGCGGGCCAGGGCAGTCGAATGAAATCCACCCTGCCGAAGGTGATGCACCCCCTGGGTGGCAAACCGATGGTTCAGCACGTGATCGACGCCGCCCGCGCGCTGGAGGGCGATGTGCAGCATCATGTGGTGATCGGTCACGGTGCAGAAAAGGTGCGTGAAGCGCTTGCTGGTCAGGCGCTGAATTTCGCGCTCCAGGCCGAACAGCTAGGCACCGGCCATGCGGTGGCCCAGGCGATGCCGAATATCGCTGAAGACAGCCAGGTGCTGGTGCTTTACGGCGATGTGCCGCTGATCGCCACCGAGACCCTGAACGAGCTGAGCCATATAGCTGCCCGTGGCCATCTTGGTCTGCTGACGGTAACGCTGGACGATCCCACCGGCTACGGCCGCATCCTGCGCAATGACGTAGGTGAAGTTACCGCCATCGTCGAACAAAAAGACGCCAGCGAAGCGCAGCGCGCGGTGCGTGAAGTGAACACCGGTATCCTGTCTCTGCCGGCGCGCTACCTGCACGAGTGGCTGCCGCAGCTCTCCTCCGATAACGCCCAGGGCGAGTATTACCTGACCGACGTGATCGCTATGGCGGCGGAGAGCGGCGTGCGGATCGATGCGATCCAGCCCGCTCACGAGCAGGAGGTGCAGGGCGTCAACAACCGCTCTCAGCTGGCGGTGCTTGAGCGCTGGTACCAGTCGGCTCAGGCTGAGACGCTGATGGCGGCCGGCGCTACGCTGGCGGATCCGGCCCGTATCGATATCCGCGGCTCACTGAGCGTGGGGCAGGACTGTTTTATCGATATCAATACCCTGTTTCAGGGCGAGGTAGAGCTGGCCGAGAATGTTCAGATCGGTCCCAACTGCGTGATTATCGACAGTCGCATCGGCCCCGGAACCCGCATCGAGGCCAACTCCATAGTCGAGGGCGCCATTGTCAGCGCTGAGGCAACGGTGGGGCCCTTTGCCCGTCTGCGTCCCGGCACCGAGCTGGCCGAGCGCACCAAGGTCGGCAATTTTGTCGAGACCAAGAAAGCGATAGTGGGTGAGGGCAGCAAGATCAACCACCTGAGCTACGTCGGCGATGCCCACCTCGGCAGGGACGTTAACGTGGGGGCGGGCACGATTACCTGTAACTACGATGGCGTTAACAAATCCCTGACCGAAATCGGTGATGGCGCCTTTATCGGCTCGAATACCGCACTGGTGGCGCCTGTCAGCGTGGGCCAGGGCGCTACTGTGGCCGCAGGCTCTACCGTTACCCGGGCCGTTGATGACGAAGAGCTGGCCGTGGCCCGTAGCAAACAGAAGAACATTCAGGGCTGGAAACGCCCGCAGAAGCGCAGCTGAGGAGCAGAGTATATGTGTGGAATCGTCGGCGCCGTCGCTGCGCGTCAGGTATCGGGTATTCTGCTGGAAGGACTGCGGCGTCTTGAGTATCGCGGTTACGACTCCGCCGGTATGGCGGTGTGGGACCAGGGGCAGATCGGGCGGGTGCGCCGTATCGGCAAGGTGCAGGCGCTGGCGGATGGGCTGGAGCAGCATCCGCTGAAGGGCACCCTGGGTATCGCTCATACCCGCTGGGCCACCCACGGTGCGCCGGCCGAGCATAACGCTCATCCGCATATGTCCGGTGAGCGGTTGGCGGTGGTGCATAACGGCATTATTGAAAACTTCGAAACTCTGAAGGATGAACTGATCGCGAGTGGCTACCAGTTCAGTTCCGAAACCGATACCGAAGTGGTGGCGCACCTGATCGACCGTGAGGTGCGTTCCGGCGCGGCTCTTCTCGATGCCATGCGCAGCGCTATGGGCCGGCTTGAAGGCGCCTTCGCTCTGGGTGTTATCCATAAAGATGATCCCGATCAGCTGCTGACCGCCCGCAAGGGCAGCCCGCTGGTGATCGGTGTCGGTATCGGTGAGAACTTTATCGCCTCGGATCAGCTGGCGCTGCTGCCGGTCACCGACCGTTTCATGTTCCTGGAGGATGGCGATATCGCCTGCCTGACGCCGGAGAAAATCAGCGTCTGGGATTGCGACAACCAGCCGGTGGAACGCCCGGTAAGCCGTTTTGAACATGGTGCCGGCAGTGCCGAGAAGGGTGAGTTCAAGCATTTCATGCTCAAGGAGATCTACGAGCAGCCGGCCGTAATGAAGGCGGTGCTTGAAGGGCGTATCAACAAGGGGCACCTGCTGGAGCAGGCGTTCGGCAGCGAGGCTGGCGCGCTGTTCGACCAGATCCGGCAGGTACAGATTATCGCCTGTGGTACGAGCTACCACGCCGGCATGATCGCCAGCTACTGGATCGAACAGCTGGTAGGTATTCCCTGCCGCGTCGAGGTGGCCAGTGAGTTCCGTTACCGCCCGGTGGTGATGCCGGAAGGCACACTGCTGCTGACCCTTTCCCAGTCCGGTGAGACCGCCGACACCCTGGCGGCCCTGCGTGAAGTGAAAGACCGGGTGGCGGGTACCCTGGCGATCTGTAACGTGCCGGGCAGCTCGCTGGTACGTGAATCCGATCTGTCCCTGATGACCAATGCAGGTCCCGAGATCGGCGTGGCATCCACCAAGGCGTTTACCTCCCAGCTGGTGGCGCTGATGCTGACCACCCTGGCATTGGGGCGGCGAGCTGGCCTCGCGCCGGAGAAGGAGCAGCAGATTCTGGCGGAACTGCAGCAGCTGCCCGAGTTGCTGCAGCAGCTGCTGGCGCTGGATTCGGAGATCGAAGCGATGTCCGCGGCGTTTGCCGAGAAAAATAACGCCCTGTTCCTGGGCCGTGGCACCCTCTATCCGGTGGCGATGGAGGGCGCGCTGAAGCTGAAGGAGATCTCCTATATCCATGCCGAGGCCTATCCGGCCGGTGAGCTCAAGCACGGTCCGCTGGCGCTGGTGGATAAGGATATGCCGGTGGTCACCGTGGCGCCGAACAACGCCATG
Organism: Marinobacterium sp. YM272; assembly: GCF_050908845.1. Lineage (NCBI taxonomy): Bacteria > Pseudomonadati > Pseudomonadota > Gammaproteobacteria > Oceanospirillales > Oceanospirillaceae > Marinobacterium > Marinobacterium sp. YM272. Next base: position 420,494 of record NZ_CP194171.1, read on the forward strand.
CTGGATAAGCTCAAGGCCAACCTGCAGGAGGTGCGCGCCCGCGGTGGCGAGCTGTTCGTCTTTGCCGGTGAGGATCAGAGCATCAAGCAGCAGGACGGCATTTCGGTGATCCGTCTGCCGTCGATCCCTACGCTGCTAGAGCCGATCGCCTATACATTGCCCCTGCAGCTGCTCTCCTACCATGTGGCGGTGCTTAAGGGCACCGATGTGGATCAGCCGCGTAACCTGGCCAAGTCTGTCACGGTCGAATAGCACTCTGTCGGCCGGTATACCCTCCAGTTCCCCGCCGGTTGGTCGTGCCGGCGGGGAGCTGGCCTCTTCTTTATCTGCTCTTAACAGCAGCGGGGTACTCTCGCCTGATCCGGGTTAATCCGACCTGTCGCTGTAACGGGACGTGACTCATGACGGAAAAGTGTAAGCGCGACGGGCTGATTCTCTGGACCAGCATCGATCTCTGAACTTTCCGTCGCAAAACCGGGTCTACCTTGTGCGACTTGGAGGTTAGGTATGTTTAGCAAAATCAAAGCTGCGCTGGAGGATCTGTTTGATACAGATATGGCGGCTGGCGCGGAGGATAGTCAGGAGACCCTCGCCCTCACCGCTGCGGCGCTGATGGTGGAGGTGATCGCTGCCGACTACGAACGCAAGCCGGAAGAGCGAGAGGCCCTGCTGGCCGTGGTTCGCGACAGCTTCGGCCTGGACCCGGCAGCGGCGGAAGCGTTGCTGGAGAGGGCGGAAAAAAAGCATCAGCAGTCCACCGACTATTTCCGCTTCACCTCAGAAATCAACCGGATCTGCTCCCAGGATGAGAAAGTCCGCCTGATCGAAAGCCTCTGGCGCGTGGCGTACTCAGATGGCGAGCTGCATGATGTGGAAGAGCACGTGATTCGCCGCATCGCCGACCTGATTCATGTGCCCCATATGGACTTTATCGCCGCGAAACATCGCGTTCAGCCTTAATCAGTTTTCTTCTGTTTTGTCGTCGGTGCCTAGGTTGCGCTGATCAGGTAGGATGAGTCCCACCGGTTGAATGGAATCCACGTTATGAACGAAACCATATCGCTTTTGGCGATCGACTTTATCGCTGTCATAGGGCTTCTGCTGCTACTGCTGATTCTCGGCGCTGTGATTACGGCCGTGGTAATGTACCAGATCGACAAGCGTCAGACGGTGCATACCATTCGCCGCAACTACCCGTTGCTGGGGCGCTTCCGCTACCTGTTCGAGGAGCTGGGCGAGTTCTTCAGGCAGTATTTCTTCGCCATGGATCGCGAAGAGATGCCGTTCAACCGGGCGCAGCGCTCCTGGGTCTACCGGGCAGCCAAGAACATCGACAACACCGTGGCCTTTGGATCCAGTCGTGATCTGCGCCGCCCCGGTACCTACTACTTTCTCAACTGTCCGTTTCCGACCCTGACCGAGGATGCGGCGCCGACCCAGTCGATGCGTATCGGTCCCTACTGCCGTGAACCCTACGATGCACCCTCGTTCCTCAATATCTCCGGTATGAGTTTTGGCGCTCTGTCGCGGCCGGCGGTAAAGGCGCTGTCCAACGGTGCCAAAAAGGCGGGCTGCTGGATGAATACCGGCGAGGGCGGTTTGTCGCCTTACCATCTGGAAGGGGGCTGCGACATTGTCTACCAGATCGGTACCGCCAAGTATGGTCTGCGCGATGAACATGGCGGGCTTGATGATGCCAGGTTGATCCGCGCGGCGGCGATTCCCCAGGTGAGAATGTTCGAGATCAAACTGAGTCAGGGTGCCAAGCCAGGCAAGGGTGGGATTCTGCCGGGCGACAAGGTCAATAAGGAGATCGCGGAGATTCGCGGTATCCCCGAGGGCAAAGCCTCGATCAGTCCCAATCGCCACCCGGAGATCGCCTCCATCGATGATCTGCTGGATTTCATCCATCACGTGCGGGAGGTGTCGGGCAAGCCGGTTGGCTTCAAGATGGTACTGGGTACCACCAGTTGGCTGGACAACTTCTGCGAGGCGGTCAATAAGCGTGGCAGTGACCATGCACCGGACTTTATTACGCTGGACAGTGCCGATGGCGGCACCGGCGCGGCGCCTCAGCCATTGATCGACAGTGTCGGCCTGCCCCTGAAGGAGAGCCTGCCGGTGCTGGTGAACAAGCTGACCCAGTACGGCCTGCGCAATCGCATCCGGATTATCGCCTCGGGCAAACTGATCAACCCCACCGACGTGGCGGCGGCGATCTGCATGGGTGCGGACTTTGTCGTGACGGCGCGGGGCTTTATGTTCGCACTGGGCTGCATTCAGGCGCTCCAGTGCAACAAAAACACCTGCCCGACCGGCGTGACGACCCATGATCCCAAGCTACAGCAGGGACTGGTGCCCGAGGTGAAGTCGGAGCGGGTTGCCCACTTCCACCACAACCTGGTGCATGAGGTCGAGACAATCGCCCACTCCTGTGGTGTGGCGGAGCCACGCCAGCTGCGCCGCGAGCATGCGGCGATGGTGGTCGATGGCGGCAGCTCTGTGCCGCTCAATATCCTCTATCCGGACGACTGAGTCTTTAACTCAGGTCGGACGACGGCCTGAAAACGCGAAAGGCCAGCATCCACATGCTGGCCTTTCTGTATCCGGCTACTCTTCTTCGTCGTCGAACCAGGACTCGTCATCAATAAACGGCGAGAGTTCCTTCTCCTCGCGGCGGCGTTCTATGGCGCGCCGGGCTTCAAGGAGACGCTTGGATGCGTGCTGTTTACGGCGGTTTTTCTCCTCGACATCGTAGCTGACAAGGATATCGAACACTTCGGTCTGAATTTCGTTCAGTTCCTGCTCTTTCAGCATAATACCTGCTCCGATCAACCAGTCCGAGCGGCGACCAACAGGGGATTCCCTTCCGGGCGTTTAGTGCCCCGCTGGTAACCGCGAAGACAAACGACATTCTCGTTTTACCCCAACCCTGAGTAAATTTCAAACAGAGTGGCTGGGCAGTGGAATGCTATCGGGCAGGTATTGCAGGGAGGTGACAGGGCGGGAGGGCCCTGTCAGTCGGTATCAGATTCGCCCGGTCGGCGGATCGGCAGGCGCTTGTCGTTCTGGCGTAGGCTACGCAGGCTGCGCTTGATCGTCTTCAGATGATCGAACAGTCCCGGGCCCAGTTTCATCGCCACGCCCACGGCGAGTACGTCGATCACCACCAGGTGGACGATCCGCGATGACATCAGCGTACTCAGGTCCTTGTCCTCTTCCACATCGATATGGATAGGGATGGTGGCCAGGTCTGCCAGCGGCGTGTTGCCGGGACAGAGGGAGATAACGGTGGCGCCGGTGTCGCGCACCAGCTTCACCGTGTGCAGCAGGTCCTTGGTGCGCCCGGTCTGGGAGATGGCGACCACCACGTCGCCCTCGCCGAGGGTAACCGCGGAGATGGTCTGCATATGCGGGTCGTTATAGGCCGCCGCGGACACCATCAGGCGATAAAACTTATGCTGGGCATCGGCACAGACGGGGGCCGATGCGCCGAAACCGTAAAACTCCACCCGCTGGGCTTTCGCCAGGGCGTCGATCGCCTCTTCCAGCGTAGTCGGGTCCAGCTGCTCGCGGATATTGATCAGGTTACCGATCATCGAATCGAAGATCTTCTGCTTGAATTCGATCACGGTATCGGTGGAGTTGAGCGCGAACTGCTCGAAACTGGTGTTGCTGGCGAGCCCCTGTGCCAGGGTCAGCTTGAAATCCTGAAAGCCATCGTAATTCAGCGCGCGGCAAAAGCGTACGACGGTCGGCTCGCTGACGCTGGCTTCAGAGGCCAGGTCGACGATGCGCATATGGATCACTTCATTGGGGTTGGCCAGAACGTAATCCGCCACTTTCTGCTCCGATTTTCGCAGTTTGGAGCGCGCGTCAGCGATCGATTTAAGCAGATTGAAGGAGTTCAATGTGTTTCCCCGCCGGATCAGAGGTGGCTTTGCTTAAGAGTATATCAAGGCTGCCAGATCAGGCCCAACAATATCAGGCCGTAGCTAACCATTTGAGAGGTAAAGCTTTTTAAAGCATAGCCCAGGGACGACAGCGAGGGGAGTGTCCGATAGTGATGGCTTGCTTTATACTTTCGTGCGATACGTGGGCTCCTGTTTGCTGGCAGGAACCCCAGGCACAGGGCTGACCCAGTAGGCAAGACGGAACCATGTTGTATTCGATCCGACTGACACTGACGCTAATCCTTTTCCTGTTTTCCGGACTAGTCTTTGCCCGGCAGGCTTCGGACCCCTCACATCTGCAACTGGCGTCGGTTAACGCGCTGGTGGTGGATCTGGATAACGAGCGGGTGCTATACCAGAAAAATCCTGACGCAGTGGTGCCGATCGCCTCGGTCAGCAAGCTGATGACAGCGCTGGTAACGCTGGAGGCTGATCTGCCGATGGATGAGCGTATTCCGATCCAGGTGCGCGACTCCATCCAGATGCAGAACGTGATCTCGCGGGTCCGCATCGGCAGCGAGCTGCCCCGGGAGGATGTGCTCCAGCTGGCGATCATGGCGTCGGAAAACCGCGCCGCTACCGCGCTGGCACACGCTTATCCCGGTGGTTATTTCGCCTTTGTACGGGCGATGAACCTGAAAGCGGAGGAGCTGGGTATGAACAGCACTCGCTTTGTCGAACCCACCGGACTCTCCTATTTCAATGTCTCCACCGCCAGTGATCTGGTGAAGCTGATCCGTGCGGCACGTAAGTATCCGGCAATCCGCAAAATGACCACCAGTTCGAAGATGGATGCACGTTTCCGTCGTCCGCGCCATGTGCTGGCGTTCTATAACACCAACCGACTGGTCAACAACGATGACTGGGATATCGAGCTCAGCAAGACCGGCTATAACGATGCCGCCGGGCGCTGTCTGGTGATGGTCAGTCATATCGAGGGTGAGGATATCGCCATGGTGTTCCTGGACTCCTTTGGCAAACGCTCGCACCTGGGCGATGCAGTACGGGTCAAGCGCTGGCTGGAAACCGGCGATGGCGGCGATGTACCCAGGTCCGCGGCCCGTTATGAGCGCGACAAGAACAAGGCGGGACGCCGAACCCTGCTGGCGGAAAAAAATCACTAATCCGCACAGACGCAAATAAAAAAATGCCCCGGACCGAAAGGCCGGGGCATTTTTAATGCGTTCTTTAAAGCCTGCAGCTTGGGACGTCAGACTTTCGAGTAGAGCTGCGCCCCCGCGTCGCGAAACTCCTCCGACTTCTCCTGCATCCCCTGTTCGGCCTGGGCGTTAATTGCCGCAACCTGGGTTTCGTCCAGTTCGCGCACCTCCTGGGAGATTTTCATCGAGCAGAACTTGGGCCCACACATGGAGCAGAAGTGCGCCACCTTGGCGGACTCCTTCGGCAGGGTTTCGTCGTGGTAGGCGCGGGCGGTGTCCGGGTCGAGACCGATATTGAACTGGTCATCCCAGCGGAACTCGAAGCGCGCCTTGGACATGGCGTTATCGCGGATCTGCGCACCCGGATGGCCTTTTGCCAGGTCGGCGGCGTGGGCGGCGATCTTGTAGGTGATGATGCCAGTCTTGACGTCATCCTTGTTGGGCAGGCCCAGGTGCTCTTTCGGCGTGACGTAACAGAGCATGGCGCAGCCGTACCAGCCGATCATCGCCGCACCGATGCCGGAGGTGATGTGGTCGTAACCCGGTGCGATATCGGTGGTCAGCGGGCCCAGGGTGTAGAACGGCGCTTCATCACACTCCTTGAGCTGCTTGTCCATGTTTTCCTTGATCATCTGCATCGGCACGTGGCCGGGGCCTTCGATCATCACCTGCACATCGTGCTTCCAGGCGATCTTGGTCAATTCACCGAGGGTTTCCAGTTCGGCGAACTGGGCTTCGTCGTTGGCATCGTAAACCGATCCCGGACGCAGGCCGTCACCGAGGGAGAAGGCTACGTCGTAGGCTTTGCAGATCTCGCAGATCTCTTCGAAGTGGGTGTAGAGGAAATTCTCCTCGTGATGCGCCAGACACCACTTCGCCATGATGGAACCACCGCGGGAGACGATGCCGGTCATCCGCTTGGCGGTGAGCGGTACGTAGCGCAGTAGGACACCGGCGTGGATGGTGAAGTAGTCCACACCCTGTTCCGCCTGCTCGATCAGGGTATCGCGGAACACCTCCCAGTTCAGATCCTCGGCGACGCCGTTAACCTTCTCCAGCGCCTGGTAGATCGGCACGGTGCCGATCGGTACCGGTGAATTCCTCAGGATCCATTCACGGGTTTCATGGATGTTCTTGCCGGTGGAGAGATCCATGATGGTATCGGCGCCCCAGCGGGTTCCCCAGGTCATCTTCTCCACTTCCTCTTCGATGGAGGAGGAGAGCGCCGAGTTACCGATATTGCCGTTGATCTTCACCAGGAAGTTGCGGCCGATGATCATCGGTTCCAGTTCCGGGTGGTTGATGTTGCAGGGGATGATGGCACGGCCGGCGGCGACCTCGTCACGGACGAACTCCGGCGTGATCTCGGACGGCAGGTTGGCACCGAAGTTATGGCCAGGATGCTGCTGGGCGATACTGCCTTCGGCCTGTGCCTTGGCCAGCTTCATGTTCTCGCGGATGGCGATGAACTCCATCTCCGGCGTGATGATCCCCTGGCGTGCGTAGTGCAGCTGGGTCACATTCTTACCGTTTTGGGCGCGGCGCGGTTTGCGGGTCAGCTCGAAGCGCAACTCGTCGAGGCGCAGATCGGTAGCACGGGCACGGCCGTACTCGCTGGTCAGGCCGTCCAGCAGCTCGGTATCGTCGCGCTCCAGAATCCACTGCTCGCGCAGCGGCTCAAGTCCCCTGCGTACATCGATCTCTGCGGCCGGGTCGGTGTAGGCGCCGGAGGTGTCGTAGACATACAACGGTTCGTTCTTCTCGCCGCCAAAGGCGGTGGGGGTATCATCCAGGCTGATTTCCCGCATCGGCACGCGGATATCGGGGCGGCTGCCTTCGATATACACCTTGCGGGACTTCGGGAACGGCTGCACCGAGTCGGCGTCGACGCGGGCGCTTTGATTGAGTGGCTGAGAGTTAAGCGGTTGGGTCACGTTGTTGTCCTTATTCGCAGTGCTTGGCGTTGTCAGGGAGTCACTCGGTCAGGTCCAGGCCCATCTGCCAGAAGCTGACCTCCATCCGGGTGGCGGTACGGAAGCGGTTTTGCAGCTGGTGCAGACGCGGCTCCGGCAGGTCGGCACCGAGTTTTTCAAGCAGCTCCAGTTCGGTTTGCGCCGCCTGGCGGTACTCCTCGCTCAGGTACATTTCGATCCAGTCGTTGTAGGGGTTGCCCTCGCGCACCGTGTCCGGCTGCGCTGCCAGCCACTGGGCGATTTCGGCATAGCCGAGAATGCAGGGTGCCAGCGTCACATGCAGGTCGAGCAGGTCACCGGCCATACCGGTATCGAGCACGTAGCGGGTATAGGCGACGGTGGCGGCGGCTTCCGGCAGGTGATTCAGCGCTTGCTCATCGATGCCCCAGTCACGGCAATACTGCACATGCATGCCGATCTCGGTATCGAGCATGGCGTTCAGGCCCGCCTGGGCGTAACGCATGGAATCCAGGTCGTCGCTTTTGTAGATTGCCAGGCCCCAGGCGCGGCTGAACTGGATCAGAAACAGGTAATCCTGCTTCAGGTAGTGCTGGAAACATTCCCTGGGCAATGTGCCCTTACCCAGCTGGCGCACGAAGTCGTGCTCGATATATTGACGCCACTCCTCGTTGCAGCTCGCCTTGAGGGATTCAAACAGAGACACGGGGCACCTCCTCGGTGGTCACGGATGCAGGGTCCAGGCTGGCGCTGAAGAACTGGTGTTCCAGCCTGGCCATGGCGCAGAACAGCTCAGCAAGCTGCTCCAGTGTTTCGCTGTCGCGGTCGGCGAAGCTGTCCACCTGGCCGCGTAGCCAGGCGACGAACTGCTCAAACTCGGGCAGTACGTGGATATCGACCCACTCCTGCAGGTAAAACCGGCTGCCGCGGGGCTTTTCGGCCTGGGTTTGGGACCAACTCAGGTAGGACCACTCGGCGACGCAGAGGCAGATGATCGCGGTTTCATAGCTCTGCTCCGAGGCTTTCAGGGTATCGATGATCGCCTGGCTAACCGGATGGAGTTCAGGATTCAGATAGCGTTCTTCAGAAAGCCCCAGTGCCTCGAACGAGCGCAGGAAGTAGGTGTTTTCGTCACTGGTCAGTGCCGCGAGGAAGCCGGCCAGCACCGTTTTCGGCGGCATCGCCGGTGCATTGGCGATCGTACGCGCCACCAGGTTCACCAGGGTGTCGATAAAGGCGTAGTCCTGCACCAGGTAGCGGGCGTAAACGGCGTCATCGAGGCGATCATCGCCCAACGCCTCGGTAAACGGGTGTCTGACTGCCTGCTGCCAGTCGTCGCAGGCATAGTCGCGCAGCTGCTCGCTAAGCGGCTGATCCGGGTTTTGCTGCCGGTAATCGTAAAAGGTCATATCGCTTCCTTAGGGGACCCTGGTTAAGGAACAATCGCGTAGCTGGAAACCGGCGGGTTGCTCTTGGTGAGCCCCTGTTCCTGCATAAAGGCGCCAACGCGCTGGTAACGGGCCTCATCCAGGGCGGCCGGTCGTAGCGCGAAGCGGCTCAGGGTATCGGCCCAGGCGCGACGGTTCAGCTCGGTGTCGAGCTCATCCGATTTGTAGCTGACGAAGGATTTCCAGGCGTCGTCGGGGTGATTGACGATGTACTGGGTCGCTTTTTCCAGCGCGGCAACAAAGCGGGCGAAACGGTCATCGCCGCGATCCTTGTTGTTGATCACCAGGACCAGCTCGTCGTAGGCCGGTACGCCTTCCTCTTCGATATAGAAGGCCCGGCCCGGGTGGTCTTCAAGATCCATCTGGTTCAGCTCGAAGTTACGGTAGGCGCCGATCACCGCATCCACCTTGCCGGCGATCAGCGAAGGAGACAGTGACCAGTTCACGTTGACCATCTCGATATCGTCCAGCGACAACCCGTGCGGGGCGAGCATGGCGCGCATCAGTGCTTCCTCATAACCGCCGACGGAGTAACCCACCTTGCGGCCCTTCAGATCGGCGATGCTTTTCACCGGCCCATCCTCCAGTACCACCAGAGAGTTCAGCGGCGTGGCGATCAGCGTACCGATACGAGTCAGCGGCAGCTCTTCATCGACCATAACGTGCAGCTGCGGCTGGTAGGTCAGCGCCAGGTCGGCCTTGCCGGCGGCAACCAGCTTGGGCGGCATGGAAGGGTCGGCCGGTTCCACCATGGAAACCTCGAGATCCTGTTCGGCGAAGTAGCCCTGCTGCTGGGCCACGATCAGCGGGGCGTGGTCCGGGTTGATGAACCAGTCCAGCAACAGCTCGACCTTGTCGGCGGCCATGGCCTGTGCCGACAGCAGTGAGGCGGCGATCAATGTGGTCAGACGTTTCATGTTGTCCTCTTTTTATTCATTACTATTTATTGGGGGCTCTCTATCGAGAGCCGGCGGTGCTGGCGTTTGCTTTGTTCAGGGAGTCCGCCTGCCAGGGCATCAGGCGGCGGGCGAGAAAATCGATCAGGAAATAGAGACTTACAGCGATCAGGGCCAGTACCAGCAGGGCGGCAAACATCAGGTCCACCTGCATGCGGGCGTTGGCGTTGAGCATAAGGTAGCCAAGACCCGTGGAGGAACCGACCCACTCACCGACCACGGCGCCGATCGGTGCCACCGAAGCTGCCACCCGCAGACCGGAAGCAAAGGCGGGCAGCGCGGCGGGCAGCTGGATCTGCAGCAGTTGGGCAGTTTTGCTGGCGCCCAGCGTACGTGCCAGTTTCAGATAGCCGGTGGGTGTCTGGCGCAGGCCATCGAAGCAGGCGGCGGTGACCGGAAAATAGATGATCAGGGTGGCCATGGCGACCTTTGAGGCCATGCCGTAGCCGAGCCAGAGCATCAACACCGGCGCCAGGGCGAACACGGGAATTGCCTGACTGATCACCAGTACCGGCATCAGCCAGCGACGTAATGGACCCCAGGTGGCCAGAGACAGGGCGCTCAGCAGGCCAAGCAGGACGCCGAACACCAGCCCCAGCAGTATCTCGGCCAGGGTGATGCTGGCATGCTTGGCCAGCAGTGGTGCCTGCTCTATCAGGGTACTGAATACCTGCATGGGGCCGGGCAGGATAAATTTGGGGGCGCCGGTGATCCAGACAATAGATTGCCAGAGCAATGTAAGACCCAGTGCGATGATCATCGGCCGCAGCAGGGGGATCATGAGGTTTCTCCCGCCAGCATCTCCAGCAGCTCGCCCTGGAGCCTAAGCACCTCGGTGTCGCTGACCTGGCGTGGTGCCTGTCCGGACGGGGTGATCGGTGTGGAAAGTTTTGCCGGCGATCCGCGCAGTACCAGAATCCGATCCGACAGGCGCAGCGCTTCCAATGGATCGTGGGTAATCATCAATACGGTACGGTCGTATAGCAGGCGGGCGGCGAGATCCTGCAGCTTGAGGCGGTTGATCGCATCCAGCGCGGAGAACGGCTCATCCATGCAGACCAGCGGGCAGTCCTGGAACAGGGTGCGGGCCAAAGCGACGCGCTGGCGCTGTCCGCCGGATAGCTGCGCCGGCAGTGCATTGGCGCGCTCGCTCAAACCCACCTGGGCCAGCAGGTAGCGGGCACGCTCAAGCTGCTCTGGCTTCGGCCTGCGCCGCTGTGTCAGCCGGGCACCGAGCAACACGTTATCGAGTACCGACAGCCAGGGCAGCAGCAGATCGTCCTGTGCCATCCAGGCCACACGACCAGTCAATGGCTGGCCATCGCTACAGCGGATCTCTCCCTGTACATCGGCTTCGTCGGCGATGCCGCAGAGCAGCTGGATCAGCGAGCTTTTACCGACCCCTGACTGGCCAAGAATACTGGTCCATTGGCCGCCGGGCAGCCTCAGATTCAGCTGACTGAAGACGCAGTGATGCTGCCAGTGCAGGCTGGCGTTGCTTACCTGGATATCCACGGTTTACCACCAACGGTGGAAGTGATGGGTCGGGCCGTGCCCGCTTCCTATCTGCAGGCGGTCGGCCGCCTTGATCGCATCGGTGATGTAGGCCTTGGCTTCATCCACCGCCTGACCGACTGCCAGGCCTTTGGCGAGACCTGCTGCAATCGCCGATGACAGGGTGCAGCCGGTGCCGTGGGTATTGCGGGTGCTGATCCGCCTGGCAGGAAGCCAGCGCTCTGCAGCCGCATCGAGCAGCAGGTCTGCGCTCTCGTTGCTGGCGGATCCGGCCAGATGACCGCCCTTGATCAGCACGGCACTCGGGCCGAAGCGCAGCAGGGCACCGGCTTGCTCGCGCATCTGCTGTTCATTTTGCGCTTCCGGGAGATCAAGCAGTACCGAGGCTTCCGGCAGGTTGGGCGTGATCAAAGTTGCCAGCGGCAGCAGTTCGCTGCGCAGGGCATCGACCGATTCGTCGGCGAGCAGCTTGTCGCCGCTTTTCGCCACCATGACCGGGTCGAGGACGATATTGGACAGGGCGCGTTCTTTCAGGATACAGGCGATGGTCTGGATGGTTTCCGGGCGGCTGAGCATGCCGATCTTGATGGCGTTGACCGCCAGGTCGTCGAACACGGTGTTCAACTGGTCGGCGATAAACGCCGCTGGCACGTCGTGGATAGCGCGCACTTCGCGGGTGTTCTGGGCGGTAAGTGCGGTGATGACCGAGGCACCATAAACGCCGAGTGCGGAGAAGGCTTTCAGGTCAGCCTGAATACCGGCACCGCCGCCGCTGTCAGAGCCGGCAATCGTGAGGGCGATGGGTGTTGAATCTGTCATGTCAGGCTCCTCTGTGACGGACGAACCGCACAGCCGGCCTGACACCAAGCCTGGATGTGTTGCATAGGTGTATCTCGATTTCCTACGCCGGTTCGAGCCGGATCAGGTTCTGCGGGTTTAATCTCAGCCCCTGTGATGCGATTCCGTGAGAAATCGAATCCGGGCACCCCGACCAAGATAAAAGTAGCGCTAGTCTAGGGCCCCATAAACAGGCTGTCTACAGGATGAGCAGCAAAGTTGTGGCCTTCTGCTATAAATTCCTATGGCCCCCAGGTATGCGCGGCAGCGCTGCCAGACTCATAAAAAGATCCGGGAGGTGCCATGAACCCGCAGGAAAGTATAGATACCCAGTGTCCCTGGTGTGGCGAAACCATTGGGCTGTTGATCGAGTGCATTGAACCTGAGCAGGAATATACGGAAGACTGTCCGGTGTGCTGTGCGCCGATGGTGGTGAGTGTCAGCGTACCTCAGGGTGGCGCTCCCGAGGTCAGTGTCGAACGTGAAGGCGGTTAGCCGGATATACGCCGGATGAGCAGGAAATCATGAGTAAGAAAAAGGACGTGAGCGAGGGCGAAGGCAAAGGCACGGCATTGGATCGCCGGGTGGCGCAAGCCGCAGAAGATATTTTGGATGTCTCGGTACAGGCGCTGGAGCAGCGTGACACCCTGGGCTCGGCAGAAACCATTCATCAGGTTCGCGTGGGCACGAAAAGGCTACGCGCCTTTCTGCGTCTGGTCCGTGCGGCGCTTGCGGAGGAGAGCTACCGGGAACTCAACAGCCGCTGCCGTGATCTGGCCGCGGATCTGTCGGGGCAGCGGGATGCGGATGTGGCGCTGGAAACCCTGCAGGCGCTGGTGCCCGGGGAAAAAGGGCTGATCGAGAGGTTAAGCTCACTGTTGCATGCCTCAGCGGCTACCAGCTTCAGTCGCCCGCCGGACTGGCAGGAGATCGAAGTGCGGCTCAACGCCCTTAAACAGCAGCTCCATGCCGATCTGCGCTCGGGGATGGAGTGCCGTGAGCTGGAAAAAACCGTACGGAAAAGCTTTCGCCAGTGTATCCAGATGTGGCAGGACGCCAGGAGTGATGGCTCTGAGGAGGTGCTTCACGAGTGGCGCAAGCTGGTCAAACGGGTCTATTACCAGTCGTTGCTGCTTAGCTCTGATAAAAAAGCCGGCGATCTGCGCAGATTGAAGCAATTGAGTGATTACCTAGGCGACCTGCACGATCTGGATATGCTCGCGGAGCGACTTGAGTATCAACGCCGTTACTTCTGGCTCGATGAGCTGGTCAGGGTCAGGACGCAGATCGACACCGAGCGTGCCCGCCTGCATGCAAAGTCAGTCAGGGAGGGTAAGCATCTGTTCCACGGCAAGAGCGCGAAAGCGCTGGGCAAACGCTTGGTGCGAAAATCCCATTGGTGCTAGATTGGCAGCGTCGTAGTTTGGGTACATAACACAAATATTAACTGGCATGCTCTGCCAGGGGGAAAGGAACTCGCCATGAAACTGGCTGACATAGGCGTTCGCGCCAAGCTCTGGGCCATTATTCTGCTTGCCGGCATAGCGCTCGGCGTAACCTCGATTTTATCTCTTCTGGATATGCGCGCCTCGCTCTATGCGGAGCGTCAGCAGCAGCTGCATGCGGTTGTTGAAAATGTCAGCACCCTGCTCAACGTAGAGCAGCGGCTGGTGACACGGGGCGAGATCAGTCTCGACCAGGCGCAGCAGAACGCCAAAGCGTTGATCGAAGGGATGCATTACGGCGAAGACGGTTATTTCTTCATCCTGGATGCCAAAGCCAGGGTTCTGGTTCACGGTGCAGACAGCTCACTGGTCGGCACCTCGCTGGCACAGACCCGCACCACCGATGGCGTCCCGGTTTTCCAGCAGATGGCCGGTCTGCTGAACAGCAGTCAGCCCAATGCCTTTTTCGAGTATGAGTGGCCCAGGAGCGGAGAACCCGAACCCCAGGCGAAGCTCAGCTATGCCAGCGCTGTTCCGGCCTGGGGCTGGGTCATCGCAACAGGCCTGTATGTAGAGGATATTAACGATGCTTTTATCAACGATATTCTGCACGTTGTCGTTCAACTGCTGATCGTACTGGTGATTCTGGCTGCCGTGGCCTGGCAGGTCGCGCGAGCGATCTGTGGTCCCCTCGATGTGGTGAGTCAGGTGATGGTCAAGGTGGCTGACGGCGATCTGACGGCACGTACCGGTCTCCAGAGCCGGGATGAGCTGGGTCGGGTTGGCAAACAGATCGACAAGACACTGGAAGGATTCCAGGGGCTGATCCAGAGTATTGCCGCCAGCACCACTCAGCTGACAGGTAGTGCTGTGGAGCTGGCTGCCAGCGCTGAAGAGACCAGTCGCTCGCTGGATCGTCAGGCGCAGGAGTCGGAGCTGCTCTCCACTGCAATGAATGAGATGGCGGCCAGTATTCATGAGGTCGCCCGCAGTGCCGGAGAAACGGCTACTGCCATCGATCACGCGGACCATGAGGCTGATGAGGGTAGCCACGATGTCGATGAAACGGTGGCCCGGATTCAGGAACTGGCCGGCGAGGTGCAGGAAGCAGCAAGTGTCATCCGACAGCTTCAGGGAGATACCGTACAGATCGGTGAAGTGCTTGAGCAGATCGAGGCGATCTCCGAACAGACCAACCTGCTGGCACTCAACGCCGCCATCGAGGCCGCTCGTGCCGGCGAATCGGGTCGCGGCTTCGCGGTTGTGGCTGACGAAGTTCGGCAGCTGGCGCAGCGCACAAGGGCGTCCACCGAAGAGATTCGCGATATGAACGCGCGTCTTGGCAAGGTCGCGTCCCGTGCCGTGGAGGTGATGGACCGCTCCCGTGACCGCGCGAAGGAGAGTGTCGAAAAAGCGATGCTGGCCGGCCAGGAGCTCAAGCGCATTGTTGAAGATATGTCCTCTGTGCGCGACATGGGGCTGCAGGTGGCTTCCGCGGCAGAAGAGCAGAGCACGGTTTCTGAAGAGATGAACAACAACCTGCTCTCAATCACCCAGGCATCCGAAGCCACTGTGGCCGCTGCCAACAGCGTAGCCGCTCAGGGTGAACAGCTGCGTGGCCTGGCCGATGACCTTGAGCAGCAGATCTCCCGCTTCAAGGTCTGATTGGGTTTGAAAAACGCCCCGCGTATACTGGGGCGTTCATTCACTTTCTCCATGGGCAGGCTATGAAATTCCGCATCATTCCGGTGACTCCTTTCCAGCAGAACTGCACCCTGATCTGGTGTGAACAGACACTGGAGGCGGCCGTTATCGATCCCGGTGGTGATATCGAGCGCATTCAGGCTGTGATTGAGGAAGAAGGGGTCAAACTTACGCAGGTCCTGCTGACTCACGGACACCTGGATCATGTGGGTGGCACGGCGCCGTTGGCACGTGAGGCGGGTGTTCCCATCCTCGGGCCGCATAAAGAGGACGCTTTCTGGATCGATGGTCTGGATCAGCAGAGTGCCATGTTTGGCTTCGGCAAGGTTGAGGGCTTTACGCCGGATCGCTGGCTGGACGAAGGCGACACCCTGACTGTAGGTAAGGAACAGCTGGAAGTGCTGTTCTGTCCGGGCCATACACCGGGCCACCTGGTGTTTTTCCACCGCAACAGTCAGCTGGCACAGGTGGGGGACGTGCTGTTCCAGGGCTCAATCGGGCGCACGGACTTTCCCCGAGGTGACCATGCCACGCTGATCCGGTCGATTCGCGAGAAGTTATTCCCGCTGGGCGATGAGGTTCGCTTTATTCCCGGTCATGGTCCCATGTCTACCTTTGGCGAAGAGCGCAGGACTAATCCGTTTGTGGCGGACCATCGGGGCTGACAACACCGTTTTGCTTGCGCTCGCTGCTGGTGGACACGCCGCCGCTGACAATAAAGGTGGTGACCTGGCTGGCCTTGGCGTCTATAGGGGTTATCCGGTCGGTAGGGACGATAATCAGGTTGCCGGCAAAGTTGTATGACTGGGGCAGGTAGACCGCCACATCATCGTTTAGTCCCAACAGGGACAGATCGTCCCGCGTAACAAAGCCCGCCACGCGGACCCCCGGGTCTGCGGTCAGCTGCACCAGCACCGGGCGGTCAAAACCGCGATGATCGCCCAGCAGCGCCTTAAACAGGTCGCTGAGAGAGGTGTACAACAGGCGTACCAGCGGGATCCGCTGCAGTAGCTGGTCGAACCATTCCAGCATGAACCGACCCAGATACATGGAGGCCAGTATGCCGGTGGCGGTAATCAGACTGATCACCAGCAGAAAACCGAGTATGGAGGCGAGCCAGCCTGGCAGCTCCAGTCCGATCACTGATTCGAGAAAGTGACCGATCATGGAAAATATCAGATCGTTGAGTGTGTGCGCGATCAGCCAGACCAGGTAGATGGTCAGAATAGCCGGCAGAAGTACCAAAAGTCCCTGGAAGAAAAAACGTATCAGCAACTTCATTGTTGCCTCCTCTGTCAGCGGTGTACCTGCAGGGCAAGATCCAACAGGCTGGGCTCAAGCCCCTTGCGGAAGCGGATGACATCCTCAAGAGGTACATCGACGATACTGCCATCCTTAACCCCAACCATAATATCGGAGTATCCGGCGCACAGGTAGCGAACCGCCATGGCGCCCATGCAGGTGGCAAGCACGCGGTCGTGACCGGTGGGGCTGCCGCCTCTCTGGATATGACCCAGTATGCAGACCCGGGGATCCTGGCCTCTCTCCTTCAACTGGGCGGCCAGGCGGGAGGTCAACCCGGGCTCGGGACCCTCGGCAACCACAATGATACCGCTGGAGCCGGTACCGGCACGTCGGCTTGTGGCCAGTTCCTCACTGATCGTTGCCACATCGAACGCCTGTTCCGGCACCAGAATCATCTCTGCGCCTGCCGCCATGCCGACATTAATCGCGATGGATCCGGAGGCCCGTCCCATCACTTCGACCAGAAAATGACGCTCGTGAGAGGTGGCGGTATCGCGTATGCGGTCTATCGCCTCCAGTGCGGTATTAACCGCGGTGTCGAAGCCAATAGTGTCATCGGTGCCGAATATATCGTTATCGATGGTGCCCGGCAGGCCGATGACGGCGACGCCGGTTTCCTGCTCCAGCAGGTGAGCCCCGGTCAACGACCCGTCACCTCCGATGACAACCAGGGCACCTATATTGCGTCGCTTCAATATTGCCGCAGCTGCCGCCCGCACCTCAGGGTCCTTGAAAGCGAGGCAGCGGTCGCTC
>NZ_CP194171.1:440000-837500 GCF_050908845.1 Marinobacterium sp. YM272
GATCGAGGCGTAGACTGAGTGAGTGAGGGAATGTACATGAGTACATGACCGAATGAGCGAGGGATGCAACGAAGAGCAGAGCGAAAAGATGCCGAGAAATAGGCTTGTAGCTCAGCTGGTTAGAGCGCACCCCTGATAAGGGTGAGGTCGGTGGTTCAAGTCCACTCAGGCCTACCAATTTTGCGTCACTCTGCGTTAAATCCCTCGTCGCATAGCAGGCTATGCTTCCTCCGGATTTGCCTTGATTGACACAAAATTCAACGCGATTGACCTGAATGGGGCTATAGCTCAGCTGGGAGAGCGCCTGCTTTGCACGCAGGAGGTCTGCGGTTCGATCCCGCATAGCTCCACCATTCATCCTGAATGGTAGAGACCTAAACAGAATACGCTTCACCAGATTGCCTGGTCATTAAAGCTCTTAGAGTTTTAAAACATACACTCGTCTGAGTTTATCTTTTAAAGCTTCATGCTTTAAACGCTCTTTAACAAATTGGATCTAAAAGATTGTCTTGTATTGTTTGATACAAGCGCCAACCGGCGAAATCGATCGTTACTATATATTCAAGTGATCAGACGCCTTCGGGTTATATGGTCAAGTGAATAAGCGTGCACGGTGGATGCCTTGGCAGTCAGAGGCGATGAAGGACGTTGTAGCCTGCGAAAAGGTTCGGGGAGTCGGCAAACAGACTTTGATCCGGACATGTCCGAATGGGGAAACCCACCCGCTTGCGGGTATCTCTTAACTGAATACATAGGTTTAGAGAGGCGAACCCGGGGAACTGAAACATCTAAGTACCCGGAGGAAAAGAAATCAATTGAGATTCCCTCAGTAGCGGCGAGCGAACGGGGAACAGCCCTTAAGCTGTTTACGTGTTAGCAGAACACTCTGGAAAGTGTGGCCATAGTGGGTGAAAGCCCCGTATGCGAAAGTGCGTTTACAGTGAAATCGAGTAGGTCGGGACACGTGTTATCTTGACTGAATATGGGGGGGCCATCCTCCAAGGCTAAATACTCCTGACTGACCGATAGTGAACCAGTACCGTGAGGGAAAGGCGAAAAGAACCCCTGTGAGGGGAGTGAAATAGACCCTGAAACCGTGTACGTACAAGCAGTGGGAGCCGTTTTCGGACGGTGACTGCGTACCTTTTGTATAATGGGTCAACGACTTACTTTCAGTAGCAAGGTTAACCGTCTAGGGGAGCCGTAGGGAAACCGAGTCTTAATAGGGCGTTTAGTTGCTGGGAGTAGACCCGAAACCGGGCGATCTATCCATGGGCAGGTTGAAGGTTGAGTAACATCAACTGGAGGACCGAACCGACTACCGTTGAAAAGTTAGCGGATGACCTGTGGATCGGAGTGAAAGGCTAATCAAGCCCGGAGATAGCTGGTTCTCCTCGAAAGCTATTTAGGTAGCGCCTCATGTCTCACCTTGGGGGGTAGAGCACTGTTTCGGCTAGGGGGTCATCCCGACTTACCAACCCGATGCAAACTCCGAATACCCAAGAGTGCAATCATGGGAGACACACGGCGGGTGCTAACGTCCGTCGTGAAAAGGGAAACAACCCAGACCGCCAGCTAAGGTCCCAAAGTTCTAGTTAAGTGGGAAACGATGTGGGAAGGCTTAGACAGCTAGGAGGTTGGCTTAGAAGCAGCCACCCTTTAAAGAAAGCGTAATAGCTCACTAGTCGAGTCGGCCTGCGCGGAAGATATAACGGGGCTCAAACTAGACACCGAAGCTGCGGATGCGTTTTTACGCATGGTAGAGGAGCGTTCTGTAAGCCGTTGAAGCGGAAGCTGTAAGGCACCGTGGAGGTATCAGAAGTGCGAATGTTGACATAAGTAACGATAAAGGGGGTGAAAAACCCCCTCGCCGGAAGACCAAGGGTTCCTATCCAACGTTAATCGGGGTAGGGTGAGTCGGCCCCTAAGGCGAGGCTGAAAAGCGTAGTCGATGGGAAACAGGTTAATATTCCTGTACCGCGCATAACTGCGACGGGGGGGACGGAGAAGGCTAGGCCAGCACGGCGTTGGTTGTCCGTGTTTAAGGGTGTAGATTGAGGAACTAGGCAAATCCGGTTCCTTAAGATCGAGACCTGATGACGAGCTCCCATGTGGAGTGAAGTGGTTGATGCCAAGCTTCCAGGAAAATCCTCTAAGCTTCAGGTTATGTGTGACCGTACCCGAAACCGACACAGGTGGTCAGGTTGAGAATACCAAGGCGCTTGAGAGAACTCGGGTGAAGGAACTAGGCAAAATGGTGCCGTAACTTCGGGAGAAGGCACGCCGGCGTTGGTGATGGGATTTACTCCCTAAGCTGACACCGGTCGAAGATACCAGGTGGCTGCGACTGTTTATTAAAAACATAGCACTCTGCAAACACGAAAGTGGACGTATAGGGTGTGACGCCTGCCCGGTGCCGGAAGGTTAATTGATGGGGTTAGCGCAAGCGAAGCTCTTGATCGAAGCCCCGGTAAACGGCGGCCGTAACTATAACGGTCCTAAGGTAGCGAAATTCCTTGTCGGGTAAGTTCCGACCTGCACGAATGGCGTAACGATGGCCACACTGTCTCCACCCGAGACTCAGTGAAATTGAACTCGCTGTGAAGATGCAGCGTCCCCGCGGCTAGACGGAAAGACCCCGTGAACCTTTACTATAGCTTCACAGTGGACTTTGACATTACTTGTGTAGGATAGCTGGGAGGCTTTGAAACTCTGACGCCAGTTAGAGTGGAGCCGACCTTGAAATACCAGCCTGGTACTGTTGAGGTTCTAACCTAGGTCCGTAATCCGGATCAGGGACATTGTGTGGTGGGTAGTTTGACTGGGGCGGTCTCCTCCCAAAGTGTAACGGAGGAGCACGAAGGTACCCTCAGCATGGTCGGAAATCATGCATTGAGCGTAAGAGTATAAGGGTGCTTGACTGCGAGACAGACACGTCGAGCAGGTACGAAAGTAGGTTCTAGTGATCCGGTGGTTCTGTATGGAAGGGCCATCGCTCAACGGATAAAAGGTACTCCGGGGATAACAGGCTGATACCGCCCAAGAGTTCACATCGACGGCGGTGTTTGGCACCTCGATGTCGGCTCATCACATCCTGGGGCTGAAGCCGGTCCCAAGGGTATGGCTGTTCGCCATTTAAAGTGGTACGCGAGCTGGGTTTAGAACGTCGTGAGACAGTTCGGTCCCTATCTGCCGTGGGCGTTTGAGATTTGAGAAGAGTTGCTCCTAGTACGAGAGGACCGGAGTGAACGAACCTCTGGTGTTCGGGTTGTCATGCCAATGGCATTGCCCGGTAGCTACGTTCGGACGGGATAACCGCTGAAAGCATCTAAGCGGGAAGCCTCCTTCAAGATGAGATCTCACTGGACCCTTGAGGTCCCTAAAGAGCCGTTCAAGACCAGGACGTTGATAGGCTGGGTGTGTAAGCGCTGTGAGGCGTTGAGCTAACCAGTACTAATTGCTCGTGAGGCTTGACCATATAACGCCAAAGGCGTTTGAGCACGAATATATAGATCGTATCGCGGTTGTAGCTTGTAGCGAACGACAAGACATCAGATAGGAGATAAGCGAAAGCGGGTCTTCTACTAAAAGCTTTTAGATCTCAGTTTGTTCCAGTTTTGCCTGGTGACAATAGAGACGTGGAACCACCTGATCCCATGCCGAACTCAGTCGTGAAACGCGTCATCGCCGATGGTAGTGTGGGGATTCCCCATGTGAGAGTAGGTCATCGCCAGGCACCTAATATGAAATAACCCCGGTACCGAAAGGTATCGGGGTTTTTTCGTATTGGGGTGGTGTGAACTTCTGTGCACTACCAGGCCCATGTGACTAAGCCCTGTTCCGAAGGAACGGGCTTTGGACGCCGTCTGCGACGGCGCCCGCAGGGTCAGGCGCACTGCGCCTGATCATTGTAGGTCATACCCCCGCTACTTCCCGAGCTTGAGAGAAGCGCAGGCGCCGCAGGCGTCCGAAGGATCGCAAGCACCGCTTGCGACCTAAAGTAAGTCATCGCCCCCCAGCCAGAACGCCCAACCCCGCTAACGTATACCCGCAGTCTCCCCTGATTAAAGCGGCTCATACCAGCAGGCATACATGGCCTGAAGGTCCAGAACTAACGCTTCTGATCACTGTAGGTCAGCCCCACTCCACTGAAGTTCGCCGCAGCCTCAGACATCGCCAGACAGACCCTTACAGTAGAGAGGCCGAAGTGCCTCCTCGGTTTCAATCGGCAGCGCCAGGTTGAAATTAAGCTTCGGCATGGTCATTCGGCTGCTATCGATGCGATGACCGTCAATAGGTGTGATATAAGCGGGGAAGCGGATATGTACGGACCCTTGATCTTTAGGGGCCAGCAACGGAAACAAGCTCTGAACGACAGACACAAAAAAGGCCTGCATCTAGTGCAAGCCTCTTAAGTAGTGGTGCCCGGAGGCGGAATCGAACCACCGACACGGGGATTTTCAATCCCCTGCTCTACCGACTGAGCTATCCGGGCAATCGGTAAGCTATTCAACCACTTAGGTGATTCCGGGTCAAGTCCGAATCAGCTTTTAATGCCAAACTCTTCGCGATATTGGCGAATAGCATCGAGCTGCTCGTGCATGTCGCCTTTCTCTTCCAGGAATTCGATCAGGTCATCGAGTGAGACGATGCTGATAACCGGCATGTTGTAGTCGCGCTCAACCTCCTGAATGGCGGAGAGTTCGCCTCGGCCTTTTTCCATGCGGTTAAGCGCAATGGCCACAGCTGCGGGGGTCGCTCCAGCCTGCTCGATGATCGCCATGACTTCTCGGATTGCAGTA
Organism: Marinobacterium sp. YM272; assembly: GCF_050908845.1. Lineage (NCBI taxonomy): Bacteria > Pseudomonadati > Pseudomonadota > Gammaproteobacteria > Oceanospirillales > Oceanospirillaceae > Marinobacterium > Marinobacterium sp. YM272. Next base: position 444,803 of record NZ_CP194171.1, read on the forward strand.
CCTGCGGTGATCACGTCGTCGATGATCATCACCCGTCCTTCCAGCGGGGCGCCCACCAGTGTTCCGCCTTCGCCATGATCCTTGGCTTCCTTACGGTTGAAAACATAAGGAACGTCGCGATCGTGGCCTATAGCCAGAGCGACAGTCGTTGCGGCTGCAAGGGGGATGCCTTTGTAAGCAGGACCAAGCATGACATCGAACTCTACGCCTGAGTCGACAATCGCCGCCGCGTAGAACTGTCCGAGTTTGGCCAGGGCTTTGCCGGTGTTAAACAGGCCCGCGTTGAAAAAATAGGGGCTCTTACGGCCTGACTTCAGCGTAAATTCACCAAATTTAAGCACCTCCTGCTCAATGGCAAATTCGATAAAGTCGCGCTGGTAGTCCTGCATAGCTCTCTCCACTGGATCGGTTGGCAATTAGGGTCGCTAATCATACCTTGATTGAGCGTTAAGGGCTTCTCAAGGCCTGATTAACACGGCGAAATAACGGCTTAATCTCGGGAAAGATTTTAATTTTCCGGCCCTTACCGATACAATTATCCTCTTAAATTTCTGGATTCTCGCTGGTGTGAGGCACAACTGATTATGCGCGTGATCACATTCAATACTCAGGGTATTGAACAGGCCGCTGACAAGGGCTTTTTTGACTGGATGGTAGCGCAGGACGCTGATGTCATCTGTCTGCAAAACCTGAAAGCGCGCGAGTATCAGCTTGATGGCGATCGCTATCATCCTGAGGGCTACCATGCTTACTTCTTCGATGCCTTCGAAGATGGCTACAGCGGCGTTGCGATCTACACCCGTCATTTGCCCAAGGCGATTATGACGGGCCTCGGGTTTGAGCAGTGCGATTACCAGGGGCGCTTTATTCAGGCAGACTTCGACAAGGTCAGCGTATCGTCGATGACGATCCCGTCAGGCCTCAAGAGTGCCGAGGATCAGGCCGAGAAGCTGGCATACCTTGAGCACTTCAAAAACCACCTGAAGAAGACTTTGCGTAAGCGTCGTGATTTCATCTTCGCCGGTACGTTCAACATTGCACATAAAGCGGTGGATCTGAGCAACTGGTACGTCAACCAGAAGGTTTCGGGCTTCCTGGCAGAGGAACGTGCCTGGATGGATGAAGTGTTTGACGAAATGGGCTTCGTGGACGCTTTCCGCGAGGTGAACAAGGCGGAGCGCCAGTATACCTGGTGGCCCGACTACAACCGGGCCTGGACCCTGAACGAGGGTGCCCGTCTCGATTACCAGATGACCACGGCCAACCTGCGCAAAAGTATCAAATCTGCCCGCATCGACCGGGATCAGCGTTTCTCGGAACACTGCCCGCTGATTATCGATTACGCCGTTGATCTCTGAGACGAGCAGACACTAAAAAGGAGCCATCGGCTCCTTTTTTAATCCTCGCGCCAGGCTTTCAGTCCTTGAGCGCTTCGCTCTGAATCTCGATCAGCTCACCGATACCTTTCGACGCCAGGTTCAACATGGCGTTGAGCTCTTCCTGGGTGTAAGGCTCGCCTTCTGCGGTACCCTGAACTTCCACAAAACCACCGCTGGCTGTCATGATCACGTTCATATCGGTATGGGCTCTGGAGTCTTCAGCATAATCCAGGTCCAGTACCGGGTGGCCCTCATAGATGCCCACCGATACAGCGGCTAGCTGATGCTTGATCGGGTCGCCTTTCATGGCACCGTTCTTGTCCTTTTTCAGCACATTGATGGCGTCCTGCAGTGCCACGAAAGCGCCGGTGATTGACGCGGTGCGGGTACCGCCGTCGGCCTGGAGGACGTCGCAATCGATGGTGATGGTGTTTTCGCCCAGCTTCTTAAGGTCCATCGCGGCGCGCAGAGAACGGCCTATCAGGCGCTGGATCTCGACGGTGCGGCCACCCTGCTTGCCGCGTGCGGCTTCCCGGTCGGAACGGGTATTGGTTGATCGTGGCAACATACCGTACTCGGCGGTAACCCAGCCGGATCCGGAACCGCGGAGAAAGCGCGGGACTCCTCGATCCACGCTGGCGGTACAGAGCACTTTGGTATCGCCGAATTCGACCAGTACCGAGCCTTCTGCATGCTTGGTGAAGTTACGGGTGATGCGAACATCGCGCATCTGATCCGGTTCCCGGCCACTGGGACGCAGTTTTTTCAGACCAAGGTTCTGCAGCTGTTCGGAAAGCGTGGAGGACATGAAAATACCTTAGTTGGAGTTGTTCCCGGTTGATAGAGGCTTGCTGCCGGGACTGTTAATATGACTCGAAACTTGATCCCTAATTTTAATCGAGATCGGCTGAATATGACACGTAGCATGACCGCGTTCGCGCGACAGGAAGTACATCGTGAATGGGGAACGCTGACCTGGGAGATTCGTTCGGTCAACCATCGTTACCTCGAACCGCACCTGCGTCTGCCTGAAGCCTTGCGGGACCTGGAAGGTAAGGTTCGCGAAAAGCTTCGCAACGGACTGAGCCGGGGCAAAGTGGAGTGCACGCTGCGCTTTGTGCCGGAAGCCGGTGCACAGACCCTGAGTGTGGATGAGGAGCGGGCACGGGACCTGATCGCGGCGGCAAGCCAGGTGCGAGGCCTGATGCCCGATTCTGCGCCACTGGATACATTTCAGGTGCTTGGCTGGCCCGGCGTACTGCGTGAGACCGAGCTGGATATGGCTGAAATCAGGAAGGCGGCGCTGAACCTGTTTGACAGTGCCCTCAAGGACCTGGCCACGGGGCGTGAGCGGGAGGGGCAGGAGCTGAGTCAGCTGGTCGGCCAGCGTCTCGACAGTATCTCCGAGATTGTCGCGGAAGTGCGTGTATTAATGCCTCAGATTCTGGAAGCCCAGCGTGAAGCGATCCGCGCCCGGGTAGCGGATCTCGAAGTCGAGGTTGATCCGTCACGGCTGGAGCAGGAGCTGGTGATGATCGCCCAGCGTGCCGATGTGGACGAAGAGATGGACCGACTCGATACCCATGTTCAGGAGGTGCGCAGGGTTCTGGGTCAGAAAGGCCCGATAGGGCGCCGACTGGACTTCCTGATGCAGGAGCTGAACCGCGAGGCCAATACCCTGTCTTCCAAATCCATCGTGGCCGGCACAACGCAGAGAGCGGTGGAGCTCAAGGTGCTGATTGAGCAGATGAGGGAACAGATCCAGAATATCGAGTGACGTTTTTTACTGTTTTTGCCTGATCAATAAAACGCCTAAGTTACCTTTTTATAAGGATTTATTGTTTTCTGCTGTTCACAGATGGTCGTGGTTGTTCTTATACTTGTGGTAACCAAAACGGTAACCATAGTGGTAACCAAAATTCATCTTGGGCAACTGCAGGAAAGTTCTCACCATGGGCAAGCTGACCGATAAAGGTATCAAGGCCATCATCAAGTCCGGAGAGCCCGGCCGATATGCGGATGGTGATGGGCTTTACCTTTGTGTCAGGGGAAGTGGTAAGCCGTACTGGGCGCTACGCTACACTCTGAACAACAAACGTAAGCTCTATACTGTCGGTCACCTGGAGCACGTAACCCTGGCAGACGCCCGAATTGAAGCAGGAGCGGTACGAGCTCAGATCGCGAAAGATGGTTGCGACCCTGTCGTCGAGCGACGCCGTGCCAAGCAGGCTCCTATCAAGACGGTTGATGACCTCTTCCATGATTGGCATGGAGAGCGGGCTCCTCGACTAAAGTATCCGAAAATCCCGCTGCGGCAGTACCAGCGTGAGGTTCAGTCAATGATTGGTGGCCTCACTCTCGAGGTGGTTACTCCACGGGACGTTCGGGCCGTCATCCAGAAAATTGTGGCCAGCAAGCGGCCAACAATCGCTAATGATGTTTTGGCGATGCTGAAGCAACTCTTCAATCATGGCATCAAACTGGATGTTATGAACGGAAACCCAGCAGCCGCTTTTTCCGTGAAAGATGCAGGTGGCATAGAGAAAAGCCGGGACCGAATTCTGGATATCAAAGAGTTGCGTTCTGTCTTCGAGGTCTTCCGGGCAAATAGCGACCAGTTCACTCGTGAGAACTACCTAGCTTGTGCGTTGCTGTTGGTATTGGGAGTCCGAAAGATGGAACTTCTGGCAGCACAGTGGCAGGAGTTTGATCTAGAAGCTGGATTGTGGAGGCTGTCGCCCAATAACAAGACAAAAGCTTCGATTACGATTCCACTACCTCGGGCCGCTTGTGCTTGGCTTGAAGAGCTGCGCATACGAGCCTGCGGCAGTGTCTATGTGTTTCCGCGCAGGCGAGCTAGCAAAAGATATGGGCACGTTGGGCCGGATACACTGAATGCAGCACTGAAGAAGCTTGTTGACCAAGGCAAGATGGAAGAGTTTACGGTTCATGATCTTAGGCGCTCGCTGCGCTCATTGCTGTCCAGCATCGGTACGCCCCCACACGTAGCCGAGCGCTGCCTGAATCACAAGATACCGGGCGTTGAGGGTATTTATGATCGCTATGATTACCTGAATGAGCGGCGAGAGTCGCTTGAGAAGGTGGCATCTATGATCTCTCCTTTCGTTAATGATTCGAAGAACGTTTTACCTTTTAACCGAGTTGGGTAATCTCCAGCCGGTTTCTATAAATCCAAATTGACGAGTGGCATTGATACCACTCCCTCCAGACGCGACCTAACAATGAAACGTAAAGAAATCTTGCGGGCTTTGAGTTGGTTTGACATCACCAACTATGAACCATTAATGGATCTGCAGTTACCTGATTTTCTGGATCAGTTCTACTGGAGGGCAGTGAACTTTACATCAGAAGGTGATTGGGATGACTGGGATGAGTACGAGGCTCAAAAACACTATGACTGCATAGTAACAGGTACAACTATTTTGGCTGGTATAGAGTTTGATCCTACGCCTTGGACAGCATGTTGTGGTCTTAAGTTAGGGCAGTATCCCGATGGTAATTGCGACCAGCACTTGGCTTCTACGGCTGCCTTGAAAACTCTTAATCTTAATGATTTATCGCTTGCATATGAGACGTTAAAAAGCGCTGGTTACTATGATGGCGAAAGAGCAGAAAATTCTATCTCAATTGGCGCCCCGAGTGTTTCGACAATCAACGTTGGCTACTTTTCCGATGATGTTTGGTTGTCTGTAAATATTTTAGAATATACAGATGATGAAATTATCGAAGGTATTCGGCAAACACTTCCTAAATGGAGGAGGCAAAAGGGTATGCCTAATCGGGCTGGAGATATTGCGATGCGCTCGAGTATGGTCACAATAAAGAAACTGGTTAACTACCGAGTGATTCCCATCCTGGATATATTGCTCTGGGCACGATATCGCAAAGTTAAAGTTTGGCCGGCGTTGCTATCTCGGGTTGTTTGGGATGGCGCGGATGGAGTTATCAAGACTGTAGATCACTTAAGAGATACTATCATGCCGTTCGTGTATAACATCGCGACATGGGAAAGTTGGCAAGATTTACAAGGTTTAGTTCGAAAGGAGCCCTCACTAAGAGATCTGACAATGAAGGATATTATTTAGTTGGGGAATTTAGAATAGGGGGTCTTTTCTTAAAGAGAGGCTCTCCTCTTCTTTCCAGCAGCAATTTTGGGGAAAAAAATAATTTCAAAAATCCACTGATAAAACAAGTAGTACGATTCAGAATGCCTCCGACAGCTTGAGTAACCCACAGACGGAGGCTAAATTGAAAACATTCGTAACACCCACCCCCGAACAGCGCCAGGCTACACTCAACGCAGCTGGTGTGCATGAAGGACTCTGCCGTGACAAAGAGCGGCACTCCATCACATCTTTAAGTCGTACCCGTACGTGGCAGCTTGAGCGCGAAGGCAAGCATCCTCGGCGGGTATCGCTTGGCCCTGCCTCTGTTGCTTGGCGCAAATCTGATCTTCTGTGTTGGCTCGAACAGCAGTACACCGATTAAGTCTGACAGGGTCTCCAGTCTGCTTTAGCAGTTTGAATCATTCATCTGGTAGAGAGCGAGGTGCTAAAGAGTCCTAGAAGATTAAAGCGATGTGACACACGTTTACCTTTGGAAAAAGTCTTTCCAAGCAAAGATCATGAATTCAAGAGATTATAGATATGAAAAAATATGAAGTTGAGTTGGTAAAAAGTGTTAAGTACACAGTAACAATTGAAGCTAATAGTAAAGCAGAGGCTAGAGAGTTTGTGGAGCTGAACAAATCGCTCCACATGAAAGATATGAACCGTGAATTTGTCAGTGCTAGGATCAAGTCAGTCTATCAGGTTCCGGAGATGAGCGAGAATCCACTGACTGATCAATATTTTTATTTCAAAGGTAAGAATTCTCTGCACTGAAAAATGGAATAAACCATGGCATCTACCGTTCACAGCTTGCAGGCTAAGAAAGCTAGGAAAAAATTTCCTAACATAAACTACAAAGGATATCTCCACTTGCCGAATTTGGTGGTGAGCCACCCAGATTTTATTGCATTAAGTGGTAAGGCCATAAAACTTTTGGTTGACGTCGGATGTCAGTATAACGGAAAAAATAACGGGGATCTGTGTTGCAGTAGAACGATAATGCGAGAAAGAGGCTGGTCATCCAACAAGGGGCTTGATCTGGCAACACGCGAGTTGGTCGAAAGAGGTTGGCTTGTCCAGACTAGACAGGGAGGGCTGGGGATGGGGCCATCGTTGTATGCCATTACATGGCAGCCGATCCATGAGTGTAAAGGGAAGCATGACTTGAAGCCGACAACGACGGCTTATAGAAACCTCGGACCAGATCGTTAAAGGAAGAAAATGCGCGAGCCTAAATAGGGGGCCGAGAACGCCTGCATATGGGGCCGGTAAGTAACAGTGCCGGCCTACATACCAGGCTTTTATGTCCCTAATAGTAGGCCATTAAGCATCAATTTCGATATAACGTACGCCCCCATAGTGGGCACCTTTATATATTTACCACACAGTACCGAAATCAATGATGTTGATATACGAGTAATTAACTATGGAAGATGGCGTATGGATCGATCCCAAAAGGTCAAATTGTTGCGAGAGTACTATCGGAAGTCGCGCATTGCGTCTGACCAGTGGCGCTCTCGAGGGTACCGATACCCGCCACCCGGTATGCCGAAGTTTCCAGACGAATGCCGCGGCATGAAGTGTGGAGCAAAAACACGAAAGGGAACTCCGTGTAGCAATGACGGCACGGCTTATCCTAATGGTCGGTGCAAATTCCATGGCGGGGCTAGTACCGGACCACGTACACCAGAGGGTCGGAAGCGCTCGTCTCGGAATAGCTCAAAAACGAACCCCATGGAGACCTGATAAAAGTTCACTTCTATCGATGGTTGGCCGCTTTGGCCGTCTTCCTGAAAATCCTTCTACACAGTGCATCCACCAAGGAAAAATATTAGCGATGAGCACTGCTTGTCTGAGTAGCTGGAGAGAGATCTATGGCGGAAAGCAGCAACTTCGAATTTCTTCGTTAGCACGACCCTATCTTTGTGCAGCTGGCGGTAGCAGCGGAACGTTCTTTTGCCAGCGATCCAAATACAATATTGATCAAGTTGCGTCAGCTTGGTGAGGCTCTCGCACAGGACTTAGCGGCACGCTGCGCAGTTCGACTGGACGAGAAGACTACCCAGGCTAATCTGCTGTTCAGGCTCAGTCTTGGGATCAAGTTGGCACCGACTATACGCGTTCTATTCCATTCCCTATATGTTGTACCATCGCAGATACGTTTTTTGTGCGCTGCTCGCGCAGAGCTTCCCACCTGAGGACGAGTTATGAATAAGGACGTGATCAAGCAAATCGCTGATCTGAGAATAGTGGTCGGTTTCTTAGGTGAAAAGAGCCAGCGTGGCTGGTGGTCCTGCAGCTTTCTAGCCCCACAGGCCAAGAATTTTTTGACACCGATCTTCCCTCGCACCTTGGTCCAGGCTCAGCACCGTGGCGTCACCGCAGCAGCGACGCTGGTGCATGATGATGTGATCGGCGTGGGAGCGACCTACCACCTTTTCCGCATGCCAGAGTCCATCGAATTAGAGTTGGATCGCCTTTTTCAATCCGCACAGCCAGATCAGTACACCGCTGTATTAACAGATGAGCAGAGTGCTTTGGAGCGATTGCAAGCGATGGCGGGTGGTGAGCAAACCTCTCAAGAAGGGCCTGTCATAGTAGGAGATTATGATGCGGATAATCTTCCTGGCTTGATCCAGCAGGTTGCCGGGCAATACCTGTCAGCCTTCCAGCAGGATACCCGCTGTTACCCGTTCATGAGAGAGATTGCGTGAGTTCCACTCCCTATTACACCACCCAGCTCCAGGCTGGGTTGGGTTTGATTGAAGAAACGAAGCTGCTGCTGTCGCTGTATGAGCCTGGCCAGAGTGCTACGTCTCTATATGACAAAGCGCTTGATTCCGGCATGTTTCCCAATGTGTCCGCCCGACGTCTACGCAACATCGTGGTCGAATGTTTTAACCCACGTTATATAAAAACTGGCTCGGCGTCCTATCTGCAGACGTTGCAGGGACGTGCGGGTTCATCGGTGATGAGCCAGCTGTTTCTGTACTACACAGCTACAGCAAACCTGATCCTGGCGGACTTCATTCGTAATGTTTACTGGGCGCGCTATGCCGGTGGCGGACAAACAGTGTCTTTAGAGGATTCTCGTCAGTTTGTTGAGCAGGCTGTTCGAGATGGTAAGACGCAAAAGCTCTGGTCAGACACCACAATCAAACGCATCTCATCCTATCTGGTGGGGTGTTGTGCCGATTATGGGCTGTTGTCGTCAAGGCGCACCTCTGAACGCAGCATTCAACCCTTGCGGATAGAACAGGCCACCGTTCTCTATCTGGCGTACAAACTGCACTTCGATGGATTGGGCGACAACGCCGTCATCGGACATACAGCCTGGGCGATGTTTGGGCTGGAGCCTTCAGACGTCAGGGCGGAGTTTAAGCGTCTCTCTCTCAATAACTGGCTGATCGTACAAGCCGCCGGAGATGTCACTCGCATCAGCTGGCCACTCAAATCAATGGAGGATGTCGTCGATGCCATCGCTGAATGCTGACTTCAACGAATTGATGGAAAGGATGAAACGTGGTCGCGAGTTTGGCCATGCCAGCTATGAGCCCATCTATTACCTGGTGTTTTCCCCGCGCTCCATCCTGGATGTGAAGCGGCAGATGAAAGCCTGGGAAGCCCGTCTGTCTAATGATGGTTGGGAAGTGCATACCTTTTCTATCGCCACTGCGATTCAAGAGATCTTTGATGAAGTGCCTGCCATGGTGAAAACCATATGGCAGAAGCAGGATGCTGCCGCACCGTTGAATTGGGATAAGACCAATAAAGCATTGGCAAACCGGCTAGAGCAGGGCGCCCTGACAGCAAAACTGGCGGAAAAACTAGCCTCACTTGATGGTAATGACAACGCCATCCTGCTGGTTACTGACTTGGAGGCCTTGCATCCATATACGCGCATCGGTGTGATCGAAGGTGAGCTGCAGGGCAAGTTCTGCGTGCCGACGGTCTTTTTCTATCCCGGTATTCGCACTGGCAAAACACGACTTAAATTTTTGGGCTTCTACCCGGAAGACGGCAACTACCGCTCTGATCACGTAGGCGGCTAAGGGACAGGTCACAGGATATAACAATGGAAATTAAATCCCTCTTCGACAGCAACAAAGACATCTACCGCACCATTGAAAAGGTGATCACCTATGGCGCCTCTCAAGAGGAACGTCTCAAGGCGGAGATCTCAGAATATGTTGTCACCGACAGTATTGAAGAGCAGCTGGAAAGCCTCCTGCAGAAGATGGATGCGGCCATGGATGCCGGTGGTCAGAACGAAGTGGGAGTCTGGGTGTCGGGCTTCTACGGCTCGGGTAAGAGCTCCCTCACCAAATACTTGGGCCTGGCATTTGATGATCGTGTACAGATCGACGGCGTGCCGTTTATCCAGCATCTCAAGGATCGGCTGAAAAAGAACACCACCAAAGCACTGCTGACCAAAGTGGCTAGCCGTTTTCCGGCTGCGGTGTTGATGCTTGACCTGGCTAGTGAACAGGTTGCTGGCGCTACCATGGAAGAGGTATCAACTGTTCTCTACTACAAGGTGCTGCAGTGGGCCGGGTACTCCCGCAACCTGAAAGTGGCCGCCTTTGAGCGTAGATTAAAACATGATGGTCGCCATGCAGAGTTCCTGCAGCTGTTCCGCGACTACATGGGCGCAGACTGGAGCGATTACCGCAACGATGACCTGGTTGTCGATAGCGTGATTCCTGAGCTCGCGCATCAACTTTACCCTCAGGTATTTAAGACTGCCTCATCATTCAATACTGAAACGAGTGAAGTCATCCGGTTTGAAGATGACCGCGTAATCGAGATGCTAGATATCGCCCGTGAAGCGACCGGAAAAGAGTACATCATCTTCATTATCGATGAAGTCGGTCAGTATGTGGGCTCTCGTTCGAACCTGATCCTTAACCTGGATGGACTCGCCAAAAACCTGAAGAACATCGGAGATGGTAAAGTCTGGATTATCGGTACCGCCCAGCAAACACTCACTGAAGATGACAGCAAAGCAGCGCTCAACTCTGCTGAGCTCTACAAGCTGAAAGACCGCTTCCCGATTCAGATCGATCTTGAAGCCAACGACATCAAAGAGATCTGCTACACCCGACTGTTGGGTAAATCCTCGGTCGGTGAAACTGAGCTCGGCCAGCTGTTTGATCAGCATGGCCAGGCGTTACGCCATAACACCAAATTGGTCGATGCGCGTGCTTACGGAGCCGACTTTAACCGCCAGACCTTTATCGATCTGTACCCGTTCCTACCTGCCCACTTCGATATCCTGCTGCACCTGCTGGGAGCGCTGGCGAAGTCTACAGGTGGTTACGGTTTGCGTTCCGCTATCAAGGTGGTGCAGGACATTCTGGTGGATGAGTCGGATAACCGCACGCCTATCGCCAAGCAGCCGGTGGGTTGGCTGGTAAATACCGTCACCCTATTTGACGCATTGGAAAAAGACATTCGCCGCGCCTTTGCCTCCCTGTACGCATCGGTGGATAAAGCGAAGCTACGTTTCCCTGATTCGGCGTTGCATCAGAATGTCGCCAAAACCGTGTGTATCCTGCAGGTGCTCAACAACCTGCCGGTCTCTCGCCAAAACGTCGCCAGCCTGCTGCACTCGGGCATTGCGCAAGCGTCAGCAGCAGACAGCATTGCCACTGCTATCGAAGAGTTGATCTCAGACCCCATCGTGCCCTTTGGTGAGCAGGACGGAAATCTCTGCTTCTTCAGTGAAAAACTCAATGAGATTGAGCAGGAGCGAGCCAACATAGCGACTCGCTCCATCGAGTTACGCCGCATCATCAGTGATGCCCTAAAAGAGGTCTATTCACCGCTGCCTGCGGCTCAGCTCCACGGCAACCTTTCTGTCCAAACAGGTCTGAAAGTACTCTCAACTGCTGGCGCGGTACCCACCGCTCTGGCAGGCGATCGAAACCCGGTACAGACCATTATTGAGCTGGTCGATCCGGTCGAATACGACAGTGCCAAATCGAGGCTGACCAATGACAGTCGTCAGAAGGCGGAGCTTCAGAATATCTACCTGTTGGGGCGGACGACCCCGGAAATGGATGAGCTAACTACTGAGATCTTCCGCTGTCGCGAAGTGGCCACCCGATACCGCAACGAACCCGATCAGGAAGTAAAGGACTACTGTGCAGCTCAGGCTGATCGAGCCAATCGTCTGTTGAATGACCTGGAGCGCCAAATCCGTCGCAGCCTGCAGCAAGGATCTTTTCTGTTTCGCGGAACATTGACGGCGGTGGACAGCCAGAGCCAAGAACTAATCGAAGCAGCTCGTAAACATATGGTTGATGTTGCCGAACAGGTGTTCGATCGCTACGCAGAAGCACCCGTACGGGCCAGTACCGATCTGGCTGAGAAATTCCTGCGCTTGGGTAACCTGTCTGGCGTTACGCACCCAATCGACCCACTGAATTTGGTGCAAACCAGTGGCAGTACACCAAGCATCAATACCCAGCATAAAGCGATCACTAGCATCCGCGATATGATCGACCGTCAGGGAACGATCGAAGGCAAACGGCTAACCGACCTGTTTACCAGCCCGCCCTTTGGTTGGTCGCCAGATACTTTGCGCTACCTGATTGCTGCCATGTTGATCGCCAGCGAGATCAAGCTTAAAACCGGTGGCCGAGAAGTAACCGTTAACGGCCAGCAAGCGATAGATGCGCTTAAAACCAACAACACCTTCAAGTCGGTGGGGATCTCTCTGAGGGAGGAACGCCCCTCCATTGAGGTTCAGGCGCGGGCTGCTGAGCGTCTCACAGAGCTTACAGGCGATATTGTCGTTCCCCTGGAAGACGAGATCAGTAAGACTACGGTCAAACTGCTGCCACGTCTGCAGCATGAATACGGTCCTCTGGCTGAAAAGCTCAAGGCTATGGGACTGCCGGGCAGTGACCGTCTGGATGCACTGTCTCAGGATATGCGTGACATCCTGTTCACCGATGCCTCTGATGCCCCCCAGCGTTTGGGTGGTGAAGATTCAGATCTGTTCAATAGCCTGAAGTGGGCTTCGGACCTAAAGATCAAACTGGAGCATGGGCTAGAAGAGATCCTGCGAGATCTGCAGGCTCACATTAAAGGGATCATTGCGCTGCCATCAAGCGGCACACCCGGCGCTCTAAAAGGGGAGCTGGAAGAAGAAATCCAGGAGGCCCAGGCAAGGCTGCAACAGGCGGATTTCTTTAAATACAGCACCGACTTTGCCAGCACGTTGACCGCATTGAAGTCCCGTGTGCGGGATGCCGTGATCGCCATGAAGGCAGAGCAGGCCGAGCGAATTAAAACGGCTGAACCCGATCTGCGCCGCTTGCCAGAGTGGACCGAGCTGACCCAACAGGAACAGAACAGCCTGTTGGCTGATTTGGAAAAGCTATCGGTTGAAGCCAATGAAGACCTCAGTGGTCTGCAAACTTTGGTCAATCAGGATTACAGCATTAACAACGCTATCCAAGACCTGAAGATTCGTATTCAGCGTATTGGCCGTGAACGCATACAGGAAAAGGTTAGGCAAGAGCAGGAAAAAGCGGTGCAGGAAGGTAAGCCCAAACTCACGCAACGCAAGCTCTCGTCCAAGCCCCGTATCACCAGTATGAGCGAGCTGGATGCTCTGATCAGCGAACTGAATCGACTGCGTGGTGAGTTGAACTACGCCCATGAGTTTGAGCTGATACTAAACCTTCAGGACGAGGATTAACTGATGGCGTTTGATCAGACCACCCGTGGCCGGTTGCAAAAGTTCGTTAATGCCAGCCGAGAACTGCTCAGTGAAGAACTGACCCGCCAGCTCCAGGCGACTTATGGCCTCGACCCTAAAACTGGCACCGTTGCTGACCTGAGCGAACTAAAGCACCTAGATAACGTCGAGCGTCAAACCGCTCAGCTTTTGCGGGAGATTCTGCAGCACTATATTGCAACTACACCGGGTAAAAATACCAAGGAGCAAACACTCCAAGCTCTGGACCGGTTGGTACGCGAGCAGGCGTTTACGGTGCTGAACCGTATGGCGGCACTGCGCATGATGGAAGCCCGTGGCGTACTGATGGAGTCCATTGCTAAGGGCTACAACTCCAGGGGTTTTGAGCTGTATAAGATGCTGGCGGGCACCAGTCAGGGTGAAACCGGTGATGCCTACCGTAACTACCTGTTCAGCCTGTTTGACGAGTTCAATGTCGATCTGGAGCTATTGTTCGATCGCCATGGTGCCCAGGGCCGACTTTTCCCCAGGGAATCAGCCCTCTTGGAGCTGTTGGAGCAGATCAACCACCCGGAGATCGAACACCTCTGGGCAGAAGACGAAACCATCGGCTGGATTTACCAGTATTTTAATTCCCAGGAAGAGCGCAAAAAAATGCGCAAAGAGTCCCAGGCGCCGCGTAACAGCCGAGAGTTGGCAGTACGTAACCAGTTCTTTACCCCGCGCTATGTGGTGGAGTTTCTGGTGGACAACACCTTGGGGCGGATCTGGTTTGATGCCACCCAGGGCAACACCAGTCTCTATGACCGCTGCCAATACCTGCTGGTCAAGCCGGAAGAGTTGGAAGCCAAACGTGTGGAACCTATACCGCGCACCCTGCGTGACCCACGTACTCTCAAACTGCTGGATCCGGCCTGCGGCTCCATGCACTTTGGCCTTTATGCCTTTGACCTCTTCCTGGAGATCTACCGCGAAGCCTGGGCCTGGGAGCAACAGCAAGGCCCCGGCAGTTTGGACGTATCCACTCAGCCTGAGGCAGGTTTTAAGCCGTTAAGTCAGACCTACGCAGATGAAGCGGACTACCTGCGCGATGTGCCGCGCCTGATCATTGAACACAACGTCTACGGGGTGGATATTGACCCCCGTGCCGCCCAGATCGCGACCCTGGCGCTCTGGCTGCGTGCTCAGCGCGCCTGGTATGAGGCAGGCGTTAAAGCGCCTCAACGTCCGATCATTGGTCAGGGCCATGTGATCGCGGCGATCGCCCCACCGGCCGAAAAAGAGCTGCGCCAGCAGTTTGCCGAGCAGCTGGATACCAAGGATGCCGAGCTATTCGGGAAAACCCTGCAACTGCTGCATAACTTGCCTGAATTGGGTGTGTTGCTGCAGGTGGAGCAGGAACTGCCCAAGCTGATTAAGCAGGTCTATGGCGGCAGTGGTAATGATATGTTTGCAGCACAAGAACAGGAAACCTGGGAGCAGGCGGAGCAGCGTTTGCGGCAGGCGTTGAGTACCTTCATGGAGCAAGTGAGCAGTAGTTACCAGTGCCGGTTATTTGCAGCGGATGCACTCCAAGGGCTGCGGCTAGTAGATCTGACCCGTGAAGTCTTTGATGTGGTCGTAATGAACCCACCATTTGGGGAACCCGTTCGATCAACCAAAAAGAATCTCGAAGAAAGTATGCCAAGATCCAAGGGCAATGTTTTGGCGAATTTTATAGAGCGCTCTGTCAACCTTCTCCGTGTAGGTGGTCGGACTGGAGCAATCGTGAGCCGAACCTGCTTTTACCTACAGAGCTTTGCAAATTTTAGAAAGACAGTTCTTGAAGATGATCTACAGCTGGAAAGTTTTGCAGATCTGGGGCTTGGCGTTCTTGATGCGATGGTGGAAACCGCTGCGGTGACTTGGACACGAGCGACAAACCAAGAGAGTAACGCTGTTTTTTTTAGAGAACTGAACAGAGTTGATAAAAATAAGGGCTTACTAGAGTCAATAGATTTACTGAGGAATGGGCTGTCGGGTTCAAATTTTTTCGTAAGAAAATTGAAACAGTTCTCAATTTTCGATGATAGGCCATATATATATTGGGTTGGTGAATCTGTAGCAAAAAAAATAGCTGGACAGAAAAAAATTGAACCTGAATTTTGTGATATTAGAGTGGGGTTGCAGACAGGGGATGATTTCCGATTCTTGAGGTTATGGTGGGAAACTAGAGCTTCAGATGTGATTATTCCAAATTCTGGCGAGGAAAACACAGTTTTGTGTGCTCAGGCAATCGCATTGAGTCATCAAAAAAAGTGGGCGTGGTATTCTAAAACGGAGGCGGCCTCTCCTTTTTTGTCATCAATTCATCTGCATGTTAATTGGCGTGATAATGGTAAGGAAATAAAAGCCTACCATATAGGAAATGGACACTCCGCATCCAAATACGTCATGTCGGAATCAATGTATTTTCGACCCGGTATTAGCTATATGCTTCGTTCCAGCCGGATAGTACCTTATCTTGTACCAGCAGGTGTTATCCCGACCGCCGGAAGAAGCCAGGTTTATCCTAAAGATGGGGCTGAGATCTGGGTTACAACTCTCTTGGCTTCTAACATAGGGACTGCTGTAGCTCGTTTTCGGGGCGAAGCTTTTTGGCAGCCGAAGTTTCAAAATTCGATGGTCTCAGCAATACCATTTGTGCAGCCGGGAGAAGGGGATATTAGTTGGGCTGAAAATGTGATCGCAGATATTAGGCAGAAGGTGTCAAATAACTTTAAATCTGATGAGTCTGAAATACTCTTTACACTTCCTTCATTTGATGATTCTAAGCGAATAAAAGAAAAAATTAATCGTGAGACCTTGATTGGTTCCGATCTGGATAAACATATTGCCAATCTGGCTAGACTGAGCAGCGATGATTATACGAGTCTTTTACGAGATCACAGTGAGGCTCTGAGTAAGGGGGCTGATTCTAAAAGTAGACAAGGTCAGGACGAAGACGATCTGGAACAAGAACACTGCGATGATAACAGCGAAATACATACTGCTGTAGATAATCTCATTTCCTGGTGCGCGGGCGTGGCGTTTGGCCGCTTTGATTGCCGTTTGGCGACCGATGAAAGCAAGCCGATCACTGTATTGAGTCCCTTCGACCCACTGCCAGCCAAAAGCCCTGGTATGCTGCCTGATGGTGCTGTTCCTTTCCATCATAATGCCGCTATCCTAGTCGATGACGAAGGTCATCAGCATGATTTGCCACGTTTGATCGAGCAGGTGCTGGTAACCGTTGATACCTCAGTGAGCCAGGACATCCGTCGCTGGTTGCGTAAGGATTTCTTCCCCTTCCATTTGCAGCGATACTCAAAGAGCCGCCGAAAAGCACCGATCTATTGGCCGCTCTCGACCGCCTCTGGTAGTTACACCCTATGGATCTATTACCCTGAGCTTACGAATCAGACGTTGTTCACCGCAGTGAATGATTTTGTCGAGCCCAAACTTAACTCTGTGCGCGATGATCTTAATGGCCTACTTACGAAAGCTGGTGGCCGTAGCAAGCAAGAAGAAAAAGCGCTCGAAAGGCTTGAAGATCTGGAACAGGAATTGGCGGATCTGCGTGACACGCTGCTCGATATCGCACCCAGCTATCGGCCAAACCAAGATGATGGCGTGCAGATCACCGCGGCACCCCTGTGGTCGCTGTTCCGCCATAAACCCTGGCAAAAGGTGCTCAAAGATACTTGGAAGCAGCTGGAAAAAGGTGACTATGACTGGGCGCACCTAGCACTGAATTATTGGCCTGATCGTGTACTGCGGAAATGCCATGAAGACCGCAGCCTAGCTATCGCCCATGACGTGGAAGAGCTGTTCTGGGAAGAAGTAGATGTACCAGTGCTTCGCCGGGGTAAGGATACCGGTGAAACTAAGCTGGAATGGCAACAAAGAGCGTTGGGTGAATCTGAACTACAGGCATTAATTGGAAAAATTCGACAGGAACGTCACCTATGAGTATTGCGGCTTTTATTCAGCAAGAGGTTTTTGCCCGCCGCTTGGCCAGTTCTGAGTCGCATCAGATTCTGGTTGTGTATGACCCAGACCAGCGCTACCGCAAGATCTGTCTTGATATGGCTGATGATCGTTGCGGTGTTGTGGATGCTACGGAGTCAAGTCTTCAGAGCCGAGCTGAGGCGCTAGAGGCACTGCAGAGCCTTGGCAGCCAGCAGCTCGAGCATCTGGTTGTGTATGTGCCGATTGAAAAGCCGCTGGAAGATGAAGTCCGGCAGAAGGACCCCTTCGCGTTATATGCCGCCTGTGGTGCTGTTTTTCCTGATGGCGACGGCGATGAGTATCGTAACCTGTGCCTTAAAGCCAAACCTGATCACACGACACAAATCCGCAGCATTTTCGAGCAAGATCCAAACCCTAGTTTTGCTGTCATTGATGCCGTTGGTGGCGGATTAGAGTGGCCTAACCTGCGTGCGCTGCTAGAGGTGGAATCTAGTCGAGATATTCTGTTTGCGCTTCTGGCGCCCAGTGATCAGCAGCAGGCAGCACTCAAAGGAAGCGATGCTTGGGTTGCAGAGGTCAAAATACTGCTTGAAGCCACCATTGGCTTGAAATTGCGGACTCGAGCTAAGAGCTGGGGAGTCATTGCAGACGAGCTGTGGAGCTATCTACTGTTCAGTGAGTTTGCGTTAGACCTGCCTACCGCGTTGCCCGATGCATTGGCAAGCATGCCCCGTGCGTCGGTCGAGGCGGAGCCACTTATCGAAGATATCTGCGAACGTCTGCGTAATGACGGACGTACTAAGCCAACCTATATAGATCGGGCTGAGCGAGTTGAGGCTGAACTGGAGTTGGTTCAGCACTGCCAGGCGATTACTGAACTCGGTCGCAAGGATACCTTCCCATTTGAAGAACGTACGTTCATGCATCAGGCCGTACAGGCGATGGAAGCTGATGATACTGATCGGGTCAGGGACATTCTTAGTCGCCATGCGCAATCAGTTTGGACCGGTAAGGGCGAAAGCCAGGCGCAATGGGATCTGCTGCGCTCCGCTTTGATGCTAATGGAAGCTTGTGAGGTCAGGGAGCTGGAGCTCCCTAATTATGCCCGCAGTATGGAGTCCTTGCTGGAGTTTTACGTTTGCCAGTTACGGGATGTGGACCGCCTACATCGGGAGTTTGAACAAGCGGTCAGTGACTATGAATGGCAAGACACTCATGGCGTCATGGAGCCGGTTAAGCATCGGATACGTCAAAGCTACGGCCGCTTGATCGAGAAGGTACAAATTCCGTTCACCAAGCACCTGGAGCAGAGTGGTTGGCCGGTAGCGGGTTACCTATCGAATAATGAAGTGTTCGATAAACTCGTAGCACCGAGGTTGCAGCAGAGCGGTCAGAAAGTCGCCTACCTCATGGTTGATGCGTTGCGCTATGAGCTGGGCGTCGCGCTGGAGCAGCAGCTCAAAGAAGACGGCAAGGTTGAGTTAACACCGGCTTTGGTTCAGTTACCCAGCATCACGCTGGTGGGAATGGCCAGCCTGCTGCCGGGAGCTTCGTCGAGTCTCGAGCTTAAGAAAACAGATTCCGGTCTGGTTCCCATGATAGGGGAGCAGGACGTGAGCACCGTACAGCAGCGTATGGATTGTGTACGCAAACGCTATGGTCAGCGTTTCCAAGAAGGGCGTTTGGAAGCGTTTGTCCGTAACAAGTTCGATGTGGATGAGACGACAGAGCTTTTGATTCTGCGTTCAGTGGAGATTGACGAGCTATTTGAGAACACGCCTGATACAGCACCTAATGAAATTCTTAGTGCGCTTAAGCGCATTCGCGTCGCCGTTCACAAACTGCAGTCTAAAGGGTTCAACCAGGTAATCATCGCGACTGACCATGGGTTCTTCATGAACACCCATGCAGGGGCTGGAGATACCTGTAAGAAGCTGCCCGGTAACTGGCTCAATATCCACGAACGTTGTCTCTTGGGGGATGGCGCCGGCGATTCTCACCATTATGAGATCAGTGCGGAGAAAGCTGGGATACGTGGTGACTTCAACAAGCTGGCAGGCCCGCGCTCGATGGCCGCTTATCGTTCTGGGTTACTTTACTATCACGGTGGCGCATCTTTGCAGGAGTGTGTGGTGCCGGTACTGGACATTAAGCTCAAAGACGCTGAGCAACCGGCCATGCAGAAAGCAAGCGTGGTCTTGAACTACAAGAATGGCGCCAAGCGAATTACTACGCGGATGCCTGTTATTGATCTGAGTGTAGAAACACAGGATATGTTCTCTGTGGGGCAGTCGTTTGAGGTGCTGTTGGAAGCTCAGGATAAAAAGGGCGAAGTCGTAGGCGAAGCCAAGCCGGGCGGTACCGTCAACGCGGCTACCGGTACGATTACGCTGGAGCCTGGCAATAATGCCCAGGTGACGCTGCGCATGCAGATGGATTTTGAAGGCAAGTTCAAAGTAAAAGCGCTTAACCCGACGACGTTGGCGGTATACGCTCAACTTGAATTGGAAACTGACTACGCGGTGTAACTCATGGATGCTCTGGACCAAAAGATTACCCAAGCCTTTGACGGTAAAGTCGTTCGTAAGGATCTCGTTCACCGCATCAAGAAGGGGACAAACGTCCCCACCTTCGTCTTGGAGTTTCTGCTGGCGCGGTATTGCGCCAGCGATGACGAGGCAGAAATCACCGCGGGTATGGAAGCGGTGCTGGAGACCCTGCAGGACAACTACGTGCGCCCCAATGAGGCAAATAAGGCGCAATCATTCGTAGCGACCAAAGGTAAGCACCGTTTTATCGACAAGGTTCATGTGAACTATGTCGAGAAAGATCGCCGTCATTGGGCTGCGCTGGAAAACTTCGATTCACGTAAGGTTGCCATCAGTGAGAAGTTTTACCGCGATAATGACCGGTTGTTGCAGGGCGGTCTGTGGTGCGAGGTGACCATCGCCTACAACGAAATTGAAGATGATGATTACGCATTTTACATTGAAGACCTACGCCCCATTCAGCTAAGCCGCTTCAGTTATGAGCAATACTGCGAGGGCCGTGAGCAGTTCAGCCGTGATGACTGGATGGATGTTGTTCTCCGCTCCGTTGGACTAGAGCCAACAAAGCTTACGCATCGGGTGAAAATGCACTTTATCGCCCGACTGCTGCCACTTGTGGAACCCAACTTTAACTTCATTGAGCTCGGGCCTCGCGGTACCGGTAAGTCCTATTTCTTCAGTGAATTCTCCCCATACTCGACGCTGATCAGTGGTGGCCAAGCCACCAAAGCAACGCTGTTCTATAACAATCAGCGTAAGAAGATCGGCTTGGTCGGTTTCTGGGATACGGTCGCCTTCGATGAAGTGGGCGGTATCAAGGTCAAAGATCCCGATACCATTCAGATCATGAAAGACTTCATGGCCAACGGCCGCTTCTCGCGTGGCGTTGAGGTCATAGCTGATGCGTCTATGGCCTTTGTGGGTAACCTGGACCTGTCAGTTAGCCAAATTGTTAATTCAGAGGTCTACGACCTTTTCCAGCCACTCCCCAAAGAGTTCGACCTGGCAGTGATGGATCGCTTTGCCTGCTACTTGCCCGGCTGGGAAATGCCTAAAAACAGCAGCGAGTTCCTAACCGGCAACTATGGGTTTATTACTGATTACCTGGCAGAAGCCTTCCATTACCAACTGAAGCATACGAATCGCTACGAAGAGGTATCCAAGAGGATCCGCTTGGGAGCCGCCGTTGAAGGACGTGATGAGAAGGGAATCAAAAAGACCGTTGCTGCCCTGGTTAAAATTCTGCACCCATCAACTCCTCCTAGTGATGAGGAGTTTGAAGAATACGTCACTTATGCCGTTGAGTGTCGTCGCCGGGTAAAAGAGCAAATGAATAAGCGCAAAACAGATGATGAGTTTGCGCGTATTAACCTGTCCTACTTCAACACTGAGGGCCGCGAAGTCATCGTTCATTGCCCTGAGTCGAAGAATGCCAGTGCAACTCAAGAGCCTTCTCGCAAAAATATCCACAACCCCGACGAGCTGACAGATATAGATGTTGCTGAGGTCGAAGAAGCTCCTGTAGCTCCTGAGCCTGCTGAGGTAGAAGTGGTTGCTCCTCCAGCGGATGGCGATAGTGGAGCTTTAGTTACTGATGAGCTGCAGGAAAAGCATTTCACTATTCATTACGGCGATACGGGGCAGAGCTATGAGTCCATCATTGGCCCCTACCTGGTCGGCGCAAAAGCCGTCGAGATAGAAGACCCTTATATCCGCGCCACACATCAGGTGCAGAACTTAGTGCGTTTCTGTGAGGCTGTTCTCAAAGCGCCGACGGTTAGGAAAATCGTACTCACAACCAGCTATGACGATGAAACGGATATCAAAGAGCTATCTGAGCGGCTCGAAGACCTGAAGCAGAGCCTCGTTGAGTTAGACATCGAGCTCCAGGTGAAGATCAATGAGAACCTCCATGATCGAGAAATCCGAATTGATAACGGTTGGGTTATCAAGATTGGCCGTGGCCTGGATTTCTTCCAAAAGCCTGATAGCTGGTTTGGTATAGGGGTTACGGATCTTACGTTGAGGAAATGCTTGGAGACTAAGGTCGATATCTTTAAAGCAGATTAAAATTTCAATTGTTGTTTGTGAAGATTTTTTAAAACGTAAGCTTATACAACGAGTATAAATTGGATTGTTTGGAATATATGTTTAAAGATTTAGAGAGTGTGACTTTTATAGAGAATAGAAATAAATATCTTGGACAGGTTCTTGGATCAGAAAAAGATTATTTTTGGTTGTTAGTTCCAGAGTTAAAGAATGTTTATGTGGGTCATCCTGATCGGGTTTTTGAGTTGGATGGCGTAAAATATTTTTCTGTGTTTGATCATGTCAGATCTGTGGACAGCATCCTTGAAAAAAATGGAAACGTCGCATCAGATTTTTTTTGTTACAGTAAAGATTCTGAAAAAATGAAGAAAATTCTTAAAACTTTGAATCTTATTTTTCCAATGTGAATGTATAATTTTATCCATCTTATGGATGATATAGTAGGTTTTTAATAAGTCATCTAATAATCACAGAAGATTTAAAAGATTTCTAGTTAGACCAGGAGGGTTGAATAAGTGGGTAAGTCTTTTGAGAAAATTTGTGATGAGTGTGGTGTCTTATTAAGAATTACAGAGTCACCAAGTGATGGTTGGTTTATATACGAAGTTGATACCGGTTTATTACACGAATGTGGCCAGGGAAATAAAAGTGATATTGAATATATAGACGGACCATTAACAATTAGAACTAATTGTTGGTTTTGTGGTGATATCGTATATTTCTATCGAGCAGATAATGGAGGAATGGCCCTATTTGATAACTTAGGAAAGCCATGGCCTCTACACCCATGCTGGAATACCTACTCGAAATATAGAAATTCTTACCTCAATAAACTGAACGAAACATTGAAAAAGCATAGTCTTTCAAATAGGAGAGGGGACTATGATTTTGTGTCGAGAGGGATAGGAATTGAGAAACCTTCGACAAAAATATTTTTGAAATCGATAGACCATCATGCGTTAGATACAGCAACAAAGGGAATTGTTGATTTGTTGAATAATTATAAGGTCTATCCTAAGGAAACGATTCCATTAAAAAATAGAATAGAGTTTATTCAGGGTGTTAGAACTAAGTTATATAGAAGACTAATATCATTTGAACATAATTTTGACTCCCGTTTTACCGAAAACCAGAGGATGCTAGTTGCTGCAATGGAGCATCTATATATACCTAAGGTTGTTGAGTTGGTTATAAAGTCAGATAACTAGTATGAAATGGGGTATCACTCCTTTAATGATTTTTATTTTTAGGCCACCAAATAAGGAATTAATATGTCAGAGGAACTAGATTAAATGGCATTTAAGTTCTTTAACCTTTTCGCTCAGTATGAATATGCGCTGCAGCCTGGATCCAAAACGGACATCGAGAGTAATGCTACAGCTCGAAGGTAGACGGTAGGCGTAACCACAAATTACGGAGTTCATTGTTGCCGCGTGCACTTTCTAGTGCACGAATGCGGTCAGAGCTGCATCAGCCGCTGCGCAGTGGGGCATTAGTGTCGGCTCAAGCTGAACCAGCTTGCGGATATTGGCGAGGAGCGATTTTGCTGCATTTTTCTCGTCGATTTCAAAGGCAATCTCAGTTATCCACTCTCCGGCAAATCGAGCCCAGTCTTCAAGACTTTCTATTGCTGCTGCAGCGATCATTAGGGTTCGGAGTTCGTGGTCTATTCTAATTGATAGATTTTGCCTACGACGCAAAACGCGAATTAAGATTCGCAGCGCATCGGCGAGCTCAGAGCCTCTAGTCGCTGCAGCTACGATCGCGAGCCCATATATCAGATTGAGAGTTGTGTCATCATCTTCCACTTTCTCAACTAAGAATTTGACTCGGTGGAGAGCCGATGCAGCAAGGTTAGACTGCCCCTCAGGCAGGTCGAATAGTAGAGACGTGTTAACTAATCCATTGAAAGAATCAGCTTCCAGGTGAGTCTTCTCTAAAGCTTCAGTGACCTCCTTGAGTATGTGCTCAGGTATAGGATTCTGAGGGTGTTCCCCACCTTCTAGAGGGCCCGGAAGGCTGGGGAGTGGCCACGGGGCAGCCCCGGCAAGACTTGAGTCAGGTCCAAGCAGGAGAGCTCTCAAAGATTCGCTTTGAATCTTAGCTTCGTTTTTTCTGGCTGCATTTGAGATCCGCCCAATTGATTCGGCGCGGAGTTGCGTAGCAATAACGAAGTCTGGAAGCCAGCGTGGTTCAAGGCGCAGATCGATGAGTGCTTGAGGATAGTATGTATGACATAAACCTGAGGTCTCTGCCCATTCAATCATGCTCTTTGGGGAAGTGTGCGATAGATTGCTTGCACGGACGGCCATTGATGCTTGTGCAATAGCGGCTTGCCTCCGATAAAAGGGCGGGACGTCTTCGAGCAGTCGAGTTTCTGCCAATTCTGAGGCTATCAAGACAATCATAGTGGAGAGTAGCGAGAAGCTGTTTTCATCACTCTCGGGATCTTCCGCGGTAATTTTTTTGACGATTTGTTCAATGAATGGAGCAAGCTCGGGATGATTATCCAAATGACTGAGTGCTATTTCCACCGCGCCTGTAAGTGACATGGGGTCACCATAATTTATTAACCACTGGTAAATTTCTTGTAGCGCCTCGCTGCTTAGGTCATCAATGTCTATGCTTTCTGAAATTAAACCTATCGAGCATAAAAAAAGGGCGTACAGAAAGCCATCGGAGGCACTCCAGCCCTTCAAGCCTGCAATTAGTGGCTTCGCGCCGATCTCAATGTACTCAGCAACAGTTTTGGCTGACCCGAGGTGACCCACTAATTTGCCATAATAATTACGATTACGCGGGACTAATATTCCAAGATCTACTTTGCTATGCGCTAAGTTATTTTTGATAGAAAGTTCTGTGCTGACTGGAGACTGCTCTATTTCGGCCAAGAGCTCTGTAAACTCCTGGTCTGTAAGAGGACGTTCCCTAAGATGGCTTTGCCAATTTTGATAGATAGGGTCTTCTAAATAGACCTTTTTAGCGACCCTCTCGAACCAGTCTGTTCTGGTTATAACGTCATCAGCCAGACCTGAGTGATCTTTGAGAGTATAGGACTGATCGTCAGAGCGACAGTAGAACTTGAGCGTTTCCCCTTCCTGCTTTACAAACACCTCCCAAAGATTATTTTTTTCATCGTGGACGGTAGCCGTTTGATGCTGGGTTTGTAAGGCATTGCGGATACTGTCATAGAGCGAATCGCGCCGGAAAGACGGACCGTCCTCACCCAAGGTGATATTTGTTACAGTCGAGAGAGCAAATTGCGCAAGGAAGGTATCGTCCTCGAAAAGATTCTTCCTTATACGAGGAGGTAACATTTCAAGTACTTGGCTGAAAAGTTCGGGTGTCATTGAGTGATTAGTCATCTTCAGCTCTCTGGTATTTTACCGAAATCTCAGAACCTCGCTTAACAAATTCTTTCGCCCGCTCTACTAAGGTGGCGTAGCTCTGTGGGTCTTTCTCAGCAAGCGGGTTAAGTACACGGCCTTCAAACCAGCGCCAGTAAGCTTCTCGCACTGAGGCGGGTTGTTCTACGGGGAGTAACATTAAACACGAGAGCCAGGCGCGATACTGTTCTATTAGCCGCGCTGTATCTATGTTCGCAAGGTGTGCCCATCCTCTAATATCGCTGAGCTCTAGCAGCCAGTCTGACCTAGTCGCGGCCGCTTGTTCGTCAAAGCCTGGGCCGCTTTTCCACTGATCTCTTATTGCTAGTAAGCAGGCCCTCAAGGTGGCATTTAGCCAAGCTAGCTCTCTTGGTAACTGTAGAGTTTCACTCATACGGATACTAAGAATGTTTTCCCGTACGGCTCTGAACTCAGCAGTTTCTGTAGGGAAGCTATTCGTTACAGGTGTTGCTGAAAGGATCTCAGTAAGTTCCGCAACGTCTAGCGGTATTAGAGCAAAGTTTGCTTGGCGCAAGGTTGTCCTTGCGTCTCGTACCTGTTGCTTTGATATTTCTCCGCGAGCAAGCAAAATGGCTAGAACATCCAGCGTTGAGAGAATGGGCCTGTATGCGGTTTCAGACGAAAGTGTTTTGTGCTGATTTACGTAACGATCGTCGATGACGCCAGCTTCAGCTTCATCCATCAGCTTTAACATGGCTAGTGTGGGGTGCGTCATTACGTCTTGGTATTGGTCCTTATGATCCCCTCTTACCGCCCGAGCGAGTTTAACTTTGCCACTTTCTAGGCCACTGCGCACATGGGAGCGGAGACGATCGACAATAGCGACAACGTCTGCTCCTTTCGCGTCGTACGCGATGAGGGCATCGGCCTCCTGTATTTCATTACGAGATATTACGACCGTGATATTAGCGCGATGCAATTTGGGTAAAAGGTCAAGAAAGTCGAGATGCGAGACTGCGAGATCGTCTAGATAGAGAATAGCCCCATCGCTGATTTCATGTTGGGTCGGCCAGGGTTTCTCCCTAACGTTGAGGGCTGAATATGCCTTCTCGGACTCCGATGAAGTAAGAACCCCTTTCTGAACAAGTTTGTCTACCACATCAGTGCAACTGCAAAGGAATGCCTCGTATGAGGAAAGGTCAGCCTCCTCTTTCATAAAGGTGCTGACCTTATAAACTGGTCCTCCTCGAACCACCAATCGTTGTCTCTCGTCTACATGGGATGAGGCTTCGGCAAGCAAAGTAGCCAGTTCTTCACCAATTTCATGAACAAGGTGTTCCGGTGGTGTGGCATTTCCCTCGAAGGGGTATAGCTGCTTTTCAGATATCATGCGCCTGAGGTCTCTGGCGGCTTCTACCCGACTGGGTTGATGGAACAGGAGTTGTGCCTTTTCTTGGAGCAACCAGCCTAAGGTCTCATGAGGAATAACAATTCTTTCGAACTTTTCGATACAAAGATCCAAGATGCCGAGGAATTCGGTGGTCATGAGGGCTGTTGGATCCATGGCGATGACCTGTGGATCGATGTCGTACGTTTTGCGCGTGCCGCTGAATCCATAGATTAGTGGGCGTCTGCGGACATCCATTTCGCTCAAATTGCATATGGCTGGTCGCAGAAATAGGCTTAGGAGGGTGCGGTTCAGGAGCCTGCCTGCCATAAAAATTGGCATGAGGCCTTGGGCAAGCTGACTGCTGGTATTTATTTCTCGCTCCTGCCAGCTGGGCTTTTGTTCGATTAGATCCTCTATTGACATTGTTTGAACTGGACCTTCGCCGTTCTCCTGTGAGAGGGAAGCCGCTCTTCCAAGCCAATTGCAGACCTCGGGGCGATGTTCCCATCCAGCTTTTGAGGCCTGCTCATAACAGTTCATTAGGACTACAGGATCGTCAGGTGCCTTAATCGCTGCTTCGCGAATAAGCACTTCTCCGCGGGCGGCGCCAATAAGCTGGGCGATGGAAGCATCCCTTATTAGTTCATGCGCCGATCGATCTGCACGGTTGCTCCACTCGCTTTCTACGAAACTCTGGAGTGATTCCCAGTCACCTGAAACGATACTTAGATTGACCTGTAATTGCCGAGCCTCTGCCGAGTCATTTGCCTGGCGCAGTGTGTCTAGTTCTGAACGTGCTTGATCGAGGGTGCCTTTCTCGAAAAATATCTCGGCTTGAAGAAGGTGAAGTTCAGGATACTGGCTAATAAGGGTCGGGTATGAGGCAAAAACTGCTAGTGCGTCATCGAGGAGTTCTTCTTTGTATAACGCAATTACACAGCGACGAGCGTTGGCAATATCACCGGTCTGGTCAAGTAAGAGCCTTCCGTATTCGGCTACCCTCGCCCAGTTCTTCGTCTCTTCGTATGTGTCCACTAGGAGACGCAGATCGGTAATGGATTTGCTTTGCTCATAAATAGCAAGCAGTTCAGCGATAGGATCGTGCCCTTCAGCCTTCGCCAGTTGGTTTCGAAGACGGCGCGATTCATCGTCGGTAAGACCGCGTTCTATAGATTCCTGAAGGCGTACCTGAGCCTTTGCGGTTTGGCCGGATCTCGAGAGCATCTCAATTTCGAAAAAGTAGATACCCTTCCAGTGCAGGTGCTCCAAAAGTTGGTTTCGGTGTTGATCAATGTAGGCTGCGGCGTCCGCGTGGCTTTTTCGTGTGAAAGCAAGGGCGAAGCGCGCAGTAGCTGCATGAAGAGAGGTTCCCCCGCTAAGGGCAGTCTGGCGATCGACCTCTTTTTCCGCTTGCAACAGATCAATCTCGACACCAAATTGAATTGCAAGGTTTAGGCGTCTAAGGAGTGTAGCTGGATCCTTTATGCTAGCAGCCAACTCTTGTTGTGCTTCCTGTGTTGTATCGGGGTCCATGAGGCGAAGCCATAGCCCCCGGTCGTCGGTAAGCCCAGCAATTGACGGCAACTCTAGAGCGTCAGCAACCTCTCGCATATGCTCGAAGAGCCTTGCAGCTGTGCGACGATAAGTAAGGTTCTCTGGCTCGCTGCGTAGCGGAAAACTCGCAGTATCGATCGGAAGGTACTGCAAAAGAGATATACGCAGTTCGTCTGGTACTGCCTGCATAAGAAATGCATTTGCAGATCCAAAGATTAATGCTGGAGTACGATCAAGGTCTTCGCTACTTACCGTCTCTGCAACTTCAAGTGCTGCGCTCCACTCACCACTATCGAGAGCCGCTTGGAGATAAAACAGCTTAGCGTCGCTATCGAGGTCGGAAACTGAAAGCTGGGCCTGTTGAAGCCAGTCACAGGCCTCATGAAACCCCCTTGCTTTTAGGACACAGATATACGCGGCTCCGCGACTGATTGCAGAATTGCTTCCAGCTAGAGAGCCCAGAGCTTTGTCGAGTTGGCCGGAATTGGCTTCTAGAAGGCTCCGTGCAATAACTGCCAGCTCAGTTTCAGGAGATGTAATAGAGTCCAATATTGATCGAGCATCTTCAGGTGCTACAACAGATAGAAATCTTGCACAACATGCGAAGGCAGTATCCTTAGCTTGTTTGCTGGCTGAAGCTAGGCTGCCGCTTCTGAGGTCTTCAACGAGGCTCTGGGTTTGTTCTTCGATGTTGAAAGTTGCGAATAACCGGCTCTTACGCAAATGCTCCCGGCGACGCTCTACTTCAAGATCTATAAGATCAGTGTTAAAGGCTGACACTGACATGCCTTGAGCAACTGAGCGGGTCAGCTCATTAATAGCTGAAGATTGAGATTGGCTACTAGCGGTTAATTCTGCCAGTTGGGTATTGGTTCTATCGAGTGCCTCTACAGTCTGGGCTACCTGAGAGGGGGGGCCAAAAGGGCTGCTAATGAAGTTCTTCAGGTGTCTGTATACTTCAGCGTCTCGGCTGGAGGGTGTGCATATAGTCATGTGACTTTCGTCAACAACGATGGGAAGCTCGGCAACGCCGGGGTCGGAACTGCATGACCAAACAATCTTCCCGGCGGCTTCGGGGAGAGAAAAGCCCCAAATGCTCTCAGATCTCCCTTCGGCGAGAACTAGGTTTTGTAGGTTATTTTGTTGACAGTATTTGCGATACCAGTGATTAAGGTCTCTAAGTTGGGGGTTGTTGAGTACTAGATCGCGGGTTGAAGATGACGGCCGGACGACCAATTTAAGCAACTTTGATAGATTAGCTAATAACGCTCCCCGATGTGGTGTGCCCAGAAAGGCAACTCGCCTAACACGAGAAAGTAAACTCTCAGCCTGGGCACTATGGCCGGAGTCCCGATCTGCGCTGCGAAGGATTTGTTCGACGACAAGGCCACCAAGGCTGTGTGCAACGAAAATGATATTTCCGTGCTCAAGTATTGGTTCTGCGAGAAGAAGGGCCAGAATATTATCTGCGCGATCAGATAGTGGCATGCCATGGCCGCGCCAATTGGTCTTAGCGGCAGGGTACCCTACCAGCCACAGCCCGATTCCAGGGACATCTTCGGCTAGCCATTCTGGCCAAAGTATCGACGCACCGCGTCGGCCGATAGACCAGGTGTTCTCAATATGCCCAGATAGACCGTGAACGAAGATGACATGAGTACTAACGTCATCATAGTTATCTGAAATAGCACGAAGCTCGGCCAGAATGTCCTCCTTAACTAGCTGGTGATTTCGGTTCCATTCAATCTATAGGGAGCGCGACATCGAACTGGATTATCCTCGGCGAAGTATTGTTTGTCACGCGGCAGAATATGACCAGTTAAGGACAAAATCTTGTGATGCCACAGGTTCCGCTCTGAAGAGTAGGCTAAGGGTAGTCGATATGTGGAGAAATGAGAGGAGTCATGCTGAGTGGTAACCAAACCGGTAACCAATAGGTTGAATTTGTTATCAATTCTGCCCTGCATGCCTCGTAATTATTGGATTTATGGTGTCAAATTAAGTGTACAGATCCAGAACATCGAATAACGCTTCCAAGCTTCTACTTCTGCTGCAGGTCCGGTTTTTGCTCGCATAAGATAAGTGCCGCCGAAACAGGCCGGTGTTCCTTAGCAACGCGACCGGACCAGAAGCATGCAGCAAAAACTTATTCAACGTATCAGTCCTATCCTGCTGGCGATCAGCGCCTACGCCGTCAGTCTCAATCTGTTCTTCGTTCTCCTGCCGATCCGTATGAGTGAGCAGGGGATTAGCACCTCCAATATCGGCCTGGCGATGAGTATGTTCTCTGCCGGTGCGATACTGGCGGGCTTGCTTGGATCCCGCACGGTACAAAGGGTTGGCCACATCAGGGCTTTCGCCAGTATGGCGGCCACGCTGGCGATCATCGCCATATGCCACAGCTACGTCGATAACGTCTGGGTGACTGGTTTTCTGCGACTGCTATCCGGGTTCTGTTTCGTCACCGGGTTCATTACCCTGGAAAGCTGGCTTAACGTGCTCAGTGACAAGAGCAACCGCGGGCGGATCTTCAGTATCTACCAGATCTGCGTCGCAATTGGGTTCGGCAGTGCACCATTTCTGCTCAATTTATCGGTCGACAGTGATCCACGGCTATTCGGTTTGATCGGCCTGTTCCTCTCGCTGTCGCTGATTATTATGGCGATGAGCCGGATCCCGGTACCGGAGGTGCCGGACAGCGCCCGGCCAATGTCGCTGAAAAAGCTCTGGTATTACTCACCGTCCGGGACTTTGTCATCTTTCTGCGCGGGTATGATCAGCGCCGCCAGCCTGTCTTTGATTTCGCTCTATGCCTATGAGCGCGGCTTCAGTGGTATCTGGCTGGCCCTGATCCTTGGCTCCTATCAGCTGGGCGGTCTGCTGACGCAGTATCCCACGGGCTGGCTTGCTGACCGTTTTGATAAGCGCACAGTGGCGTCCGGTCTTATGGTGCTGGGTGTTATTAGCAACCTGCTGATCGTCTTCGACTACTTCTATGCACTGCCGGTGCCTATGCTGGTGGGGATGTTTCTGGTTTCCGGCGGTGCCGGGGTGGCGCTGTTCCCGCTGGCGGTTACCCAGGTGTTCGATCATATCGAGTGGGAGGAGGCGATGCCGGCCACCAGCACCCTGCAGATTTTGCTCGGCATTGGTGGTGTGTTGGGGCCGCTGATTGCGGGCTTCTTGATGAGCTCTTTTGAGATTATCTGGCTCTATTACTACCTGATCGCAGTGCACGCTGCCGTGGTTGTTTTCCTGATGGTTCGCCGCCTGTTTATCCGCACCGAGCGGCTTGAATCCACCAGCCCATACCAGCTGACCACGCAGGCGAGTTCAATCGGTGCCTCTCAGCTGGATCCGCGTATGGAGTACAGCCTGGCCGAGATCAATGATCCGGCGCTGAAACTCCTGCTTGTGGCTCTGCGTCAGCATCCGGACGACCCGGGAGAACTGATCCGTACGGCGCTGGATAGTGCAGCCTTGCAGCCGGAGGATGTCGCCACGCAGATGGTTCTGACATTGCCGAAACAGTCCGGCGATCTGATGAAGCAGCTGGTGGACCTGTATCCGGAACACCGCATGGCGATCACACACTCGCTGCACGAGCTATTTGAGCTGCACAAGCAACGCATCAACAGCTTGATCGAAGAGGGACTGCTCAGTGGTGCCAGCGAAGAAGAGGCCCAGACCATCCGGGAGATGATCCAGGCAAGTTAGAAACCCGCCCTGCCCGCAGGGACGCGGCAGGGCAGGGGCGCCGCAGGGAATTACTCCGCTGCCGCAGCGGCATTCTCTGTGGTGCTGTTTTCCTTCCAGCCACCACCCAGTGCCCGGTACAGGTCTATTTTGGACTGCATCAGGGAGAGCTGTGCACTGATGCTGGCCTGCTGGCTGGTCACCAGGTTTCGCTGGGCGTCCAGGCGTGTCAGCATGCTGTCCACACCGTTGCGGTAACGCTGTTCGGCGATTTCGAAGTAGCGCTGGTAGGCGGCTTCGGCACGCTGCTGGCTGGCCAGTTGCTGGGCATAGCCGTCGCGTTGGGCCAGGGCATCGGACACCTCGGTGAAGGCGGTCTGGATGCTCTGCTGGTACTGTGCCAGTGCGATATCGCGGTCGATCTCGGCGGTATCGAGCTGAGCGTTCAGGCGGCCGGCGTTGAAGATCGGCAGGCTGATGCTCGGCGCGAACAGCCAGGTATCGCTGCCGTGGTCGAACAGGTTATCCAGGTCGCTGCTCAGGGTGCCCGCATTGGCTGTCAGGCTGATGCTGGGGAAGAATGCCGCCTTGGCCGCGCCGATATTGGCATTGGCGCCTCGCAGCTGGTACTCCGCTGCCAGGATATCCGGGCGGCGGTTGATCAGTTCGGAGGTCAGACCTGCCTGCACCTCACCGATGGCGACAGCCTGCAGCGATTCGGCCGGCGTCCAGCTCTCGGGAAGCTGAGTGCCGACCAGCTGGGTCAGGGCGTTGCGGTCCAGCCGGGTCAGGCGCTTGTACTGGGCGAGCCTTACCTCGGCATCCTCATAGGAGGCGCGGGCCTGGGACAGTTCCAGCTCAGATGCGACACCGAGGTTGTAGCGTTTCTCGACCAGACTCAGGTTGTCGGCCTCGATATCACGGGTCTCACTGGCCAGTTTCAACTGGTCGTTATCCGCGACGAGGTTGAGGTAGGCATTGGCCACGTTGGCTACCAGGGTCAGCTGGGTGCTGATCCGGGCCTGTTCCTGGGCAAGGAACTGTTCCAGCGCCTGCTGCTTCAGGCTGCGTACACGGCCGAACAGGTCCAGCTCGTAGGAGGTCAGTCCCACGGTGGCGCTGTACTGACTGGAGATGCTGGATTCACCCGCGCCGGAGTAAGTGGTCGGGATACGCTGGCGGCTGCCGCCGCCGTCCGCGGAGATCGACGGGAACAGCTCAGAGCGCTGGATGCGGTACTGGGCCTGGTAACGTTCCACGTTAAGCAGGGCAATACGCAGGTCCTGGTTGTTTTCCAGTGCCAGGCCGACCACCTGCTGCAGGGCAGGATCGGCGAACAGGTCGCGCCAGCCGGTATCGGCGGAGGAGACCTGGTCCTGCTGTTCGGTCTGCCACTCATTGACGCCTTGCGCGTCCGGGCGCAGGTAATCCGGGGCCAGGGAGCAGCCGCCCAGCAGGGCGGCGGCCAGTATCACCGGTAGGGGTTTAATCGTCATCATTCTGCTGTTTGCTCCTCGACATGTGTTGCCCGCTTGGCGCCCGTCAGCTTCATTACGAGAATGTAGAACAGCGGTACGAAGAAGATGGCCAGGAAGGTGGCTGCCAGCATACCGCCGATCACGCCGGTACCGATGGCGTGGCGGCTCTGCGCGCCGGCACCGGAGCTGATCGCCAGCGGTGTTACACCCAGCATAAATGCCAGCGATGTCATCAGGATCGGGCGCAGACGCATGCGGGCAGCTTCCAGCGTTGCCTTGGTCAGGTCCATCCCCTGGTCATACATCGACTTGGCAAACTCGACGATCAGTATGGCGTTTTTCGCCGATATGCCGATGGTGGTCAGCAGGCCTACCTGGAAGTAGACGTCGTTATCCAGTCCGCGCAGGGTCGCAGCGACCAGGGCACCCAATACGCCCAGAGGCACAACCAGCATGACCGCGAAAGGTACGCTCCAGCTCTCGTACAGTGCTGCCAGGCAGAGGAATACGATCAGGATCGACAGCGCGTACAGCGCCGGTGCCTGGTTGCCGGCCTGGCGTTCCTGGTAGGACATGCCGGTCCATTCGATACCCAGGCCCTGAGGCAGATTCGGCAGCATCTCTTCCATCGCCTGCATGGCATCACCGGTACTGTAACCGGGTGCAGCCTGGCCCTGGATATTCATTGATGGCACACCGTTGTAGCGCTCCAGACGAGAGGGTGCGTAATCCCAGGATGAGGAGGCGAAGGCCGAGAACGGCACCATCTCACCCTGATCGTTACGCACGTACCAGTCGTTCAGGTCGTCAGGCAGCATGCGGTAGGGCGCGTCGGCCTGAACATAGACCTTCTTGATACGGCCGCGATCGACAAAATCGTTGACGTAGTTGGAGGCCCAGGCAGTACTCAGCGTGCTGTTAACATCGCTGATGCTGAGGCCGAGCGCCTGTACCTTCTGGTAATCGATATCGATATGGAAGGTGGGCACATCCTCCATGCCGTTCGGACGTACAGCGGTCAGACGCGGATCCTGTGCCGCCATGCCCAGCATCTGGTTACGTGCCTGCAGCAGTGCGTCATGGCCCAGGTTGTTACGGTCTACCAGCATCATGTTGAAGCCGGATGCTGTACCCAGCTCAGGAATCGGCGGCAGGTTGATCGGGAAGATCTGCGCATCCTTGATCTGGCTGAACGCACCGTAGGCGCGGCCAATGATCGCCTGAGCCGACTGGCTCGGATCGGTACGTTCATCCCAGGGCTTCAGGTTGATGAAGGCCAGACCCATGTTTTGTCCCTGACCGGCAAAGCTGAAGCCGGATACGGTGAAATACTCCTGCGCATTTTCTTCCGTTTCCAGGTACGCCTCGATCTGCTTCATGACCTCGATAGTGCGCTCCTGGGTCGCGCCTGAAGGCAGCTGCACCAGCGTCAGGAACAGGCCCTGGTCCTCTTCCGGCAGGAAGGAGCTCGGCAGGCGGTTATAGAGGTAGCCCAGGCCGATCAGCATCGCCAGGAAGACCGCAACGATCCGTTTCGGTCGGCTGATCGTCTTACGTACACCCTGGACGTATTGCTCGTTGGAGCGGTTGAAGAAGCGGTTGAATACGCCGAAGAAGCCCTTTTCACCGTGTCCTTCCTTGGGCGGCTTGAGCAGGGTTGCACAGAGTGCCGGCGTCAGGATCAACGCGGTCAGTACGGACAGTGCCATGGCGGATACGATCGTCAGCGAGAACTGGCGATAGATGGCGCCGGTGGAGCCGGGGAAGAACGCCATCGGCACGAAGACCGCGGACAGTACCAGTGCGATACCGACCAGCGCGCTGGTGATCTGATCCATCGACTTGCGTGTGGCTTCCCTGGGCGGCAGCCCGTCCTCGTGCATCACACGCTCGACGTTCTCGACCACGACGATGGCATCGTCCACCAGCAGGCCTATCGCCAGCACCATGCCGAACATGGTCAGTGTATTGATGCTGTATCCGAACGCGGCCATGACGCCGAAGGTACCGAGCAGTACCACCGGCACCGCAATGGTCGGGATCAGGGTGGCGCGGAAGTTACCCAGGAACAGGTACATGACCAGGAACACCAGCAGGATCGCTTCGAACAGGGTGTTAACCACCTCCTGGATGGAGATCTGCACGAACGGCGTGGTGTCGTAGGGGTAGATGATATCGATGCCATCGGGCACGAAGGGCTGCAGCTCTTCGACGGTGGCGCGCACCGCCTCGGCGGTATCCAGTGCGTTGGCGCCGGTGGCCAGCTGGATAGCAATACCGGTGGCCGGCAGGCCTTTGTAACGGCTGTCGACGGCGTAGCTTTCGGCACCCAGCTCAACCCGGGCCACATCGCTCAGTTTAACCTGGGAGCCGTCCTGCTCGACCTTGATCAGGATGTTCTTGAACGCATCCACGTTTTCCAGACGGGTCTGGGCGATGATCGGCGCGTTCAACTGCTGGTTGGATACCGCCGGCAGTCCACCGAGCTGACCGGCAGTGATCTGCGCATTCTGCGCGGAGATCGCCGAGGTCACATCCGTCGGCGTCAGGCCGTAGGAGGTGAGCTGATCCGGGTTCAGCCAGATGCGCATGGCGTACTGGGCACCGAACACGCGGATCTCGCCGACGCCGGTGGTGCGCGACAGCGGATCCTTCAGGGTGCTTTCGGCAAAGTCAGACAGGTCAGCCTTGCTGTAGGAGCTGTCCGGTGAGTAAAGCCCCACCACCATCAGGAAGGAGGTGCTGGACTTGGTAACGGAGATCCCCTGCGCCTGCACCGCTTCCGGCAACAGCGTCTCGGCCAGTGACAGCTTGTTCTGCGTCTGCACCTGGGCGATATCCGGGTCTGTTCCCGGTGCAAAGGTGAGCGAGATAGTCGCACTGCCGGAGTTGCTGCTGTTGGACGACATGTACAGCAGGTTATCGAGTCCGGTCAGGTTCTGCTCAATAACCTGGGTAACACTCTCTTCCAGCGTTTCCGCCGATGCACCCGGGTAGCTGGCGGAGATCCGCACTTCGGGTGGAGCTATCGTCGGGTATTGCTGAATCGGCAGCGTAACGATCGACAGGGCGCCCGCCAGCATGACAACGATGGCGATGACCCAGGCGAATATCGGTCTGTTGATGAAAAATCTAGCCATGAATCAGCGCTCCTTACTGGCCGTTGCCATTTTGAGCAGCGGCTGCGCCACGCTCCTGGGGAGCCACTTCAGCACCGGGCTGGATCTTCTGCAGTCCAGCCACAACGATGCGGTCGCCGGGCTGAAGGCCGGAGGTGACCAGCCACTGGGCGCCGATGGCGTTGCCGACTTCAACCGGACGTGTTTCCACGACATTGTCGGCGTTAACCACCAGCGTGGTTACAGAGCCGTTGGGCTGGCGGATGATCCCTTCCTGGGGGGCAAGCAGCGCGTTGTCCAGATGCTTGAGTACCACGGTGGCGCGGACGAACATACCCGGCAGCAGCAGGCTGTCGTTGTTGTCGAACAGCGCACGTACGTTAACGGTACCTGTGCCCTCATCGACGCTTCTTTCAGAGAATTTGAGCGTACCGACCTCGTCCAGTCGGGTACCGTCTTCCAGCGTCAGATGCACACTGCGATCGTTGCTGTCACGCTTCATTTTCAGCGCGGTAGTGGCGGGCTGGCGGATATCCACATAGGCAGGAGAGAACTGGCGTACGGTGGCGAGAGCTTCGCTCTGGCCCACGGATACCAGCGCGCCTTCGGTAATGTTGGAGCGGCTGATAATGCCGGAGATCGGCGCGGTGATACGGGTGTAGTCCAGGTTGATCTGGGCGCTCTGCACGGCGGCCCGGGCTGACTGGATCTGTGCCTGAGCCTGCTTCCAGCTGGCGGCAGCGTTGTCGGCTTCCTGGCGGCTGACCGCGGAGCTTTCAACCAGCTTGCCATAGCGCTCTGCCAGCAGCTTGCTGCTCTGGGCATTGGCCTGGGCGACCGCCAGCTGCGCTTTGGCGCTGGCCAGTTCGGCTTCGTACACCGCAGGGTCGATCTGGTAAAGCAGGTCGCCAGCTTCTACCTGGGAGCCTTCCTCGAAGGCCCGCTTCAGGATAATGCCATCTACCTGAGGACGAATCTCAGCGGTACGGTAGGCTGAAACCCTGGCGGCATAGGTATCGGTAATATCGACCGGCTGTTCGGTCAGGGTGACGACCTCGACCTGGGCGGGCGGCTGTTGAGCCCCGGCGTTCTGTTGTTCGCTTGAATCCTGACACCCAGCAAGGGCAAGCAACAGGCTGCTGACGAGAAGCAGCGGCCAGCGACGAGATAAGTTGAAAGCTCTTTCCATGATGTCCTCGTAGTAGAAGCTGGTAGTTTTGCGATCCGCGAAAAGGGGGTATCCGCAAAATGTACTGATATGGATCATTTAAGATAAGAATTTTACATACATTCATGTTTGTATGTAAACTGTCAGCATCATAAAAATGGTTAAGTGATCTACAAAGTGCGAAGAACAAAAGAAGAAGCTGAAGCTACTCGTCTCGAAATCATGTCCAAAGCCGTAGTGCTGTTTTCCGACAAGGGCATCGCTAACACCAGTTTGACCGAAGTGGCCCGGGCTGCCGGCGTTACCCGGGGTGCGATCTATTGGCACTTTAAAAACAAGTGGGATCTGTTTGACGCGATCTGGGAGCATTATTCGGCGCCGGTCATCGTGGTTGGTGATGCCAGCGAATCCGCGGATGAACGCGACCCCCTGGGCAAACTCAGTGAACTGATCAAGCTCCTGCTGAACAGTGTCGAGCAGGACGAAAACTTCCGCCGCATGATTATCATCTGCATTCACGAAAGTATGCTGACACGCGCCCAGGATATTCCCGAGCCGATGCAGGCGCTGCTTGAATCTCTGCATCAACGTCGGGTCCGCGCCATCGAAAATGCAAAATCCAAGGGTCAGCTGCCTCAGGATCTTGATGCCGAAACCGGTTCGCTGATGATGAAAGTGATGCTCGAGGGCTTGATCATGACCTGGCTGCAGAAGCCGGAGTGCTTCTCGCTGAGTGAGCGGGCTGATCAGTTTGTCGCATCGGTGCTGGCGGTGCTTCAGCATGGCGCCAGGCAGCACTGAACCGAGCGATGCGCCGGCCATAAACGGGCGGGGCACGGCGAAACGCTGCTGCACAGCTTCCAGGAAGACAAGTACGCCAGCTTGGGTATACTAGGGACTTTCTAGCGAACGCCAGTGATAGCAAGAGGTGAGCCTGTGGGCACTAGCAAGGAGATCGAGGGTACAGAAACGTTGTCGGTCTTGATGGCGCGTCAACCGATCTACACCAAAAGCCAGGATGTCGCCGCCTTCGAGCTGCTGTTCCGTGATCCGGACGGAAACTTCATCGAGGGACTGAAAGACAAGGATGCGACGCTGGGTGTCTTGCTGGGCACCTATTCCAGTATCAGCAAGGGTGGCCAGATACAGAGCCTGCCCTGCTTCCTGAAGGTGACCGACAGCTTCCTGCTTGATAACGATATGCCCGAGCTGCCCCGTCACAGCTTTGTGATCGAAATTCTCGGCCACTCCAAATTTACCCCCGCCTTTATCGAACGGATCAAGAGCCTGGCCAATGATGGTTATCGCCTGGCACTGGCCGACTATGACCCGCGGGATCCCCGCTTTGGCGCCGTCCTCAATATCGTCCATGTGCTCAAGCTGGATATCCAGCGACTGGGACTGAAAAACGTTCAGACGCTGGTGCAGAAGCTCAAGCCGTTTCAGCTGGAGCTGCTGGCCGATAAGGTGGAAACCAAGGAA
The DNA here is from genome assembly GCF_050908845.1 of Marinobacterium sp. YM272. Lineage (NCBI taxonomy): Bacteria > Pseudomonadati > Pseudomonadota > Gammaproteobacteria > Oceanospirillales > Oceanospirillaceae > Marinobacterium > Marinobacterium sp. YM272. Next base: position 483,845 of record NZ_CP194171.1, read on the forward strand.
GAGTTCCGACAGTGCCTGGAGATGGGTTTCGAGAAGTACATGGGGTACTTCCTCAGCAAGCCGGAACCTGTGCGTGGCAAAAAGCTCTCCGGCAACAAGGTGCTGTTGATTCAGCTGCTCACCGAACTGCAGCGCCCCAGCGCAACCGCCGAGTCTGTGGAGGAGATCGCCCTCAACGACCCGGCGCTGACCTACCGTATCCTGCGGGTGGTGAATTCGGCTGCCTTCAACCTGCGTAAAGAGATCACCTCCCTGTCCCACGCCATCGCGTTGTTGGGCATGGAGCAGATCCGCCGCTGGGTGATGCTGTTCCTGGCCAACAATGACCAGGACAAGCCGGATGACCTGACCCGCAACATGCTCCAGCGTGGCCGGATGTGTGAGCTGCTGGCAGAGATGACGGGGCGTGAGGAACCGATCAACCACTTTATCGTCGGGCTGTTGTCGCAGCTCGACGTGATGCTTGATATCGACATGAGCGAGCTGATGGATCAGGTGCCGCTGCGCCAGGATATCAAGGATGCGCTGATCAGCCGCCAGGGCAGCTATGGCGAGGTTCTGCAGGAGGTCGAGTATTACGAGCGCGGTGAGTTTGAACATCTGCGTAAAATGCTGGATCGCCAGTACTACGAGGTGTCTTATCGCCACAGTGTCGGCTGGGCTACCCAGGTGATGCAGGCGATGCAGGAGGCGGCGTGAGTGGGCTGCTGCCACCGGACCTGGCCCTTTTCGACGCACTGCTACTGATAGTTACCGCTGGTTTTACCTCGATGATGACCGCCGCCATGGGAATAGGTGGCGGCCTGCTTCTGCTGGCAGTGATGGGGCAGATTGTGCCGCTCAACGCGCTGATTCCGGTACACGGCCTGGTGCAGCTTGGCTCCAACGCCAATCGCGCGCTGATGATGCGCAGGCATATCGACTGGCGCATGGCCGGCCTGTTTGCTGCCGGTGCCATACCTGGCGCACTGCTGGCGTCGATGGTGGTGGTGCAGCTGCCGCTGGTCACTATCCAGCTCTGCATCGGCCTGTTTATTCTCTGGCTGGTGTGGGGACCCAAGCTCAGTAAGCATGAGCTTTCCCGTGCCAGCTTTGTACTGATGGGCGGGCTGACCACGGTAATCACCGTCTTCGTCGGCGCGACCGGCCCGCTGGTGGGCGCCTTTATTCACCGCAACAGCTTTGACCGCTTCCGCACCGTGGGGACTTTCGCCACCTGTCTGTCGGTCCAGCATCTGCTGAAGGCCGCGGTGTTCAGCTTTATCGGCTTCAGTTTTATCGACTGGCTCGGGCTGTCACTGTTGATGGTAGCCAGCGGTGCATTGGGCACCTGGATCGGCTTGAACCTGTTGAAAAAAATCCCCGCCGAGCGTTTCAGCCTGATCTTCAAAACGCTGGTGACACTGCTGGCGCTGCGGCTTATCTGGCTGGCGGTGACTGGCCTCATATAAGCACCTGAAATTCCCTGTCGAAGGGTCCGAAGGCTCTATGGATGAAGCTTTGCGCAGGCATCTGCAACACCAGCTGAATACGTGTGAAGCGGGAGAATTTCATTTTTCCGAGATCTACGGCGCCGGTTGGAAGCAGCTGTGGATCGGAGATCGGGTAAAGCTGGGCCACGCCTTTCTGAACGCGGTGCGCAAAGGGGAGTTTCCCGGCGTGGTCGATACTGGCATCAAGCGTGGCGGTGGGCGCTTGTATCGCTGGTCAGGTCAGGAGTAAGCGTAAGACGTTAGATACAAAAAGAGCGGCCGGAGCCGCTCTTTTCATGCCAGAAGCCTAGCTCAGTCGAGCTGATCCAGGTCTCGCACCGCGCCTGTGTCGGCGGAGGTGACCAGCTTGGCGTAGGCCTTGAGTGCTGCGGACACCTTGCGCGGACGTTCTTCAGCCGGCTTCCAGCCTTTTTTGTCCTGTTCAGCGCGACGCAGGGCCAGCTCTTCATCCGATACCAGCACATCGATGGTGCGGTTGGGGATGTCGATGCGGATGCGATCGCCGTTCTGCACCAGACCGATAGCACCGCCAGCGGCCGCTTCCGGAGAGGCGTGACCGATGGACAGACCGGAGGTACCGCCGGAGAAACGACCGTCGGTGAGCAGCGCGCAGGCTTTGCCCAGACCCTTGGACTTGATGTAGGAGGTCGGGTAGAGCATCTCCTGCATACCCGGGCCACCTTTTGGGCCTTCGTAGCGGACGATGACGACATCGCCGGCCTGTACCTTGTCACCAAGAATGTTGGCAACGGCTTCGTCCTGGGACTCGGTCACGTGGGCCGGGCCCTCAAACACCAGGATCGACTCGTCGACACCGGCGGATTTAACCACGCAGCCATTCAGCGCGATGTTGCCGTACAGCACGGCCAGACCACCTTCCAGGGAGAAGGCGTTTTCCAGCGAGCGGATGCAGCCGTTTTCACGGTCGCCGTCCAGGGTCGGCCAGCGGGTTGCCTGGCTGAACGCCTGCTGCGTCGGGATGCCGGCAGGGCCTGCCTTGTAGAACTCGACCACTTCCGGGGTCGGGTTGCGCATGATGTCCCACTCGTCCAGTGCGTCAGCCAGGGTGGCGGAGTGCACGGTCGGAACGTCGGTGTGCAGCTTGCCGGCACGGTCCAACTCACCGAGGATCGCCATGATGCCGCCGGCGCGGTGTACGTCTTCGATATGGTATTTCTGGGTGTTCGGCGCCACCTTGCACAACTGGGGCACAACACGGGAGAGGCGATCGATATCCTTCATGGTGAAGTCGATCTCCGCTTCCTGGGCGATCGCCAGCAGGTGCAGGATAGTGTTGGTGGAACCGCCCATGGCGATATCCAGCGTCATGGCGTTTTCGAACGCCTCGATACCGACGGCGCGCGGCAGGATGCGCTCGTCGCCGCCTTCGTAGTATTTCTTCGCCAGCTCGACAATGGTGCGACCGGCGCGCTGGAACAGCTGCTCACGGTCGGCGTGGGTGGCCAGCATGGTGCCGTTACCCGGCAGGGACAGACCCAGAGCCTCGGTCAGGCAGTTCATGGAGTTGGCGGTGAACATGCCGGAGCAGGAGCCGCAGGTCGGGCAGGCGGAGCGCTCAACCGCTTCCACTTCCTCGTCGGAAGCGTTCGGGTCGGCGGCCAGCACCATGGCGTCAACCAGGTCCAGCTTGTGATCGGCCAGCTTGGTCTTGCCGGCTTCCATCGGACCGCCGGAGACAAAGATAACCGGGATGTTCAGGCGCATGGCGGCCATCAGCATCCCCGGGGTGATCTTGTCGCAGTTGGAGATGCAGACCAGGGCATCGGCGCAGTGCGCGTTGACCATGTACTCGACTGAGTCGGCGATGATGTCGCGGCTAGGCAGCGAGTAGAGCATGCCGTCATGGCCCATGGCGATACCGTCATCCACGGCGATGGTGTTGAACTCCTTGGCAACGCCGCCGGCGGCTTCGATCTGCCGCGCGACCAGCTGGCCCATGTCCTTGAGGTGAACATGACCGGGTACAAACTGGGTGAAGGAGTTGGCAACGGCGATGATCGGCTTGTGGAAGTCGTCATCTTTCATGCCGGTGGCGCGCCACAGGGCACGGGCGCCTGCCATGTTACGACCCGCTGTGGACGTCTTGGAACGGTACTCTGGCATCTGCGGAACCCTCGATAACTGGGTAGAGTTTTAAAGGCGCACATTATAGCAGATAAGTGGACCTGTTCTCATGCGCTGATCGGGGCGAAAAGTGGCAAAGGTGTAAATCGAAAATGACCGTCTACACTGCCGTTGTCGAGAGAATTTACCCAGTGAGCCTGAAAAAGGCGGGAGGTCTGTATGCGTATTGGCGTTCCCAAAGAGATAAAGGTCCACGAGTACCGTGTAGGGCTTACCCCGATGGGAGTACGGGAGCTGGTCACCCAGGGCCATGAGGTGGAAGTCGAGAAAGACGCCGGCAGCGCCATCGGCTACAGCGACCAGGCCTATATCGATGCCGGGGCCAGCATTGTCGGTGAGGCGGAACAGGTGTTCCGCAATGCCGAGATGGTGGTGAAGGTTAAGGAGCCACAGCTCAACGAATGTGGCTGGCTCAGTGAAGGGCAGCTGCTTTTCACCTACCTGCATCTGGCGGCTGACCGGCCCCAGACCGATGCCCTGCTGACCAGTGGCTGCACCGCCATCGCCTACGAGACGGTGGAAGATCCCCATGGCGGGTTGCCATTGCTGGCGCCGATGAGTGAAGTGGCCGGGCGGATGTCGGTACAGGCCGGCGCGCACTGCCTGGAACGGGAGCAGGGTGGACGTGGCGTGCTGCTTTCCGGTGTGCCCGGCGTGTCCCCCGGCAAGGTGCTGGTGATAGGCGGTGGCGTAGTTGGCGGCCAGGCAGCTCGTATCGCTCACGGCATGGGCGCCGAAGTCACGGTTGTGGATAAGTCGCTGCCGCGGCTGCGTCAGCTTGATGAGCAGTTCGATGGTCAGGTGAAAACGCTCTATTCCACCGCTGAGAATATCCGCCAGAAGCTGGCAGAGTCCGACCTGGTGATCGGCGCCGTGCTGGTGCCGGGTGCCAAGGCGCCGAAGCTGGTCACCCGCGAGATGCTGGCATTGATGCCCCAGGGCGCGGTGCTGGTGGATGTGGCGATCGACCAGGGCGGCTGTTTCGAGACCAGCCACCCCACCACCCATGCCGAGCCAACCTTTGTGGTGGACGGCATCGTCCACTACTGCGTGGCCAATATGCCGGGAGCCGTGGCGCGTACCGCGACCCAGTCGCTGACCAACGCGACCCTGCCCTATGTCGAGGCGCTGGCCAACCGCGGTTGGCGCAAGGCCCTGGCGTCCTTACCGGGACTGGCGCCCGGCCTTAACGTGCATGGTGGTGAGATCTACTGCCAGGGTGTGGCTGAGGCTTTTGATCTGCCGCTGGCGGATCTGGAGGAAATAGTGAACAACGCCTGATTTTACTGCTCTCAGGTTCATGCGCGATTCATCTGCCCCGCGCCAGAATGAACGTAACTTGGCGGGGGATGCCCCGAAGTTACTGACCAGAGGGGCTGTCCCCGGGAGGTAAGCATGAACCTGAAAACGATTTCATTGACATTGGGGCTGGCGCTGTCCGGTGCCTTGCTCGGGCAGTCGGCCCTGGCCGGCACCTACCAGCCGTACTGGGATTACCAGGAGCGGCAGCGCTACCAGGGCTATCAGCACAACCAGGATTATCGGCGCTACGATAGCCGCCGGCACTCCGATTTTGATGATCGTCACCGCTACGACCATCGGGACTCAGATCACCGCAAGGATCACCGCAAGCGCGTAGGCCGGGTCGTTGACGTTAAGCCGCTGTGGCGGGATAAGGGGCGTCACGATCGCTACGACTGCCGTGACCGACGCGATTACTCCGGTGTTGATAGCGGCACGCGGGATCGCGCCCGTATCGCCGGTGCCATTGCCGGCGCTGCCGTTGGTAACCTGGTTGGCCGCGACCACGATAACGCGACATTCAGCACTGTGGCCGGCGCTCTTATTGGCGCCGCCGGCGGCGATCTCATCGTCAGCCACCGGGATGACCGCAGAGGCAAAGATTGTGTTAAGCACGACAAACTGAAGTATCATCATCAGCCGGTTGCCTACCTGGTGCGTTATGAATATCGCAACCGCATTTACACGACAAAGACCCGAAAACATCCGGGACGCTACATACGAATTGATTCAGGTTATCGAAAGGGAGGGTGAACATATGGCGCGTCTGAAACGGGTTTCAGCGGGAGTGCTGGGACGGGTTTTGATGCTGAGTTTGCCCCTGCTGATGATCGCACCGGTGCAGGCCGGTGCGGCCCAGGCATCCTCAGTGCTGGCGCAGAACAGCATCGACCTGAAACGCGCCGTGGAAATTGCCCGCCAGGCTTTTGGTGGCGAGGTGGTCAAGGCTGAAGAAGTGGTACGGGATGGCCAGCGTCTGTTCCAGATCCGGCTCGTCAATAAAGGGCGGGTGCGGGATGTACTGGTGGACGCTCTGTCCGGTCAGATTCTGAACCCCTGAAGGAGGTGTCGCTATGAAGCTGCTGATCGTGGAAGATGATCCGGACCTGCGCCGCCAGCTCAATTCGGGCCTGACCGAGCGGGGCTATACCATCGAAGAAGCGGAAGATGGCGAAGAAGCGCTCTATCTCGGGAGTGAGTACCCCTACGATCTGGCGGTGGTCGATATTGGTTTGCCGAAGCTGTCCGGTATCGAAGTGATCCGCCGTTGGCGCAGTGCCGATCGCAACTTCCCTATCCTTGTGCTGACCGCCCGGGGGGACTGGCAGGACAAAGTCGAGGGACTCGAGGCCGGTGCCGATGATTACCTGGTGAAACCCTTTCACACCGAGGAGCTGGTGGCGCGCCTGAATGCGCTACTGCGGCGTGCAGCCGGACATGCCAGCCCTAAAATGGTGTATGGCCCGCTGGCGCTGGATACTACAGCCCGGGTCGTTACCCTTGAGGGCGAGCCGGTCAAGCTGACCAGCTACGAGTACCGCACTCTGGAATACCTAGTGGTGAATGCCGGCAAAACGATCTCCAAGGCGGAGCTGACCGAACATCTCTACCATCAGGATTTTGACCGCGACTCCAACGTACTCGAAGTGTTTATCCGCCGGCTGCGGCAGAAGCTGGATCCGCAACAGACGCTGCAGCCGATAGAAACCGTGCGTGGCCTGGGCTATCGCTTCGTGCTGCAGGCTTCTGACAACGCCGGATGACGCTGAATTCCCTGCTGCCACGCTCCCTCAAGGCGCGCCTGTTCTGGGCGTCGGTGGTACTGCTGCCGATCGTCACACTCTTTGCCGGCGCCGCGCTTCAGCGCGCCTTTCATAACAGCCTGAAGGCCTCGGAGGCCAGCCAGGCGCGTCTGCATGTATATCTTCTGCTCGGTGAGGCGCAGTTGCGCGACGGCCGCTTATGGCTGCCGGACAGTGTGCAGGAGCCACGTTTCAGCCAGGTTCAATCCGGTCTGTACGCGACAGTACACTCCCGCGGTGGCGAGCTGCTCTGGCGTTCGCCGTCGGCTGAGCTGCTGCCGGAAGCACTGATGAACCGCCTGCCCAGCACCAACCTGGAGCCGGGACAGACACTGTTCCGCCACCTGCCCGAAGCCGGCCTGTTCCTGTTTCAGTATCCCGTGGTCTGGGAGGGCGAGGGTGGTGAGCGGCACTTCCTGATGTCGGTGTTGCATACCGATGACAATGTGAACCGGGAGATTCAGGCGTTTGCCACCCAGCTCTGGGGCTGGCTCGGCGGTGTCTATATTCTGGCGCTGCTGATGCAGTACCTGATCATGCGCTGGGGCCTGAAGCCGCTGGACAGCCTGGCGGAGGATCTCAGTTCCATCGAGCAGGGCCAGGCAGACAAGCTTAAGGGTACCTACCCGCTGGAGGTGCAGGCTGTCACCGATAACCTGAACCGGCTGATCGAGAGTGAACGTCGCCAGCGCGAGCGTTATCGCAACACTCTCGGTGATCTGGCCCACAGTCTTAAGACGCCGTTGGCGGTGATGAACGGTGCCGCCGATGAGCAGATGGATAGCGAGCGCTACCGCCAACTGGTCAGCGAACAGACTGCAAGGATGAACCAGATTGTTCAGTACCAGCTGTCCCGGGCGGTCAAATCACCGGGGGCGCCGCTGGCGGCACCGGTCGCCGTGGAGCCGGTGGTCCGGCGGATACTGTCGGCACTGGCTAAGGTGTACGCCGATAAAGCGGTTCACGTCCGCATCGAGCTGGCGCCGGGGCTCAGTTTTGCCGGTGACGAGCATGACCTGATGGAACTGCTCGGCAACGTGCTGGAAAACGCGTTTAAATACGGAGATCAGCAGGTGCGGGTGCAGGGGGGCAGCGGCCATGGAATGCTCTGGATAGAGGTCGCTGATGACGGTCCGGGGGTCAGCAAGGAGATGCGCCAGGTGATCCTGGAGCGCGGCGCCCGGCTGGACTCATCGGCGCCGGGGCAGGGAATCGGTCTGTCCGTGGCAGTGGATATCCTCAGCAGCTATGGCGGTGCGCTGGAGATCCGTGACAGTGTCGACCCTGAGGGGGCAGCCTTCCTGATCCAGCTGCCGACGCTGGACTAGGAACGCGACACCGCTCCGGAAAGCTCAACCTTTCAGGGGTTTGATAAACACCTTGGAGTTGCGCTGGAAGTTATACAGCTCCTTGCGCTGGCCCGGCAGCTCTTCCAGCGGTGCGGCGCGGAAACCCCGCTCCAGGAACCAGTGCGCCGTACGTGTGGTGAGCACAAACAGCTTCTTCAGGCCGATGCGCCTGGCCTCTTCCTCGATATGTTCCAGCAGCAGATCGCCGCGATTGCCGCCGCGATATTCGTTGTTGATCGCCACACAGGCGAGCTCGCCCATGCTGTCTTCCGCGAACGGATAAAGCGCGGCACAGCCGATAATCGCGCCATCGCGCACCACCAGGTGGAAGCGCTCGATCTCTGCCTCCAGCAGTTCGCGGGAGCGACGCACCAGAATGCCTTTCTCTTCCAACGGCGTGATCAGTTCGATCAGGCCGCCCACATCCTCGATATTGGCCGGACGCACCTGCTCGTAGGACTCCTTGCTGATCATGGTGCCGGTACCGTCGCGGGTGAACAGTTCCAGCAGCAGCGCGCCATCCTGGGCATGACTGACCAGGTGACAGCGCGGTACGCCCTTGTCGCAGGCATCCACGGCAGCCTGCAGCAGGCAGGCGGTCTCGCTCCAGCTCTCCTCGGCGGTGACCGTGGCGGAGTATTTGTGTACCAGCCGGCGGGCGGTTTCGGCCAGCAGCTCGCTGCGCAGTTCGTCGTTGGAGTCGCGGATCCCCTCCTGCTGGCCGAACAGAATCAGCTTGTCCGCTTTCAGTGCCGTGGCAACGCCGGTGGCGACCTCCTCCACAGACAGGTTGAACACCTCGCCGGTGGGTGAGTAGCCCAGGTTGGAGATCAGCACGATGTTATCCAGGTCCAGCTGTTGATTGATCCCCTGGACGTCGACCCGGCGCAGTTCGCCGGTATGGCCCATATCGACACCGTCCAGCACACCCAGCGGTCGGGCGGTGACAAAATTTCCGCCGCAGACCCGGATGCGTGCGCCGTGCATCGGCGTGTTGGCCAGCCCCATGGAAAGCTGGGCTTCAATCTCCGTGCGTACGCGGCCCACGGCCTCGATCACGCAGTGCAGGGTGTCGCTGTCGGTGACGCGCTGGTCATGATGCAGGCGGGTCTCGATACCGGCTTCCTGCATGCGGGCGTTGATCTGCGGGCGGGCGCCGTGAACCAGCACCAGGCGGACATCCAGGCTGTTCAGCAGCGCGATGTCGTGGACGATGCTTGCCAGGCGGGAGTCGACGATCGCTTCCCCGCCGAGCATGACCACGAAGGTTTTGCCGCGATGCGCGTGGATATAGGGTGAAGAGTGGCGAAACCAGTTTACAAAGTCTTGGGTCGTGTCGTTCACGCGGTCAACCTGTTCAGGGGCCCTGTTTAAAGACAATAGCTTAGAGGCAATAGCGGGTAATCAGCTGTTTCAGCACGTCGATGGTCGGCTGGATCTGATCCAGTGCCAGGTATTCGTCGGGCTGATGTGCCTGGTCGATGGAGCCGGGGCCCATGACGATGGTATCCATCCCCAGCTGCTGCAGGAACGGCGCCTCGGTGCCGAAGGCAACCGCCTGGGCGCGATGGCCGGTGAGTTTTTCCGCCAGTGCCACCAGCCCGTCCGTATCCCGGTTTTCGAACGGAGGTATACCCGGGAACAGGGCGCGGGTCGTCAGCTCGACACCAAACTGAGCGCCCAGCGGGCCGAGACGCTCGCCGATGGCGTTACGCAGGCCATCGACGGACATGCCGGGTAACGGGCGCAGGTCGAACTCCAGCTCGCAGTGACCACAGATCCGGTTCGGGTTATCGCCGCCGTGGATGCAGCCGAAGTTCATGCTCGGGAAGTCGACGCGGAAGTCGCTGTTGCGGTGCTTCGCCTTGAGTTCGTTGCGGAAGGCGGAAAGCTCGTTAAGCACCTGGTGCATCGCATCCAGCGCATTGGCGCCCAGCGAGGGGTCGGAGGAGTGTCCGGAGCGTCCCTCGATCCGCACCGCTTCCATCATCATCCCCTTGTGCATCCTTACCGGCTTCAGGCTGGTCGGCTCGCCGATAACCGCTGCACGTGCCTTGGGTCGGCCCGCTTCCACCAGTGCCCGGGCGCCGGACATGGCACTCTCTTCGTCCGCCGTGGCGAGAATGATCAGTGGCTGCTTCAGAGGCTGATCGACAAAGCTTTTCGCCGCCTCGATCGCCAGCGCCAGAAACCCTTTCATATCGCAGGTGCCCAGGCCGTATAAACGCTGGTCGCGCTCGGCCACCCGGAACGGGTCGCTATGCCAGAGTTCCGGGTCGCAGGGCACGGTATCGGTATGTCCGGACAGCACCAGGCCTCCAGGGCCTGTGCCAAGCGTGGCGATCAGGTTGGCCTTGGTGGGCTGATGCGGGATCGGCATCACCTCGCAGCTGAAACCCAGTTCTTCAAGCCAGGTGTGCAGCAGTTCGATCACCTTGAGATTGCTCAGGTCCCACTCAGCGGTGGTGGAGCTGATAGAGGGAGCCGCGATCAGTTCACGCAGCATCGCCAGAGCGTCAGGAGGGGTGCGAGACATGATGGACTCCGCATTCGGCTTCGAACTAAGGGGTAAGCAAAACAAAGTCTTATTGTGCAGACTTTGCCCTGCAGGGTCCATTATAGAAAAAGCAGCAAAAAGGGGCGCATAAGCACCCCTTTTTCCGGTCTGTTCGCTTACAAAGAGCAGATCAGGAGAACATGCCCTTGAGCATGAAGAAGAACATGATCGCCAGCAGTGCGCCGGCCGGCAGAGTAACGATCCAGGAGACGAAGATCGTGCCGACCACGCGCAGGTTCAGTGCGGCCATGCCACGGGCGATGCCCACACCGAGTACCGCGCCCACCAGGGTGTGGGTGGTGGAGATCGGCAGGCCGGTGCCGGAGGCAAATACCACGGTGGATGCGGCGGCCAGGGTGGCGGCAAAGCCGCGGCTCGGCGTCAGCTCGGTGATATTGGTGCCGACAGTGGCGATCACCTTGTGGCCGTACATCACCAGGCCGGCAACGATACCGCCACCACCCAGCAGCAGAATCCAGGTCGGCATGGCCGACTGCTGTGCCACGCTACCGCCGGCGGAAACCACGCCAACCACGGCTGCCAGCGGTCCCACCGCGTTGGCCACATCATTGGAACCGTGGGCAAATGCCATGGCACAGGCGGTGAACAGCATCAGAATCCCGAACACCTTTTCCACGCTGCTGAAGTGGTACTCCTCGTCCGCTTTCGGGTCGGCTTTAACCTTGCGCAGCATCAGGATACCGATGCCCATGACGACCAGGGCAACGGCCACGGAGATCGCCGCGCTCTGACCAAAGCTCAGGTGCAGACCGATATGCTTCAGGCCCTTGGTGAAGGTCACCATGGCGACCATGAAGCCCACCAGGAAGATGTAGAAGGGCACATAGCGCTTGGCGTTTTTGAACGGATCGGTGGTGTCCAGAATCAGATGCTGAACGGTTCGGAACAGGAAAAAGCCTATTATTCCGGCGGTGACCGGCGAGACCACCCAGCTCGCGACGATGGTGCCCACCTTGCCCCAGTGCACGGCATCTACGGAGACACCCACCGCGGCAAAGCCGACGATGGCGCCGACGATAGAGTGAGTGGTCGAAACCGGCCAGCCAAAGTGGGTGGCGATCAACAGCCAGACGCCGGCCGCCAGCAGTGAGGCCAGCATACCGTAGACCAGCAGCTCAGGACTGCCGGACAGGATACCGGGTTCAATGATGCCCTTGCGGATAGTCGCGGTGACCGCGCCGCCGGCCAGGTAGGCGCCGGCAAATTCGAACAGGATGGCGATGATGATCGCCTGCTTGAGTGTGATTGCGCGCGAGCCCACGGAGGTACCCATCGCGTTTGCCACGTCGTTGGCACCTACGCCCCAGGCCATGAAAAAGCCGAAGACACAGGCCAGAATGACCAGGATGTCGCCGTACTGAGAGATGATTTCCATTGGATCCTCGTTTTACCGATTTAGCGTGCCAGTAACAGTTGCAGGCGGCTGCCTACCTGCTGAGCGCGATTGGCGAGATCGCCAATCCAGGTGATGATCTGATAGAGGAACATGACATCGACGGCGTACAGGTCGCGTTCCACGGCGAACAGCGCGGCACGCAGTTTGCGCTCGTGCTCGTCGGTTTCATGTTCCAGGCGGTCGAGTTCCACCAGCAGACGCTCCACCAGGTCGATCTCGTGGCCGCGGAAGCCGGAGGTGACCAGTTCATCGAGTTCGTTCAGCGCGGTTTTCGCCTGATCGGTGGTCTGAATAGCGGTATCGAGAAAATCGAGCAGGCCCTGCTGCAGTTCCTTCGGGATCCTCATCTGACGGCCGAGAATGAGTCCTGCGATATCCTTCGCCTTGTTGGCGATCTTATCCTGCATTCTGACCAGCTCGAGCAGATCGGTGCGGGCAACCGGCAGGAACAGGTTGCCGGGCAGGTTCTGGCGGATGTTGCGTTTGATATCGTCGGCTTCATGCTCAAGCGAGGTGATTCGCTGCTGGCACTCGGCGACCTGGGCCCAGTCCTCCTTGATCACCGCATTAAAAAACGGCACCAGTTCAGCGGCGCAGTCCTGTGCCTTGGCGATATGTTCCTGAATCGGCAGAAAGGGGGAACGGGCGAACATCTGAAATAAGGGGCTGTTAACCATCGATGCATACCTGTAGGGACGGTTTTAAATTTGGCGCAAGTATACGTATCGATTTGCCGTTTTTGTAATAAAACGACAATGAAATTGTCACATTGCGCGAGCCGTTTTTAAAAATAGCGTAAAAACCGAAAGTTACGCCGGCGGCAGGTGAAACTGGCACTGTTCATGGCTTCCTTGGGCGATGGCCCATAAAATGAGGGGATTGAATAAGTGGAGTCGGATGATGGGAGCGGAAACAGAACTCAAGCTCGGGCTGTTGCCCGAGTATGGCGCCGACGTGGCAGGGTTGCCGATACTGGAACAGTACTCCAGGGCCGAGCCCGAGTGCAGACAGCTGGATAACACCTATTTCGATACCCCGGAGCATGCGTTGACCGGTGCCCGCGTAGCCCTGCGTATCCGCCGCGATGGCGAGCGGTATATCCAGACGCTGAAAACCGCCGGCGAAGGTCGCGCTGGCCTGAGTGTGCGCGGTGAGTGGGAGTGGCAGCTGGACGAGCCGGTGCTGGATCTGGACAAATTCCGGCCGCACCTGCCGCCGCAGTTAAACGATGACTCACTGCTGGCGCAGCTGCAGCCGGTGTTCGATACCAATTTCGAACGTCATATCTGGTTGCTTGGCGCGGGCGAAGGCGCCGAGGCCTGGCAGGTGGAAGTGGCCCTGGATCGGGGCGAGATCCGCGCCGGTCAGCAGGCCATGGAGTTGTCGGAGCTGGAACTTGAGCTGAAATCCGGCCCCACCGAGGCGCTGTTCCAGCTGGCGCTGGAGATCGCCCGCCAGATTCCGGTGCAGGTACGGGATGACAGCAAGGCCCAACGCGGTTATGCGCTGGCGGGTCTGCAGCGGCCGCCGTTCCGGGTGGCGCTGGCGTTCAACGGCAGCGAAGATGAAACCCTGGTTGAACTGATCTCCGACTGCCTCAAGGCCTGGCCGGCGCAGCTGGCGAAAGCGATCGCCGGCGATGAGTCCGCTCTGCAGGAATTGAACCGCACCCTGGACCTGATGCTGGCCGCGCTGGAATCCCAGCCGGATATCGCCGAGCACTGCCAGGTACTGATCTCCCAGTACCAGCGGCTGCGGGCCGATACCGGGCGAGCCTGGGACTGGCGTCTGCTGGAGATGATGCCAGCGTCCTGGCAGCAGGTGCAGCGGGCGAAAGCACTCAAGCTATTGCAGGGGCTGAGTCGCAAAACCCTGCCGGGTCAGCTGGCGCTGGCCACCGGTGAGCTGCTCTGGCAGATAGACGATGACGCGGATTAACCCGGCGCCAGGATCAAGAGTAACCAGTCGTAACTAACGAGTCGCAGCTAATCAGTCGTAACTAACCAGTCGCAACAAGGAGTCGCAGCGTGCAGACTGACAGGGTGTTGATTATCCATACTGGTGGCACCATCGGTATGTTGCCCACGGAACAGGGGCTGGCTCCCGCTGCGGGTTTTGAGCAGTTGCTCAGGCAGCGCCTGGCCGAGCGGCTGGATACACTGCCGGCGTTCGATCTGCTTGAGCTGGACCCGCTGATCGACAGTGCGGAGCTCTCTCCCCGCCAGTGGAACAGCATCGCCGCACCGGTTATCGAGCGCTACGGGGATTACGCCGGTTTTATCGTCCTCCACGGGACCGATACCCTGGCCTATACCGCTTCTGCACTCTCATTCATGCTGCAGGGGCTGGCCAAGCCGGTGATCCTGACCGGCTCGCAGATTCCCCTGGCCGAGCGCAGAAGTGACGCCGACAGCAACCTGCTCGGTGCGCTGGAGCTGGCGGTGCGGCCCGAGATCAACGAGGTCTGCATCTACTTCAACGGTCGCCTGTTGCGTGGCAACCGGAGCGTCAAGATGGATGCCAGCGCGCTGAGCGCCTTTGAGTCGCCGAATCTGGCGCCACTGGGCGAAGTGGGTATCGCTATTTCGCTGCGCACTGACCTGATGCTGGCGCCCGGAAAACCGTCGTTCAGCTCTCCCGAGTTTGATCCTGCGGCTGTGGCGGTGATCCGGCTCTTCCCCGGTATCAGCGCAACGCTGATTCAGGCGGTGCTGAGTCAGCCGGGCTTAGGCGGCGTGATTCTGCAGAGCTACGGTGTGGGTAATGCACCGACCTCGGATGCAGCGCTGATGGAAACTCTGGAATCGGCCATTGCCCAGGGCACGACAGTTGTGAACCTGACCCAGTGCAGCCGGGGCGCTGTGGCCGGTGATACCTATGCTACCGGGGCGGCGCTTTCACGTATCGGTGTGATATCTGGCGCAGATCTGACGCTGGAAGCGGCATTTGCCAAGCTGCACTGGCTGCTGGCTAAGAAACTCTCTGCTGCAGAGGTGGCGATGCAGATGCGTCAGCCGCTCTGCGGCGAGAAACAGGCGAGCTGAGATTTTCGAGCAGAGGCTTTCGAGGCTCTTGAAGAGAGAGCCGCCCGGTGATCAGCCGGGCGAAAGCACAAAGGAGCGCATCGATATGGCGCCGCGGGTCAGCGATTCGTTATAGAAGCTAAGCTCGTCGCTGCTACGCTGCAGACCGATACTGTAGAGCATCGGGATGTAGTGATCCGGGGTAGGCACCGACAGCTCAGCCGCCTTGCCGTACCACTGGTAGTTAAGAATGCTCTGATGATCGCCGTCCACAAGCTTCTGCTTGATCTGCTCATCAAAAGCGACCGCCCAGTCATAGCCGCCCTCAACCGCCTGCACCGCACGCAGGTTATGGACGATATTGCCACTGCCGATAATCAGCACACCGCGCTCGCGCAGGGCCGACAGCTGCTGCGCCAGTTCGTAGTGATAGGCCATCGGCCGGTGGTAATCGATACTGAGCTGAAACACCGGAATATCGGCGTCCGGGTACATCTGTCTGAGCACCGACCAGGTGCCGTGATCCAGACCTCTTTCGTGATCCAGTTTTACCCGATCTTTTCCCGACTCCTGCCGGGTGAGCGTCTGTACCAGCTCGGCGCCTTCCGGTGAGCCTGGCGCCGGGTACTGCACGTCAAACAGGGCCTGGGGGAAGCCGCCAAAGTCGTGAATGGTTTCGGGCGTTCGCACTGCGCCGACAAAGCTGCCGCGGCTGAGCCAGTGGGCCGAGATACAGAGGATCGCCGCGGGTCTGGGAAGCTCCTGTCCCATCGCCTGCCAGGCGCGGCTGTAGGGGTTGTCCTCGATGGCGTTCATCGGTGTTCCGTGGCCGAGAAAGACCACCGGCAAAGTGTCGGTTTTGGGCAGGGCTTCAGTGATCTGCGCAAAGAGTGAACCTGAGAGCGGGGCGCAGCACAGGCCCAGTGCGCCCTGAAGAAATTGACGTCTTTTCATCGGGTTTCCATGGTCCGGACTCTGGCGGGGAGGAGATACTAACTCAGCCAGACAGGTTTCTGTATTTCGCTTTTCTTACCAATGCTGACAAAAAAGGGCGACGCCCGTTAAAGCGCCACCCTTGGTAGCCAGGTCTTCTGCCGGATCAGTGGTTCAGGATCTGGCTCAGGAACAGCTGGGTACGTTCATGCTGCGGGTTGTTGAAGAACTCGTGCGGTGCGTTTTCCTCAATAATCTGTCCGCCATCCATAAAGATGACTCGGTCCGCGACGGTTTTCGCGAAGCCCATCTCGTGGGTTACGCAGAGCATGGTCATCCCCTCCTTGGCCAGCTCGATCATGACATCGAGCACCTCCTTGATCATCTCCGGGTCCAGCGCCGAGGTCGGCTCGTCGAACAGCATCACGTCCGGGTTCATACACAGGGAACGGGCGATCGCCACACGCTGCTGCTGACCGCCGGATAGCTGGCCGGGGTACTTTTTCGCCTGCTCCGGAATTTTCACGCGCTCCAGGTACTTCATCGCCGTGGCTTCGGCTTCCTTGCGCGGAATCTTCTTCACCCAGATCGGGGCCAGCACGCAGTTCTCCAGCACGGTCAGGTGCGGGAACAGGTTAAAGTGCTGGAACACCATGCCCACGTCCTTGCGGATCGTTTCGATGTTCTTGATATCCTGGGTCAGGGGGACGCCGTTAACGATGATATCGCCGCGCTGGTGCTCTTCCAGGCGGTTGATGCAGCGGATCATCGTTGACTTGCCAGAGCCGGAAGGCCCGCAGATGACGATACGCTCGCCCTTTTTCACCTTCAGGTTGATGTTCTTCAGAACATGGAACTCGCCGTACCACTTGTTCATGTCGCGCAGCTCGATCATCAGCTGCTCACCGGTATTGCTTGCCGCGTCTGTCATTGTCTCTTTCTCCGTGTTCAGGCCCGGTTGCCATGGCCGGTTTGTAGCCGCTTTTCAAGGTACTGGCTGTAGCGTGACATGCTGAAGCAGAAGATCCAGAACACCAGCGCGACGAAGACATAGCCTTCGGTGGCATAACCGATCCACTTGGGATCGTTGGTGGCTGCCTGGACGATCGCCAGCAGGTCAAACAGACCGATGATCAGCACCAGACTGGTGTCCTTGAACAGCGCGATAAAGGTGTTTACCACGCCAGGGATCATCATCTTCAGCGCCTGCGGCAGGATAATCAGGATCATCTTCTGCCAGTAGCCGAGGCCCAGGGCATCGGCCGCTTCGTATTGGCCTTTCGGAATCGCCTGCAGCCCACCGCGCACCACTTCCGCCATGTAGGCGGTCTGGAACAGGGTGATACCGATCAGGGCACGCAGCAGCTTGTCGAAGTTCATCCCTTCCGGGAAGAACAGCGGCAGCATCACCGAGGCCATGAACAGCACGGTGATCAGCGGTACGCCGCGCCACACCTCGATATAAACCACCGACAGGGATTTCACGATCGGCATCTCGGAGCGCCGCCCCAGGGCCAGGAGTACACCCAGCGGCAGCGAGGCCACCATGCCGACCACGGCCAGTACCAGTGTCAGGCTCAGGCCGCCCCACTGATGGGTATCGACCGCTTCCAGGCCGAAGATACCGCCGGTGAGCAGGAAGAACGCCACCACCGGGAACACCACCAGCGTCAGCACGGCAGCAATCCCCTTGGCGGGGAGCTTAGGAATCGCCAGCCAGAGGATCAGGGCCAGCATCAGGAAGAACGACAGGTTCAGGCGCCAGGTTTCCTCGCGGGGATAAAACCCGTACAGGAACTGGTCGATACGCTGGCCGATAAACACCCAGCAGGCGCCGCCATCGGTGCAGGCGTCTCGGGTGGTACCGGTCCAGTTAGCGCTGAACAACGCCCAGTCGATCACCGGCGTCAGCAGGGTAAAGGCTAGCCAGGCCAGCAGGATTGTGGCGACTGAGTTCAGTGGCCCGTTGAACAGGTGCTTGCGCGCCCAGCCGATCACACCGATGGTGTTGGCGGGAGGCGGCAGCGTGGGTTGAAGTTCGTATTTCATACCTTGCCTCCTAGCGCTCGATCAGCGATTTGCGCTTGTTGTACCAGTTCATGAACAGCGACGTGAGCACGCTCAACGACAGGTAGACCGCCATGGTCATGGAGATCACCTCGATCGCCTGACCGGTCTGGTTCAGCGTTGTGCCGGCGAAGACGGACACCAGATCCGGGTAGCCGATCGCAGTCGCCAGCGACGAGTTCTTGGTCAGGTTCAGATACTGGTTGGTTAGCGGTGGAATGATCACGCGCATCGCCTGCGGGATTACGATCAGGCGCAGGGTACGGGTTTTCGGCAGGCCCAGCGCAGATGCCGCTTCCAGCTGTCCGTGCGGCACCGAGAGAATACCGCCACGCACCGTCTCGGCGATAAACGCCGCGGTGTAGATGGTCAGTGCCAGCCAGAGGGCGACAAACTCGGGGATGATGGTCATGCCGCCACGGAAGTTGAAGCCTTTCAGCTCCGGGTAATCCAGGCTCATCGGTGCGCCACTGATCAGGAATACCAGCAGAGGCAGACCGATAATCAGGCCGAGTGAGGCCCAGCCTACCGGGAAGATCTTGCCGGTGGCGTCCTGACGCTTATGCGCCCATTTTCGCATCAGCCAGGTGGCCACGATCGCTACGGCCAGGGCGATCCAGACCAGGTCGAAGCCGGGTTCTGCCACTGGCGCCGGCATCGACAGGCCGCGGATATTCAGGTAGCTGCCGAGAAATTCGATACTCTGACGCGGCGAGGGCAGGGCGCGCAGCACCGCGAAGTACCAGAAAAAGATCTGCAGCAGCAGCGGGATATTACGGAAGATCTCGATATACAGCGCGGACAGCCTGGAGATCAGCCAGTTGTCCGACAGGCGCGCCACACCCAGGATAAAGCCGAGGATGGTCGCTGCAATGATGCCCAGCACCGAGACCAGTACGGTATTAAGCAGGCCGACAACGAAGGTGCGACCGTAACTGGAGGCTTCGGTGTACTCCACCAGTGACAGTGGAATACCGAACCCGGCTTCCTGGGACAGGAAGTCGAAACCGGTGGTGATACCGCGCTGCTCCAGGTTGCTGAGGGTGTTCGAAACGATAAACCAGACGAAGCCGCCCAGCACCAGTACCAGCAGCACCTGAAACAGCAGGGCGCGCTTGGCAGGATCGTTCCAGAACTTGATTTCGTGCTCCGTCTCGGAAGGAGGGGAGCTGTTGTTTCGGTTAGTGTCCGATGCCATCTGTTTGCCTCTCCATGCCCTTTAAGGGCTTGCCCTGTTACCGGGCCTAATCGGATGCATAAGGCCGCCCGAAGGCGGCCTTATGTGACTAACGGATGCTTAGCGGATCGGCGAGGCATACATGATGCCGCCGTTGTTCCACAGGTTGTTGATACCACGGGCGATATTCTGCGGAGAGTCTTCACCCACATTACGGGCGAAGGATTCACCGTAGTTACCCACCTGCTTGATGATCTGGTATCCCCAGTCATCGCTGATGCCCATGCCTTCAGCCAGGCCGGACTCACCGCCGAGCAGACGCTTGATGCTCGGATTGGTGCTGGATTCCTTCATCTCGTCCACGTTGGCAGAGGTAACACCCAGTTCCTCGGCGTTGATCATGGCGTTCAGGGACCATTTAACGATGTTGAACCACTGGTCATCACCCTGGCGCACGGACGGGCCGAGCGGCTCTTTGGAGATCACTTCCGGCAGTGCCACCACGGAGGACGGGTCGGTCATGCGGGTACGCAGGCCGTATGCCTGGGACAGGTCGGTGGTGAATGCATCACAACGGCCGGTATCGAAGGCAGTGGCTGCCTGCTCGTTGGTGTCGAACACTACCGGGGTGTGTTCCAGACCGTGGGTACGGAAATAGTCCGCCATGTTCAGCTCGGTGGTGGTACCGGACTGGACACAGATGGTGGCGCCATCCAGCTCCTTGACGCTGGTGAGGCCGAGATCCTTCTTCACCATGAAGCCCTGGCCGTCGTAGTAGTTCACGCCGGCAAAGTTGATGCCCAGCTGGGTGTCACGGGTCAGGGTCCAGGTGGTAACGCGGGACAGCATGTCGATCTCACCGGATGCCAGGGCGGTAAAGCGCTCCTTGGCGTTGAGCGGTGTGTACTTAACTTTGCTGGCATCGCCGAGTGATGCGGCGGCAACCGCGCGGCAGACATCGACGTCGAGACCGACCCAGTTACCCTGCTCGTCCGGAACGGAGAAGCCAGGTACGCCTGACGTTACTCCGCACTGTACATAGCCTCGCTCCTTAACCGCATCGAGTGTACCGGCTGCCTGAACGCCGGTGGCGGCAACGGCCAGGGAAAGTGTTGCGGTCGTAATAAGCGCTTTCTTCAACATGTAGAGTCCTCTCTGGTGACGTATCTTTTACAGCGAGAAATGGATAAGGCTTTTTTCTGTGTCTAAAAGCTTGACCATTCAGTTAGCAATTCCTGTTCCAAGGGTTTGATGCCAAGGCGAGCGCTCAAGGCCCGGCCCAGCGAACCGGGAACAGGTTTGTGTTTCATGGGTGTAACAGTCTCTGTATGTGTAGTCGTCAATCGACACTTATGCCAGCAAAAGCATGGAGTTAGGTCGCCAGGGAGTGGCCTATTATAAAGCCGCGATTTGGTCGCAGAACGCGGTAGGGCCGAGGCTGCCCGGGGTGAGGCATGCACCCGTAGAGTGCTTAGAAAAGCACGTTTATGGTGCGTCTGTTCGCACCAGGCTTTTCTGGTTTACAGTAAGGGCAGCGTAAATCTGAGGAGAACAGCAGGATGTTGGAGCGACTAAAAGCCGGAGTACCCGCGCATCTGCACGGTTTGCTGGAGGCGAACCTTCAGCGCATTGAGGCTGCGCTGGCGCAGGTCGGTGAGATACCCGAATCACTGCTGGAGGGGTTGCCGAGGATTCTGATCGGCAGTGACTATGTCTGTGAACAGCTGCAGCGGCAGCCGGAACTGTTGGCGCAGCTGCACGAGACTGGCGACCTCTGGCGCCGTTATGCGCCGGGAGAGCTGCGTGACCGGGCTGCGGCTGCACTCGCCGGCTGTGAGAACGACACCGAGCTGCACAGGCAGCTACGCCTGATTCGCCGTCGCGAGATGGTGCGTATCATCTGGCGGGATCTGAACCGTCTGGCGGACCTGGAGGAAACCACCGGCACCCTGACTGATATGGCGGACACGCTGATCGATCAGAGCCTTGCATGGCTGCATCAGCAGGCGGTGAAGCGCTGGGGACGTCCCATGGGACGCGACGCGTCTGGCGAGCTGGTAGAGCAGCAGATGGTGGTGCTCGGTATGGGCAAACTGGGCGCCCATGAACTGAACCTGTCCTCCGATATCGACCTGATCTTTGCCTTCCCGGAAAACGGTGAGACCGATAAGCCGGACAAGAACCTGAGTAACCAGGAGTTCTTCACCCGGTTGGGCAAAAAGCTGATCCAGTCGCTGGATAACACCACGGCGGATGGTTTCGTGTTCCGTGTCGATATGCGCCTGCGCCCGTTTGGCAGCGTGGGGCCGCTGGCCTGCAGTTTCGACGCGATGGAAACCTACTACCAGGACCAGGGGCGTGAATGGGAGCGCTACGCCATGGTCAAGGCCCGCGTGGTCGCCGGCGATCAGGCCCAGGGCGCGATACTGTTCGGTTTGTTGAGACCCTTTGTTTACCGCAAGTACATCGACTTCAGCGCGTTTGAGTCGCTACGCGAGATGAAGGCGCTGATTAACCGGGAGGTTAAGCTCAAAAACCGGGACCAGAACGTGAAGCTGGGAGCCGGCGGGATCCGTGAGGTGGAGTTTATTGCCCAGGCGTTCCAGCTGATCCGTGGTGGGCGGGACAAGCGGCTGCAGCAGCGTGAGTTGAACCGGATTCTGCCGTTGCTGCCGGAATGTGTCGGCATGCCGAAGCAGGTGGTCGACGAGTTGTTGGAGGCTTACCGCTACCTGCGCGATACCGAACACGCGCTGCAGGCACTGGCAGACCGACAGACGCAGGAGCTGCCCCGGGACGAGCAGGGCCAGGCGCGACTGGCGTTTGTAATGGGTGAGCTTGACTGGGCAGCGTTCAGCGAACGCCTGGATGGTTACCGGCGCCGCGTCTCCGCCCACTTCGCGGAGGTGATCGCCCCCGCCGAATCGGAACAGGCGTCGGAGGAGACCGACCGCAACGCCGATCACTGGCATGCTCTCTGGGATGCGGAGCTCGAAAGCGAGCCGGCCGAGAACTACCTGCGTCAGCTGGGCTTTTCCGAGCCGGCAGCGGCGCTGCAGCAGCTGCGTAACCTGAAGCAGCAAAGGACCGTGAAAATGCTACAGCAGGTAGGTCAGGAGCGTCTCCAGGCGGTGCTGCCCAAACTCCTGCAGGCGGTGGGCGCTACTGACAACCCGGAGCTGACTCTTGAGCGTGTGCTGCTGCTGATTCAGGCGGTGTTGCGTCGCTCCGCCTACCTGGTGCTGCTCAACGAGAACCCGGGGGCGCTGCAGCAGCTGGTGCGACTCTGTTCTGCCAGCTTCTGGTTTGCCGATCAGCTCTCTCATCATCCCGGTCTGCTCGATGAGCTAATCGATCCCCGCACCCTGTTTGCGCCACCGGACAAGGCGAAACTGAATGACGAGCTGCGTCAGGTGCTGGTACGTATCCCGGAGGACGATACCGAGCAGCTGATGGAGGCGCTGCGCTACTTTAAGCACTCCCATATGCTGCGCGTGGCGGCATCCGATATTACCGGTGCACTGCCGCTGATGAAGGTCAGTGATTACCTGACCTGGCTGGCCGAGGTGGTGCTCGATGCGGTGCTGGAGATCGCCTGGCGCGATATGACCGCCAAGTATGGTGTGCCCCAGAAGAGCCCGGGTGAGCCCTGTGATCCGGACTTCATCATTGTTGGTTACGGCAAGCTCGGTGGTATTGAGCTCTCTTACGGCTCTGACCTGGACCTGGTGTTTATCAACGAGGCGGATGCCAATCTGATGACCCAGGGTGGCAAGCGGGAGCTGGCCAACCCGGTGTT
Organism: Marinobacterium sp. YM272; assembly: GCF_050908845.1. Lineage (NCBI taxonomy): Bacteria > Pseudomonadati > Pseudomonadota > Gammaproteobacteria > Oceanospirillales > Oceanospirillaceae > Marinobacterium > Marinobacterium sp. YM272. The sequence goes on from NZ_CP194171.1 coordinate 506,909, forward strand.
CTTTACCCGCCTGGGTCAGCGCATCATCCATATCCTCGGTACCCTGACGCCGTCCGGTCAGCTGTATGAGGTGGACATGCGTCTGCGTCCCTCGGGCAATTCCGGCCTGCTGGTGACCTCGTTGAGGGCATTCGAGCAATACCAGCAGAACGACGCCTGGACCTGGGAACACCAGGCGCTGGTGCGGGCCCGCGTGGTCAGCGGTAGCGAACGGGTGGCGCAAGCGTTCGATAAAGTGCGGGCAGATGTGCTGGGTCGACAGCGCGATCCTGAGGCACTCAAGACCGAAGTCCGCGAGATGCGCGAGAAAATGCGTCAGCAGCTGGGCACCTCGGCATCGCGCGAAGGGCAGGAGTTCAACCTGAAACAGGATCGGGGCGGTATCGTCGATATCGAGTTCATGGTGCAGTACCTGGTGCTGGCCAACGCTCATGAGCATCCGGAGCTGCTGCGCTGGAGCGATAATATCCGCATGCTGGAGTCGATCGAGGAAGCGGGGCTGCTGCCACCCGAGCAGGCGGAGGAGCTGCGCGAAATCTACAAGGCGTATCGCGCCTTCGGTCACCGCCAGACGATGCAGAACCAGCCGACGGTGGTCAGCGGCGATCAGCTGGGCGAGTACCGCGAACGTATCAGCGACTACTGGGCGCAGCTGATGGAGTCCTGAACGGGGCGGGTATGAAACGAAAAGACCGGGCGTTGGCCCGGTCTTTCTGTATCTGGGTTGTGTGCGCCGCGTTTAGATATCGAGCAGCCAGCCGAACTTGTCTTCGCTGCGGCCCCACTGGATATCGTTGAGGGCGCGGCGCAGTTTCACGGTGGTCTCACCGATACCGCCATTACCGACGCTGTGCTCCTTGCCGTTGTAGATCAGCGTGCCCACTGAGGTCAGTACCGCTGCCGTGCCGGACAGGGCGGCTTCGCAACCGGGTTTGGCGGCGCGCTCGAGCAGCTCATCAACGCTGAGCTGGCGTTCGGAGACGGTCATCCCCATATCGCGCGCCAGGGTCAGGATGGAGTCGCGGGTGACACCGTGCAGGAAGGTGCTGTCCAGTGCCTTGGTGATGATCTCGTTGCCGTCGATCAGCAGGAAGTTGGCGGCGCCGGTTTCCTGTACATCACCGCCGGGGCAGAACAGGACCTGGTCGGCCTGGAACTCGGCGCGGGCCTTCATGGTCGGCTGCAGCGCACCGGCGTAGTTGCCTCCGCTCTTGACCATACCCATGTGCGGCGGGCAGCGCATGTTCTTGTCATCGATCAGCAGGCGCAGGGCGCTGTCACCGCCGGAGAAGTAGTCACCGACCGGTGAGAGCAGCACGTAGAAGCAGGATTCCAGTGTCGGCACGGCCGCCTTGCCGATAGCCGGTTCCGTTCCGATATGGGTCGGACGGATATACATGGATCCCGGCGCTTCCGGCACTTCGGCCGCGAACTGGGCAACGATCGAGGTGATCATCTGCGCGATCTGTTCCTTGTTGACCTCCGGCAGAGCCAGCAGCTCGGAGCTCTGGGCGATGCGGTCGATATTACGGTCCATACGGAAAATTTTGATCGACCCGTCTTCATGGCGGAACGCCTTGAGGCCCTCAAAGCAGGTGCTGGAGTAGTGCAGGACGTGGGCACCGGCGTGCAGGTGCAGGCTCTCGCTCGGCACCACCTGGCTTTCGCTCCAGCTCGAACCATCAAACCAGGAGATTGCCATTTCAGGCATGAAAACAGAGCCGAACGCCGACATATCAAACCATCCTAAAGACCGGGTAAACAGGAAATCGCCTTCGAATGCCTAGTGGGCACCGGGGCTTTTGCGCAAGAGTGTAGATTGTATGCTTTCAGGCGAAAAATGGAATTGGCTGAACAGTGAAATCCTGCTTTTAGTCAGATTATCCAGCACCGGGGGATTTGTTTATCATGGTTGCTCTTCGAACCGGTTGACCTTGGATAAGCGGGAGAGGCCTTGAAGCGAATTGTAATTGTCAGCGATGGCAAACCGGGACATCTGAACCAGTCGCTGGGATTGGCAGAGGCGATAGCACGGATCAATCCCGCTGTGCAGATCGAGACGCTGGCGCCGTTGTCACGTTCTCAAGCTCTCAAGGCACTGCTGTTTGGCGGTCCTGAGGCACCGGCAAAAGCGGATCTGGTGATCGGGGCAGGGCATGCTACGCACTTGACCCTGCTGGCGCTGAAGCGCTGCTGGCGGGCCCCCGCGGTGGTGCTGATGAAGCCCAGTCTGCCGCTGTCGCTGTTCGACCTCTGCCTCATCCCCGAGCACGATGCACCCAAACCGCGGCGTAATGTGATCGCTACGCGCGGCGCGCTGAACCGAATGCGCCCGGGGGCGAAGGTTGCGGGCAGCGGCATGATTCTGGTCGGCGGCCCGTCAAAACACAGCGGCTGGGATGAGGCGGCATTAATCAGTGCCGTTGAGCGTGTGCTGGCGCAGGATAGTCGGAGCTGGCGTGTAACCAGCTCCAGGCGCACACCGGCAGAGACGGAAGCGAGGCTCGCCGGGCTCCCGGGTCTGGAGTTTATTCCCGCGTCGCAAACCCCTTCCGGCTGGCTGCCCGAGCAGCTGGCACAGACCGAGTGCTGCTGGGTCACCGCAGACAGCGTATCCATGGTGTATGAGGCGCTCAGTGCCGGTTGTGCAGTGGGTATTCTGCCGGTGCCGCAACTGAAGCCCAATCGCCTGCAGGCCGGTCTGGATCTGCTGGTGGAGGCACAGCGAGTTGTGCCGCTGGCGCGCTGGCAGGGAGAGACCCTGAGCCCGGATGCCGGGCCCCTCGATGAGGCGGGCCGCTGCGCAAAAGAGCTGCTGGCCCGCGGCCTGTTGCCCGGTTAACCGCGCTTGCCGCGGATCTCCTGATAGAAGTCGGCATAGCGCTGCACGATGTAGGCCTTGCTGTAGCCTTCTGCGTAGACCCTGCTGGCACCTTCTATCAGTTGCTGGCGCAGATCATCGCTTTGCAGCACCCGGTTGATCGCTTTGGTCAGTGCCGGCGCATCATCCACCGGCGTGATCAGTCCACTGAGACCGTCGGTGATCGCTTCGCCTGGACCCTGGGAGTTGGTGGCGACGATCGGGCAGCGGTGTGCCCAGGATTCCATCACGATCGATCCCAGACCTTCATGGCGTGACGGGCAGACGAACAGGTCGACGCTGGCCATCAGCGTGGTTACATCGGTACGCCAGCCAAGGAAGCGGACCCGCGACTCCAGTCCCAGCTGTTTGCACAGCGCCTTGAGGTTTGCCTCCTCGGGGCCGGAGCCTGCCAGCCAGAGCGTTACGTCAGGCAGCTCGGTCAGGCTGTGCAGCACTACATCGAACGCCTTGTTCTCATGCAGACGGCCAGCGGACAGGATGATCGGCTTATCCCCGGGGGTGTTGAAGCTATCGCGCGGAATCGGTATTACCGGTGTTTCATCGGCGAAGTTGGGGATATGCACGATGCGATCGGCCGGGAAGCCTCCGTCGATCATGTGCTTGCAGATCCCCTTGCTGATGCCGACCCAGTAGTCCGAGTGGCTGTAGTATTTCAGCTTGTAGTAGTGACCGAGGCGATTAACCAGCGTGTAGCTGCGCGAGTTGGGCGTATAGGCACTGGCACGGCCCATCCAGGTCATCACCACCTCGGGTTCGAAGGCGTTCAGCGCCTTGCGATAGTGGTGCCGGTCGAGCATATCGATGGCGGAACCGAAGCGGAATCCCTCGGTTTCCACGCCGCCCTGGCGCAGCGCTTCGACCCGGTGGGCGTGGTTGCGGATAAAGGCTTTGACCTCCATACCCGGGTGTTCGTGCATGCCGGTAACCAGGCGCACGAAAAAGTTCTCGGCGCCGCCCTGGGCAGCGCCCGCCAGAACCTGTGCGGTGCGAATGGGGGTGTCGGTCATAGTGTTCAACCTTTTTGCATCAGTCTCGTGTTAGGAACGGTGGGCGGTGGCCATACCGTGGAAGCCGGGGTCATCGCCCTGGCGTTTTTTCGCCAGCAGATCGTCGATTCGCTGGTGCAGGTTGGCCAGCTTGCGTTTCACCTTGGCCTCGCGCAGGGAAAAGGGCAGCCAGTGAAAGGGTATAATGTTGGGGCTGCCCAGGCCATCGATCGCGACCAGGCGCTGTATCTTTCCGTCGGCGCCTTTCTGGACCAGCAGGTTATGCAGCAACAGGTCGCGCGAAGGCACCTGCAGCTGCTGCCATTGCTGACAAAAGGCGCCCACCGCTGCTTTGCAGTCTTCGGTATAACCGTCAAACCAGATCTGGGCCTTCAGCGTTTGGGAGATGCGGCCATCGGCATCACGCACCAACTCCAGCACCAATCCTGGCCCCAGGTTGCTGTTTTCAAAGCCGTAGCAGCGGCCGATCACGTTAAAAACAGCCTCGCCCTTGCGCTGTTCCAGGCCACTGATGACGGCGTACTCCTCGCGGTTGTCATCGAAATGACTCAGCGGCAGGAGGCTTTTTGGAAAGCCTTTCTTGCGACGCAGATCGGCCAGCGTAAAGTCTGGTCGGCGCACCTTGATACAGCGCCGGGGATCCCCCGGGTATTCAAAACAGAGCCGGTTGCCACCCTGGGCAAAGGCGTCCTCGGTGTTCAGCGACAGCGTCATTTCAGCGTGCCGTCCAGGTTGATATCCCGGGCCCAGACGTAGTCGTGGCTGAACGGTGTCAGCGTGGTCGCTTCGGCGATGTATTGGGCGTAGAGCGTCGAGTTGATCTCCGTGTGGAAGAAGTCACGGGTTCTTGCGGCCCAGTCCTGGCGTTTGGCGTCGTCGCCGTGGAATTCACGGATACGATCGATCAGTGTGGCTTCGTCGTCGAAATAGACGATCGACTCCGCCGGGAACAGTTCGTCGAACCGGTTGGCCGAATGGGTGAACTGCAGTATGCCGTTGCCGCCCAGTTGCGCCATGCGGGCCGAGGCGTACCAGTAATCCCCTTCCTGGCGGTTGAAGTTGAGCCCCATCTTGCTCTGCTCCAGAGCGCGGTCGTAGTCGCGCCCCCAGACCGGTGGCTCGCCAAAACTGCCGAACGTCTTGAACTGCATGATGGGGTCGAGCTGCTCCTTCATGCGGCTGATCATCTCCAGGCGCTTGGTGAAGTTCTGGCTATTGCTGCAGAAGATCAGGTCGATCGGCAGCTCAGCATCAGGTTTGACCGAGTTGTTGAAACACTCCACCGAGGGCTCGACCGGGTTGGGCATGTGATACACCCGTGCCCGGGAGCCTTCAAACTGAGTCAGTTCCCGGCGACCGGTCGATACAAAGATCGCGTCGGCCACTTCGGCGCGGTACTTCAGCCGGTCAACGTTGGAGGGGACGAACAGCGGGTCGTTATTGCAGTGGGCGATGGCGCAGCCCGGCATCATCCTGCGGATCTCGGCCAGCGTCTCGTTGGGGATCATGTCGCAATGGCCGGCGATCACCAGATCCGGCTCGAATGACTCCACGGTTTCCAGCAGTCGCTTGTTGGCTTTCTTGACGCCCAGGTCGCGGATGCCCAGCGGTGCCTCAAAAGAGGCCACGTCACGGTCACTGAACCCTTGTACCAGGTGATCATTCTTGATCAGGCCATAGGTAAGCTTCTGAGCCCAGCTGACCCGGGTATGGCCGTAGCGCTTGAGCTGCTGGTAGGCAATATGGAGTACTCGCATGCGAATCCGTCTAGTCGGGGGTAAGAGTCAATAGCGCGAAGTGTAGCTGATCCCCGCACCCAGGTGCAGCTTTCGTCATCCGCCGCGCGGTGCGTCCAGCAGGCGGCGGTAGACATCCAGAGTGGCATCGACCTGGTGCCGCAGGTAGAACTCTTCCGGCAGCTGGATATCGATCGCTTCTCTTTCCAGCAGCTCGTGGGCGCGCCGGGCGAAGGCCTCAGGGTTGTCTGCTTCGACCAGTCCGTCGGGAAAGGCTTGGTGCAGTGACTCGGCGGCACCGCCGCGGTCATAGGCGATGACGGGACAGCCACAGGCCAGTGCCTCAGGCACTGTGCGGCCGAAGGGCTCCGCCTTGTTGGACAGGTGGCAGGTGATATCCGCCAGTGAATAGAAGGACTGGATATCGGCGCGGTGACCGACAAAGGTGACCTTGTCATCCAGTCCCAGCGCTTTACGCTTGTCCAGTAGCTCCTGCAGATAGTGCTGCTTGTTTTCTTCGGCATCGCCGACAACGATCCCGTGACAGTCCTGGCGCAGGTCACAAAGGTGATGCATCACGTCCAGGAACGCCTCCTGGCCTTTCCAGCGTGAAAGCCGGCCCGGCATCACAAGCAGGCGCTTATTCTTGAATTGCGGGTAGGCCTGGTAGAGCCTGTTGCGCCAGTCCGGGTTATCGCTGTTTTGCTTGAAAATAGAGGGGTCCAATCCGCGGTAGATACGGGTGATATGCTTGGGGTCGATGCCGTAATTCGAGGTGATGTAGTCGTGCACGCAATCGGAGATGGCGATTATATGTTCAGCCTTTGTCATAATCGCGCTGTAGGCGTTGACCGAGTACATGCCATGGACGGTGCTCACCAGCCGGGGGCGGGTAGCGACAGGTAGCTTGCGCCAGGCCAGCCAGGTGATCCAGGCCGGCGCTCGGGAGCGAACATGGATGACATCGGGTTTCAGCTCGGCCAGCAGACGACGCATGGGGCGAACCAGAGCAAGGGAGCGCAGCGATTTACGATGAATAGGCATACAGATATGCCGGGAGCCTTCAGCTTCCAGGGTTTCCACCTGTCGACCGCCATTGGAGATGACGATAGACTCGTGCCCCAGTTTAACCAGCTCTCGAGCGAATTCGACGGTGCCGCGTTCGACGCCGCCGGCATCAAGTGCGGGCAAAAGTTGTATGACTCGGACTTTGCGTCCCGGATCTTCGCTCGATTGCATGGTCGTTATGGCTTGTTAAATAGACGATTGTAGCAAATTTTCATGAGAGCATAAGTGCATATTCACGTTATTGCCATGCACTTGGGAATTTAATTTTATACAAGTTTTAGTGGTGCTTTAAATGTTATTGAACCTTTGTGTTTGCACCTATGGTCGCTTAAAACTTTTGCAAAGATGCATTGAAAGCCTGCTCTCTCAAACGATCCCAGATAATGTGACCTTCTGCATAACCGTCATCGATAATGACCTGAACCGGTCAGCGGAAAGTGTTGTGCGAAGCCTGGATAGGACTACTGATAAAAAAATAAATTATTCTGTGGAAGAAAGGCGAGGTATTCCCTGTGCCCGCAATAAAGCCCTGGACGTTTCAAAAGAGATAGGTGCCGACCTTTTGATCTTTATCGATGATGATGAGATCGCGGGAAAAGGCTGGTTGGCTGCACTATATGAAGTGAGTAAAAAATATAACCACCAGGCTGCAGTACATGGACTTGTTATTCCACAATTGGTTGACGACATTCCGGAGAGTATTGCCGGTCTCTTTAGGGTGAAGAAACGTCCAGAAGGTAAAGCACTGACTGCCTGTGCAACTGATAATGTGTCTATCCCTATGCAGTTTGTTACTGAACAGGGCTTAAGGTTTGACGAAAGTAGGCCTCTTGCTGGCGGAACCGATACAATCTTTTTTACCGAGGCGCATGCGCAAGGACTTAGTATATATCAAACTAATACAGCGGTAGTATATGAGGAGGTTCCACCTGGTCGGTGCAGCTTGAAATGGCTGGTGAAACGAAAGTTCAGATCTGGGATGACGGGCGCCTGGCGAAAAAGACAGCATGGCAGAAGTGGTTGGTCTGTTATGAGTTCGGCCCTAATTCAGGCGGCCGCTTACATGTTGATGGCAGTAATCTATTTTTTTATTTTCAAAGGATTAAAACGAAATGAATGCATCTTAAAGTCAGCCAGATCGGCTGGTGTTTTTGTAGGATGCTTTAAAAAGAGTATCGACAGTTACTAAATCATAATAATTGTTTATTGGAAATGTTATGAGTTTTATAACTCCATCAAGGAAGGATAGGTTTTATAATGCTGTGTTTTTTTTAAACAGCGTTTTAGTTTTCTGGTATTTTTCAAACAGTATCGTGGGCAATACAAGCCCTGCGACCTCGCTTCTGGCTGCGCTAGCTATCATTTTTATCGTCCCTGTATGCCGATATTTCCCGGCTTTATGGAAGGGTCAAAAACTTTGGATTGCGGCGCTGGCCGTTTTTGGTGCTTATCATATAGTCCATCTTTTCATGGAAGGCGTTGAGACTTCAGAGGATTATGAGACGCCAGCCAAAGCTATTGCTGCCATACTGATCTTTGGTTATTTGATGAAGTATGGGTTTAGTGTGTATATGGTCGGATATGCGATAGCACTATCGACCCTCGCTGCCGGAGGCTATGCAATTTACGAAAAATTTTACCTGGGTCTGGAGAGAGCGGGCTCGTTGAGCCATCCGATCCGGTACGGCTATCTGGTATTTACTCTGGCTGTGTTGAGCTGTTTCTTTGCCTGGTTTGCTGAAAAAAAACAGGAAAGGTATGCATTTTACATTGTCGGGATGATTGGCATTGTGGGTGCGTTCACCACCGGTACCCGTGGACTGGTTATTATAACTGGGTTTCTGCTTCTGTTACTTTGTTTGAATCGAAAAGTCTTGAATTATCTGTCCTGGAAGAAAGTGGCGCTGGCGGTGGGTTGTTTCGCGTTGCTGGTTGTCACATTAGCCAGCCAAACAAATGTACTAAACCGCTATATAGATTCTACTGTCAGGGAATTCGAGTTTATAGAAAGCGGGAACTTTAATACCAGTATTGGCTTCAGACTGATGATGTGGGATACGGCCCTTTATCTCGGTAGTAAACATCCTGTATTAGGTGTGGGCCATGATCAGGATAAAATTATTGCTGAGTCCAGCGGGTTTATTCAAGATAATGGCTATAATCCAAACATACTGACGGAGTACAACCACTTCCATAATCAGTATCTTGACGCCTTCGCTAAAGACGGTGTTATCGGTGTGCTGGCTTGGTGTTTTCTGCTTGTTGCAGCTCTGATTGGATTGAAAACAAAATACAGGTACGCGGTAATAATTATAGTTACCACGTTGGCAATCGGGGGGCTGACAGAAGTGGTATTAAGAAGCAGTCGGTTGTTCTACCTGTTAGTGCTGGGTATATCGATATTTCGCTGTATGGACTACTTCGAATACAAACGGATTAAGGATTCGGCTTCTTAAAAAACGGCGCCTTGAAGGCCTCAGAGTGTGCGCTGAGCCGAGACTTGGTTGCGGCTGCCCCGGGAAACGGGGAAGCCGTCTGCACCTACACCTAGAGCCAGTAATGGTTTAGTTCGGTGTCAGCAGTCAAAAGGCTAAAAGAGGCCGTCCAGCTGATACTCCGAAAATACCTGACGTATCTGGTCATCATTTCCACCTACCGACCGTTTGTTCTGTCTTTTCAGAGTGAACTGCTGTGATCCTTCAATTGCTACGTTGCGCAGTTTCCAGTCACGGGAATCATCAACGGCTTTACACTTGGTGCCCCGCTTTAAACTCATCGCTTTCAGCCACACGTCATCTGCTTTCGGCGCAAGCCGTTTGAAAGCCTCTTTATTAAGGATCTCATCGTCAAAGCATCCGGGAAAATACAAAACGCCCCCTACACCTGTGGGAAACAGGTCCAGAGCTGCCTTATCACCGCGCTGGGTTTTGGGCCATTTACGATACGACAGGAGGTTGCCATTCGCATCTCTGAGCATCTTATGGGCTCTGTGACAATGTATGACATCCGGCTCACGCCTGTAGGCTTTGACCAGTTGATCGATCATGTCGATCGGATACAAAATATCGTCATCCACAGTGATCAAGAGGGCATCAGGGTATTTGCTCAATGTGTAAAAGAACTTGGTATAGGGTCCCAGGTCTTCCGGGCAGAATAGGATTTCAAGACCGCGCTGGGTTTGAGCAATAAGGCTTTCAGGCAGGGTGTCCCAGCTGAAATCTTTTTCGCAGATGCATAAGACGACGCGATCGGCCTGCATCGTTTGCTGAAAAAGGCTTTCAACGGTAAGGCAGACGTCATTGATTCGCTTGTCGAAGGTGGTCAATGAGACGATGACTTCAGGGCCCGGCGAGGACGTTCTGACACCACTGCTGCGGCGATTGACCACGCAATCCTGGAAAAAAACTGTCTGCAGCAGCGAGCGGTCTTTCATCAGTCGTGCCCGCTCTGCTTTTTGACGATTCTTTCTTCGAATTTCCCTGAATTTTTTGAACATTTGTTACCTGTCCTGACGGCACTAACCTGATGACCCTGCCCAAACCTCAGACCTGGCCGCTCTTGAATTAGCCTTCCGCTCCCGTGGCGGGTTAGCTTGACGGAAGTGTAACTTAGGGCTTTTCCACTCTGATGGCTACTGGCTATACAGGTGATTTTTCCCATCCGGTTGTGTTTTAAAGCGCCGATGAACCCACATGTACTGGCTGGGATCCTTGCGAATGGCACGTTCTATCTCTGCGTTGACCAGGGCTGCGTCTTTTTCTTCGTCACCGGTGGGGTAATCACTGATCGGCGGGTAGAGCTCCAGCTCATAGCTGCCGTCGGGCAGACGGTGCTGAGCCAGCATCATAACCGGGGAACCGTTGAGTTTGGCGAGGCGGGCCGTGGCGGTTATTGTAGCTGCAGAGACGCCGAAAAAGGGGACGAATACCGATTGCTTGGGGCCGAAATCCTGGTCCGGGGCGTACCAGATAATGTGGTTTTTGCGCAGCGCCCGTATCACTGAACGTATATCAGCCCGTTCGATCGACTGGCCGAAGTACCGGCTGCGCCCCTTCTTGATGATCTCCTCCATCAATGGGTTATTGTGCCGTCTGTACATCGCGTCCACGGGGTAGAATTCGGAGAACAGCAGGCCACCGAGGTCCAGGGTGGAGAAGTGGGCGCCAAGCAGCAGTACGCCCTTGCCCTGGGAGAGGGCCGCATCCAGATGCTCGCGCCCTTTCAGTTCGATACGCCCCTGAAACTGTTTGCGCGGTGTCCACCAGGCCATGGCGGTCTCGAACACGCCGATGCCATTATTGATAAATACGTCGCGTACGAAGTGCTTCTGCTCATTCTCGCTCATCTCGGGGAAGCAGAGCCGCGTATTCACCTCGACGATGTGGCGGCGCGCGGGGACCAGGTGGTAGAGAGCGGATCCAAGCAGACGGCCCAACGCGAGTTGGCCACTATAGGGCAGTCGGTTTAGTAACCAGAGCAGCCCGGTACTGATCCAGTTGGGCCAGAAGAGGGGGTGCCAGAAGGGCTTGCCTTGAAGTCGTTCTCTTTTTTTACGTGCCATAGCATCTGTCCCAGGGTTCGCGGCTATTCTAAGTCTCACGTCGGTGACCGGCAAATGGTTACCGCAGAAGTCTGGCGGTAGCTGTGTATAATGTTGGCCTGCTTGCCGAGCATGATGATAGAGAGGTTTATGAGTCGTAATACGATTGAGCAGAACCCTGAAGGGGCGGACCAGAGTACCTGGCAGCTGTACAAGCGGCTTCTGACCTATGCAAGGCCGTACTGGGTTGTTTTCCTCGTCAGCTTTCTGGGCTATGCCCTGTATGGCGTGACCCAGGCCTGGTCCGCGCGCTGGCTGGAGCAGGTGGTTAATACCGTAGAGCGAGGCGATCTGGATCAGCGCGGTGTTCTGGCGCTGACCGTGCTGGTGATTTTCGCACTGCGTGGCATCGGTACCTTCATCGGCACCTATACCATCAGTCATGTGGCGCGCCAGGTGGTGCATGCGCTGCGTACCGACCTTTTCGATCGCATGCTGACACTGCCCAGCAGTTACTACCAGCGCACGGCGAGTGGCGATCTGCTGGCCAAGCTGACCTACAACGTGGAGCAGGTGACCGGGGCCGTCACCAACGCCATCAAAACCGGTTTGCGGGAAGGGCTGACAGTGGTCGGCCTGATGGGCTATCTGCTCTACCTGAACTGGAAACTCACGCTGGTGTTCGTACTGGCCGCGCCCTTTATCGGGATTGTTGTGACCATCGCGTCAAAACGGATGCGGATGCTCAGCCGTCGGCTGCAGAAATCGGTGGGCGATATCACCACCTCTGCTTCGGAGTCGATCAAGGGATACCAGGTGGTGCGTATCTTTGGCGGCACCGAGCAGGAGCGGGAACGTTTCCACAAGGCCAGTGATAACAACCGTCGCCAGATGATGAAGATGGTGGTCACCCAGTCGCTGAATACCCCGATTGTTCAGTTCATTATCGCCATGGCACTGGCGGGCCTGTTGTTTATCGCCATGCACCCTTCGGTCATGGGGACCATGACGACCGGTGGTTTTGTCGCCTTTTTGACCGCAGCCGGCCTGATCACCAAGCCGCTGCGTCAGCTGACCGAAATCAGCTCCATCATTCAGAAGGGCGTCGCGGCGGCGGAGTCAATTTTCGAGGTGATGGACCAGCCTGCAGAGCGTGACTCCGGCGATCGGGATGCTCAGGGGGTCAGGGGTAATCTGACATTTGAGCAGGTGCGCTTTACTTATCCCGGGCAGGAAGCACCAGCATTGAAAGGGATCGATCTGGATATACCCTCGGGCTCAACGGTAGCGCTGGTGGGGCGTTCGGGCAGCGGCAAGTCAACCATGGCGGCGATGCTGCCCCGGTTCAACGATGGCTGGGAGGGCCGCATCCTGCTGGATGGTGTGCCTCTGAACGACTATTCGTTACCCTCGCTGCGTGAGCAGATCGCCCTGGTGAATCAGCATGTGGTGCTGTTCAACGGCACTCTGGCTGACAACATCGCCTACGGAGCCATGGCGGGGGCAAGCCGTGACGCGATTATGGCGGCGGCAGAGGCAGCTCACGTCACCGAATTTATCGATCGTCTCGAGCACGGCCTGGATACGATGATCGGCGAAGATGGCGTCATGCTCTCCGGTGGTCAGCGCCAGCGTATCGCCATCGCCCGTGCGATTCTGAAGAACGCTCCCCTGCTGATACTGGATGAGGCCACCTCGGCACTGGATACCGAGTCCGAGCGTCATATTCAGGCGGCGCTGGAGTCCGTGTTCAAGGGGCGTACCACGTTGGTGATCGCTCACCGACTCTCCACTATCGAAAAGGCGGATATCATCGTCGTAATGCAAGACGGCGTGATCATTGAGCAGGGCTCACACCAGCAGTTAATCGAGCAGGATGGCGCATACGCCCGGTTCCGTTTACAGCAGGAGGCCGGAGGCGTCTGACCGTGCCGCAACAGGGAAGTCTTTCCAAGGGGTGGTGTTATCTGGTGTTGGCGCAGCTGCTGCTTTGGGGGTTGCTGCCGGGCCTTCTGGTCGAAAGCCTGCCGCTGGATGTGGTGGAAGGCGCCTACTGGGGGCGGGAGTGGCAGTGGGGCTACTATAAGCACCCGCCGTTTCCGGCCTGGGTGCTGCATCTGTTTCAGTCCTCCCTGGGGGATATCGGCCCCTTTCTGCTGAGCCAACTTTGCATTGGCCTGACCCTGTTTTGTGTCTGGCGCCTGGGGCGGCGGATGTTGACGCACGAGCAGTCGGCGTTCGGCGTTCTGGCGCTGTTCGGCGTCTACTACTTCACCTGGCCGACCATCGAGTTCAATCACAATATCGCCCAGATGCCGCTCTGGGCAGCGGCGGTCCTGCTGTTTCATCGTGGGATCAGTGACTGGCGTTACCGGGACTGGCTGCTGTTGGGCTTGGTGGCAGGCCTTGGGCTCCTGACCAAGTACTCGGTGGTTGTGCTGCTGGCGGCCATGTTCCTCTGGCTGCTGAGGCCCGAGTTGCGCCGCGCTTTCCTGCGCCCCCAGCCCTGGCTGGCGGCGCTGGTCATGGTGCTGGTGTTTCTGCCCCATCTGCTCTGGTTGGTGCAGCATGATTTCCTGCCGTTCACCTATTTCGAGGACCGTACCGCGGATGCGGCGGCGGACAGCTCGCGTATCTGGGGGCCGCTGAGGTTTCTTCTGGTTCAGCTGGTCGACCACCTGCCACTGTTTCTGCTGCTCATATTGGCCGGGTTCTGGCGTCCCGGGCGCTGGCAGAGGCCTGCGGCGGGTGCCGCATTTATCCTGTTCATGGGGTTGGCGCCGGCGCTGCTGACCACGCTGGGTGCGATCATTACCGGTGCTGGCACCCGGGATATGTGGGGCACGCCGATGTGGAACCTGTCGGGCCTGATGCTGGCGACGCTGATTCCCGCGGAGGTGCTGCGCCGGTATCAGCGACCGCTATTGAGCGCCTTTGGCGGCTTCCTGCTACTACTGACGCTATGTATGTTGCTGTTCGTGGGTTTTAAAGATCAGCTCCGTGATAAGCCTTCGCGCACCGGCTGGCCCGATAAGGCACTGGCACAGAGCCTTGCCAGTGAATGGAGCCGATACAGCGACTGCCCGCTGCAACTGGTGGCCGGGGATTACTGGCTGGCGGAGCTGGTTGCACTGGAACTGCCGGGCGCTTCCGCGGTACCCGAATCTGACCTGAGGCTGGCGCCCTGGGCGGACAGTCAGCGGGTGCACGCTCAGGGGATGATCGAGCTGGCGCAGGGTGATGAGGTGCGTTGGGGGGCAAGGCTGTCTGAGCTTGGTCAGTGGGATGTGCAAGGCCAGGTTAGCATCCCCTGGCCGCGGCTGCCCGAGCATAGACCGCTGACGGTCAGCTGGCGACTCTGGTTGCCGCAGGAACAGTGTGGAAACTGAGCTCTAGGCGGAGGCCTTAATCCAGGGCAGGTTTTGTTGAAAGTAAGCGTTTACTATCAATTAAACCCTCTGTGAAATAGTTACCGGCAAGCCAGTGGTACTCCCGTTGGCGGGCGCGCGAGAGAGCTGATCCAGCCTCTTTTCTGGCTGGATGGCACATGATCAGTACACCGTCCGGCTCGCTGGCAAGCCAGCGGCGCATCATCCCGCCAAAATCAGCCTCTGGGGTAAGTGAGTACATACCAGCAAAGGCGGTGTTACCCGGAATACCGGCCCGGCGGCGGGCTCTGTCAAACCCCAGGCCGATCAACCGCAGGATCAGTGCCTTGAACCCCGAATCATGGCCGGACAGCGCCGGCGTTGAAACGCGCACCCAGGGCATGCTCTGGCCGTAACGCTTCTGCAGCGTATCCAGGAAGATAGTGCGGATCACCGGGAACATCTGGATGTGCTGATGGCCGTCGACAAAATCGGGTGCAGAGCCGACGAGTGACTCGAAGTTATCCAGCTGCAGCTCCAGCTGTGTCCGCACCCGGTATCGATCCAGAGTGCCACTCAGACTGTGCAGCATCAGTTTGCCCAGTGAAATCGAATCTTCACCCTCGGTGAGATTGAAGTGCAGCCCCAAAGCCGCCTTGCTCCGCCGGGCGACCAGCTCCCGCGCAGCATCCACTGTCCAGTGCGGCATCGTCGTCATGCAACTGGTGGCGGATAGCCGGCCGTTGTCGATCAGCTCAAGGATGGCGGCGTTGATGTCACTGGACATGCCGAAGTCGTCGGCGCAGATCACGACTGACCGGCTCATGCGAAGGCCCAGAACTTGCCGAGCACGTAGGTCAGTAAGGCCACCGTACCGAGCACGATAAACATGGCGATGTCATAGCGCAGATGCGTCAGGCTCAGCAGCGCCCAGTACATCGCCTCGTTAAGCAGAAAGCTGCCGCAGGCGACCGTGGCAAAGCGCGGCAACGTCTGCCGGTGGCTGCGATGATGGGCACGAAAGGTCAGGTGGCGGTGGCCGAAGTAGCTGACGTTGAACGCGACCAGGAAAGCGATCACGTTGGCGATCAGTGGATGCAGGCTGGCCAGGGGCACCAGCAGGAATACCACCAGCCAGTGGATCAGCAGTGCCGAAACGCCGACGGCGATAAAACTCAGCGCCTCACGTGTCATGTTTATCGTCCTGAGTGTTCGCTGTACTCGCCGATCGGTTTTTCCGGAAGGAAACCTGGTTGCTGACCAGGTAGAGCGGCCGGGCTTTGACCTCGGAGAAGATGCGGGCAATGTATTCGCCAAGGATGCCGACGGAGAACAGCTGCATCCCGCCCAGGAATGCGATGCCGGCAGCGATGCTCGGCCAGCCGGGCACATCCGAGCCGAACATCAGTGTGCGGATGACGATGAAAAAGGCGTAGAGCAGCGACAGAATCGAGATGGAGGCGCCCATCAGCATCCAGATGCGCAGAGGCGCGCTGCTAAAGCTGGTAAAACCGGTCAGGGCTAGGGATGACAGGGCGCGCAGGTGAAAGTGCGAGGTGCCGGTCATGCGTTCGGCCGGCTGGAAGCTGACCGCCTTGCTGGAAAAACCGACCCAGGAGTAGAGGCCCTTCATCATCCTTGAGCGCTCGGGTAACTGACGCAGTGCCAGGACAACCCGACGGTCCAGCAGTCGAAAGTCACCCGCATCGGGGTGTATCTCTATGTCGGCGCTGCGGCTGAGCAGACTGTAGAACAGGTTGGATAGAAAACGCTTGGCGTGGGACTCGTCAGCACGATTCTCACGGACACCAAACACCATATCCCAGCCCTCATGCCAGTGCTGGAAAAACCGGTCGATCACATCGAGCGGGTGCTGGCCATCGGAGTCCATCAAAAGCACCACATCACCGTCGGCATGGTCGATACCCGCGCTGAGCGCGGCCTCCTTGCCGAAGTTGCGCGACAGCTGCAGCAGTGTCACCGGATATTCGTCCACCAGAGAGCAAACGTAGGGCGCCGTATCATCGCTACTGCCATCATCCACTACCAGCAGCTCCACACGATCAGAGAATTTTTTCAGGTACTCGCTCAGCTCGGGAATCAGGTGGCGCAGGTTGCCGGCCTCGTTATAGGCGGGCAGCACGCAGGTGACGCTGGGGCGGCCACTGCGGGGGGACAGGGTTGAAAGATCACTGTTTGGCATGGCGGGTCCATTCAGCCTGATACTTTTCAGGGCATTGTCGCTGATCGGTCAGGTTGGTGCCAGCGCCTGCGATCAGATGAGGCGTGTTACACTCCAGCGTTAAATCCTGCTGGTGTGCCGACTGATGCGTTTGCTCTATACCCTCGTCTTTTACCTGCTGACCCCGCTGCTGCTGGCGCGCCTCTGGTGGCGTGGTCGCAAGGCGCCTGGGTATCGCAAAAATAGCTGGCAGCGTCTCGGCCTTGGGGCGCGGCTCGAAGGCCCGGTTATATGGGTACACGCGGTCTCAGTGGGTGAAACCCTGGCGGTGGCACCGCTGGTGGAGCGGCTGCTGGCGCACTATCCCGGTTATCGCATCCTGATGACCAATATGACGCCAACCGGCGCGGACCAGGTACGTAAGCTGTTCGGTGACCGGGTGGTGCAGCGCTTCTGCCCCTGGGATCTGCCGCTGGCCTGGGGCGCTTTCCTTCGCCGCACCCGCCCCTCGCTCTGCATCGTGGTTGAAACCGAACTCTGGCCCAATATGGTTGCCTGCTGTAGCCGTAGCGGGGTACCGGTGGTACTGGCCAATGCGCGTCTGTCCGAGCGCTCGGCCCGGGGCTATCGCCGTTTCTCCGCGCTGACCGGCCCCATGTTGCAGCGCCTGAGCCTGATCGCTGCACAGCATGAAGCAGACGCGGAGCGCTTTCGTGAACTGGGCGCGCCGGCTGAGCGTGTCAGCGTGACCGGCAGCATCAAGTTCGATATAGCGCCGGACCTGTCGCTGCGTGCGGCGGGGGCGGAGCTGCGTCAGCAGCTCGGTGCACAGCGACCGGTAATCATCGCCGCCAGCACCCATGAAGGTGAAGACGAGTTGCTGTTGCGCTGCTGGCGCTCACTCAGGGAGCTGCGCCCGGATCTGGCATTGATGCTGGTGCCGCGTCATCCCGAGCGTTTTGCCAGTGTTACCGCGCTGGCGCGTCAGTTCAGCGAGCAGGTCTGTGCCCGTTCCGCCGGTAAGCAGCCAAACAGCGCGACCGATATTTACATTGGCGATACCATGGGCGAGCTGATGATGCTGTACGCCGCGGCGGATATCGCCTTTGTCGGCGGCAGCTTCAGTGGCACCGGCGGGCATAATCCGCTGGAGCCGGCGGCACTGGGCCTGCCGGTGGTGATGGGGCCGGATACCTTCAACTTTGCGGCGATCTGTGATGCGCTGGAAGGGGCCGGTGGGCTGAGTCGCACGGCGGATGATACGGCTTTGACGGCGCAGCTGGCAGACTGGCTGGATAAGCCGGCGCAGCGCAGCCTCGCAGGTAGCGCCGGAGAGGCGTTCGTCAAAGCCAATCAGGGCGCGCTGGACCGGCTCGAGGCGCTTATCGCCGAACGCCTCGAAACCCGCGGCTAACGCGGTTTAGATAGCGCTGAAGTCGAACTGCTCGCCAGCCTGGTCGGCGAACGCCTGCACCAGCAGGTCGTTGAGGCTGGCTCCGTCGGTATCGCGTTTCCACTGTCCTGCGTCCGCGTCGTAATCGAAGTGGAAACCGCCTCCGGGCAGGGCGAGCCAGAGCTGCTTCAGCGGCGGCTGACGGGTAAAGATGATCTGGCTGCCGTTTTCACATTTGACGGTCATCATGCCGCCGTTGGTCTCGTAGTCCAGATCGGATTCCGCTTCATCAAGGATCTCTTCGATCCGCTCCAGGGTCTCATCGACCCGTACCATAAATTCCGATTCGGTCATGGGGCTCTCCAGCAGGGCAGGTTTTCTGCGCAGTATAAGCCTTAGTCCGGGTCGAAACACCCGGAAAATCCCGCGTATTTTCCTGCTTGCGGGCTGGTCGCGAGGTACTCAATGGGGCCTCTCTCGGGGTATAATCCCGGGTTTGAATTTTACCGGCGCTGCCGGTTCTGCGTGAGGATACGTCGCCATGAAACGCTGCTGGCCGATACTGTTGCTGGGAACGCTGCTGCTGGTCGGCTGCGGTCAGAAAGGACCGCTGACACTACCGCCGCCGAGCGCTGACGCTGAGACCACGCAACAGTAATGAGAGAGATGATGGACAACTTTGAATACCAGAACGGCACTCTGAACTGTGAAGAGGTGCCGTTAAACCGCATCGCCAACGAAGTCGGCACCCCGACCTATGTTTATTCACGCGATGCACTTGAGCGCGCCTACCTGGCCTACGCCGAAGCCCTGGCAGGGCGTGATGCGCTGGTCTGCTATGCGGTCAAGGCCAACTCCAATATCGCGGTACTTAACATCCTGGCGCGTCTCGGTGCCGGGTTTGATATCGTCTCTCTCGGAGAGCTTGAGCGTGTGCTGCGCGCCGGCGGCGATCCCGCCAAGGTGGTGTTCTCCGGTGTCGCCAAAAAAGCGGATGAGATCAAGCGTGCGCTGGAAGTGGGTATTCACTGCTTCAATCTGGAATCCGACGCCGAGCTGGACCGAGTCAACGCCGTGGCCGCCGAAATGGGGCAGACAGCGCGCATCTCCTTCCGCGTCAATCCAGATGTGGATGCCAAGACGCATCCCTACATCTCCACAGGCCTGAAAGAGAACAAGTTCGGTATCGATATCGACTCGGCGCTGGCTGTGTATCGCCGTGCGGCTGCCATGGATAACGTGGAAGTGGTGGGTATCGACTGCCATATCGGCAGCCAGCTCACCGAGCTGAGCCCCTTCCTGGATGCGCTCGACCGCCTGCTGGTGCTGATCGATCAGCTGGCCGACGAGGGCATCAAGCTCAAGCATCTCGATCTGGGCGGCGGCCTGGGTGTCTGCTACACCGACGAAGTACCGCCGACGCCGGGCGAATATATCGAAGCGATCAGCGAGCGTCTCGGTGACCGTGAGCTTGGACTGGTGTTCGAGCCGGGCCGCTCCATCGCCGCCAACGCCGGTGTCATGCTGACCCGCGTTGAGTTCCTCAAGCAGACCGGCGAGAAGAACTTCGCCATCATCGATGGCGCCATGAACGATCTGATCCGTCCGTCACTGTACGGCGCCTACCAGGAGATTGTGCCGGTGGAGCTGCGCGAAGAGGGCGAAGCCAAGGCCTGGGACCTGGTGGGTCCTGTCTGTGAGACCGGTGATTTCCTTGGCAAGGATCGCGAGCTGAATCTGCAAGCCGGCGATCTGCTGGCGGTCTGCTCCGCCGGCGCCTACGGTTTTGTCATGGCATCCAACTACAACACCCGCGGTCGTCCGGCGGAAGTAGTGGTCGATGACAACCAGTTTGTCGTCGTGCGCGAACGTGAACGTGTTGCGGATCTGATGCACGGCGAGCACCTATTGCCGAAGGACGCCTGAAGATGCTGGTGCGATTCACCAAAATGCATGGCCTGGGCAATGACTTCATGGTCATTGACGCCATCTCCCAGCGTATCCGTCTCAATGCCGATCAGGTCCGTCAGCTGGCGGACCGCAATTTCGGGATCGGCTTTGACCAGCTGTTGCTGGTGGAGCCGCCGACCCGGCCGGAAATGGATTTCCGTTACCGCATCTACAACGCGGATGGTTCCGAGGTTGAGCACTGCGGCAACGGTGCGCGCTGCTTTGCCCGCTTCGTGCGTGACAAACGCCTGATCATGCGTGACCGCATCGCCGTGCAGACCGCACGCGGTGAAGCGATTCTGCAGATCCACGCGGACAAGCTGGTCGAGGTCGATATGGGCGCACCGGAGCTGATACCGGCGGAGATCCCGTTCGAGGCGGCGGAAAAAAGCGCCACCTACGCTGTCGATGTGAACGGTGACAGCGTCGAGCTGAGCACCGTTTCCATGGGTAATCCCCACGGCGTATTGCTGGTTGATTCCGTTGCTACCGCTCCGGTGGAAACCCTGGGGCCGGCACTGGAGGCGCATCCGCGTTTCCCGCGCAAAGCCAATATCGGTTTTATGGAAGTGGTGTCGCGCAACGAGATCCGCCTGCGTGTCTACGAGCGTGGCGCCGGTGAAACCCAGGCTTGTGGTACCGGTGCCTGTGCGGCGGTGGTGGCAGGGCGCCTGCGTGGCCTGTTGGACGAGCAGGTTCTGGTACACCTGCCCGGTGGCGATCTGAAGATCAGCTGGGCGGGCGAGGGTGAAGCGGTGAAAATGACCGGTCCTGCGACCACAGTTTTTGAAGGGCAGATCTACCTATGAGTGACACGGACCAGCTGGCCGGCGGCGAAGTCGCGGGACTCACGGCAGAACAGGTGGCGGAGTACCTGAAGCAGCATCCGGACTTTTTTACCGAGCATACCCATCTGCTGGAAAAGCTCTACGTGCCGCACCAGCGTGGTACTGCCGTATCCCTGGTGGAGCGCCAGACCTCGCTGCTACGCTCCCGTAACGAGCAGCTGCACGGCCGCCTGTCCGAGCTGATCGATGCGGCCCGTTTCAACGATGGCCAGTTCGAGAAGACCAAGCGCATGGTGCTGGGGCTGCTGGAAGCGGAGACGCTAGACGAAGTCGCCGTGGCGGTGGAAGAGAGTCTGTGCCGTGACTTCTACGGCGATGAAACCGTGCTGCTGCTGTTCAGCGAAGAGCCGCTGGACACCAACGACCTGCGGGTACTCTCCCGCGGCGAATGCAGCATCGTGCAGCCGCTGATCGACACCAACCTGCCCAGCTGTGGGCAGCTGTCCGAGGCGATGAACCGTTTCCTGTTCCAGGACGCGGCGGTGCGGGTACAGTCCTCGGCCGTGGTACCGCTGGTCAAGGGCGATACCCTCGGCCTGCTGGCGATCGGCAGCCATGACGCCAACTACTTCCAGAGCAGCCAGGGCACCCTGTTCCTGAGCTACGTCGGCGAGGTGCTCAGCCGCGTGGTCGCCCGTATCCTGCGCCAGCAAGGGCAGCTCTGAGATGCACGCCGGGGATGAGCGCCTGCTGTCGGCATTCCTGCGCTACCTTCAGGGGGAGCGACAGCTCTCCCCCCATACCCTGAAAAACTACCGGCGTGACCTGGAACGGCTCGATGAGCAGTTGCAGCTGCTTGGCCTGGCTGGCTGGCGTGAACTGGATGAGCGCCGCCTGCGCCGCGCCGTAGCGCAGTTGCACGGCAATGGACTCTCCGGCCGCTCGCTGGCACGACTGCTCTCCGCCGTGCGCAGCTTCTATCGATTTCTCAGCCGTGAAGGCGAGGTGACCCAGAACCCCGCGCTGGCCGTGCAGGCGCCCAAGGCGTCCCGTCGTCTGCCGCAGACGCTGGATGTGGATCAGTTGGACAGTCTGCTGGATCAGCATAGCGATGACCCGCTGGTGATCCGCGACCTGGCGATGATGGAGCTGCTTTACTCCTCGGGTCTGCGTGTCTCTGAACTGGCTTCGCTGGATCTGACCGATCCGGACCTGCGCGATGGCAGTGTCCGTGTCACCGGTAAAGGCAACAAGGTGCGGGAGGTGCCCATCGGCCGCAAGGCGGTCGAGGCACTGATGCGCTGGATCCGTGAACGTAACGCTATCGCCTTGCTCGACGAGAGCGCCCTGTTTGTCGGCAAGAAGGGGCGCCGTCTGGGCGTGCGCTCGATCGAGCAGCGTCTCAAGCTGCAGGGTGAACAGGCTGGAGTGAACGGGCGTGTCTACCCGCACCGGCTCAGGCACAGCTTTGCCAGCCATATGCTGGAATCCAGCGCCGATCTGCGTGCAGTACAGGAGTTGCTCGGCCATGCTGACATCGCCACCACGCAGATCTACACGCATCTGGATTTCCAGCATCTGATGGAGGTCTACGAGCAGTCGCATCCCCGGGCCAAACGCAAGAAAGAGCCGTAAATTGCCGCTTTAAACCAACAGGAGTCGACCATGCTGAAGTGCGTCACTTTCGATCTCGACGATACACTCTGGGAAGTGGATCCCGTCATCCGCCAGGCGAACCAGACCCTCTGGCAGTGGCTTGAAGATAATGCCGGGACCTTTACCCAGCTGCACAAGCCGGCAGACCTGGTGGAAGGCTCCAAGCTCCGTGCCGAACTGCTGGCGGAACAGCCGGAGATCGCCCACAGCATGTCACTGGTGCGCCTGCGCCTGCTGGAAAAGGGGTTGGAAAACTGCGGCTTTGATCCCCAGGAAGCCGAGACGCTGGCGGTGAAGGCGTTCGAGGTGTTCATGCGTGCCCGTCACGAGGTGGAGTTCTTCGAGCATGCGCTGGAGATGCTTAAAACCCTGCGCAGTGAGGGGCTGACCATCGGTGCGCTCAGTAACGGCAACGCCGATGTGGGGCTCACCGGTGCCAGCGAGCTGTTTGATTTCCAGTACAACGCCGACAAGGTGGGTACCGCCAAACCGCATCCGCTGATGTTTGAGCGCGCGCTGGAGCATACCGGTCTGCGACCGGAACAGGTGGTGCATATCGGCGATCACCCGATCAACGATGTACAGGCGGCACGGGATGTGGGCTGCTGGACCATCTGGGTGAACCTGCCGGGCCAGGAGTGGCCGGAAGAGGCGAAAGCGGACGAGAAGGTGACCTCACTGGATCAGATCCCCGCCGCGGTTAAACGGATCGCAGAGAAGGCAAAGCATCGTGCCACGCTTTGAGACTTTCGAATAAATAGCGTGAAAACGGGGCTCTATTTTCCCCCATCTCTCTGAGCGCACCAATCTCTCCCCTTCGGCGCAGCCGAGCATCGCAGGCTGAAAGAGAAACAAGGGAAGGGCTGTTTGAGCGAAGCCGACTTATTCTGAAAAAGTAAGCCCTTCCCGCTCTTTCAGATGAGAAGCGCATGGTAATCGGCGCAGCCGATCAAGTCGTAGGGGCGGTTTGGGGTTATTAGGGGCCTTGGCCGTCCAAGGCTCCTAATTCGCCAGCAGGCGAAACCTGCATTGGAAAAGCATCAATCTATATGGCCGCAACACTAACGTTGCTAACAGGCTTTTTCTTTTAAAGGGTGCCTGCCGCACCCTCTAACTTCAGTGCTTAAACCTCGACATCAGATCCTCAAGCCCATGCGCCTGCTGGGATACCGAGTGGCTCGCATCAGCATTCTGCTCGGTCTGCTGTACCGCCTGCTCGATGATCGAGCTGATCACCTCCACATTGCGGGTAACCTCCGCTGCCACCGACGCCTGCTCCTCGGTGGCGGAGGCGACCTGGGTTGTCATGTCGACAATGCTGCGGGCGCCTTCGGTGATGGTGTTAAGCGCATCGATGGTCTCGTTGGCGCTGGCGGCGCCCTGTTCGCTCTCCTCGACACTTTCCTGCATCAGCGTTTCCACGTCGCGGGTGCGTGTCTGCAGCTGGGTCACCAGCGTCGCGATCTGCTCGGCGGACTGTTGCGAGCGTGAGGCCAGGTTACGCACTTCATCCGCTACCACGGAGAAGCCGCGTCCCTGTTCGCCGGCACGGGCAGCTTCGATGGAGGCGTTCAGGGCCAGCAGGTTGGTCTGCTCGGCGATATCCTTGATCACATCGAGCATGGTGCCGATCTCGTCACTGTCGCTGCGCAGCTGCGAGACAACAGCGGCGGTGTTGCGGGCTTTTTGCGCTACCCTTTGCAGGCCTTCCATGTTCTGGCCGACACGCTGGCTGCTCTCCTGAGCCCCGGCCAGCGAGTGTTGTGCCGTATCGGCGGTACGTTCGGTATTGCCGGCGATCTCCTGCATGGCGCTTTCCATCTCCTGAATTGCGGCGGCTACCTGCATCACCTGGGACTGCTGAGTGGTGAGCCCGCTGGTGGTGTCTTTTGTGGTGGCTGACAGCTGTTCCGCCGCGGCGGCCAGCTGGGTGGAGGTGCCGGCGACGCGTTCGATCACGCTCTGGAAGGCATCCATCATCTGGTTGAAGTCCATGGCCATCTGGCCCACTTCATCCTTGCGGTCATGCGGGAAGCGCAGGGTTAGATCGCGATTCTCCTGCGCCAGCTGCATGGTTCTGGCCAGGGTCTTGATCGGCACCAGGATGCTGCGTGCGATCAGGAAGGTAGGTATCAGCGCAACCAGCGTGAACAGGATGGCGGCTATCACCATCACCAGATTGATGCTGGCGGTGCGCTTCTGCAGCGCTTCGGTGATCAGCCGGTCCATCTCAGCGAAGTTGCTGTTGGTGGCCTCAACCGCGGCAATAATTTCCCTGGTCAGCCCCTCGTTCGCAGAGAAACCCAGTTGCTCATAGACGCCGACAACCGCGAGGAAGTCGGTACGGTAGGCATTAAGCCTGGCTTCCAGGGTCTCCCGCTGCTGGGGTGTCAGGGTCATGGAGTCTTCCAGGTTGGCCCGCGTCTCTTCATACTGAGCGAGCCATTTGTCCCGGTATTTGAGATCCAGGCGCAGGAAGAAGTCCTTCTCGGCGCGGCGCAGCTGCAGCATATCGACCAGCTGCTGAGTGCTATAACGGTCGATCGCCTCTTCGAAGGCGTGGATGGATGCTCTCAGGGAACCACGCAGGCCATCAGTCGGCGACAGGCCGATGCGGGAATGCAGCTCAACCGACTGGCCGAACAGCTCCTTGTACCTTTCCATGTGGGATACCAGGGTGGCCAGAGAGCTGGCATCGATATCCAGGCTTTCCAGCTGGCTGAACAGCTGCTTGGCGGATTCGCCGCCTTCTGCAAAAGCCGCATTAAACTGCTCCACGGAGTTGAGATTTTTGTAGAGCACAAAATCCTTGGCGAAGCCGCGGATCTGCTGCTTTTTACCCTCCAGCCGGGTCAGAGTATTTTCCGTATGCATCAATTGATTCAGCTGATTGATCGAATAGTACTGAAAACCGACAAAGCCGAGGATGCCGACCAAGATAATCGCTCCCAGCATGGCGAGCTTGGATTTGATGGTGAGCATGTGGGAACTACTCCTTCACGGAAATTATCAGGTTAGTGTGCAGTAGAGCGTTCAATCCATGAACAGAGCGAGCAGATCATTCAGAAACAGCTTGCCCTGGGGGGTGGGCGCAAGCCTTTCCGGACTTTCCTGTAGCAGGCCCTGGCTGCGCGCCTGATCAGTTATCGGCTCGATGGCGGAAAAGTTCAGTCCTGTGCGTTCACTGAATAAACGCGTGTCGACGCCATCGCTCAGGCGCAGGGCATTGAGCATAAACTCGAACGGCAGATCCTCCGGGTCGATCACTGCGCTGCCTGCGATACGCCGGGCCGGATCCAGGTAGGCGGCGGGCTGGCGTATCTTGTGTCGACGCAGGATAACCAGACTGCCGTTATCGATGCGTGACAGTTTACCGTGGGCGCCCGCGCCGATACCGATGTAGTCACCAAACTGCCAGTAGTTCAGGTTGTGGCGTGCCTGGTTGCCGGGCTGGCAGTAGGCTGAAACCTCGTACTGCTGGTAGCCGGATTGTTCCAGCAGTGTCTGGCCGCGCTCCTGGATCTCCCAGAGCGCCTCGTCCAGGGGCAGGCTGGGCGGGCGGGCGTGAAACTCGGTATTGGGCTCGATGGTGAGCTGATACCAGGAGAGGTGGTCCGGGTTAAGGTCGACCGCCTGTTTCAGATCGGCCAGCGCCTGTTCAGGGCTTTGCCCCGGCAGTCCGTGCATCAGGTCCAGGTTGAGCCGCGGGAAAAGTTCGCGGGCGTAGCGGGCGGCGGCGATCGCCTCGTCGCCGTTATGAATACGACCCAGCGCCTGCAGGGCATCGCTGTTGAAGCTCTGCACGCCGATCGACAGGCGATTGACGCCGGCCTCGCGGTAGCCTCGGAATCTCGCCTGCTCGAAGGTGCCGGGGTTGGCCTCCATGGTGATCTCTATATCGTCCACAAAGGAAATACGCTGCTCTATCCCGCGCAGCAGGCGTTCGATCGCCTCCGGGCTGAACAGGCTGGGCGTGCCGCCGCCGATAAAGATCGATTGCAGTGGGCGCTCGTATGCATCGCACAGCTCCGCGTCGAGATCGTCGAGCAGGGCATCAACATAGGCTGTTTCCGGCAGCTCGCCGCGCTGGGCGTGGGAGTTGAAATCGCAGTAGGGGCATTTACGCACACACCAGGGGATGTGCACGTAAAG
Organism: Marinobacterium sp. YM272; assembly: GCF_050908845.1. Lineage (NCBI taxonomy): Bacteria > Pseudomonadati > Pseudomonadota > Gammaproteobacteria > Oceanospirillales > Oceanospirillaceae > Marinobacterium > Marinobacterium sp. YM272. The sequence goes on from NZ_CP194171.1 coordinate 533,633, forward strand.
GCTGAGAGGGGGCAGTGTCATCAAGCTGTTTATACTTTGGCCAGGTAGGGCGCGATCGAGGCAACCAGCTGTTTGACCGCTTTGCCGCGATGGCTGCGGGCGTGTTTTTCCTCCGCCGACAGCTCGGCGCTGGCGCAACCGAGCTCAGGTACCAGAAACAGCGGATCGTAACCGAAACCGTTCTTTCCCTGGGGCTCATGCAGGATGCTTCCTTCCCAGCTGCCCTGACAGATCAGCGGTGTCGGGTCTTCGGCGTGACGCATGAAGACGAGAACACACTGGAAGCGGGCGGTACGCTCGGCGTCCGGTACATCCGCCAGCGCCGTCAGCAGCTTGCGGTTGTTCTCCTCGTCGCTGGCGCCTTCGCCGGCGTAGCGGGCCGAGTAGATACCCGGCGCGCCACGCAGCGCATCCACTTCCAGCCCTGAATCATCGGCCAGTGCCGGCAGTCCGGTGGCCCGGCAGGCGTTACGGGCTTTCAGAATTGCGTTCTCGACGAAGCTGAGGCCGGTTTCCTCCACGTCACGCACCGAGAAGTCGTGCTGCGGAACGACGCTGAAATTCAGCGGTGCCAGGATCTGGTTAAACTCTTCCAGTTTGCCGCGGTTACCGCTGGCGAGGACGATCCGGTTAATCATGGGGCCTCAGTCTACGTAAAAGGTCTGTTCGAATTCGATGTTGTACGGATCGGCGTTGGCGTCGGGCCGCACCTGCAGGCGGATGGTGAGCTTCTCGTCCTCGGTGAAACGGAAGCTGCCGAGGTAATAGATCGCATTACCCTCGTCGACCTGTTTGAACTCCAGCTGCTGGGCCTGCTGCAGCAGATTGGAGGCTTCGCCGCTCAGCTGAGCGCGAACCGGTGTTTTGCTGCCATCCGCTTCCAGTTTCAGTACCGCCACATTAACCAGCGCACGGTATTTACTGCGGGTCAGGTCGTACTGCTGTGCCACGTCCGGGGTGATGAAGCTGGAGTTAAAGGCGTTGTAGTGGATCTCGTACTTGCCGTCGGCGATCTTCTGTTCGGCCTGTGTGAAACCCGCGACCATCAACAGGCTCAGCATGCCGATCAATCGGGACAGACTGCGAAACGGGGCCATGTGAAACGAAACCATGGGAGTCTCCTTGTTCTAGGTTGGGCGCCCGGGTTAACGCGTGATGCGGTAGATGGCGATTTCGCCCAGCATGTTGGGCCAGAGCCGGATCCACCAGCGATCACGCAGCTTGTGGTCCACCACGGTGCGGTCGAGGATCCTGATGTTGCGCTCCACGCATAGCCGCTCAAAATCGTCGAACGTGCAGAAGTGGATGTTGGGCGTGTTGTACCAAGTATAGGGCAGGAACTTGGATACCGGCATTCTGCCCCTGAAGGCGAGGTAGAAGCGTGCCCGCCAGTGGGCAAAGTTCGGAAAGGTGACGATGCACTCCTTGCCGATACGCAGCATTTCATCGACGATCAGGTCGGGCCGGTGCATGGTCTGCAGCGCCTGGGTCATCACCACGGTGTCGAAACTGTTATCGCGGATCGAGGCGAGGCCCCGGTCGATATCCTGTTCCACCACGCTGACGCCTTTTTCAATGCAGGCGGTGATGTTTTCCTGGTCGATCTCCAGGCCATAGCCACCGACATTTTTTTCACTGCGCAGGTGCGCCAGCAGTTCGCCGTCGCCACAGGCCAGGTCGAGCACCCGGGAGTCCGGGCGGATCCACTCCTGAATGATTTCCAGATCAGCGCGCATCGATGCTCTCCTTGTTGTTAACAGCCCGGCTTTCAGCGTCGACCCGGTTCATGTAAGCGGCGAATATCGCCATGTAGCGCGGGTTGGGTATCAGGAAGGCATCGTGGCCGTGGGCAGACTCGATTTCGGCGTAGCTGACCTCTTTCTGTGCGGCGACCAAGGCGTCCACCGTTTCCCGTGAGCGCTCCGGCGAAAAACGCCAGTCGGTGGTGAACGAAACCACCAGGAAGCGACAGGTGGCGTGACTCAGTGCAGCTACCAGGTCATGGCCGTAGTCCGCCGCCGGGTCGAAGTAATCCAGCGCCTTGGTCATCAGCAGATAGGTGTTGGCATCGAAGCTGGTGGAGAACCGCTCACCCTGGTACTGCAGGTAGGACTCCACCTCGAACTGCGGGTTGTTGAAGTCGAAGCTGAGCTTGCCGGCGCGCAGTTCACGGCCGAACTTCTCGCGCATGCCGTCATCGGACAGGTAGGTGATATGCCCGACCATCCGTGCCAGCGCCAGGCCTGTTTTCGGCACCACGCCGTGTTCGTAGTAGTGGCCGCTGTGGAACATCGGGTCCTTGCTGATCGCCTGGCGGGCCACCTCGTTGAAGGCGATGTTCTGCGCCGACAGCTTCGGCGCTGCGGCGATCACCAGGCAGTTGCGCAGGCGGTCCGGGTAATCGATCGCCCACTGCATCGCCTGCATGCCGCCGAGACTGCCACCGATCACCGCGGCCCACTGGGAAATACCGAGCCGGTCCGACAGGCGCACCTGGGAGTTGACCCAGTCCTTGACGGTCATGATCGGGAAGTCGGGGCCGTAGGGTTTGCCGGTCTCGGGGTTGATGCTCTTGGGGCCGGTGGAGCCGTGACAGCCCCCCAGGTTATTCAGTGCGACGACAAAAAAACGGTTGGTATCGATCGGCTTGCCGGGGCCAATGGCGGAATCCCACCAGCCGGGCTTGCGGTCTTCCATGCTGAGATAGCCGGCGGCGTGCTGATGGCCGGAGAGCGCATGGCAGATCAGGACGGCGTTGGAGGCGTCGTCGTTGAGCTTGCCGTAGGTCTCGATAATCAGGTCGTAGCTTTCCAGCACGCGACCGCAGCTGAGTGCCAGCGGGGTGTCGAAATGCAGGGTCTCGGGGGTTACCAGGCCGACAGAGTCGGCGGGAATGTCACTGGGCATGGAACGGCTCTCGATCAGGTTGTCGGGCAAAACGTTGGCAGGATGTAGATGACCGGCAGCATCACATCTCGTAATACAGCCCGCGACAATGGATCAGGAACAAGCTCGTATTCACCTTAGTCTCTCTTAATCGGAACACTGCCCGGTAGTTTGCTCGGCTGGTCGATAGCGACCCGCTTCTGGCGACCCAGTTCGCCACTGAGAATAGTCACCGCACTTTTGGGGACGCCGAAGGTTTTGGCCAGGAATTTTACCAGCTGCGCGTTGGCGCGTCCTTCGATCGGCGGTGCGGTGATGCGGATCTTAACACTCTCGCCGTGCAGACCCGAAATTTCATCTTTTGATGCTTTCGGCTGGAGGTGACAGCTCAGGATCAGGCGGTCACCGTCCCAGCGGTAAAACGGTTCTTCGGCCATCGTCTCAGAAGGTAAACGGGGCCAGCTGGGAACGCACGATCTGGATCACCAGGAAGATCAGGATCGGCGACAGGTCCAGGCCGCCGATCGACGGAATCACCTTTCGTGCCAGCGAGAACAGCGGCTCGGTCAACTGCAGAATCATCTGCGGCGCCGGGTGGTAGCTGTCCGGCGCGATCCAGCTGATGATCACGGCACCGATCACGGCCCAGAAATAGATCAACAGGATGCCGTCGATCAGTGTGCCGGCCGAGAGCAGCAGCATCGTGATGATCGGTGCGCTGGCGCCCTGGTAGGCGACCACGGCCAGCAGGGTAAGAAAGTACACCCCCAGGGCCAGCAGCAGCGGTGAAACGTCGAAACGGCCCGCCCGGGGCAGCAGCTTCTGCAGCGGCGCCAGCGGTACGCGGGTCAGCCGCACCACCGCCTGGGAGATCGGGTTGTAATAGTCGGCACCGGCAACCTGCAACAGAAAGCGCAGGGTGAGGATGAAAGCGTACAGCTGGCCGATAGTGTGAATGATCAGAAGGATCGGATCCTGTCCCATGTCGAGTCCTGTTGCTGGGTTGGGCGCTCAGTATAGAGGTTTCAGCTAAGTGGTTGAACCTGGAGAAGCGGTGAGTGAATCGCCGCTTCTCCAGGGCATTTTAATCCTTGCAGAGTTCGTCGCTCAGCGATTCGGCGCGGTCACGGCAGGCGGTCATCGCCTGCAGTACCATGGCGTCGATGCCCTGCTGCTGGAAGCTCAGAATCGCCTGTTCGGTGGTGCCGTTGGGCGACGTCACGTTGCGGCGCAGTTCGGCCGGTGACAGCGGGCTTTCGGTGGCCATGCGGGCCGCTCCCAGCGCCGTCTGCAGGGTCAGCTGTTTTGCCGTTTCCGGGTCCAGTCCGAGCTGCTCGCCGGCCTTGGCCATCGCTTCCATAAACAGGAAATAGTACGCAGGACCTGAGCCGGATACGGCGGTGACCGCGTCAATCTCTGCTTCGTTTTCGACCCAGAGGGTGATGCCCACCGCCGCGAGGATCGCTTCGGTCTGCTCGCGCTGCTGTTCGCTGACCAGAGCGTTGGCGTACAGACCGCTGGCACCGGTCTGCACCAGCGCCGGCGTGTTGGGCATGCAGCGCACGATCGCGACATCGCCGCCAAACCAGCGTGACAGGGATTCCGCATCGATACCGGCAGCCACAGATACCAACAGCGGCTTATGCTGCTGCACCGTGTCGCGGTGAGCTTCAGCCACGCTTTTCATCACCTGGGGTTTGACCGCCAGTACGGCGATATCGCAAGCGGCCAGCGCTTCGTCATTATTGCGCGTGGCGTTCAGGCCGCGCTCGGCGTAGGGGGCCAGCTTCTCGTCACTGGGGTCGGTAACCCAGATCTGGTCCGCCGGGTAACCGTTGGCCAGCAGGCCCTCGAAGATGGCGCTGGCCATGTTGCCGGCACCGATAAATGCGATTTTTGCGGTCTGTGTCACAGTAAAATCCTGGTCGTTATTCGGGTTTCGGTTCTGTCTTCGCTGCGCGCGGGCCGAACAGCGCCGTCCCCACACGCACGATGGTGGCGCCCTCTTCGATCGCCGGTACCAGATCAGCGGACATCCCCATCGACAGGGTGTCCAGCTCCGGTAGGTCGACGCGGATAGCGTCGAGCAGGCGGCGCAGATCGGCAAAGGCGCGGTGCTGGGTGTCGGGGTCGTCCGTCGCCGCCGGAATCGCCATCAGGCCGCGCAGGCGGATACCGGGTAGCTCGCCAAGTGCCCTGGCCAGCGCAGGGGCCTCGTCCGGGCTGCAGCCGGACTTGCTCTCCTCGCGGGAGATATTCACCTGCAGGCAGATGTTGAGCGGCGGTTTGCCATCCGGGCGCTGGTCCGACAGGCGCTGGCCGATCTTCAGCCGGTCGACGCTGTGTACCCAGTCAAAATGCTCGGCAATCGGGCGTGTCTTGTTGGATTGAATGGGGCCGATGAAATGCCATTCAAGCGCCAGATCGCTGAGTGCCTCGATTTTATCCAGCGCTTCCTGCAGGTAGTTCTCGCCGAAATGGGTCAGCCCCTGATTAACGGCGCTGCGTACCTCGTCGGCGGAGCGGGTCTTGCTGACCGCCAGCAACTGGACGCTGTCGCGGGGACGGCCGGCCTGGGCACAGGCGCTGTCGATCTGTTGATTGACGCTTAGAATTCGATCAGAAATATCACTATTCATCTGGGCTTTGACCAATCCGATTGGCATGTTGGGGCTATTCTGCTAGAACAGGACTCTAAAGATACGAGCCGGGTCTTAGCATTATGGATATTACCGAACTTCTTGCCTTTGCCGTACAGCAGGGCGCTTCTGACTTACATATAACCGCAGGGATGCCACCGCTGATCCGTGTTGATGGTGATGTGCGCCGCATCAAACTGCCGGCCATGGACCACAAGCAGGTCCATACGCTTGTCTACGATATTATGAATGACAAGCAGCGCAAGGAGTACGAGGAAAACTACGAAACCGATTTCTCCTTTGAAGTCCCCAAGCTGTCCCGTTTTCGTGTCAACGCGTTCAACCAGCACCGCGGTGCGGCGGCGGTGTTCCGTACCGTTCCCAATAAGGTACTGACGCTGGATGATCTGGGGATGGGCAAGGTGTTCCGTGATCTGTCGGATCAGGCTCGTGGCCTGGTGCTGGTCACCGGCCCGACCGGTTCCGGTAAGAGTACGACACTGGCAGCGATGATGGATTATGTCAACGACACCCGTACCGACCACATCCTGACCATCGAAGACCCGATCGAATTCGTCCACGAAAGTAAAAAGTGTCTGATCAACCAGCGCGAGGTCCACAGGGACACGCACAGTTTTGCCAACGCCCTGCGCTCGGCACTGCGTGAAGACCCTGATGTTATACTGGTGGGTGAGATGCGAGATCTGGAAACCATCCGCCTGGCGCTGACCGCGGCGGAAACCGGTCACTTGGTGTTCGGTACACTGCACACCACCTCGGCGGCGAAGACGATCGACCGTATCATCGACGTGTTCCCGGCGCAGGAGAAGGACATGGTGCGCTCCATGTTATCGGAGTCGCTGCAGGGGGTTATCTCCCAGACGCTGTTGAAAAAGCCCAAGGGCGGACGAGTGGCGGCCCATGAGATTATGATCGGTACCCCGGCGATCCGTAACCTGATTCGTGAAGACAAAGTTGCGCAGATGTATTCGGCGATCCAGACCGGTGCCGCCTACGGCATGAAAACCCTGGACCAGTCGCTGCTCGAGCTGGCGCAGAAAGGGCTGATCTCACGCGATACCGCGCGTGAAAAGGCCAAAAACCCGAGCTCGTTCTGACGCGCTGAAGGAGAAAACGCGTGGATTTTACACAACTGCTGAAAGTGATGTCGGAACGCAAGGCATCGGACCTGTTTGTCACCGCCGGCGCGGCGCCGTCGATCAAGGTGGATGGCACCATCAAGCCGCTGACGCGCGAAACGCTTAAGCCTGCGCAGTCTCGGGCACTGGTCTACAGCACCATGAACGACAAGCAGCTGGCGGAGTTTGAAGGCACCAGCGAGTGTAACTTTGCGATCAGTGCCCCCGGCATCGGCCGTTACCGTGTCAGCGCCTATATGCAGCGCAACTCGCCGGCGATGGTGCTGCGTGCGATCAACGACTATATCCCCTCACTGGAAGAGCTGAACCTGCCGCCGGTGCTGAAGGATCTGGCGATGACCAAGCGTGGTCTGATCCTGTTCGTGGGTGGTACCTCCACCGGTAAATCCACCTCGCTGGCATCGATGATCGACTACCGCAACACCCATCATGCGGGTCACATCATCACCATCGAGGATCCGATCGAGTACATCCACCAGCACAAGAAGAGCATCATCACCCAGCGTGAAGTGGGTATCGATACCGAATCCTTTGCCGTGGCACTGAAAAACACCCTGCGTCAGGCACCGGACGTCATTCTGATGGGTGAGATCCGCTCTGCGGACACCATGAAGTACGCCCTGCAGTTCGCCGAAACCGGCCACCTCTGTCTGGCAACCCTGCACGCCAACAACGCCAACCAGGCGCTGGACCGTATCATCTCCTTCTTCGGTCCCGAGCATCATGACCAGATCTGGATGGACATGTCGCTCAACCTGAAAGCGATCGTGGCGCAGCAGCTGCTGCCGACTGTGGATGGCAAGGGGCGCCGTGCCGCGATCGAAGTGCTGATCAACACCCCGCTGATCCAGGACCTGATCCGCAAGGCAGAGGTTCACGAGATCAAGGATGTGGTGAAGAAGTCCACCAACCTGGGGATGCAGACCTTCGACCAGGCGCTATACACCCTCTACAAGGATGGCATCATCACTTACGAGACCGCGCTGTCCCATGCCGACTCGGCCAACGATCTGCGCCTGATGATCAAGCTGAACTCCGATACCAACCCGGATCTGGAGACCGACGAGATGCCGTCGTTCACGCTGCAGGATGAGGATGACGATATGAACATCAAGGGTGATATAGACGTCAGAGGGATGTAAACGCGCGTTACCCCGGACCAAGAAAAAGGCCGCTGAACAGTAATGTCAGCGGCCTTTTTTATGCTCAGGCGGTTGCCGGAACCGGCGGGCGGACTTTAGCGTCTGAACACGATCTCGCCACCGAGCAGCGTGGTTTGGACCCGGCCGGTCAGTGTCTGGCCGGCAAACGGGGTGTTACGCCCACCGGAGCGCATCTGCGTCGTGTCCAGTGCCCAGGTTTCGTGCGGATCAAAGATACAGATATCCGCCTGGGTACCCACTTCCAGCGTGCCATCGTCGAGGCCGAGGATGCGGGCCGGACCGAGGGTCAGCTTTTCGATCATCTGCGGCAGCTCCAGCAGCTGCTCTTCGACCAGCTGCAGCGCCAGCGGCAGCAGGGTTTCCAGGTTGCTCATGCCCGGCTCGGTGGCCGCAAACGGCGCCTGTTTGGCGATCGCCTCATGGGGCTGGTGATCGGAGCAGATCGCCTGCAGGGTGTCGGTGACCAGGCCCTGGCGCAGGCCGGCCCGGTCCAGCTGGCCGCGTAGCGGCGGCAGCAGGTGGTAGTCGGCATCGAAGCCGCTGACCGACTCGTCTGTCAGCAGCAGGTTCTGGATCGACACATCGGCGCTGACCCTCAGGCCCCGTTCCCGGGCCGCCTCGATCAGTCGTACCGAGCGTTCACAGGAGAGCTGGCCGAAGTGCGCGCGCACGCCGGTCTGCTCCACCAGCATCAGGCAGCGGGAGACCTCGATGGTCTCGGCGGCTTCCGAGATGCCGTTCAGGCCCAGGCGGGTGCTGGTGGCACCTTCATGCATGCAGCCGTTGACGCTGAGCGAGGGATCCTGCGCCTGGAACACCACCAGCAGATCGTGGGTTGAGGCGTACTCCAGTGCTCGCAGCAGCACCAGGGTGCTGGCCACCGGCTTGCGGGTGTTGGTGAAGGCGATGCAGCCGGAGCTCGCCAGGGCGTGCATCGGTGCCAGCTGTTCACCGGCCAGGCCCTGGGTCAGGGCGCCCATCGGCAGGACACGGGCCAGCCCCTGTTCGGCGGCGCGGTCCTGGATCATTTCCGCCACGGCGGGGGTATCAACCACCGGTTTGGTGGTCGGAGGCGTCACCAGGGTAGTAATACCGCCAGCCGCGGCGGCGGCGGTTTCGCTGGCGATACTGCCTTTCTGGGTATAGCCAGGCTCGCGCACATGGGCGCACAGATCGATAAAGCCGGGGCAGACCACCAGGCCTTGGGCGTCGATGATTTCATCGGCTTCAAAACCGTCCGGTGCGTCGCCGATGGCGAGGATCTCTTCGCCGCGGATATAGAGGTCAGTGACCTGGTCCATCTGCTGGGCCGGATCGATCAGCCGGCCACCCCGAATAAGAATGTTCATGCGCTGTTCGGTCCTTAGAGGTTGAGGTTGTCGCTATCCGGCTGCGGGCGGTTCTTCTCGGCGAGCTGACCGCTCATCGCCATCGACATGACCGCCATGCGCACGGCGATGCCGTTGGTGACCTGATCCAGAATCACCGAGCGCTCACCGTCCGCCACGGCGGATTCGATCTCCACGCCGCGGTTGATCGGGCCGGGATGCATGACGATAGCGTCCGGCTTGGCGAACGCCAGCTTGTCGCCGGTCAGACCGTAGAGCTTGTAGAACTCAGATTCGCTCGGCAGCAGGGCGCTGTCCATGCGCTCCTTTTGCAGACGCAGCATCATCACCACGTCCACGTCACGCAGGCCCGCCGTCATGTCGGTGTAGACCTTGGCACCGAGGGTCTCGATACTGCGCGGAATCAGTGTCTGTGGGGCGATAACGCGGATCTCCTCGGCGCCGAGAATGCGCAGTGCGTGGATCTGCGAGCGGGCCACGCGGGAGTGCAGGATATCGCCGACAATGGCGACCTTCAGGTTTTCGAAATCACCCTTGTGGCGGCGGATGGTCAGCATATCGAGCATCGCCTGGGTGGGGTGGGCATGACGGCCGTCACCGGCATTGATCACCGCCACGTCAGGGGTGACCTGTTCGGCGATAAAGTGCGCCGCGCCGGAGTCGGAGTGGCGCACCACGAACATGTCCGAGTGCATGGCGCGCATGGTCATCAGCGTATCCTTCAGGGTCTCGCCCTTCTTGGTGGAGGAGGTGCTGATGTTCAGGTTAAGGACGTCGGCAGACAGACGCTTGGCCGCCAGCTCGAACGTGGAGAGGGTGCGGGTGCTGGCCTCGAAAAACAGGTTCACCACGGTCTTGCCGCGCAGCAACGGGACTTTTTTGACCTGCTGGGCGCTCATGTCGACGAAGGAGTCGGCGGTGTCGAGAATCTCCGTCAGCAGCTCCCTGGGCAGCCCCTCGGTGGTAAGAAAGTGGCGTAGCTGGCCGCTCTCGGTCAGCTGGATCGGGCATCGGTTTATCGGTTCGGACATGGTCTCTTCCCGGCTTTAAGTCAGTCGCGCTGGCGAATGGTCAGGGTCAGGGGATCGGGGCCGCTCAGTTTGATCGACTGATCCGGACCCAGCGCCAGGGTGCCACCAACGACATCGGCCTGGATCGGCAGTTCGCGGCGCTGCAGGTCGAGCAGCGTGATCAGCATCACCGAAGCGGGGCGGCCGTAGTCGAACAGCTCGTTCAGCGCGGCACGGATGGTGCGGCCGGTCATCACCACATCATCCACCAGCAGAATATGGCGGCCCTCCACCGGGCAGGGCAGCTGAGAGGGCTGCACCTTGGGATTCAGGCCCACCTGGGTGAAGTCATCACGGTAGAAGGAGATATCCAGTACGCCCAGCGGGGTTTCGATGTCGAGATCCTGGTGCAACCGCTCGGCGATCCAGGCACCGCCGGTGCGGATGCCGATCATCAGCGGGTTTTCTATTTCACGTTGAATAATCTGTGCACGCGTTTCGCTGCTGATCTTTTCCAGCAGCGCCTCAACGCTAAGGGTTCCCGATAGCATAGAGATCCTCCAGTCGGGTATGACTCGGTATGCGGGTATCACTGGCGAACCAGTCTTCCAGCAGCAGGCGGGCGGCGATGCCATCCACCGACTCCTGTTTGAAATTGGTGCCGCCGCCGGCTTCCAGGTGGATACGTTTGGCTTCGGCGGTGGTCAGGCGCTCATCGATCAGAAAACAGGGGAGCTGGTAACGATCCTGAATGCGGTTGGCGAACTTGCGGGCGCGGCGGGCCATATCGCTGATGCTGCCGTCCATGTTGAGAGGCAGGCCAACCACTAGGGTGGCGGGCTGCCAGTCGGCGATCAGTGCGTCCAGGGAGGTCCAGTCGGGCTTGCCGTCGCGGGCGGAAACAGGTTCCAGCGGAGAGGCGGTGGCGGTGATCGACTGGCCGATAGCCACGCCGATACGGCCGGTGCCAAAGTCAAACCCCATCACCTGCTGGTTGTCTGTGCTCATGAATGCTGTAGTGCTCAGGCGTGACCGGCGTGTGCGGTCAGTAGATTCAGATTGATTCCGAGCATGGATGCCGCAGCGTTTAGCCGCTCCTCGGCTGGCATCCGGAACATTATATCGAAATTGAAGGGGCAGCTTAACCAGAGGTTGTTGCTCAATTCCTCTTCCAGTTGACCTGGGCCCCATCCGGCGTACCCCAGGGTGATGAGGAAGTCTTCGGGTCCCTGACCGCTGGCGATCGCCTCGAGAATGTCCATGGAGCTGGTGACGCTGATCTCGGGGGTAATGTCCTGGGTGTTGAGCCAGCTGTCATCGCAGCGGCCGTGCAGAACGAAGCCGCGGTCCTGGTGTACCGGGCCGCCGTCGTAGATCGGGTGTGGCGTCAGAGTCGGAGAGCAGGGGGGCAGATCCAGATGGGACAGCAGGTCAGGCAGGTTGAGGCCGGTGCTGCGATTGATCACCAGCCCCATCGCTCCGTAATCGCCGTGCTCGCAGATATAGGTCAGCGTCTGGGCAAAATGGGGATCGTCCAGGTGGGGCATGGACAGCAGAAACTGGTTACGTAGTCGGGTAGGAACGGCCATATGGCGGGCTACCGGTTTGGGTGGATGGATACCGCACGCTCAATTAAGGCTTAGTACACCCGGGCCTGTTTCTCAAATTTCCAGGTGCGGATTACCACCAGTTTGTCGGCGCGTTTGCGGATCTCCACCGGGAACGGCTGGAACGGGGCGGCCAGCTGAACGATACGCACGGCGGCATCATCAAGAATGGCGTGTCCCGAGGATTCCAGAATCTGTACGCGCTCGACGCTGCCATCCGGGAGAATCTCCACCAGCAGGCGCAGCACGCCGTACGTCTTGTCACGGCGCGCCTGTTCCGGGTAGTTCAGGTTACCGACCTTTTCGATTTTGCGGCGCCAGTTATCCAGATACTGGGCATCCTCGTGGGACAGGGTCGAGGCGGCGGTGAGCCTCAGCACGCGCGGGCGTTTGGCGTAGGCTTCACGCTCCTGGTCGAGCTGCGCTTCCAGGCTGGCGATCTCTAGGCTGCGAGCCAGCAGCGACGTCGACGTGCCGCGCTTGGGCTGAGGTTTGGCGGCAGCCTCCTGAACCTGGTCCACGGCCGCTTTTTCATTCGCTTCGCGCAGGGTGGTGACGACCTTGCGGTCACCGCTTTGCTGCGGGGCTTGCGCGTTATCCGTCGGCGGTTCCGGCGCGGGCGGGGTCGGTTCGACCGGTTCGGGCTTGGGCGAGGGCGGTGTCGGTGCCGCCTGGGCCGACTGTGGCGCGGGTGTTTCGCTGCTGAAGTTGGCCGCTTCCCTGGTAGAGGGCAGCTTTTTTTCGTCGCTGGTACCGCTGCCCTGCTGATTGGACTGGGCGATGAAGTCGGCCTCTTTCGGTGCCTCTTTCTGCTCGTACTGGGCTAGGGTGATATCAAGCGTCTGCGGCGGTGGCGGTGGATCGGGCAAGTCGAAGCTCAGCGCCAGCAGCAGAATGCCATGCAACGCGGCGGCCAGAAACACCATAAGGCCGAAGCGCTCCATGCTGACATGGCGCCAGTCGCTATCTTCAGTCACTCCCCGCCGCAGCTTCATTGCGTTACTTCTGGTCCATTGTCTGTTCGATGCAATCCATCAGCTGCATTCCGATATCCAGGCCGAACTGGCTGTCCAGCTCGCGCAGGCAGGTCGGGCTGGTGACGTTGATCTCGGTAAGATAATCACCAATCACGTCCAGACCGACAAACAGCAGCCCCTTTTCCCTGAGCGTGGGTCCCACCTGCTCGCAGATCCAGCGGTCGCGGTCAGACAGTGGACGCCCTTCGCCACGACCGCCGGCCGCCAGGTTGCCGCGGGTTTCACCGGCCGAGGGAATGCGAGCCAGTGCATAGGGTACAGGCTCGCCGTTGATCATGAGAATGCGTTTGTCCCCATCCTTGATCTCGGGCAGGTATTTCTGCGCCATGATCGTCTGGCTGCCATGCTGGGTCAGCGTCTCGATAATCACACCCAGGTTCACGCCATCTTCCCTGATGTGGAAGATTGACGCGCCACCCATGCCATCCAGCGGTTTGAAGATCACGTTCCCATGCTCGGCATGGAAGTCGCGCAGCAGCTGGGCATCGCGGGTGACCAGGACCGGTGGGCAGCACTGCGGGAACTGGGTGGCGAACAGCTTTTCGTTGCAGTCACGCACCGACTGGGTGCGGTTGACCACCAGCACACCTTCGCGCTCGGCCATCGCCAGTAGGTGGGTGGTATAGAGGAACTCGTTGGTGAATGGCGGGTCCTGGCGCATCAGAATGACGTCCAGGTCAGCCAGCGGCTGAATAGCGTACTCGCCGCGCTCAAACCAGTTGTCCGGATCCATGGCGACCTTCAGCGGTGCCATTTTCGCCTGCACCCTGCCGTCACGGGAGAACAGGTGGGACTGCTCCATGTAGTAGAGCTCCCAACCCTTGCGCTGCGCAGCGTGCAGCAGTCCCAGGGAGGTATCTTTTTTGAAAGTGATCGACTCGATCGGGTCCATCACGATGCCGACTTTTATGGTCATCTGAAATTCCTGTCTGTCCGAAGGTGCACAAGGGTGTTTAGCCGAAGTCGCCCCATAGATACTGCAATACGGCAGCGGCGGCAACGGGTGCTGTTTCGGTACGCATCACCCGTGGTCCAAAGGCTACCGGCTGGAAGCCGGCCTGGGTCGCCAGTTCGACCTCTGTCTCGGTCAGGCCGCCTTCCGGACCGATCAGCAGTGCGATAGAGGCGGGGCGTTCGAGCGATGCCAGCGGCCGGGCGGTATGGTGGTGCAGCACCAGTTTGAGATCCGCGTCTACCTGCGTGATCCAGTCGCTGAGTGTGACCGGCTCTTCGATAACCGGCACCCGGCTCCTCTGACTCTGCTCGCAGGCACTGATCGCCACCTGCTGCCAGTGGCGCTGGCGTTTCTCCTGGCGCTCCTGGTTGAGCCGTACTTCGCAACGCTCGGTAAACAGTGGGGTGATCCGCTGGATACCCAGCTCGGTGCTTTTCTGGATGGCGAAATCCATCCGCTCACCTCGGGAGATCGCCTGACCGACCTGAATGCTGAGCGGTGACTCGCTGCCGGTGTCTGTCGGGCTGCCGAGCTGGGCTGATGCACGTTTCTTGGCCACTTCGCAGAGCTCGGCCGGGTACTCCAGGCCATCGCCGTTGAACAGGGTCAGGGGGGCGCCTTCAGCAAGGCGGAGCACCTTTACGCAATGGTTGAAAGCGTTGTCGTCCAGTTCGATTCTGGCGCCTTCGCTGAGCGGCATATCAAGGTAGACGCGAGGGACTCGCATAGCGACTTCTTTACCTGCAAAAAGTAGAATTATGCCATAGACAGAGCGGCACCGGGGAAGCCGCGCCCAAGTGGATAGGCCCCCTAATCGATATCCAGATCAATCTCGATATCCTGTGCCAGCATCGCCTCAAAGTCGGTCTTCACCAGAGGGCGGCTGAGCAGGTAGCCCTGTACCTGGTCGCAGTTCATCTGCCGCAGCAGGTGCAGCTGGCCCTCGCTCTCCACGCCCTCGGCCACCACCTTGAGGTGCAGGCCATGCGCCATCAGCAGAATCGCCTCGATGATCTTGGCGGACTGGGGCGTGGATTCGATGTCGTCGATAAAGCTGTGGTCGATTTTGATGTGATCGATCGGCAGGTTACGAATCCGGCTCAGGGAGGAGTAGCCGGTGCCGAAATCGTCGATGGCGACCTTCGGTCCGAGCTGGCGTACCTGTTTAACCTGCCGCAGAATGCTGTCCATATCCTCGATCAGCACCCCCTCGGTCAGCTCCAGTACCAGGTGTGAAAGCAGCTGCGGGTCGCCGTTAAAGATCGCTCTGAGCTGTGTCACCAGGTCGGCGCGTAGAAAGCTGATGCCGGACAGGTTGATCGCCAGCATCGGCATCGACAGCCCCTTGTCCGACCAGTCGCGCAGTTGACGCGCCACGGCCTGAAGTACCCAGAGGTCGATCCGTTTGACCAGCCCTGTCTGTTCCGCGAATGGGATGAATATGGCGGGCGAGATCATCCCTTTTTCGGGATGGCGCCAGCGCAGCAGTACTTCGGCCGACACCGGCTGGTTGCTCTTCAGGTCGAAAATCGGCTGAAACACGAGGAAAAACTGATCCTCGTCCAGGGCCTGCTGGATCTCCTGCCAGAGTCCCAGGCGTTGATCTACCGGGGCGCCCGAGAGCCTGTTGAACCAGTACCAGTCCCTTTCCATGCGTCGTGCGGCGCGCAGTGCTTCTTCGGCCCGCCCGATCAGCTGGAACTCCTGCTCACCGTCCTCCGGGTAGAGGCTGATACCGATACGGCCCTGCAGGCTGAACGGTTGTCCGTCGATGCTGATCGGTGCGGAAACTGTCTCCAGCAGTTCGCGCATCAGGCTGCGGATCGCTTCATCGTCGCCCGCCTCGGGGCGGACCAGAATCAGAGTGTCTTCGCCGAGGCGCCCAAGAAGGTCGTCAACGCGCAGCTGGTTACGCAGCCGCTCGACAATGGTGCGCAGTATCTGATTGCCACACTCCGGTCCCCAGCGGGTGGTGATCTCGCGCAGCAGGACCAGACGGATAACGAGCACGGCCAGGTAGCTGCCTTCGCGCTGCTGACGGGTGATCTCCCGCTGCAGAGCCTGGCCCAGCGACTGGCGGTTGTAGAGTCGGGTCACCGGATCGAACTCCTCGAGAAAACGGGCATGTTCGCTGAGATGGCGCAGGCGCCGGTTTTCCAGGGCGTGATCCCTTAATTGCTGAAGCGCCCTGGCCAGGGCGCCGATCTCATCCCGGCGGTTGGTGTCTCCGAGCTCTATCTCAAACCGGGCATTGGTGATCTCCAGCGTTGCCTGGGCCAGACGACGCAGGGGGTTGGCGATGTTACGCCCGATGGTCAGGGCGGCAAGCAGAGTGACGAGAAGCAGCGCCAGGGTCAGCACGGCGAGGCTGAGCAGCCGGGCGAACAGCTGTGACTGGATATCGTCCAGGTGCACGCCCGACCCCAGCAGCCAGTCACTGTCGCTGATGCGCATGAAGTAGCTGAGCTTGTCGCTTTCGGCGGTCAGGTTGCCGGATTGATCCAGCTGGGCCCAGCGGTAGCGCCAGAAAGTCTCGTTGCTTTCGGCGATCACTTTTAGCAATGCCGGCAGTAACGGCCGGTCGCTGGTGTCCCGTAGAACCGCGAAGTTTTGCCCTTCCAGTGAAGGGCGTCCCACGTTGATCAGCATGTCGCCGTCATCGGTGAGCAGGAAAAGGTAATTGGTGCGGCGGTAGCGGGCAGGCTCAAGCAGTTGGCGGGCGCGCTCAAGCAGTTGCGGTTTGTCGATATAACCGTTCTGGTACTCGGTGTACGCCTCGTTCAACTGGCCGCCGACCACTTCTACGATGCTGCGGACTTCGCGTTTGCGGGCATCGATCAGGTCGTCATGATGGAGAAAGGCGGCGAGGAGAGCAGTAGCGAGAATGCAGAACAGGGAAAGGGTAACCAACAGCAGCAGCTTGCGGTGAATACTGAGGTTGCTCAG
Organism: Marinobacterium sp. YM272; assembly: GCF_050908845.1. NCBI lineage: Bacteria > Pseudomonadati > Pseudomonadota > Gammaproteobacteria > Oceanospirillales > Oceanospirillaceae > Marinobacterium > Marinobacterium sp. YM272. The sequence goes on from NZ_CP194171.1 coordinate 550,385, forward strand.
TCTTGATGTCGGCTCCTGTGGTTGCATCTCTGTCGGGTCCCGGTTCCTTCTGGAGTGGTGCTCCAATGCATGGCTATCTTGTTGTTCTCAGATGAAAAAGCCCGGCATTTAGCCGGGCTTCGATTTTGCAGTCTAGAGCGAATTGCGCTTAGAGACCAGCGGCTTCGCGCAATGCGTCGGCCTTGTCGGTCTTTTCCCAGGGGAAGGCGGTGAAAGTGTCGTCACCGACTGTCATTTCATAGGGTTGGCGACCAAAGTGGCCATAGGCGGCGGTCTGCTTGTACATCGGGTGCAGCAGGTCGAGCATGCGGGTGATCGCGTAGGGACGCAGGTCGAAATTCTCGCGTACCAGTTCAATGATCTTGTGCTCGGCGATCTTGCCGGTGCCGAAGGTGTTGATCGACACGGAGGTCGGCTCGGCCACACCGATGGCGTAGGAGACCTGGATTTCGCAACGATCGGCCAGGCCAGCGGCGACGATGTTCTTGGCCACGTAACGACCGGCGTAGGCAGCGGAGCGGTCCACCTTGGACGGATCCTTGCCGGAGAATGCACCACCGCCGTGACGGGCCATGCCACCGTAAGTGTCGACGATGATCTTGCGGCCGGTCAGACCACAGTCACCGACCGGACCGCCGATGACGAAGGTGCCGGTGGGGTTGATGTGGTACTGGGTGTCCTTGTGCAGCAGTTCCGCCGGCAGCACGTGCTTGATGATCAGCTCCTGTACCGCTTCATGCAGGTCCGCCTGGGAAACATCCGGGTTGTGCTGGGTCGACAGCACCACGGCATCGATCGCCACAGGCTTGCCGTTTTCGTAGCGGCAGGTCACCTGGGACTTGGCGTCCGGGCGCAGCCAGGGCAGCAGGCCGGAACGGCGCGCTTCGGCCTGACGCTCCACCAGACGGTGGGAAAAGGTGATCGGTGCCGGCATCAGCACTTCGGTCTCGTTGGAGGCGTAGCCGAACATCAGACCCTGGTCGCCGGCACCCTGGTCTTCCGGCTTGCTGCGGTCGACACCCTGGGCGATATCCACCGACTGCTTGCCGATGATGTTGATCACACCGCAGGTTTCGCCGTCATAGCCCACATCGGAGGAGGTGTAGCCGATATCGCAGATCACATCGCGGACCAGGGTTTCCAGGTCGATCCAGGCGCTGGTGCTGATCTCGCCGGAGACGATGGCAACGCCGGTTTTGACCATGGTTTCGCAGGCCACGCGGGCCAGCTTGTCCTCGGCGATAATCGCATCGAGCACCGCATCTGAAATCTGGTCGGCGATTTTGTCCGGGTGACCCTCAGAGACGGACTCGGAGGTAAACAGGCTGTATTCGCTCATCGGTACGCGCAATCCTCAAGGCATAGTTTGAAGCAGGTAAAGCGTTTTCCTGCGGAATCTCAAAGGCCACATTTTAGCGGTCCGGCGCCCTGAATGCATGGTTTGAGCGGTACGGGCAGGTGAAAATTTTACCCTTTCGCCGTGAATTTGGTTCAAATCGACGCAATTGGGTTTGAAGCGCAGAGTTATCTGCGCGAAAATTGCGCTCTCAAAAAATCGAGCTTCTTACCCGCTAATATGCAAATTGGGCCAGGCCCAGGAGTAGAGTGAATGTCCTCTCGTCGAGAACTTGCCAACGCAATCCGTGCGTTGAGCATGGATGCCGTTCAGAAAGCCAAGTCCGGTCACCCCGGCGCCCCGATGGGCATGGCGGATATCGCCGAAGTGCTATGGAACGACTTTCTCAAGCACAACCCGAGTAATCCGCACTGGTTCGACCGCGACCGCTTCGTGCTGTCCAACGGTCACGGTTCGATGCTGCTCTACTCCCTGCTGCACCTGACCGGCTACGATGTCTCCATCGACGACATCAAGAACTTCCGTCAGCTCGACAGCAAAACCGCCGGTCACCCGGAACTGGGTTACTGCCCGGGCGTTGAGACCACCACCGGCCCGCTGGGCCAGGGCATCACCAATGCCGTCGGCATGGCGATCGCCGAGAAAGTGCTGGCTGGTCAGTTCAACCGTGACGGTCACGACATCATCGATCACCACACCTACGCGTTCATGGGCGACGGCTGTCTGATGGAAGGCATCTCCCACGAAGCCTGCTCCCTGGCCGGTACCCTGGGCCTGGGCAAGCTGATCGCGTTCTGGGATGACAACGGCATCTCCATCGATGGCGAAGTTGAAGGCTGGTTCACCGACGACACCCCGGCCCGTTTCGAAGCCTACGGCTGGCACGTGGTACGTGGCATCGACGGCCACAACCCGGATCAGATCCGCGATGCGATCGAGCAGGCCCGCGCCGAGAGCGACAAACCGACCCTGATCTGCTGCAAGACCATCATCGGTTTCGGCTCTCCGAACAAGCAGGGTAAGGAAGATTGCCACGGTGCGCCGCTGGGCGAGGACGAGATCGCGCTGGCACGCAAGGAACTGAACTGGGATTACCCGGCGTTCGAAGTACCGGAAGATATCTACGCCGAGTGGAATGCGGCAGAAGCCGGCTCCCACGCGGAAAACGAGTGGAACGAGCGCCTGGCGGCTTACCGCGCAGCTTTCCCTGAGCTGGCTGACGAGCTGCTGCGTCGCCTGTCCGGCGATCTGCCGCACGATTTCGTTGAGAAGGCTGATGCCTGGATCAAGGAAGTGGCCGACAAGGGCGAGAACGTCGCCTCCCGCAAGGCCTCCCAGAACGCTCTAAACGCCTACGGCCCGATGCTGCCGGAACTGCTGGGCGGCTCCGCCGACCTGGCTGGCTCCAACCTGACTCTCTGGTCCGGTGCCAAGGGTGTGACCCGCGAAGATGCCAGCGGCAACTACCTGTTCTACGGGGTGCGCGAATTTGGCATGAGCGCGATCATGAACGGTCTCGCCCTGCACGGCGGCTTTATTCCTTACGGCGCCACCTTCCTGGTGTTCATGGAATACGCCCGTAACGCGGTGCGCATGGCTGCGCTGATGAAGCAGCGTGCGATCTTCGTTTACACCCACGACTCCATCGGCCTGGGCGAAGACGGCCCGACTCACCAGCCGATCGAGCAGATCGCCAACCTGCGCTCTACGCCGAACATGAACACCTGGCGTCCCTGCGATGCGGTCGAGTCCGCTATCGCCTGGAAAGCCGCGCTGTTGCGTGAAGATGGTCCGAGTGCGCTGATCTTCTCCCGTCAGGGACTGCCGGCCCAGCCGCGCACTGAAGAGCAGTTCGACGACGTCCTGCGTGGCGGTTACGTGCTCAGCGACTGCGAAGGTGAACCGGAAGTGATCCTGATCGCCACCGGCTCCGAAGTGGGCCTGGCGATGGACTCCGCCGAAGCGCTGCGCGCGGAAAAACGCCGCGTACGCGTGGTTTCCATGCCCTGCACCGAGCGTTTCGACGCCCAGGACAAGAGCTACCGCGACAGCGTGCTGCCGCCGTCAGTCACCGCCCGTATCGCCATCGAAGCGGCTCACGCCGACTTCTGGTACAAGTACGTGGGCCTCGACGGTGCCATCATCGGCATGCGCAGCTTCGGTGAGTCGGCGCCCGCCGGCGAACTGTTCAAGCACTTCGGCTTCACTGTTGAAAAAGTGATCGGCAAGGCCAAGGCCCTGATCTGATCCCTGCGCGGGATGGCCCATACCTAGATGGATGGGTCATCCCGTTTGCATTCTGTTTCAATTCATTCGGTAAAGGTATCGATGGCATATCGGGTAGCGATTAACGGCTATGGTCGAATCGGGCAGTGTGTACTGCGCGCGTTATATGAGCGTGGTATGACCGACCGTTTCGAGGTGGTTGCGCTGAACGAACTGTCCGATATCGAGACCCTGACCTACCTGACCCGCTACGACACCACCCATGGGCGTTTTCCGCTGCCGGTGGATCGGGACGGTGATTACCTGCTGATTGGCGAAGACCGTATCCGTGTCATCAGCCAGGAAGATCCGCAGCAGCTGCCCTGGGATGAACTGGGGATCGACCTGATCTTCGAGTGCTCCGGCTCCTTCAAGAGCCGTGAAGTGGCGGAACAGCATCTGTCGGCCGGTGCCGGTCGTCTGCTGTTCTCCCAGCCGGCACTGCCGGAGGTGGATGCCACCGTGGTGTTTGGGGTGAACCAGGGCACGCTGAAGGCGGAACACCGCATCATCTCGGCGGCGTCCTGCACCACCAACTGCGTGATCCCGGTGCTGGATCTGCTGGATCGCCACTTCGGTATCGAGCATGGCCTGACCACCACGATCCATTCCGCCATGAACGACCAGCCGGTGATCGATGCCTATCACCGCACCGACCTGCGCCTGACGCGCAGTGCGCTGCAGTCGATCATTCCGGTGGATACGGGGCTCGATCGCGGTATCGACCGTCTGCTGCCGCACCTGGCCGGGCGCTTCAAGTGCCGTCATGTGCGGGTGCCGACGATCAATGTGTCGCTGATGGATATGTCGATCAATCTGAAGCGGGACACCAGCGTGGAAGAGGTCAACGCCATGCTGCGCAGCGCCACCCGGGAAGGGCCGCTGGCGGGGATTCTCGGTTATACCGATGAGCCTCACGCCTCGGTGGACTTCAACCGTGATCCGCGCTCCGGCGTGGTCGACAGCACCCAGACCAGCATCGCCGGAGGGCGGATGCTGAAGCTGCTATGCTGGTTCGACAATGAGTGGGCGTTTGCCAACCGCATGCTGGATGTGGCGCAGCACTGGATGGATCTGCGTTGAACCGGGAACGGGTTCGGCCATAAAGACACTAACAAACAAGACTTAACTGACGAAAACTACAGGAATCTGCAATGAGCGTACTGAAAATGGCGGATCTGGATCTGGCAGGCAAGCGCGTGCTGATCCGTGAAGATCTCAACGTACCGGTCAAGGATGGACAGGTTACCTCGGATGCGCGTATCCGCGCCTCACTGCCGACCATCGAGATGGCGTTGAAAGCGGGTGCCAAGGTGATGGTGATGTCCCACCTGGGGCGTCCCACCGAAGGTCAGTACGAAGAACAGTACTCCCTGGCACCGGTTGCCAGCCACATCGGCAAGCTGCTGGGCCGTGAAGTGCCGCTGGTTAAAGAGTGGCTCGACGGTGATTTCGACCTGAATGAGGGCGAACTGGTACTGCTGGAAAATGTCCGTTTCAATAACGGCGAAAAGAAAGACAACATGGAGCTGAGCCAGAAGATGGCGGCGCTGTGCGACATCTACGTGATGGACGCGTTCGGTACCGCACACCGCGCCCAGGCTTCCACCCACGGCGTCGGCAAATTTGCCCCGATCGCCTGTGCGGGGCCGCTGCTGGCCAACGAGCTGGATGCGCTGGGTAAGGCACTGGATAAGCCGGCGCGTCCGATGGCGGCTATCGTCGGTGGTTCCAAGGTGTCCACCAAGCTGGAAGTGCTCAATGCACTGTCCGAGAAGTGCGATCAGCTGATCGTCGGTGGCGGCATCGCCAACACCTTCCTGGCGGCGGCTGGCAAGCCGGTGGGCAAATCACTCTGCGAGCATGACCTGATCGACACCGCCAAGGCGTTGATGGAAAAGGTCAGTATCCCGCTTCCGGTGGACGTGGTAGTTGCCACCGAGTTTGCCGAAACCGCCACCGCGACCATCAAGGCGGTTGATGACGTGGCCGAGGACGATATGATTCTTGATATCGGTCCGCAGTCTGCCGCGAACCTGGCAGCGCTGCTAAAGGATGCGGGCACCATTATCTGGAACGGCCCGGTCGGCGTGTTCGAGTTCGACCAGTTTGGCGAAGGCACCAAGACCCTGTCTCTGGCGATCGCTGACAGTGCCGGCTTCTCCATCGCCGGCGGTGGCGATACGCTGGCGGCTGTTGATAAATACGGTATTGCCGAGCAGGTGTCCTATATTTCCACCGGCGGCGGTGCATTCCTCGAGTTTGTCGAGGGCAAGGTGCTGCCGGCGGTAGCGATGCTCGAGCAGCGTGCGGCGCAGTAATTAAACGGGTCGTTTCGCACGGCCCGCAAACGGATTACACGACTTAAATCTAAGGGTGAAACAACATGGCACTGATCTCTATGCGTCAGCTGCTGGACCATGCCGCCGAGTACGGCTATGGCATTCCGGCCTTTAACGTCAACAACCTGGAACAGATGCGTGCCATCATGGAAGCCGCATCCAAGACCAACTCTCCGGTGATCGTGCAGGCATCTGCCGGTGCGCGTAAGTACGCCGGGTCCAACTTCCTCAAGCACATGATCCTGGCGGCCATCGAAGAGTTTCCCGATGTGCCGGTCTGCATGCACCAGGATCACGGCACCAGCCCGGCAGTCTGCCAGCGCTCCATCGCCCTGGGCTTCTCCTCCGTGATGATGGACGGCTCCCTGGGTACCGACGGCAAGACCCCGACCTCCTATGAGTACAACGTGGACGTGACCCGCCGTACCGTTGAGATGGCGCACGCCTGCGGCGTGTCCGTTGAGGGTGAGCTGGGCTGCCTCGGCTCCCTGGAAACAGGTATGGCCGGTGAAGAGGACGGTATCGGTGCCGAGGGCGTACTGTCCCACGACCAGATGCTGACCGATCCGGACGAAGCGGCCGAGTTCGTCAAGGCCACCAACGTGGACGCCCTGGCGATCGCCTGTGGTACCTCCCACGGTGCCTACAAGTTCACCAAGCCGCCCACCGGCGATACCCTGTCTATCGGCCGTATCAAAGAGATCCACGCCCGTATCCCGAACACCCACCTGGTGATGCACGGCTCCTCTTCTGTACCGCAGGAGTGGCTGGCGATCATCAACGAATACGGCGGCGAGATTCCGGAGACCTACGGTGTGCCGGTTGAGCAGATCGTCGAAGGCATCAAGCACGGTGTGCGCAAGGTCAACATCGATACCGACCTGCGTCTGGCCTCCACCGGTGCGGTGCGTCGCTTCATGGCGCAGAACCCGTCCGAGTTCGACCCGCGTAAATTCCTCAAGGAAACCATCGGCGCCATGCGCGATATCTGTATCGACCGCTATGAAGCCTTCGGTACCGCCGGTCACGCTGACAAGATCAAAGCGATCCCGCTGGAAACCATGGCTGAGCATTACGATGCTGGCAAACTGGACGCCAAGATCAACTGATCGTTGATCGACGGATGATCTCAAGGGCGGCCTCAGGCCGCCCTTTTTCGTACTCTCAGTTATAAAACAGTCAAGGAAATAACCGTGCGCTACCTGGTGTTCGTGACCCTGCTCTGGGCGTTCTCATTCAGCCTGATCGGTGAATATCTCGCCGGGCGGGTGGACAGCTATTTCGCGGTGTTGACCCGTATTTTGCTGGCGGGCGCGCTGTTCCTGCCGCTGCTGCGGCTGAAAGGGCTGCCGCGGGGTCTGATCGCCGGTATTGCGGCCTGTGGCGCGCTGCAGTTCGGTGTGACCTATGTCTGCCTCTACCTGTCGTTCGAATACCTGACGGTGCCGGAGGTGCTGCTGTTCACCATCACCACGCCGCTCTATGTGGCGCTGATCGATGAGGGGCTGAAGGGGCGCTTTACGCTGGGGCCCTTGGTTTCAACCGCCCTGGCGGTGGTCGGTGCGGCGATCATCCGCTACGACAATATCTCCAGCGAATTCCTCTCCGGCTTCCTGATTCTGCAGCTGGCCAACCTGGCGTTTGCCGCCGGGCAGGTGGGTTATGCGCACCTGGTGAAACATTACACCCCGGAGGGGCCGCTGTACCGGAGTTTCGGCCTGTTCTTCGTGGGTGCGCTGATCGTTGTGCTACCGGCATTTCTGGCGCTGGGTAACCCCGACAAACTGCCACAGACATCGCTGCAGTGGGGCGTTCTGGCCTGGCTGGGACTGCTGGCCTCGGGGCTGGGTTTCTACCTCTGGAACAAGGGCGCGACCCTGGTGGACGGCGGTACGCTGGGTATCATGAACAATGCACTGATCCCGGCGGGGCTGCTGGTGAATCTGCTGATCTGGAACCGCGATGCGGACTTGGGACGCCTGGCGGTCGGCGGCGCCGTGATCCTGTTTTCGCTCTGGGTTAATCGCTGGTGGCAGCGACGCATACCGGCGCCGGGGATTGCCTGAGCGGCTCTTGGATCTGGGGTATTTTTTACATGACAGTCATCCAATAGGCGCAGCTTAGTGTAAAAGTAAGATTGGGGAGTCGATCAGGCGATTAAGGAGATAGTTCCAGCGCCTGGAGCCACTGCCCCTGACGCGGGGATGGGCGCGGTTGGATTACTGGAGATCCGCCCTGAGCAGAAAATGAGCGAGGTTGAGTGGCGTAATGAGATGGAAATTCTGGCGCCTTGGGGCGCTGATGGCAGCGTTGGTACTGGCCGGCTGTGAGCAGAAGGAGGCACCGGCGGTCCAGAAAAAGCAGGCGCCCCGGGCTCACCTGGTTGAGGTGGTGCAGGTTCACCCGCAGCAGCTGGCGCTGGAGCGCAGCCGTCCAGGCACTCTGAGGAGCGAGCGCCGCGTGGAGATCCATACCCAGGAGGAGGGAAGGATCACCGAGCTGCCCTACTACCCCGGTGATACTGTCCGCCGTGGAGAGCTGGTGGCCAGTCTGGATGATCAGCTGCTGCGCGCTGAGCTGACCAGGGCGCGGGCTGAGCGGAGAGAGGCGCAGCAGAACCTGCAGCGACTCAGGGATCTGGCCGGCAAGGGGCTGGTGTCCCGCGAAGAGCTGCTTGGGCGGGAGACCGCGGCGGATGTGGCCGCCGCTGATGTAAGCCTTTTGGAAACCCGGCTCTCTTACACCCGCATGGAGGCGCCCTTCGACGCCGTGGTGACGGAGCGCCTCAGCGAGCCAGGCAATGTGGCCGAGCGCTACGATCACCTGCTGACGCTGGCGGACCCGTCATCCCTGGTGGTTGATGTGAACCTGTCGGAACTGGTGCTGGCTCAGCTCCAGGTCGGTGATCCGGTGGCGGTGCTGATCGACGCGCTTGGGCAGCAACCTCAACCGGCGCTGGTCAGCCGTATCTATCCGCAGATCGACCCGGTAACCCGCCGCGGTACGCTGGAGATCCGCCTGGCCCCGGCTCCGGCTGGTGCCCGCGCAGGGCAGTTTGTGCGCGTTGAGCTGAAGACCGCGGTGCGGCAGCGGCTGACGGTGCCTTTCAGCGCACTGCGTTACGACAACGAAGCCTTCCTTTACGTGATCAACGACGAGGAGCAGGCCGAGCGGCGTGTGATCCGCACCGGTAGCCGGCTCGGCGGCAGCATCGAGGTGCTGGAGGGGCTTGTTTCCGGTGAGCGGGTGGTGACCCGCGGTTTCCTCGGCCTGACGCCGGGCAAGGCGGTGGAAGTGGTCAATCTGGTGGGGGGCGCAGGATGAACGCGGATAAAACACCGGTACTGCGTCACGGCGGCGGCCTGGCCGGATGGTCGATCCGCAACCCGATCGGTGTGACGATGATTGCGCTGGCAGTGATCGTGCTGGGGCTGTTCGCCCTGGGGCGCCTGTCGGTGGATCTGCTGCCCCATATCATCTACCCGGAAGTGCGTGTTCGTATCAGTGACAGCGGTGTGCCTGCGAGGGTGATGGAGGACCGGGTCACCAAGGCGCTGGAGGAGCAGCTGGCGATTACCGAGGATGCGATCTCGGTGCAGTCGGAAACCAGCGAGGGACGCTCCGAAGTCGATCTGACCTTCCCCTACGGCAAGGATATCGATCTCGCCCTGCGCGATGCCAGCACGCGCCTGGACCGGGCGCGCCGGCAGCTGCCGGACAGTATAGACAACCCCACCATCTACAAGCTCGACCCGTCACAGATTCCTGCCATGGAGTTCGCCGTCAGCTCGCCTCTGCGTGATCCGGTGGAGCTGCGCAGCTGGGTCGAGGATAACCTCTCCAACTGGTTTATCAATCTGCCCGGTGTCGCCGCGGCCGAGGTGGGCGGTGGTCTGGTGCGGGAGATCCACATCCTGCCGGACCAGCGCCGCCTGGCGGGGCTGGGGCTGAGCATGGATGACCTGATCGATGCCCTGGAACGCGGTAACCGCCAGGACCCTGCCGGGCGGCTGCGGATGAACCGCCAGGAGCTGGCGGGGCAGATCAATGGTCGCTTTGAGAGCGTGGAAGCGCTGGCAAACCTGCCGCTGCGTCTCGATGACGGTTCCACCGTGGCACTGGCCGAGGTGGCGCAGGTACTCGATACCCACCAGGAGGAGCTGCTGCGAATCCGTGCCGACGGTGTGCCCTCGGTGCAGTTGTCGATCCAGAAGCAGCCTACCGCCAACACGGTAGCCGTGGCCGATGCGGTGCAGGCACAGCTGGACTGGCTCAGACAGAACAATCTGCTGCCCGGGGATATTTCGATCACGCCGGTATCGGACCAGTCGATATTCGTCCGTCAGGCGCTGAGTAATTCCACCCTGGCCGTGATCAGTGGCGCGCTGCTGTCGATGGCGGTGGTCTACATCTTCCTTGGCAACCTCAGGCGTACCCTGATCATCGGCAGTGCCATTCCGATCGCGGTGATGGTGACCTTCGTACTGATGGGGCTTGGCAACCTGACACTCAACGTGATGACGCTGGGTGGTCTGGCGCTGGGGGTGGGGATGCTGGTGGATAACACCATCGTCATGCTGGAAAACATCTACCGCCATCAGCGGAAGGGCGAACAGCGTGAAAAGGATGCGGCGGTGGCGGCGGCTGAGGTGAACTCGGCCATCATAGCCTCCACCTCGACCAACCTGGCCGCGGTCCTGCCGTTCCTGTTTATCGGCGGTCTGATCGGCCTGCTGTTTCGTGAGCTGATCTTTACCATTTCGGCCGCGATTCTGGCCTCGATGATCATCGCGCTGACCCTGGTACCGGCGCTGGCGGCCCGGGTGCATACGGTGAAAGAGGGGCGCCTGCGCCGCCTGGTCGATGGCGGTATGGAGCGTCTTGGTGAGGCCTACGCGGTGCTGGTCGGCTGGGTTTTGCGTGCCCGCTGGCTGGTACTGGCAGGCTTTATAGCGGCGCTGGCACTGGCAGTGCCTACTTTCCTCAGTGGCCAGCAGACTTTCCTGCCTGATCTGGATAACGGTGATATCTACATCCGTATAACCGCCGACGCGGGTATTAGAATCGATGAGCTGGATGCCCAGGTCAGCCGTGTCGAGGCGGTGCTCCGCGAGCAGCCGGAAACCGCGTCTATCTTCACTATCGCCGGGGGCTGGGTATTTGGCAGTTCCTCACGGACAATCTCCAACCGCGCCACTATCCGCGCCCAGCTGCTGCCGCTGGATCAGCGGGATATCAGCTCCGGGGAGTGGATCCGGCGGGTGGATGCCGAAATCAAGGCACTGAAAATACCCGGCTTCCAGGTACGCATGCGCCAGCGTGGTATCCGCGGCCTGCGCACCAGTGGCGGCGATGACGATCTCAGCCTGCGCATCCAGGGACCGGACCTGGATGAACTGGACCGGCTGGCGCGACAGACGGTGGAGCAGCTGAGCACCATACCGGGGCTGCGTAACCTGGGCTGGTCCAGCGAAAGTCGCAACCAGGAGCTGGATATACGTATCGACCGGGAGCGCGCCGCCGCGCTGGGATACGATGTCGAAGACCTGTCCGATGCGCTGTCGATCGCACTGGAGGGGCGGGTGGTGACCGACTTTATCGATGGTGACACCAGTTACGACGTGCTGTTGCGGCTGCCGCGGGAAGAGGCGTCGACGCCGGCGGACCTGGAGTCGATCGTGCTGTTCCCGGGCAACAGCGACTCGCCGCCGGTCTATCTTGGCAGCATTGCCGATATCGCCCTGACCCAGGCGCTGGGCGAGATCCTGCGTGACCGCCAGATGCGCATCGTTGAGATCAGTGCCAGCCTGGCGGAAGGGGCGACGCTGGGTGGTGTGTACCAGGAGATTGATCGTGTCTCTGCGGGGCTGAATCTGCCGGACGGCTATACCTTCTACGATGGCGGCGGCCTGGAAGCGCTTCAGGCCGGGCAGCAGACCAGTCGCATTCTGTTGCTGCTGGCCCTGTTCCTGGTGTTCGTGGTGATGGCGGTGCAGTATGAGTCTCTGCGTAACCCGCTGGTCATCATGGCCAGTGTACCGTTCAGCCTGATCGGTGTTGCCCTGGGCATTACGCTGCTGGAGTTACCGCTGTCGATGCCGATCTGGCTCGGCATCATCATGCTGGCCGGGATCGTCGTCAATAATGCCATAGTGCTGGTTGAATATATTGAACTTGGCCGTGACCGGGGGCTGGCGCGAAATCAGGCGATTACCGAGGCGGCGCGGCTGAGATTACGGCCGATCCTGATGACGACGCTGACGACGGTAGTGGGCATGCTGCCGTTGGCGATCGGTTTTGGCGAGGGTGCGGAGATGCTCCAGCCCCTGGCGGTAACCATCGTCTGTGGCTTGAGTTTTTCGATGCTGGTGGTACTGCTGCTGGTGCCGGTGAACTACGTGCTGCTGGGACGTGTGGACAGTAAACAGGAAGACCTTGAAAAAGGCACAGAAAGGGCGCCTGGGTAACCCCAGAGTTTTTAGTGTTAGTCGCCTGTTCTTTTCTGTCTGGCAGAGGACCTGCCGGGTGGGGGTGTTGCGATGCAGTGGTTGTTCAGTTAACCACTCTCGCAATCACGCTCTTAGTGAGCCGCTGACTGCTGCAGGTTGTAAGAAACGCGTGCCTTGCCGCTTTTTTCAGAGGTTTTGAAAAACGCTTTGCGGAACAGGTTTGCAACGTAGCTGGCACGTTCGGCGCGGGCCTGTTCGATGTAGTAGTCCACGTCGATCATGTCGAGTTCGTTGTATTTTACTTCGATTTCAGTAATTGAGTTGCTCATGGTTTGTCTCCGTTGTTGATCACTTTATGGGCACAATACTAAAGTCGAAGCGGACTATGGGCAAACGACCCTTTTTCAGTCTATAGTTGAGAAAATCTAACTTTATCGAGGATAGGGTTATCAGACGCCTGCCACCACTCAATGCCCTGCGTGTTTTCGAGGCCGCAGCCCGCCACGGGAGTTTCAACAAGGCGGCGGAGGAGCTGTGCGTGACGCCGTCAGCGGTCAGTCACCAGCTCAAATCGCTTGAGGAATTTTTGGGCCAGAAGCTTTTCCGTCGTGAAAAGCGCCAGGTTTATCTGACCGGCGCCGGTGAGCGCTATCTCGGCTCGGTGCAGCTCGCGCTGGATGAAGTGGAAAGTGCCACCCGGCGTCTGATGACTGCCACCAACACCACGGCGGTCAACATCAGCGTGGCGCCATTCTTCCTGACCCGCTGGCTGGTGCCCCGTATCACCCGCTTCCAGCAGCGCTTCCCCGATGTGGAGCTGCGCTTCAGTTCCACCATGGGGTATATCGACTTCGAGCATTCGGATACCGATATGGCGGTGTATTACGGTCGCGGTAACTGGGAGGGTGTCGAGGCGCACCTGCTACGTAATATCGTGCAGACGCCGGTGTTCGCACCCTCCTTTCTGGAGGGCGATAACGCCGTCCAAAGCCCGGAAGATATGGTGAACCATACGTTGATCTATATTTCTGGGCGGCGCCATGAATGGAACCGTGCCCTGCGGGAGATCGGCGTTAGTCTGGCGGCTGCAACGCGTACCATGTCCTTCTCCAGCACCTCGCTGGCTGTATCTGCCGCCATTGAGGGCATAGGCATCGCCCTGGCCGACCGGGTGCTGGTGGAACGTGAAATAGAAACCGGCAAACTGGCGGCACCCTTTGATCTGGCGTTTGATACCCAGAACGCATTCTATCTGGTATACAAGCAGAAACGTGCGCTCACCTACGGGATGCGCGCGTTTCGTGACTGGATCATGGAAGAGATGCAAAGTGATATCGCGGATCACACGGCAAAGACACAGAGCAGGATTGACTGAGCTCTGCCGCTGCCGGCATTGAACGACATTGCGTCGGGCTGTTGGGGCCCGTCATCTTTATTACGGGCCCATGGATCCTGGCCGCTCAGGCGGCAGGGCACATCTTCGCTGTGCTTTGGGCTAACACTTTCTAAAAGTACCGAGAATCAGGCATGGATGGTCGACGTTTACACTTTCCCCTTCAGGTGCTTGTCAGTGGCGCCATCGTCGTCAGTATGCTGGTGCTGGCACTGGTACTTATCGGCAGCACCTACTACGGCCAGCGCGAAACACTGATCAATGAGTCCGGGGTTCGCGCCAGTCAACTGGCCGACAGTCTGGATACGCATATCAATTCCCTGATCAGCCCGGTGAAAAGTACCGTGCAGATGCTGTCCCGGGACCCGATTACCGAGGCACAGGATCTTGCTGGACGTAAAGCGCGTTTGCCGACGCTGGTCACTGCACTGGGAACAAGTTCCCTGCTCAGCTCCGTGTATGTGGGCTATGAAGATGGCAGTTTTGTGCTGCTGCGGCGTCTGCGCTACCCGGAGGTCAAAGAGTCGGTATCGGCACCGGACGCTGCCGGTTATCTGCTGCAGAGTGTGGAGCGGAATGCAGGGGATAACAGCTTTCGCGGCCGCTGGGAGTTTTACGATGCCGAGCTGAATCTCGTTGAAACCCGCGATAAGCCGGAGTACGACTACGACCCCCGGGTGCGTCCCTGGTATACCGGCGCGGAAAGCACCGACGATACCGTTCTGACCAGTCCTTATATCTTTTTCACCACCGCTGAAATCGGCGTGACGCTGGCGCAGCGCAGTGCCACCGGCGCGGCCGTGATCGGCGTTGATGCCTCGGTTAACGATTTTTCCTCAGTCATCGGTCTGCTCAGGGGTAAGAGTGAGGTGGAGATGGCGGTGGTCACGCCAACGGATCAGGTGGTGGCCTACTCCGACCTCAGTCTTGTAGTCCGCGAGGATGCCGATGAGGGGCTACGGCTGGCCTATATCAACGAGCTGGACGTTCCGGTACTGACCCGCCTGTCCGATTACGGTTTCGGCGACGGGATGCAACGACTGGAGATCGATGGCAGAAACTGGCTGGGTTTTGTCGAGGAGATGCGTACCGGTGGTTCCGGGGTCACTCGCCTGCTGTTTGCGATTCCCACCGATACCTTGCTGGCTGATGCAAAAAAACGCGGCCTGCAGCTGATTATCTGGTCGGTCGTGGTAATGGTGATACTGTTGCTGCTCGGTGTCTGGGCCGGGCGTATGGTATCCAAGCCGTTGCGGCGGTTGTCGGATCAGGTCAGTGCACTGATGCAGTTTAATTTCAGTCAAGAGGTAAACGGTAACTCGCGGGTCCACGAAGTAACGCGCCTGTCCGAGTTGATCGGCCAGATGTCGGGTGCGATCAACGGATTCCAGAAAATATCCCATCTGCTGGCGCATGAGCGTGATCTCGACCGGATGCTGCATCGGGTGACCGCGGAGCTGGTCACGATTACCTCCGCGACCTCCGGTGCGATTTACCTTTACGATGAAGAGGCAAAGCTGCTCAGGCGCGCCACAAACAGCGGCCTGCGCAGTGCGCCGGAACAGTTCCCGGTAACCGATGGCAGCGACGATGAACAGCGCGCGCGGTTGCGCGAGCGGCTGGCGCGGCAGGGAGAGTCGGTGATGACCACCCTGTTGCGGGACCGCAACGGTGATCTGCTGGGGATACTGGCGCTGGTATTACCCCCCGAACGAGTCGACTACGAGTCCAGCTACAGTAAATTTGTCGAAGAGGTATCGGGCTCCGCCGCCACCGCGATCGATACTCAGCGCCAGGTGGCAGCGCAAAATGCATTGATCGAATCGATCATCCGTTTGTTGGCCGATGCGATCGACGCCAAGTCACCCTATACCAGTGGCCATTGCGACCGCGTGCCCCAGCTGGCCGATATGCTGGTGGATGCAGTCGAGGCATCGGACGATAAAGCCTTTGCCAGCTTTGCCATGAATGCACAGCAGCGCCGGGAGTTTCGGATTGCGGCCTGGCTGCATGACTGCGGCAAGGTCACCAGCCCGGAGTATGTGGTTGACAAGGCCACCAAGCTGGAGAGCCTGTACAACCGTATCCACGAGATCCGCACCCGCTTCGAGGTACTCTGGCGCGATGCCGATATTGCCTATCTGCGCGGTGTACTCCAGGGTGGCGTGGAGGCCGATCTGCGTGCCAAGCGGGACCGCCTGAAAAAATCCCTGCAGCAGGAGTTTGCGCTGGTAGCACGTTCCAATGCCGGTGGAGAGTTCATGCCGGATGAGGATATCGAAAGGCTGCACAAGATTGGTCAGCGGCGCTGGAGGCGCCACTTTGATATGCGCCTGGGGCTGTCACGGGATGAGCTGACACGGCTTCCCGCTGAGGCCGAGGAACTGCCGGTCACCGAGTACCTGTTGGCGGACCGGCCCGAGCATAAGATCCCCTGGGGAGAACGCCGGCCACCGGTTGAGGCTGGTAACCCGGAGAATGTCTGGGGCTTTGATATGACCCTGCCGGAGAATGCCCGCAACCTGGGCGAGCTCTACAATCTGTCTATTCAGAAGGGCACCCTGACCGATGAGGATCGTTTTATTATCAACGACCATATCGTACAGACCATCCGGATGCTCACTGCGCTGCCACTGCCCAAGGAGCTGAGACGGGTGCCCGATATTGCCGGCAACCACCATGAAAAAGTCGACGGCACCGGCTATCCGCGCGGGCTGGAAGCGGGCAAGCTCAGTGTCGAGGAGCGGATCATGGCGGTTGCCGATGTGTTCGAAGCGCTTACCGCAGCGGACAGGCCCTATAAGGATGCCAAGACCCTGTCGGAATCCTTGCGTATTCTCGCCTTCATGGTGAAGGACCGGCATCTGGACGGCGACCTGTTCCGCCTGTTTCTGGAGTCCGGTACCTATCTTCGCTACGCTGAAAAATTCCTGAAACCGGAACAGATAGACAAGGTGGATCGGCGTCAGCTGCTGACGTTGGCGGGGCTGGCCTGATTTTTACACCGGACACTGAGGGGAGAGCGCTATGCCGGACAACCCGCTGCTGGCCCCCATTGCCAGACTGTTGCACGCCCACCCGGAGGGCTTGAGCGAATACGCGCTGATGAAACAGCTCGAGTTCGAAGGCCTGTCTCTGGACAAGGAGGCGGACGTCAGTGCCGAGCTGCTGCTGTTTCGCAAGCATTTCCTGATCATGAATGCCCTTTACCGCCTGCGTCCGGTGTTGGCGGAAGAGGGTTTTGAGCTGAGTATTTCGGCGCTGCATATCCAGTTGCATCCGCGGGTCGCCACGCCGTCATCGGGGGCAACCGGTTTGCTGGCGGATGATCAGCCCCTGCGTGACTATTATCTGGACTGGCAGGAATTCGAGAATAGCAGCAGCGACTACGTGCGCCGACTGCTTGATGGCTTTTGGCAGCGCTACATGAACGATGACCGGCGCAGCGACGCCTTATCCACCCTGGCACTTGAGTCCGACGCCAGTGACGCGCAGATTCGTATTGCCTACCGGCGTATGGCTGCGCGCCATCACCCGGACCGGGGCGGTGATGCCGATCAATTCCGGCGTGTGCGTGAAGCCTACGAGTTGTTGATGCTGTGAAACACCACCCGATGGCAACATCCCCCCGGGATAAGTGACAAGGTACCCTAAGCCATGCTCAGGCTGTTTCGACCGATCTTTTTTGTCTGCGGGATCCTCGCCCTGATCATGACAGGGCTGCTGCTGGTGCCGATGCTGTACGGCTACGTTGTCCAGGATCCGGAATACAGGGCATTTCTGATTGCGGCCGGTTTGTCGCTGCCGGGCGGTGCGCTGATGATCGGCCTGGGTCGTCAGCGGCGCTTTAATCTCAACTCACGCCAGCTCTATCTGCTGACCAGCATGAGCTGGCTGCTGCTTTCGTTCATCGGTGCGCTGCCGTTGATGCTGACCGATCACCCCCTCAGCCTGTCCGATGCGGTGTTTGAAGCGGTGTCCGGTATTACCACCACAGGCTCTACCGTGGTGTCCGGCATCGGTGACCTGCCGCCCTCAATCCTGCTGTGGCGCTCGCTGCTGCAGTGGGTTGGCGGTTTGGGGGTTATCGGCATGGCGGTGACGATACTGCCGTTTCTGCGGGTCGGTGGTATGCGCCTGTTCCAGACCGAATCATCCGACTGGTCGGAAAAATCCCTGCCACGTTTCCACGAGATGGCGCAGCGGCTGCTGTTTATCTATCTGATGATCACGCTGGTCTGCGGACTCTGTTACTGGGTCGCCGGTATGGGGCCGTTCGATGCCGTGAACCACGCCATGACAACGGTCTCCACCGGAGGCTACGCCACCGATGATGCCTCCATGGGGCGTTTCAGCGACAGCATCCTGTGGATCTCGGTGGTATTTATGATGATCGGCGGCATGCCGTTTATGCTCTATATCCGCCTACTTTCCCAGCGGCGATGGTCGGTACTCTCGGATCAGCAGGCGAAGGGGTTTATCGGCATAGTACTGTTCCTGATCGCGGTACTGACGTTTGAGCAGGTGGTGTTTGATGGTGAGCCGCTGATGGATACGCTGACCCATGCGGCCTTCAATATCGTGTCGATCATTACCACGACGGGCTATGCCTCCACCGACTATACCCTCTGGGGTGAGTTCAGCATCGGCCTGTTCTTTATCGCCACCTTTATCGGTGGCTGCTCCGGCTCCACCAGCGGCGGGATGAAGGTGTTCCGCTTCCAGCTCTCCTACCAGTTTCTGGCGGACCAGATGCACAAGCTGGTGCACCCGCGCAGCGTTACGGCGATCCGGTTCAATGGCAAACCGATTCCGGACGATATTATCGCCTCGGCGGTGGCGTTCTCCTTCCTGTTCTTTATCGTGCTGGCGGCAACAACGCTGATCCTGACGGCGCTGGACGTGGAGTTTATCACCGCCTTCACCGGCGCTATCACCGCGCTGACCAACGTGGGGCCAGGCCTTGGCGACACCATCGGTCCGGCGGGCAACTTTTATACCCTGCCGGACACGGCGAAGTGGGTGCTCAGCCTGGCGATGATTCTGGGTCGTCTTGAGCTGCTGACGGTGATGGTGCTGCTGTCCCCAGTATTCTGGCGTGGCTAACCGGAAACCGCTGCCCGGGCCTCAAACGGAATAGAAGTTGCTTCGATCCCCTGCATGATCGGAAATCAAGGGGATGGGAATGGAAAACCTCGATGAACTGAGTGGCCTGCTGCTGCCGGACTGGGTAATTGCGACGGGTCTGCCGCTGCTGTCGATGCTGCTGATGTGGATGGTTTCTCAGCTGCTACTGAGGCACCTGGGGCGGATCGCCGGGCGCACCTCCTTCTTCTTTGACAGCCTGATGGTCTCTGCCCTGCGGCTGCCGCTTGGCGTACTGATACTGGCGCTGAACCTGATTTTCATGGAGCGCCTGCTGCGCTACTACGAGATGGCTCCCGAGATGCTGGGGCCTGCCATCGATAACGGCGCGCGTATCCTGCTGATTCTGGCCCTGGTGATCCTGTTCGACGGTATCGCCAAAGGGTGCATTGATCATTATTCGCGCACCCTGCCGGTGCTGCGCAACAGCCGTGGCATCACCATGATCCTGACCCGGGCGCTGGTGCTCGGTATCGGCGTACTGATTTTGCTGGGCACCCTGGGTATCTCGATCACACCGCTGATCGCCTCCCTCGGTATCACCTCCCTGGCTGTGGCGCTGGCGCTGCAACCGACGCTGGAGAACTTCTTTTCCGGCGTGCAGATCCTGATCGATAAACCGATCCAGGTGGGGGATTACATCGAGCTTGAATCCGGCGAACAGGGCTTTGTGGAAAAGATCGGCTGGCGCTCCACCTGGATCAAGATGCTGCCCAACAACACCGTGATCATGCCGAACAGCCGCATCTCAGCGTCCAAGCTGATCAACTACGACTATCCACAGAAAGAGCTCTCGGTGCTGGTCGAGGTGGGCGTTCACTACGATTCCGATCTCGAACATGTGGAGCAGGTGACCACCGAGGTGGCCAGGCAGGTACTGCACGACAGCGAGTACGGCGTGTCCGAGTTCGGTACGTTCATGGTCTATCACTCCTTCGACAGCTCCAGCATCAACTTCACGGTAATCCTGCGCGGGCACCAGTTCACCGACAGCTTTCAACTCAAGCATCTTTTCATCAAGGCGCTGCATGCCCGCTACCGGGAGGAGGGGATCTGCATTCCCTATCCGATCCGCGCGCTTAACACCGCCCAGGAAGGGGCTGTGTTTGGCGCTGTGGATAGCTGAGGCTCTTGCGACCAGTCCTCTGACTGGGGGCGGGATTTGTTTCAGATTTACGACCGCATAAGACTGATTGCGACAACTTGATGTCGCGAGCAGTCGGTCGCCGTCCCCGGCCGCTTCCTATGATGGATCGACCGTCCCTGGAGCTGCAGTGTGTAGCCCGGACTTTGTTGATTGGCTAGGAGCGACAAGAGTATGAATTTTCGCAAGACAATGATTTCAAGCGCTGTCGTTATGGCAGGTGCATTCATGGCAGGCAGCGTCCTGGCTGATGATGTCCGTGTGCTCAAGTTTCACAGCGGTCTGGCACAGTCCCGTCCTGAAGCCGCACATATCGAAAAGTTCGCCGAGCGGGTGAAGGAAAAGAGTGGTGGCAGCCTGCAGGTTGATGTCTACCACGCCGGTTCCCTGGGCCTGAAAGAGGCCGACATGCTGCGCATCCTCAAGGGCGGCATGGTCGACATGGCGCTGATGTACGGTGAGTACTACAAGCGTGATGCACCGGCACTGGCGTCTGTTTATGCCCAGGGTGCGATCACCGAATCTTCCCAGCACCTGGATCTGCTGCCGACCCTGCGCAGCATCTACAAAGATGCCTATGCCAACTGGGATATCCACACCATCGGTGGCGTGGTTGCCCCGGTATTCGACGTGGGTCTGCACTGCAAGGAGCCGGTCAATACCCTGGAAGACCTGAAAGACAAGAAGGTCCGCGTCTGGTCCGGCCACCTGGTCGATACCTTCAAGAAACTGGATATCTCCGCACAGGTGATCGGCCAGAATGATATGTACCTGGCCCTGCAGACCGGTGTTGTGGATTGTGCTTACTACCTGTCCACCGTGGCCAAGACCGTGTCGCTGCAGGAAGTGACCGATTACGAAGCCTATCTGCACCCCTGGGCTGCTTCACCCTGGATGTTCGGTGTCAGCGACAAGACCTGGGATTCTCTGACCGAAGAGCAGCAGGCCGCGCTGGCTGAAGCCGGTGAAGAGACCTGGGCTGAAACCCGTGAACTGGCAGTCGATCCGGCCCGCGAGGAAGCTGCTCGCGAAGAGCGCAAGGAACTGGGTATCACCGTACTGGATCCGTTCAGTGAAGAGGACGTGAACACCTTCGTCGACGCCGCCATGGCAGCCTGGAAAGAGATGGCTGAAGGCGCCGGTGAAGAGGGCGTTGGCTATTACGAAACCGTTTCCACGCTGGCTCGCGAGCAGCAGAAGTAACCATCGACGGCGCTTTTGCCGTCGGCAACATTAGGAGGGGATGATGGCCTTGCTGCTATCCAAAACCTTGGATCGGGTCGCGCATGCACTGTTCTTCATTGGTGTCTGCGCCGGTATTCTTATGGCGTTGATGATTTTGAGCAGTGCGTTGCTGCGGTACCTGGCCGGGGCACCCCTCTCATTTTCGGATGAACTGGCAGGGTTGCTCTTTGTAACCCTGGCGTTCACCACGTTTCCTGAGGTCATGCTCAGGTCCGAGCATATCAAGCTGTCGGTACTGACCGACCGCTTCGGCCCGGTTCTGCAGCGTGTCTGCCGGTTTGCCGCCGGTATCATCTTTATCACCTTCTCGGTGGTATTTATCTACGAGTCCTGGAACTTTGCCGACTTTTCCCGGCAGATTAACTCACGTACGGATGTCAGCGGCCTGCTGCTCTGGCCCTGGATGGCGCTGATGCCGGCTTCCCTTGCGCTGTGCCTGCTGATTGAGCTGCGTGTTTTATTCCGCGGCCTGCGCGGAGACTGGGTCGGACTGATGGGAGTTGAGCAATGAGCTGGCTGATTCTGAGCGGTTCGCTCATCGTATTACTGGGTACCGGAGCGCTGCTGGGTGCCGCCCTGGGCCTGACCGGATTTATCCTGCTGCACTTTCAGGCCAATGGCGCTACCGCGCTGGCGATCAATTCCGCCTGGAACCTGCTGACCGAGTTCACCCTGAGTGCGGTGCCGCTGTTCATCATGCTCGGTGATATCCTGCTGGCCAGCGGCGTCTCTACCCGCGTCTATAACGGTCTGACGCCGCTGTTCCGCTGCATGCCGGGTCAGCTGCTGCATACCAATATCGCCGTGTGCACGCTGTTTGGCGCTGTCAGCGGATCTAGCACCTCTACCGCTGCCGCGATCGGCTCGGTGAGTTATCCGGAGCTGAAGAAGCGCGGCTATGATCCGGCTGCCGTTGTTGGCTCTCTGGCCGCCGGCGGTACCCTGGGTCTGTTGATTCCGCCGAGTCTGTCGCTGCTGATCTACGGTGCGACCCAGGATGTCTCCATCGGTCGTCTGTTCCTGGCGGGGCTTCTGCCGGGCCTGATGATCTCGGCCGGCTTCCTGCTGTGGATCTACCTGCGCTCCCGTTTTGGTTCGTCGCATATCGCCCCCGAACATGGCGAAGGCTTCAGCTGGCGCGATACCGGCGCCGGGTTGCTGCAGATCTGGCCGCTGCCGATTCTGATCTTCTTCGTGCTCGGTACCATCTACATGGGGATCGCCACGCCAACCGAAGCGGCAGCCATGGGTGTGGGCGTATCTATCCTGATCGGTTTCCTCTGGGGCGACCTGACCTGGCGTGAGCTGTGGAACGCGTTCAAGCGCTCCTCGATCATGTTCAGCTGTATCGCGATGATCCTGGTGGGTACGGTGATCCTGGCGCAGGCGGTGAGCCTGCTGGGCCTGCCGCGCGGTGCCGTGGATATGATCGCTGAGCTGGGCCTGGGACGCTATGGCGTGCTGCTGATGGTGGTGCTGGTCTACCTGGTGCTGGGCTGCTTCTTCGACGGTATCTCACTGCTGTTGATGACCCTGCCGATCACCTTCCCGATGGTGGTCAGCCTTGGCTTCGACCCGGTCTGGTTCGGTATCGTCGTCACGCTGCTGATGGAGGTCGGTATGATCACACCGCCGGTGGGATTGAACCTCTTTGTGCTCAGTTCGATCACCAAGGGTGAGGTGGGAGTGCCCAGTGCAGCCTATGCCGCCATGCCTTATTGGGTGATCCTGCTGGCCGCAGTCGGGCTGTTGACGTTATTCCCGCAGATTGCGCTCCTGCTGCCCGATCTGTTCTCCTGAGTCTGCAGACAAAACACCCCGGTCGAGCAATCTTCCGGGGTTTTTTGTGTTTGGGGAGGGGCGTTTCTATGACAGATTATTCGCGTCCGCGACGTACATCGGTGGGCGGGTGGCCAAACAGGCGGCGGTAACTGCGACTGAAGTGGGTTGAACTGACAAAACCGCAGGCGACGGATACGTCGGTGATGCTCAGGTTCGACTGCAGTAACAGTTGCCGGGCCTGGGTCAGCCGGCACTCCAGATAGTAACGTGCCGGTGATGAGCCCACATGGCGATTGAACAGACGCTCGATCTGGCGCCGGGAGATGCCGACCAGTTTGGCAATCTCGTTCACCGGCAGGGGCTCATCGATATTTTTTTCCATCAGCAGGATAGAGTCTTTCAGCGCCTGGGGAGCCTGGGGATCAGACAGCATCAGCGAACTGGAGCACTCTCCGTCGCCGCTGGTTCTGTCCCTGCCGATCACCTCTTCGATGGACTGTGCGCAGGCACCGCCATGCTGGTCGCTGATCAGGTCCAGCATCATATCGAGAACACTGTTGGGACCTGCGCAGGTATAACGACCTGGCCCGGCACTGTAAGACGCGTAAGAGAGCTCCTGCTCGGGAAAGCATTCACGCATCAGCGCGCGGTTATCCTGGTGAATCGCGATCGGCAGATCATCCACGGTGCCGGCGGCCGTCAGATAATAACTGCCATTCCAGATGCCGCAGAGGGTTACCCCGCGCTGAGCGGCCTCGTGAAGCTTGGCGGTCAGTCTGGGCAGCGGCTTGAGTTCGTTGCGATAGCCGCCGCAAATCACCAGAATCGAGTTCGCATCCAGCTCAAGATCATCCAGCGTACCCTCGGTCGGAATTTCGATACCCAGGTCCGATAAGGCCTTGGGGCGATCGATGCTGCATGTCTGCATCTGGTACAGCTTGCGTGAGTAGATCAGGTTGGCCGTTACACAGGCATCCAGCGCCACAGAAAATGTCGACATGGAAAAATGGTCCAGCAGCAGAAACACCACCTTCCGCGCTGGCTGCTCAAGCCGCGGTGAGGGTTTCTGCTGCAGGAATGCGCGGTTAACGTTTTGAAAATGGGGTGAGAAAGCAGGGCCGGTGGGTAGTATGTTTTTCATAGGCTACAAGGCTGATTCCAGCGATTAGGGCATCCGGAGGCTGTTTGTAGTGACGAAGCACTATTCATGCCACGGGTATCGGAGGAATCGGGATGCGTTTTTATATTAGTTGTAGGTAAAGTGCATCTTGATTCAATGCTTAATCTCAGAGCCTATACCAGCATCGGTTCTGACCGGAAGGGTGTGCGCACTGTTTTAGTGCGCACTATGCATGGTTTTGGGTAGCTGGACGGCTGACTATCAGCCGCCCAGCTGCGGCAGCCAGAGCACGATTTGCGGGAAAATCGAGATCAGCAGTGCTGCGACACACATGAGGATGAAGAAGGGGAAAGCGGCCAGTGCGATTGTACCGAGCTTCTCGCCAGTCAGTCCCTGGAGTACGAACAGGTTAAACCCGACCGGCGGCGTAATCTGCCCCAGTTCCACCATGATCACCAGGAACACGCCGAACCAGAGCGGATCGAAACCAGCCTGAACCACCAGCGGCAGGGTGATCGGCAGGCTCATCACGGTGATCGAGATACCGTCCAGGAACAGCCCGAGAATCACGTAGAAGAGCGCAAGAATCAGCAGCAGTGCCGGCGCCGAAAGCTCAAGCGAGCCGATGAACTCCGCCAGATCCCGCGGGATATGCAGATAGCCCACCGCGGTGGAGAGCAGCGCAGCGCAGACCAGAATCGAGCACACCATGACGCTGCTGAGAATGGTCGCCTGCACCGCATCGGTGAACAGCTTCCAGCTCAGCTGGCGCTCGAACAGCAGCATCAGCACCACGGCGCCGACACCCACGGCCGCTGCCTCGGAGGGCGTGGCGATACCGCTGTAGATCGAGCCGATGACGATAAAGATCAGCGTCAGGACCGGCGCGAGCAGCGCTGCGCTTTCTTTCATGCTGACCTTGGAGTTGTACTCCCGCGGCGCCTTCTGCGGAAACCGCAGCGCCTGGTAAAACAGGTAGCCGGAGTAGAGCAGGGCGATCAAAAGGCCTGGCAGCACGCCGGCCATGAACAGCTTGCTGATCGATACCTCGGACTGAACGCCGTAGACGATCATCACGATAGACGGCGGAATCAGCAGGCCAAGACTGCCGGCACCGGCCAGGGAGCCGATCGACAGACCACGGTCATAGCCTCGGATCTCCAGTTCACGGGTGGTGATCTTGCCCACAGTTGCCGTGGTGGCGGAGCTGGAGCCGCTGACCGCTGCGAACAGCGTACAGCCGAAAATATTGGTGTGCAGGATGCCGCCGGGAATGCGCGCGGTGATCGGCTCCAGGCCACGGAACAGGCGTTCCGATATATCCGAGCGGAAAATCATCTCCCCCATCAGGATAAACATCGGTATCGCGGAAAGCTCCCAGGAGCTGCCGGCACGAAACAGAATCCGGCTCAGGGTCACGCCAACGCGATGCAGGCTGAAGTCCGCCATCAGCAGCAGCGACAGCACGGACACGGTGACCAGGCCGGCAAACACCCAGGTGCCAAGCCCCAGCACGATAAACACCATCGCGATGACGCCGAGGGTCGTTAACAGGATCTCCATCAGCGCGGCTCCAGATCGATCGGGGTTTTACGAAAAACAATAAGACTCAACACCCGCGAGGAGAGAGTCAGGCAAAGCAGCACCAGGCCCAGCAGCACTGCGCCCTCGGGTATCCACAGCGGTGTATCGGCCAGGGATTCGCTGGTGATGCCGCGGGAGTAGCTGCGGCTGACGTTGATACCCCAGTACCAGCTGAGCCAGCCAAACAGGGCGAACATGACACTTGATATCGCCAGGTCCAGAATCATCGCCGCATTCTTGCTGAGCCGGTTGATCACCAGGCCGACGCGGATCAGGCCGCCTCGCTCCAGGGCAAAGCCCAGACCCATAAAGGTCGTGGTGGCGACGGCGTAGCCGATGAACTCGTTGAGCACGTAGGTGGAGGTGTTGAACAGGCGCAACAGGATCTCGAGCAGAATATGGGCCGCCATGTAGACGATCAGGGTGCCGCAGAGAATGCCGGCCCCCTGATTCAGACGTTTGACCAACCCAATATAGAGACGGGCCAACAGCATCGGCTTATTCCGCCTTCAGTGCGTCGAGAATCTCCTGACCGGTGCTGCCGGTGTTTTCCAGCCACTCCTGCACGGCCGGTTCTGCAGCGGCTTTCAGCGCGGCAGCCATGTCCGGGTCAACATCGGTGTAGATGTTGACGTCGTGGCTCTGCAGCTCGGCGTAGTTCTGTTCCAGGCGTGAGCGCACGGTTTCCCAGTTGTGGGCGTCGGTGCGCTTGGCAGCTTCCAGGATCGCTGCCTGCTCCTCTTCGGAGAGGTCTTCAAACGCATCGCGGTTCATATGGACCATGTTCAGCGGCACCGCGTAGCGGATCTCGGTGTAATGGTTCAGATGTTCCCAGAAGCTGCCGTTGGCGCCGGATTCAGCGGAGGTCAGCACCGCGGAGATACCGCCGGTGGAGAGCTGTGGCACCACGTCCGCCCAGGAGAGCAGTACCGGCGCAGCGCCCGCTTCCTTGAAGGCGATGGTGCCGTTTTTGTCGTAGGTGCGGATCTTCAGGTTGGTCAGAGCATCGGTGGAGTTGACCATCTCTTCGGACCAGATACCACTGGCCGGCCAGGGAGAGGCGTAGAGCAGAATCTGATCGTTCTCCTCAAAGACCTTCGCGTATTCCGGGCGGGCAATTTCGTACAGCTTCTGCGCTTCATCGACACTGTCGGCCACAAAAGGCAGTGATGAGAGCAGGAAGATCGGGTCGATACCGCCGATGGTGCCGGCCAGGGTATCGGCGATCTGTACGGCGTTATCGGCCACCGCGTAGAAGTGGTCGGCAGACTTGAAGCCCAGGGAACCGCTGGTATGCAGCGCGATATCGACGCTGCCACCGGTCAGCTCGTTGACCTGGTCGATGAAGTAGGCATCACCCTGAGCATGGATCGATTTGTCGTTGTACTCGTTGGAAAAGTCCAGGGTTGCGGCGTTGCCGAGCATGGATACGCCCAGTGAAGCGGCAGCCAGAATTTTGTAGGTGTTCGACATTTGGATCTCCTGATCAGGTTATCGGAGCTTGGAAGGTAGGTGGTACTTGGAATATACGTATAGGAAAAACTATTTACTCGCGCTACATCTGTCTGTCTCCGGTTATAACCTGCCTATTTGCGCCAAAAGCATCGGTTTTGGTCGCTGTGCATAAAATAGTCACTCCTGTTGGACAAAAAGCATAGGCGGTCAGACGCGGGTTGGCATTGCATCAGCCGTTAACCAGGCGCTGTCGCAGCGTCTGTGTCCGTTGCACACGGGTATCTCTCGCTTGGGTGTGATGCCAGGCGCTACAATGCCTGCTGAATCCAAGCAGCGATGTGTTATGACAGAGAATCTCAGCCAGCCCTTTTATCAGCTAATGCCCGATACCGTGATCGATGCGGTGGAATCCCGTGGTTATCTCAGTGACGGCCGCATACTTGCGCTAAACAGCTACGAGAACCGCGTATACCAGGTCGGCATCGATGAAGCGGAGCCGCTGATCGCCAAGTTTTATCGCCCGGCGCGCTGGAGCGATGAGCAGATTCTTGAGGAGCATGAGTTCTGCTTCGAGATGGCGGAGCAGGAGCTGCCGGTGGTGGCACCGCTGCGGGATGATAACGGCGACAGCCTGTTTCGCTTCGGTGATTACCGCTTTTCACTTTATCCCCGTCGTGGCGGGCGAGCGCCGGAACTGTCTGACCCGGACCATCTCTACCGACTCGGGCAGACACTGGGGCGGATTCACCTG
Source organism: Marinobacterium sp. YM272 (assembly GCF_050908845.1). NCBI lineage: Bacteria > Pseudomonadati > Pseudomonadota > Gammaproteobacteria > Oceanospirillales > Oceanospirillaceae > Marinobacterium > Marinobacterium sp. YM272. The sequence goes on from NZ_CP194171.1 coordinate 578,417, forward strand.
ATCGGTGCTGCCAGGGATTTTCAGTACCGCCCGGCGCTGACGATCCAGAGCTACGGATATGACAGCGTTGAGCTGATCGCGGCGTCGTTTATCCCGGCCGCGCTGAAAGAGGCATACACCAGCCTGACCCGGGACCTGCTGCAGGAGGTGGAGGCTGCCTTCAAGCAGGCTGGTAAGGTGCGGATGATCCGGGCTCATGGTGACTGCCACGGCGGTAACATTCTCTGGCGTGACGATACCCCCAACTTCGTCGACTTCGACGACTCACGCATGGCGCCGGCGATTCAGGATCTGTGGATGCTGCTCACCGGCGATGACCGCAATGAGCTACAGCTGCAACTGAACGAGATCGTCGAGGGCTACAACGAGTTTGCCGAATTCGATCCGCGCGAGCTGCACCTGGTGGAGGCGCTGCGCACGCTGCGGATGCTGCACTACAGTGCCTGGCTGGGCCGCCGCTGGGACGACCCGGCGTTTCCGCACAACTTCTCCTGGTTCAATACCGAGCGCTACTGGGGTGAACACCTGCTGCAGCTGCGCGAGCAGTTCGCCAAGTTGCGCGAGCCGGTGCTAGAGTTGCTCTAGAGCGATCATCGGCGGTTTAGCCCAATCAAGTTGAAGTGGCGGCCACCATCATGGACACAGGCAGCGTCACAAGGAGGAAGGATGTCAGGCGATATCTTGATTGGTGGCACAGCGGGTCAGCAACTGTCACTGAAGGCGGGCTATGCCAATCGCCACGGGCTGATTGCCGGCGCCACCGGGACCGGTAAAACCGTTACCCTGCAGGTGTTGGCAGAGGGCTTCTCACGCCTGGGTGTGCCGGTGTTCCTGGCCGATGTGAAGGGCGATCTCTCCGGTCTTTGCTGCGCCGGCACTCCCCACCACAAGATCGACGAGCGGCTGCAGAGTATCGGCATTACTGACTTCCAGCAGGCCTCGAGCCCGGTGGCATTCTGGGATCTGTTTGGTGAGCGTGGCATCCCGGTGCGCAGCACGATCTCTGAGATGGGGCCGCAGCTGCTGGCGGCCCTGCTTGAGCTGAACGAAACCCAGGAGAGCATCCTCATACTGGCGTTCGAATTTGCCGATGATGAGGGCCTGCTGCTGGTCGATCTCAACGACCTGCGCACCACGCTCAGCTACCTGGCGGAGCATGGACGTGAGCTGGGCTCCCAGTTTGCGGTTTCAAAGGCGTCGGTGAATGCGATTCTGCGCCGTCTGCTGATGATCGAGCGCGAGGGCGGCGATCTGTTCTTCGGCGAACCGGCGCTGTCGTTGAATGATCTGCTGCGAACCGATCGACAGGGGCGTGGCGTGATCAATATTCTCAGTGCCGAACGCCTGATCCAGTCCCCCCGTCTCTATTCCACCTTCCTGCTCTGGCTGTTGTCTGAGTTGTTCGAGCAACTGCCGGAGATTGGTGATCCGGAACAGCCGGAGCTGGTGTTCTTCTTCGACGAGGCGCATCTGTTGTTCAACAGTGCGCCGAAAGCGCTGCTGGAAAAGATCGAGCAGTTGGTCAGGCTGATCCGATCCAAGGGGGTGGGCGTCTACTTCATCACCCAATCGCCGGCGGATATTCCGGACAGCGTGCTGGGCCAGCTTGGCAACAGGATTCAACACGCCCTGCGCGCCTATACGCCGAAGGAACAGAAGGCGGTCAGGGTGGCGGCCCAGTCGTTCCGGCCCAACCCTGAGCTGGATACGGAAGCGGCGATCTCCGTGCTTGGTGTCGGCGAAGCGCTGGTCTCGGTGTTGTCCGAGGGCGGCGTGCCTACTCCTGTTCAGCGCCTGTTGATCGCGCCACCGGCATCCCGGATCGGCCCCGCCCAGCAGCAGGAGCGTGATCAGGTGCTGGGTGATAGCCCTTTGCAGCGACGCTACGGAGAAAGCTTCGATCCCGAATCGGCACACGAAGAGTTGCTGCGCCGGGTAGAGCGGCAGGAGCAAAACGAGCAGAGGGTCCAGGCAGAGGAGTCCCGCAGGCGGAACAGCGCGGCTGGCAGAACTGGCCGTAGCAGGGAATCGGCGGGCGAGGCGTTTTTGAAAAGTCTGGCGCGCAGCGCCGGCAGTTCCGTCGGGCGTCGATTACTGCGCGGCCTGTTGGGGTCGTTGTTGAAATAGTGTCCGGAGCAGCGCTGTCACGGGAGCCTGTGCTGGCGCAGGATCGGTTTTCGCGTTTCAGTGCCGCCCGGTGCCGAGACGTTTTAAAGTTTGCGCACGCGGTAGTTCTTGCCCTTGATGGTGCGCGATTTGATCTTCTCCAGAGCGATTTCTGAAACCTCACGCTTCACCGCGACATAGGTCACGAAATCGTGCACCTCGATATCACCTATGTCATCACCTTTCAGCTGACCACCGGCGGTCAGGGTGCCAACGATATCGCCCGGACGCAGCTTGTTCTTGCGACCGCCGGCGATCGCCAGGGTGCGCATCGGTGCCCGCGGCGGTTTGATAGACGGGTTGGGCGTGGGCAGCTGCTCGATCACCTCGATCGGCCTGTGCTGGTCGCTGTTGACCCGCTCCAGCTTGAGTGTCTCTTTCGGGCCGACCAGGCTCAGTGCCGTGCCGCTGCGGCCGGCGCGGCCGGTGCGTCCGATACGGTGGGTATAGACGGCAGGATCACGCGGCAGGTCGATGTTGATAACCATGTCCACGGCATCGATATCCAGACCACGAGCGGCCACGTCGGTGGCGACCAGCAGCGTCAGGCTGCGGTTGCTGAACAGGGTGATGCGCTGGTCGCGTTCCCGCTGTTCCATATCGCCGTGCAGCACGCCAACGGAGTAACCGGCGCTTTTCACTGCCTGGGCGTACTCTTCGCAGCGGGCGCGGGTGTTGCAGAAGATCACCGCCGCATCAGGGGTCTGCTGTTGCAGCAGGGCGATCAGCGTATTGGCCTTAAGTGGTTCGTCGCACAGGTAGGCGCGCTGGGTGATATCCGCTGGCGCTTCGCGATCCGGTGCCGTCACCCGTGCCGGAGTGCGCTGGTATTTTGACGAGAGCTGCTCGATATCCTTCGGATAGGTGGCGGAGAACAGCAGGGTCTGGCGGCTGTCCGGTGTAGTGTCGATGATCGCGCCGATATCCTCGGCAAAGCCCATATCGAGCATCCGGTCCGCCTCATCCAGCACCAGGGTTTCAACCCTATCCAGCGTCAGTGTGCGCTTGCGCAGGTGATCCTTGATCCGGCCGGGGGTACCAACCACCACATGGGCGCCGTGTTCCAGCGAGCCGATCTGCGGTCCGATCGGTGTGCCGCCACACAGGGTGATGATCTTGATGTTGTCCTGGTAGCGGGCCAGCCGACGCAGTTCCTTGGCAACCTGGGTGGCCAGCTCCCGCGTGGGGCAGAGCACCAGGCCCTGCACGGCGAAAAGCCGCGGCTTGAGTTTGTTCAGCAGGCCGATGCCGAAGGCGGCGGTCTTGCCGCTGCCGGTTTTCGCCTGGGCGATCAGGTCCTGGCCGTTCAGTGCCACCGGCAGGCTCAGGGCCTGAATCGGTGTCATCTCGGCGTAGCCGATGCTGGCAAGGTTATTGAGCTGCGCTTTGGGCAGGCTGAGGCTGCTGAAACGGGTATCGGTCACGGGCGGGTCCGTCGGGGGATGAGGTTGGCGAAATTACGAGTTGAAAGCGGCCAGTATAGCAGAGCAAGGGCGCGATTCAGACAACCCGCTGTCCCGTTGAACCTGTCCTTTAGCGCCGATCTCCGTGCTAAGGTAATCGCTTTTTCAGGCAGTAAGGAGTCATCGATGAAAAAGTACCTGTTGGCCGTTACGCTGCTGCTCGGCAGCGCTTCACCGCTGTTGCATGCCGCCGATCCGGAAGACGCGGTGGCGTTTCGCCAGGGCGTGTTTCGTGCCATGGGATGGAACTTCGGCCCGATGGGGGCGATGATTCAGGGCCGCAAACCCTTCGATGCCGAGGCCTTTGCCCAAGGTGCAGAGCGCGTGGCGCTGCTGGCAAGCATGGCGCCGGAAGGGTTTGTCGAGGGCACGGGGATACAAGACGGTTTCGATACCCGTTTGCGGGACGAATACTGGTATCAGCAGGATCACTTCAACAAACTGATGACACAGATGATCGAGAAAGCCGAGGATTTCTCACGCCAGGTCGGAGAAGGCAAGGATCGCGAGGCGCTGAGACCTGCCTTCGGGCAGCTGGCGAAAAGCTGCAAAAGCTGCCACGACGAGTACCGTGCCCGGGATTAAACGCCGTTTTAGCGGGGTGGGTCGATCTGGTTGCCAAGGCTGGCGTTAACGCGGAACCAGCCAGCGATGCTGTAACGATCCGCCTTCGCCGGCAATACCTCATGGGGAAAGCGGTCGCTGAGAAAGATCACCAGCGTGCCCGCTTCCGGGGCGACCTTCTCGATCGGCTCGTCGCCGGACTCGGGATAGATCAGCAGCTCGCCACCATCATCCTGTTTCCACCCCTCATTCAGGTAATACACCGTGGTCAGAACGCGGTTGGTCTGGCCGCGAAAGGCGTCCAGGTGGCGCTTGTAGAAGGCCCCCGGCGCGTAATGGGCAAAGTGACATTCGTAGTCGAACAGCCCCATGAACAGGCGGCGGTTGATCGCTTCGCGCAGGGCTTCCATCCACTCCAGGTAGGCGGTCTCGGTGGCGTCGCTGAGACTCAGCCAGTGGATCTCATCCTGCCGTATCTGACTGTTAAGATGTTGATTCTGTTCTCTGCCCACGCCGGCGCGGCGGAAAGCGTGTGTCAGTTCCTGGGTGCGCTCGAAGAGCGCCCGGGTAATCGCAGCGTCCGGCCCGTCGCTGAGCAGTATATAACCCTCTTCCACCAGAGCATCGGCGATGCGGTCGAAAGTCGCTTCGGTGGCTGCGGTCAGAATGCTGGTCATCGGGGTTCTCCGGAAGGGGAGCCACTATATAAACCGATTTTCGTTCTTAGTCACGGTAAATGTTGTTATTGGGCACTAAAAATGGCGAAATTCAGAGATTGATTAACCCCGCATCTGTTGGGTATCATTTGATCAATTATTCGCCATGTCCGGAGACAGGTTATCAAGAATTCGGTTCTAGTCAGGCTTGCTTGTGCAGTGTCACTTACGTGGCTGCTGGCGTCTTCGCCTGCGCACAGCACTGAGTCCGGCCAGGTTAAGTTGCAGGTCAAAGCTTCGGCGTATAACTCGGTGCCGGAACAGACCAACGACCAGCCTTCCATCGCCGCCTGGGGTGACGAGTTGCGTCCGGGCATGAAAGTGGTGGCTGTCTCCCGCGATCTGCTGCGCCACCACGGGCTGACCTATGGTACCGAGGTCAGAATCGAGGGCCTGAAGGGACGCTACGTGGTGATGGACAAGATGAATAAGCGCTGGTCCCGCAAGATCGATATCTACATGGGTGAAAATGTGGAAGCCGCCCTGAACTGGGGAGTGCGCGAAGTCACCATCACCTGGCAGGCGCCGGCCGCCGAAAGCTGAGTTTCTCTGTTCCCGTCCTCCTTTCCTTCCCCGATATACAGTTTCAATCCGGCAGTGCTAGAATCCTGAGTAATATGGTCAACCATTCGATCGACGACAGGGAGAAAAAGCATGGCTATTCAGGTTGGTGACAAGCTTCCATCCGTTGAATTCAAGGTGATGGGTGAAAAGGGCCCCGAGTCTTTCAGCACCGATGATCTGTTTGCAGGCAAGAAGGTGGTTTTATTTGCGGTACCGGGCGCGTTTACGCCGGGCTGCTCCATGACTCACCTGCCGGGTTTCGTCGTCAAGGCGGACGAGATCAAGGCCAAGGGCGTGGACAGCATTATCTGCACCGCGGTGAACGATGCCTTCGTTATGGATGCCTGGGGTAAGGCGCAGAACGCTGAAGAGATCATCATGGCCGGTGACGGTAGCGGCGAGTTCGCCAAGGCGACCGGTCTGGAGCTGGATCTGACTGCTGGCGGTCTTGGCATGCGCAGCAAGCGTTACGCGATGATCGTCAACGACGGTACCGTTGAATTGCTGAATATCGATGACAAGGGTATCGACAAGAGCAGTGCAGAGACCATCCTGGCTGCGCTCTAAGCAGTTCAGGTCGCGCTGGCTAGATAAAGCAGCGCCAGATACAGAAAAGGGCGGGTGTTTTTCCCGCCCTTTTTGCGTTTAGGCTTCTCGTCGCTTACTTGAGGCCCAACGGCTCTTTATTTAAGGCCTAACGCCTTGGCGTGGTGCTCAAGGTGATCGCCGATAAAGGTGGCGATAAAGAAGTAGCTGTGGTCGTAGCCCGGCTGCATGCGCAGCTCCAGCGGGTGACCGGCAGACTCGCAGGCCTGCTGCAGCGCTTCCGGTTTCAGCTGTTCGCTAAGGAAGTTATCGGCTTCGCCCTGATCAACCAGCAGCGGCAGACGCTCCTCGGCAGTGGCGATCAGTTCGCAGCTGTCCCAGGCCTTCCAGCTTTCACGGTCGTTACCCAGGTAACCACCCAGGGCTTTCTCGCCCCAGGGGCAGTTGATCGGGTTGCTGATCGGCGCGAAGGCGGAAACGGACTGGTACCGGCCCGGGTTCTTCAGTGCACAGATCAGTGCGCCGTGGCCGCCCATGGAGTGGCCGCTGATGGAGCGCTGGTCGGTGACCGGGAAGTTTTCCTCGATCAGTGCCGGCAGCTCGTCCACCACATAGTCGTACATGCGGTAGTTTTCGGCCCAGGGTGCCTGGGTGGCATTGACGTAGAAACCAGCGGCGGACCCGAAGTCGTAGCTGTCATGTTCGCCGGGATGGTTGGTGCCGCGGGGGCTCGTATCCGGGCAGACGATCGCCATACCCAGCTCGGCGGCCAGACGCTGGGCGCCCGCTTTCTGGGTGAAGTTCTCGTCGGTGCAGGTCAGGCCCGACAGCCAGTAAAGCACCGGCACCGGCTTGCTCTGTGCCTGCGGCGGCAGGTAGATCGCAAACACCATCTCGGTGCCTGTGCTGGCAGACTGGTGCTTGTAGCGCTTGAGCCAACCGCCGAAGCATTTGTTGCTGGCGATCAGTTCGGGTGTTGTGGATAACTCGGACATGGAGAAAGACTCCCAGATCTCGGGTATGAAACGGGTTCATGCCAGATAAGGCGAAGCCCCCGCCCGACGGACGGGGGCAGGGGATCAGAACAGGATGACGGAGCGGATGCTCTTGCCTTCGTGCATCAGATCGAACGCCTTGTTGATGTCTTCCAGACCCATGGTGTGGGTGATGAACGGATCGATTTCGATCTTGCCGTTCATGTAGTCTTCAACGTAGCCCGGCAGCTGGCTGCGGCCCTTGACGCCACCGAAAGCGGAGCCTTTCCAGACGCGACCGGTAACCAGCTGGAACGGACGGGTAGAGATCTCCTGACCGGCACCGGCAACACCGATGATGACAGACTCACCCCAGCCCTTGTGGCAGCACTCCAGTGCAGAACGCATAACGTCTACGTTGCCGATACACTCGAAGGAGTAATCAACACCGCCGTCGGTCATGTCGACGATCACCTGCTGGATCGGGTCGGAGAAGTCTTTCGGGTTGATGCAGTCGGTAGCACCGAACTGGCGTGCCATCTCGAACTTCTCTTCGTTGATGTCGATGGCGATGATGCGCTCGGCACCGGCCATGCGCGCACCCTGGATGCAGGACAGGCCGATGCCGCCCATACCGAAGATGGCAACGGTGGAGCCCGGCTCAACCTTGGCGGTGTTCAGTACCGCACCGATACCGGTGGTGATACCACAACCCAGCAGGCAGACCTTTTCCAGCGGCGCATCGATCTGGATCTTCGCCAGGGAGATCTCCGGAACAACGGTGTACTCGGAGAAAGTGGAAGTACCCATGTAGTGGTAGATGGTTTCGCCGTTCAGGGAGAAGCGGCTGGTGCCATCCGGCATCAGGCCCTTGCCCTGAGTCGCGCGAACCGCCTGACACAGGTTGGTTTTGCCAGACAGGCAGAACTTACACTTGCCGCACTCGGCGGTGTACAGAGGAATAACGTGGTCGCCCGGCTTCAGGGTCGTAACGCCAGGGCCGACTTCTTCAACGATACCCGCGCCTTCGTGGCCCAGGATCGACGGGAAAATACCTTCCGGGTCAGCGCCGGACAGTGTGAAAGCGTCAGTGTGGCAGACACCGGTCGCAACGATGCGGACCAGTACTTCACCGGCCTTCGGGCCCTGAACATCTACTTCTTCGATAGTAAGCGGGTCGCCTGCTTTCCAGGCCACGGCAGCGCGTGATTTCATGATTAACTCCTGTTCAGGATGGGTTGATAACAGACGCTAGTGTAGTTCAGCGCGGTGATTTCATCCCTGCACAGATGGCAAATGATTTTTGCTGTGTAACAATAATGCTGGCACACAGATTTCCAGGCACTAGAGAGAGGGGCAGGCGGTGCGGCGTTGGGATGCGGTTGAAGCCTTTGTGGCGGTGGTACGTGAGGGCAGTTTTTCGGCGGCGGCGGAGCGCCTCGGCGTATCCGCATCCCATATCAGCCGCCGTGTGGCGGAGCTTGAAAACCACCTGGGCACGCCGCTGATCTACCGCACCACACGCTCGATTCGGCTTAGTGAGGCCGGGGAACAGTATTTCGAGGAGTGCCACCGCCTGCTGGAAGGCTTTATCAGCGCCGAGGAGCAGATCAGCCGCCAGCAGGAGGAGCCCAGCGGCCGTCTTAAGCTGACCTGTGCTGCCACCTTCGGTGAACGCTTCATCGCGCCGCTATTGCCCACCTTTATGCGTCGCTATCCGCGCCTGGAAATCGATCTTCACCTGAGTAACCGCCGGGTAGACCTGATCAGGGAAGGCTTTGACCTTGCGATCCGTCTGGGCACGCTGGAGGATTCCAGCCTGCTGGCACGCCGTCTCTGCGATCGCCGCGAGTATCTCTGCGCCTCGCCGGATTATCTGGAGCGCTACGGTGCGCCGCATACGCTCAGTGAGCTGGCGCACCACAACTGTCTGCAGGGCACCAACTCCACCTGGCTGTTCCAGGACCGGGGCCAGCGGCGTGAGCTGCGGGTCAGCGGCAACTGGCACAGTAACTCCGGCCCCGCGGTGCTGGCCGCAGCGCGGGCGGGGCTCGGTATCGCCCAGTTGCCGGACTATTACGTGGCGCCGCTGCTGAAGAGTGGCGAGTTGCTGCCGCTGCTGGAGAACAACCGTTACCGCCACTCCGGTGTCTGGCTGGTCTATCCCAAGGTACGCCAGCAGCTGCCGCGTCTGAAACTCTTGTGTGATTACCTGGTGGATCAGTTCAGCAGCGGCCCCCCTTGGTAATGGATCTATTCACAGGGTGTTGGCAATCAACGCTTTGCGCTCGTCCCGGTTAGCGCCCGGGTTGCCCCCTTGGTAGCGGCTGCGTAGAATCGCCGCCAGCATCTGGTATCCAGCGCTGACGGCGCATGGATTTAAACGGGAAGTCGGTGCGTCGAGCGGTAATCCCCGCTGCAGACAAACCCGACACTGCCCCCGCAACGGTAAGCAGGCGATACACGGCAGGCAGCCACTGTGCCCAGGCATGGGAAGGCGTCGTGTTAGGGAGTTCATGCTCTCACCTGCGAGTCCGGAGACCGGCCAGAATCCACCCAACCCTGTAAGCGTGCGGGCGGCACGTCAAGGAACTCGACACATGAACAAACTGACTCCATTGGCGGTGGCCGTAGCGCTGGCGCCCGTATCCGTTTTTGCTGCTGAAAGCGAAACCTTCGACGAACAGTTGAAATTGACGACCATCGTGGTGACCTCTTCACGGCAGGTACAGCCGGAAGCGCAGGAAACCTCCACCACTACTGTATTTACCCGTGCTGATATCGATCGCCTGCAGCCTTCCAGCGTACAGGAGCTGTTCCAGCGCGTTCCCGGCGTGCAGGTCAACCAGTCCGGTGGCCGTGGCAGCCTCAGTGGCCTGTTTATCCGTGGCACCAAATCCGCACAGACCCTGGTTCTGATCGACGGGGTGCGTATCAATGGCGCTGACAGTGGCACCGCCGCGCTGGAAGCTCTGAGCGTGGACCAGGTCGAACGTGTCGAAGTGCTGCGCGGGGCCCGTTCGGTGATCTATGGCTCCGACGCCATTGGTGGTGTGGTGCAGATCTTTACCCGTCGCAGTCATGGTCCAGGTCTGCAGGGGCGTGTGCATCTGGGGTACGGCAACTATGGTACCTGGGAGCGCAGCCTGGGGTTGTCCGGTGGTAACGATGCCACCCGTTTCAGCCTGAACCTGAGTTCTGATGAAACTCAGGACACTGACCGTTCCACCGTGCCGGCGAATCCGGCTGATAGCGATAAGGATGCTTATCGCAACAATGCTCTCAGCGCGAGCCTGAGCCACCGCTTTAACGATCGGGTCGAAGCGGGCGTCAGCCTGCTCGATCAGCAGGGCGAGAGTGAATACGATCAGGGCTGGCTCGGTGCCTATCCCTACGACGAGTTCCAGCTCAGCACCCTGTCGGGTTTTGTGAACGCCCAGGTGACAGAGCGCTGGCACAGCCGCCTGGAACTGGGCCATGCCGAAAACCGCCGCTTCTCCAAATTCGATGATGTGCCTGGCAGCAGTGCGTTCAACACCTATCGCGATTCGCTGGCGTCGATCAACCGCATTGAGCTCAGCGATAGTCAGCAACTGACGTTGGGTGCGGACTGGTACGATGAGCGCCTAAACGGCTACGACGACAGCTTCGCAAAAACATCACGCTGGAACCGGGCTGGCTTCATCCAGCACCGTTATGAAGGCGAGCAGTTCAGTACCGAAGTCGGTGTGCGCGTGGACGATAACGAAATCTACGGCAGCGAGGACAGCTGGAGTGCGGCGCTGACGTTGCCGGTTACTACCCGCAATGCGCTAACCCTATCCTATAGTGAAGGGTTCCGCGCGCCGAGCTTTGTCGACCTCTACTATCCGGGCTATGACAACCCGGACCTTCAGCCGGAAACCTCACAGAGCTATGAGCTGAAGTGGCGTAGTGAACTGACGCCGTCGACTCAGTTGCAGGCGTCGCTGTTCCGTACCGATCTCGATGACGCCATTGTCCTCGATGCCAGCTACACGCCACAGAACATCGGGTCTGCCCGTATCGATGGTTTTGAACTGGCATTGCAGCAGCAATGGCAGGGCTGGGACGCCAGCCTGGCATTGAGCCTTATCGATCCGGAAGATCGTGATACCGGCGCCACACTGGCACGTCGCGCCAAGCGCACGCTGAGCCTGGATCTGGACCGCCAGTTCGGCGAATTCTCCGTTGGGGGTAACTGGCTGCTGGTGAGCCGGGCCTGGAATGATGCTGCCAACACCCAGGAGATCGATGGTCACGGTATCGTCAACCTGCGCTCCAGCTGGCAGGTGCGTCCCGATCTGAAACTGGCACTGAAGGTGGATAACCTGCTGGATCGGGAGTACGCGACAGCGCTGTACAGCGTCTACAACCCGGACTGGACAGTCTCGAACTATCCGTACAACGAACCTGGCCGCACAGCGCTGCTGTCGTTGACCTGGACCCCGCAGCTTTAAACGGCGGGTTATCCCGCATGTTCAGCACCGGGCATCGCGTTCGTCGCTGAGGGAGGAGGGCGTTAAGGTGTGGATGCTCGGGTCTGCACCTGCTGTCCGCCCCTGCTGCCGACTGTCTGGCTGGTCGTTAAGGCCTGGGTCACAATGGCCCTGGCCTGCTACGCCGATCCGGCACTGATACCGAGTTCTCTGAACCTGCAGTGCAACCTGTTCTTCGTCCTGATCCCAGGACCGGGGTTCGGGCTTCAGCGCTAAAGCAGGTCACGCCCGCAACCCTGATCTCCAATAGTTACTTGGCCAGCATGGTTCCTGTGCAGGGGCAGCTCTGAGGTGTCAATGGACCCAGTAGCAGCAACAACTGCTCCAGTGTCGGCGCAATCGGATCATCGAGCTTCAGGTCCAGCAGTTCATCGGCGCGGGTGCGGCCCAGGGTCAGTGCGGCCATCGGTTTGTTCTGCTCCTTTGCCCGGCGACAGAAACGAAAGCCGGAGTAAACCATCAGTGACGAGCCGATCACCAGCAGGGCATCAGCCCGTGCCAATGCGCCCAGGGCTTCCTGGACCCGGGTTTTCGGTACGTTATCGCCGAAGAACACCACATCGGGTTTGAGGATGCCGCCGCAGCCGGGGCACCCGGGTACCTCGAAGTGGCTGAAATCCACCTCCAGATCGGCATCGCCATCCGGTGCCGAGGTCGCCGTGTACTGCATGAATGCCGGGTTCATTAGCGCCGAGCGACGGTGCACGTCATCGCGGCTGCAGCGGTAGTCGCAGCTCATGCAGATCACATCGCCGGCGCGGCCGTGCAGGTCGATGACGGCGCTGGAGCCAGCACGCTGGTGCAGGCCGTCCACGTTCTGGGTTACCAGCAGCTCGATGTGACCGCGCTGCTCCAGCGCTGACAGCGCGTGGTGGGCATTGTTGGGGCGGGCTTGCTGGATCACCGGCCAGCCGATCAGGCTGCGCCCCCAGTAGCGCTGCCGGGTGGTGTGGCTGTGCATAAACTCGCCATGCTGCACCGGCTGCTTGCGCTTCCACTCGCCGTTGCGATCGCGGTAATCGGGGATGCCTGAATCGGTGCTGATACCGGCGCCGGTCAGCACCAGCAACCGGGGATGCTGCTGAATAAATTCGAACAGGGCCTGCGCTGACTTGCTCACTCTGATTCCTCCGGCTGGGCGGCTTTATGGTTTTACTTTAACAGACCGGATTTGGATTTTTTCTTACAGATTTTGTTTGCAGCCCTGGTACCACTGGAAACCGCGGCTGCGGTCGTGTTTAGAATGAGTGTAATAGTCATTATCAAAAAAAGGATGTGTCATGACCCGAATCTACATCTATGACCACTGTCCCTTCTGTGTGCGTGCGACGATGGTCGCCGGCTACAAAAGAGTGGCCTTTGAGCGGGTGGTACTGCTCAACGATGATGAAAAAAGCTGCTTCGACCTGATCGGCAAAAAGATGCTGCCGGTGCTGCAGCAAGACGGTCTGGTGATCGGGGAAAGCCTGGATATCTGTCGCAAGCTGGATGAGATCGGTAAGCCTGAACAGGAAATACTGCCCGAAACGGGGCTGGCGGCACAGGTGGCGGAGATTCTCGCGCCGACACAGCATGCCCGGCTGGCGCTCAACTTTGCCCGGATCACGCGTCTAGGTCTGCCAGAGTTTGCCACCGAAAGCGCACGGGAATACTTCCGTGGCAAGAAAGAGGCGATCATCGACGAGAGTTTCGACGCGGCCCTCGCCAGAACTGAAGAGTACCTGCCCGCTGTGAATGAAGCGCTGGCTCAGCTGCCCGCACTGACGTTGCCGTCCGAACGTGCGGGCAAACTGAGCTGGGATGACGTGCAGGTCTTTCCGACGCTGCGCAGCCTGACCTTGATAAAGGGCCTGGTGTGGCCGGAACAGGTACAGAACTATCTCAACGAGGTGGCTGATCTGACCCGGCTGGACCTCTACTTCGATCGGGCGATCTGAGCCTTGTTACAGCGGCAACAGCAGCCCCTGACGACTCAGCAGCCAGCCTCCGAGATCCTCGGCCAGTGCCAGTTGCCCTGAATAATACTGGCCGGCTTCATCGTGGATCTCGCGGATGCTGTGATCGCCCGGGCGCCTGGTCGTGCGGGCGTAGCGGGGGCTGAAATGGGTCAGAATCAGGTTCGGGATACCGGCCTGTTCGGCAAAACGGGCGACCCGGGCGGCGCTGGAGTGCTGAGGCTCGGGTCCCACCTGCTTGAGTACGGCTTCGGTATAGGTGGCTTCATGGACCAGCAGGTCCGCGCGCTCGCAGGCGGCCGCCAGACACTCAGGCGTGTCGTTATCGCCGGCAATAACGGCCACACGGGGCTTGCGCGATAGCTGGGTGTAATCGCCGCTGCGTAACAGCCGACCATCGGCCAGCTGGACATCCTGCCCACTCTGCAGGCGGGCGTAGGTCGGGCCAGCCTCGATACCTTCCCGGCGCAAGCGCTCCACATCGAGCTGGAGTGGCACATCCTGTTCCTCAATACGGTAGCCCCAGCACTCTGTGCGATGACTCAGTGGGACGGCGCTGATAGCAAATCCCGCTGCGCTGACCGACAGCTCTTGTGATACTTCGATAAAGTGGAGCGGATACTCCAGGTACAGCTGCGTCGTGCTGATGACCGCCTCGATAAAATCACGCACGGCCGCAGGCCCAACCAGGGTCAGCGGCTGCTTGCGTCCACCAAGCTGGCAGGAGGCGAGCAGGCCCGGCAGACCATAACAGTGATCGCCATGGATATGGGTGATCAGGATCGCTTCAAGCTTCTGCGCTGACAGCGGGGTGCGCAGCAGCTGGTGCTGGGTGGCCTCGCCGCAATCGATCAGTATCCAGGGTTTGCCCTTTTCCGGCTGTACGGCGGTGGCGCTCAGGTTGCGTTGTTTGGTCGGTGCGCCGGACGAGGTGCCCAGGAAGGTGATTTTCACGTCGGGGATCCATCCAGAAATCTGATCCCCGAGTGTAAACAGGCCGGCCTGGATTGGCCAAGCCGGAACCTGCCGGGTGTCAGCTGATATCGTGCTCTGAAGGCGCCCGCTTTCGGCCGGTCAGCATCGCCTTGACCAGGCTTTCCCTGTGTCTGAGGCTTGCCAGTATGACGCCGGCCAGGTGCAGGCCCACCAGCATCAGCAGCAGGTTGGCGAGGAGCTCGTGGGTTTCTTCCACCCAATCTTCGCCCCAGAACTGGTCGGTGGTGTAGAGCCAGCCGGTAAAGGTCAGCAGTGACAAGCCCAGTATCAATGCCAGCACCATCATGCCGCCGGCCGGGTTATGGCCGATATGGCGAGCTTCACGCCCTTGCCAGATATCCCTGAGATAATCGATCACCTGGGACGGTGAGCGCAGGAAATGCCGGAACCGCGCGTAGCGGGGTCCCGCCAGCCCCCAGAGTATGCGGAAGGCGAGCAGGCCCATCACGCTGTAGCCGGCCACTTCATGCAGGTCCTGCCATTCATCCGCACTGAGCCAGGCCACCGCAAAGCAGGTCACCAGTGACCAGTGAAAGATGCGGACCAGCGGATCCCAGACTTTAACGGTGGTTTTCATGCGTAACGCCTCTGTTTAGTCGTCCATTTTCACCAGTTCGAAGGTTTTCGGATTGAAGTAGGCTTCTACTTTTTCACCCTCTTCATTCCAGCCGTAAACTTCGTAGCAGCCGTCGTCGACCTTGGTTTTCTTGATCTTCCAGCCCTTGTCGGTGATCGCCTGTTCAAAGGCGTCCATGCTCTGCCACTGCTCTTCAGGGACATTGCAGAGATCCTCGGCGAAGGCGGTACCTGAAACGGCGCCAAAGGCGATAGCGGATAAAGCGAGGAATTTTTTCATTGCGTGTTCCTATGCTGTTGAGGTGATTTCAGGGAACCAATGTAGGCGGGCAGGCTTAAATGAACCTTAAGTGCCTAATCTCATTTTTGTCGCTAAATGATGGCATCGAACGGGATGTTGAACGGTTTTCCCGGTATTCCCCAGCCTGACTGTTTCCTTGTCTAGACTGAAGGTGCTGACGCGCCTTGCCCTGTACGGGAGCGGGCCTGTCTGCGTTGATGAATGGATGGTTCGGGATGGATGTAAGTAAAAGGCACACGGCGCTGCTGGCCGGATTTATCGGCAATGTGGTGGAGTGGTACGACTTTGCCCTTTACGGTTACATGGCCGGCGTTCTGTCCGGCCTGTTTTTTCCCGGTGAAGACAGTACCGCTTCACTGATCGCAACCTACGGCGTATTTGCCGCCGGTTTCCTGATGCGGCCACTGGGCTCCGGGGTGTTTGGCTGGCTTGGCGATACGATCGGGCGCAGCACGACCATGCTGATCTCGGTGACGCTGATGGCGCTGCCCACGGTATTGCTGGGGTGTCTGCCCACCTACGATACCATCGGGATCTGGGCGCCGGTCCTGCTGGTGGCGATACGGCTGGTGCAGGGACTGTCGGTGGGTGGCGAGTTCAGCAGTTCGGTCACCTATCTGGTCGAGACCGCGGAGGATAAGCGACGCGGAATATCCGGTAGCTGGGCCAATACCGGCAGCATTGTGGGTATGCTGCTGGGCTCGGGCGCTGCAGCTGCCACGACCAGTCTGCTGGATCCTCAATCGCTGGATGCCTGGGGCTGGCGGCTGCCTTTTCTGCTGGGTGGCGTAATTGGCGGCATTTCGATCCTGCTGCGCCGCAACCTGCCACATTCTGAGCACTTTAAGCGTCACCATCGTGAGCGCTGTGAAACCTCCCCGCTGTTGCAGGCGTTTGCAACTAACCGCCGGGAGATGTTTCAGGCGATTCTGTTTGCCTCCGCCTATGGCGTGGTGTTCTACCTGCCGCTGGTGTATCTGCCTGAGTGGCTGCACAGTCAGACCGGCATGCCGCGGCATCTGGCGTTGATGATCAATACCGGCGCGACCGCGCTGCTGCTGGCGCTGATCCCGCTGAGCGGCTGGCTGGGCGATCGCTACATCCGACGGACCCACTTTATTGCCGCGGCGATGCTGGTGATGGCGCTGGCTGCGATCCCGCTGTATGAACTGCTTGGCAGCGGTGATATCTGGCGTGCGCTGCTGGTGCAGGTGAGTCTGGTGGCGTTGATTGCGGTGCCGCTGGGATCGGCGCCGGCGATGTTTGTGGAGCTGTTCCCGGCCAGTGACCGTCTTTCCGGTTACTCGGTGGCATATAACCTCGGGCTGGGTGTGATAGGCGGGCTGACGCCGATGACCGCCACCTGGCTGATCCATCAGACCGGGCTGTCGTCTGCACCGGCGGGATTGCTGGCGTTGGCGGCGTTTGCGGGGTTTGGCGCCCTGCTATGGATGAAGGATGGCAGCCGCGAGCCCTTGCCATGACGTATGGAGGCAGCGAGGGAGAGGGGCGTCATCAATGCGGGAGTTGAAGAAAAAAGGCCCCGTCCGGATCAGGAAGGGGCCTTCGTTTACGCGGCTGATTCAGTGATCAGGCGCCGTACTTCTCTTTGGCTTCGCGACGACGGCGATGCAGTACCGGTTCGGTGTAGCCGTTGGGCTGCTCGCGGCCCTTGAAGACCAGGTCGCAGGCGGCCTGGAAAGCGACGGAACCGTCGAAGTCCGCAGCCATCGGGCGGTATTCCGGATCGCCCTCGTTCTGACGGTCCACCACCGCGGCCATGCGCTGCATGGTTTCCATCACCTGTGCCTCGGAGCAGACGCCGTGGTAGAGCCAGTTGGCGAGGTGCTGGCTGGAGATACGCAGGGTGGCGCGGTCTTCCATCAGGCCGATATCGTTGATATCCGGTACCTTGGAGCAGCCTACGCCCTGGTCGATCCAGCGCACGACATAGCCGAGGATACCCTGGGCGTTGTTGTCGAGCTCTTCCTGGATCTGCTCGGCACTCCAGTCCGGGTTCTGCGCCACCGGAATGGTGAGGATATCTTCCAGTGCCGCGCGCGGACGGGACTTGAGCTCCTCCTGACGGGCGAACACATCCACCTTGTGGTAGTGCAGCGCGTGCAGGGTGGCGGCGGTCGGTGAGGGTACCCAGGCGGTGTTGGCACCAGCCAGCGGGTGGCCGATCTTGGCTTCCAGCATGCCGGCCATCAGGTCCGGCATCGCCCACATGCCCTTGCCGATCTGGGCGCGGCCGCTGAGGTTGCAGGCGAGGCCGGTGTCCACGTTCCAGTCTTCGTAAGCCTTGATCCAGGCGGCGCCTTTCATGTCACCCTTGCGGATCATCGGGCCCGCTTCCATGGAGGTGTGGATCTCGTCGCCGGTGCGGTCGAGGAAGCCGGTGTTGATGAACACCACGCGCTCCTTGGCGGCACGGATACACTCTTTCAGGTTTACCGTGGTACGGCGCTCCTCGTCCATGATGCCCACCTTCATGGTGTAGCGATCAAGGCTCAGCGCATCTTCGATACGTTCGAACAGTTCGTTGGTGAAGGCGACCTCTTCCGGACCGTGCATCTTCGGCTTGACGATGTAGATGGAGCCGGTGACGGTGTTGCGGAACGGGCCGTTGGCCTTCAGGTCGTGGACCGAGATCAGGGTGGTGACCAGGCCGTCCATGATCCCTTCCGGAATCTCGTTGCCCTCTTTGTCGAGGATCGCCGGGTTGGTCATCAGGTGACCCACGTTACGCACGAACATCAGGCTGCGCCCCTTCAGCGCCACTTCGCCACCGTGCGGCGCGGCGTAGGTGCGGTCCGGGTTCATGCGGCGGGTGAAGGTCTTGCCGCCCTTGCTGACCTCTTCGGTCAGGTCGCCCTTCATCAGGCCGAGCCAGTTGCGGTAAACCAGTACCTTGTCTTCGGCATCGACGGCAGCGATGGAGTCTTCGCAGTCCATGATGGTGCTGAGCGCGGATTCCATCAGGATATCCTTGACGTTGGCCGCGTCGGTCTTGCCGATCATGTCGTCGGCGTCGATCTGAATTTCAAAGTGCAGACCGTTATGCTCCAGCGCGATGGCGCTGGGACGGGCGGCATCGCCGTTGAAGCCAAACAGTTGTGACGGATCTTTCAGCCCGGATGCGCTGCCGTCAGCCAGGCTGACGCTCAGTTTGCCGTTCTCGATACTGTAGCCGGTAGAATCCTTGTGGGAGCCCTGTTCCAGCGGAGCGTAATCGTCGAGGAATTTGCGCGCAAAGGCGATAACCTTGGCGCCGCGTACCGGGTTGTACTCCTTGCCGGCTTCAGCGCCACCATCATTGGCGATGGCATCGGTGCCGTACAGGGCGTTGTAGAGGCTGCCCCAGCGGGCGTTGGCGGCGTTCAGCGCGTAACGGGCGTTCATCACCGGCACCACCAGCTGTGGGCCGGCCATGGTCGCCATCTCCGGATCCACGTTGCTGGTGGTGGCCTTGAAGTCTTCACCTTCCGGCAGCAGGTAGCCGATCTCGGTCAGAAAACGGGTGTAGGCGGTGAAATCGAACTCACCGCGATTCTGGCGGTGCCAGTCATCGATCTTGGCCTGGAGCTCGTCGCGTTTGGCCAGCAGCTCACGGTTACGCGGCGCCATGTCATGCACGATGGCATCGAATGCGGCCCAATAGGCGTCCACATCCACGCCTGTGCCCGGCAGGGCTTCATTGTTGATGAAGTTATAAAGATCTTCAGCGACCTGAAGGCCGCCAACCTGTACGCGTTGACTCATGAGGACTGCCTCTTTTTCGTGTTTTTGTCTCCCGGCTCCTGCGAGGCTGCGTGGCCAGAACTTTGGGTTAGCAATGCGCGTTTGCATTGTGCAATGCGAAAATAGCGCAATTCAGCGCAGATGTAACCCCTCTTGGCCTAAAGTATGAAAAAGAAGTATTTTCGTGTTATTTGGCAACACGATTACCAGCTTTTTTCAGATTTTAGCGCGTGTTTTTGTTGTTTTTTTACTAGGGGGAAGCCGCTGTTCAGCCTCGATAGCGGGAGGTGGTGTTCCATATAATCCTATAAATGCATTCCTGAAACAAATGATTCATTTTCGTATTAAGCAACACCCCCAGCTGTTCTGCGGCTGTTTTCGACGCGAGCCGGGCCGGCACTCTGGCGCGGCGCCGGCGGCGATGATCAGCGTTGCTCCGGCGCTTCAGGCGGTTGCTTCGGGTTGGAGAACAGGTGCACATCCAGCTGAGGGAAAGCGATCTCTATACCTGCGTCCTTGAACAGCCGGTCGATGCGGTGGTTGAGGCCGTCTGTCACCGGGATCCGGTCCTCCATGCGGCTGACATAAACACGCAGGTCAAAGTCCAGTGAACTTGCGCCAAAGGCGCGGAAATAGGCGCTGGGCGCGGGCTCGTCCAGCACATCCGGGTGTTCTTCAGCGGCCTGTACCAGCAGCTCTTTCACCTTTTCGGTATCGCTGCCGTAGGCGGCGCCCACCGTCAGGACGATACGGGTAGTGGCGTCGGTCAGTGACCAGTTGATCAGCCGCTCGGTGATAAAGGTCTTGTTGGGGATGATCACTTCCTTGTTGTCCCAGTCTACCAGCGTGGTAGCACGGATCTGGATGCGCGAGACATTGCCGGTGACATCACCGATGGTGACTGTATCACCGATTCGGATCGGCTTTTCGAACAGCAGGATGATGCCGGAAACGAAGTTCGCCACGATCTCCTGCAGACCAAAGCCAAGACCTACACCCAGGGCAGCGACCAGCCACTGCAGTTTGCTCCACTCCAGGCCGAATTGGCTTACGCCGGACATGGTGCCGAACAGTATCAACGAGTATTTCAACAGCGTGGTGATGGCGAAGTTACTGCCGGGGGTCAGGTTGATATGGCGCAGTATCAGCAGCTCGACCAGGCCTGGCAGGTTGTAGGCGGCAAGCAGGGTCAGGCCGAGTATCAGCAGACCGCCGGCAATATCGGCCAGGGTGATCGCTTCAAGCACCTGGCCATCCGGCGTGCTCTGGTAGGTGTTCCACAGCGGCACTCGATCGAGAATATGCAGCGTGGGCAGGAAATCGCCCATGGTTAGCCAGAGGCCGAGAACCAGCAGGGCGATGCTGCTGATTTTCAACAGCGTACGGGTTTGCAGCGAGATGGTCTTGAGGTCGTAGTAGTTCTCCTCGACCGGGGTTTCCTCCTCCGGATTTTCCCGTGCCGCCAGCAGCTCGGCGCGTTTTTCCAGCGCCTGTTTAAATGCCAGCTGGCGCTCTTCGATCTGCAGCCAGCGCACACCGAGGCGGTAGAACATAAAGACCAGGGCGATCTGCAAAATGACGGCTGCGAAGATCAACATCAGGAACAGGGCGCCAAACAGGAAGCCGGCGAGTCCCAGGCCGAACATCACCAGGTTGAAGCCGATCATGCTGCCGATCCAGAGGCGCGAATCCTGCCACCACCTGGGTTCCGCCGAGAGTTGGTTGAAAGCGCTGCTGGTTTTCCACATCACCCACCAGAACCTTGTCAGCGCCAGGGTCAGCAGCAGAAACAGCAGGCGGCCACCGGAGGAGAGCAGAGCCTGTTCCTCGATGCCATCGGCAATAATCAGGCCGGCCAGCAGCGGGACACTGACGAAGCAGAGTATCTGCAGTTCCCGGTTAAGTATGTGGCAGAGTCTGGCTGGCAGCTCCAGGTGGCCGCTAAGCAGCCCGTACGGCGTGACCAGCCAGCCGCGAATGGACTGGGCGATAAACACAAAGGATGCGATCAGGAAGAGCAGCGGGCTTAACGGGTCGTGCAAAGGGTGCGCGGGGTTGAGATCGTGCTCCAGCAGCAGCGCCAGCACCGGGATCGGTGCGGCAATGATCGGCGCGCCGACCAGCAGTTTCAGGGTGCGGCTGAAGCGGTCCTGGGTGACACGGCCGATGCTTTCATGCCAGCGCTCACGGTTCGCCTTGAGGTGGCGGCGCAGTGACACCGACAGGGCTGTGAACAGAAGGGTTACGGCGATAATCATCCACAGCGGGATCTGACCGCGCAGCAGGGAGGTATCAGTGTTGAAGTCGTGCAGTCGGTCGCTGAGGTGGCTCAGGCCTTCAATCAGGTCGCTCGGCCACTGGGTACTGATCGGTGCAATGGTGGGTTGCCAGAGCAGGTGCTGGTCCACCAGTGCGCGCGCCTGCTGCAGCTGCTCGTTGATCTGCTGCTGGGTGCTGAGCATCTGCGAGCGCAGGTTGATCAGTTGCTGGCGCGTCTGCTGAATCTGCTCCAGCAGACGTACGCGGTTTTCCATGATCTGGTCATACTGATCCAGTGCATCCTGGCCCAGCGCTTTGACCTCGACGGGCGGGTCGGCCTTGAGTTGTTTGGTGTTAAGCAGATCGCGGTCGTCGTTCAGCTTGGCCAGTCGCAGGCGGCTGATATCGGCGCGGGTTTTCTCCAGATCGATGGGGCGGATCAACTGGCGCGCAAAACGGTGCAGATCGGCACTGAGCTGAGGGATATCCAGCTCCAGCTGCTGTTTGACCAGCCGGTAGCGCTCGCCAATCTGTGACAGCCGGTTTTCCAGCTCCCGCTGGCGGTTGTTGCTCGTTTCAAGCTCGCGCACCAGCTGACGCAGCGTGTCACTGTCGGTGCGGTTCTGGTCGCTGACCGTCGCCAGTGGCTTCGGCAGGTTATCCGGTGCCGGCTGAACGCTGGCCAGCGTGCTTTCCAGTTCACTGCGTCTCTGCTTACCCAGGACGCTCTGCATCTCGTCGAGGGCGCTGGAAAGCTGGCTGACTTTACGTCGCGCCAGGGCCAGCCTGAGCTGGCTCAGCTCGTTCTCGCCGGGCAGGACCAGCAGCTCCAGCTCAAGCGTCTGGGCGCGACGGGCCTGCTCCTGAGTGAGCACCTCCTCCAGAGTGCGGCGCGCTTCGCGCAGGTTATCCGGCAGGTCTGAACCCAGGTTTTCCGAGGGTGGGGGGCTCTGCTTCAGGTGTGCCAGTTCGGCACGCAGGTTGATCAGTTGCTCGTCGTTCTTCTGTACGGCCTTGTCCAGCTCATCGCGCAGCTGTTCCTGCTGAACCAGTTCCGCCTTGGTCTGGGTAACCTGCTGTTCAAGCCGGTCTATATCATTGATCGCTGCGCTGATATCGAGCTCTTGCGGCGGCAGGGCCAGCTGGTCACGCAGCTGTTGCAGCTGTTCCGGCTGGCGGGCGATCTGCTCATTGAGTGTCTGGGTGCGCTGCTCCAGGTTAGTTAGTGACTCCAGCGCGCTCTGGGTTTTTTCATAGGCTTCACGCAGAGCCTGGGTGGCGGGGCTGGTATCATCCGGGTTCAGCTTCTCCAGCTGGGAGGCGATAGCACCGCTGGCGGGAAGTGCAGCCTGGACAGCGCTGTTGGTGCCGGCAAGGGTGAACAGCAATAGCCCGAGCAGCAGTGCAAGCCCGTGGCCGGGGCGTGAAGAGTTAACCATATGAGTAAGAGCTCCCTTGAGACGCCGTACCAGAAGAGTACCGTTGTATATTGTGGTTAAACCTTTAGGGATTGGGAAGTAGCCATGAGCGACTATAGCCGGAATATCCCGGTGCCGGGTTTTGATGCCGCCGGGCTTAGACGTCAGTTGCCGCAGAAGCTGAGCGATCCCGTGCCGGTCAATGAGTCGCTGGCGGCGTACCTGGCCTGCTACGGCTTTACCAAGCTGGCTGCACGGGCTGAATACAGCCTTGCCTGCCTTGAGCTGGCCGGGGTCGATCTGGTGGTACAGCAGTTTGCTCAGCCTGATGCCAGCGCCGGGACCGCGCTGCTGGTACACGGTTATACGGATCATGCCGGGCTGACACGGCCTCTGGTGGAGTGGTTGTTCGAGCGGGGCTGGAGCGTGGTGATCTACGATCTTCCCGGACATGGTCTCTCCGCAGGTGAGCCCCATGATGTGGATGATTTTTTTCGCTATACCGATCAGCTGACCGCTCTGGTGCGGCAACTGCGTGCCGGCCTTTCGCAACCGCTGACACTGATCGGTCACAGTACCGGTGGCGCAATTATCACCACGCTGCTGTTGCGTGAAACCGCCTTCAGCGCAGCCGATCTGGCGCGCCCGATACTGCTCGCACCGCTGGTCAGACCGACCCACTGGCGCAGTATCCGTTTCAAATACCGTTGGCTCAGGCGCTGGCTCAAACGTGTTAAGCGATTCTATAAGAGTAACTCCCATGACCCGGAGTTCCTCAGGTTTGTACAACAGGTTGATCCGCTGCAGCACCCCTGGCTGTCGGTGCGCTGGGTGGGCGCGATGCTTACCTGGATCGACTGGATTGAACAGCAGCGCCCCGGTGACTGGCGTCCATTGGTGATTCAGGGCAGTGAGGATGACACCGTGGAGTGGCGGCATAACCTGGCGGTACTGGCCCGGCTGTTTCCTCACGGAGAGCAGCGGGTTATCGACGAAGCACGCCACAACCTGGTCAATGAGGCGCCCTATTGGCGGGAGCAGGTGTTTCAGCAGATAGAGGCGTTACTGGCGTCTGAAACGTAAAACGCCCGGCCTGTTAAGCATTCAGGCCGGGCGTTTGCTTACTGGAGCTGGCGGATCAGAACAGTCGGCGGCAGCGGATGGTACCGTCGATCTGGCTCAGTTTTTCCAGCGCCAGGTGAGAGTAATCGGCATCCACATCGATCACTACATAACCCACGCTCTCGTTGGTCTGCAGGTACTGACCGGAGATGTTGATATCGTTCTCGGAGAAGATGTTGTTGATCTTCGAAAGTACGCCCGGAACGTTTTTGTGAACGTGCAGCAGTCGGTGCGCATTGGGGTGCTCCGGCAGCGCAACCTCCGGGAAGTTGACGGAGGTGATGGAAGAGCCGTTGTCGCTGTACTTGGCCAGCTTTTCTGCCACTTCATAACCGATGTTTTCCTGGGCTTCCATGGTGGAGCCGCCCACATGCGGAGTCAGAATGACATTGTCGAATTCGCGCAGCGGGCTGATGAACTCGTCATCGTTGCTGCGCGGTTCAACCGGGAATACATCCACGGCGGCACCCAGCAGTTTGCCGCTGGAGAGAGCGTTGCAGAGCGCATCGATGTCGACCACGGTGCCGCGGGCGGCGTTGAGGAATACCGCGCCATCTTTCATCTGGTCGAACTGCACCTGGCTCATCATATCCTTGGTGGCGGCGGTTTCCGGCACATGCAGGGTGATGACATCGCACATGCCCAGCAGCTCGGCCATGGAGCTGACCTGGGTGGCGTTACCGAGCGGCAGCTTGGTGATGACGTCGTAGAAGTAAACATGCATGCCCAGGCCTTCAGCGAGGACACTCAACTGGGAGCCGATGCTGCCGTAGCCGACGATACCCAGCTTCTTGCCGCGGATTTCGAAGGAGTTCTTCGCGCTTTTCTGCCAGACGCCACGGTGAGCTTTGGCGCTTTTTTCAGCGACGCCACGCAGCAGGATGATCGCCTCGGCAAGCACCAGCTCGGCTACTGAGCGGGTGTTGGAGTAGGGCGCGTTGAATACGGCGATACCGCAGCGGGTAGCCGCATCCAGATCCACCTGGTTGGTACCGATGCAGAAGCAGCCGACGGCGACCAGTTTCTCAGCAGCCTGAAAGATTTTTTCGGTCAGCTGGGTGCGTGAACGGATGCCGATGAAATGGACATCCTTGATACGTTCCAGCAGTTCTTCTTCGGGCAGCGAGCCGGTGTGAAACTCGATGTTGGTGTAGCCCTGGGCATTGAGTGTATCGACCGCGGACTGGTGCACGCCCTCTAGCAGCAGGATTTTGATCTTGCTTTTATCGAGGGAGGTGGGTTTGCTCATCATCTGCAACGGGTTCCTAACTTTCGCCGAGCATGTCGGCCGGTGGCAAGAATGCGTCGCATTGTAACACAAGCCCTTGAATATAGGTGGTATAGGCAAGGCAGTGTTGCGGAAAATTTCTCAGCTGGTCTTGAAGGATATTACAGAGGGGAGGCCGGCGCCTGAACGCCGGCCCGGGCAATCAGCTGTAGAAGCAGAGGTAGGCAGTGGTCTTGCTGACCTTGACGTCGAAGGACTGATCGGCCGCGATGCTGAACTCGGTGCCGGCCGGGAAAGACTGCCAGTCAGTGCTGCCGGGCAGGCGCACGACCATTTCACCGCAGCTGACTTTCATCAGTTCGTTCTGGCTGGTGCCGAACGTGTATTCTCCGGGTGCCATCACACCGGAAGTAACCGGGCCATCCGGGCCTTCAAATGCGATCGACTTAACCTTGCCGTCGAAATACTCGTTTACACTCAGCATTGCCGCTATCTCCTGAAAAAAAAGGCATCATAGAGTGATAACGGGCGCATGTCATGTCTTTGACTGCTCGATCAGGAAATCGACGAAGGCACGGTTGGCGCGGGAGAGGTAACCCTCGCGGCGCCAGGCGATAGAAAGGTCGAGCCAGACCGGGTCCTCGAATGGCCGGGCGACCAGGTCGGTGGCGTCCGAGATCGCCATCTCAAGCAGCGTGGAGATCGCAAACCCCTGGCGGATGATCTGCTTGATCAGCGGCAGCAGATTGGTCTCGAAACCGATTTTCAAGCGGTAGTCGGATTCGGCCGCGAGCTTGTCCAGCACCTCGCGGTGAAAGTACCCCTCCTTGAACACCACCAGATCTTCATTGAAAAACTGGTCGTAGGTGATGTGATCCTGTGCCGCCAGTGGGTGGTCGGCCGGAAGAATGGCCATCATCTGCTCGCGCAGAAAAACATGGGTGGCCAGATCGGCCGGGGGCGTATCGCTGACGATTACGCCCATGTCGATTTCTCCTTCGGAAAGCATCTGCTGGATCTTGCGGGTGCCGGATTCCACCACTGTCAGTTGCAGGTTCGGGTGGCGGTGGCGAAACGCCATCAGGATCGGCGGGAAATAGTAGGAGCCGAGCATGCTGGGTACGCCGATACGCACTTCGCCCCGGCGCAGGCCGTGGATCTCCCGCATCTCCAGCTCCGCATCCGAGGTGGCCTGGACGATGCGGCGGGCGTGCTGCAGCAGTACCCGGCCCTCGTCGGTGAGCTCGATACCCCGGTCGCGGCGATGGAAGAGTTCCAGCTCCAGGTTTTGCTCAAGCTTGCGGATCGCCATGCTGACGGCGGGTTGAGCCACGTGCAGCCGGCGCGCTGCGGCGGTAAACCCCTGGGTGTCGACGACGGCGAGAAAGTAGCGCAGCGCTTTGATGTCAAGCATAACGAGTCCTTATGAATACAATAATAATTATATATTTCTATTATTGATCTGGCCTCCCTATCATTCCTCTGGTTACTCACTCTTCCCGAGGTACCCGCATGATCGATCTGGGCCATCCCACATTCTGGCGCGCTACGCTGGCACTCTGCTTAGGCTCGTTCATGATTTTCGCCAACGTCTATGTGACTCAGCCGCTGCTGCCGATGCTGGCGCAGGATTTTCAGGTCTCGGCGCTGCAGGCAGGGTGGAGTTTCACGGTGACCACGCTGACACTGGGGTTGTCGCTGCTGCTCTACGGCCCGCTCTCCGATGCGCTCGGACGTCGCGGCATAATGTTGCTGACCATGGCCGGTACCACCCTGACCACCACTGCCCTGGCATTTGTGGATAACTTTACGACGCTGGTGATCCTCCGGGCGGTGCAGGGGTTTTTCCTGGGCGGCCTGCCGGCCATCGCCATCGCCTACATGGGCGACGAGTTCAGCCGTAAAGCGGTGGCGGTGGCCGTAGGTCTTTATATCTCGGGCAACAGCCTGGGCGGCATAGGCGGACGTCTGATCGGTGGTTTCGTCGGTGAGTGGATGGGCTGGAGCAGCGCCTTTGCGGTGATGAGCGGGGTCAGTCTGGTCTGCCTGGTGGTATTCGCGCTGGCGTTGCCGAAGTCCGAGCATTTCAAGGCGCAAAGCCTGCATCCGGCCCGTATGCTGCGTGATCTGGGGGCGCATCTGCGCAATCCGCTGCTGGTGGTGGCCTATATTATCGGCGGTCTCAACTTTTTTATCTTCGTGAACCAGTACAGCTACATCACTTTCGTGCTGTCCGAGGCGCCCTATAACCTGTCCACAGCGTTTCTCGGTTTGCTGTTCCTGACCTACCTGACGGGCACCTTCGGTTCGGCGATCTCCGGCAGGGTGGCGATGAAGCTGGCCCAGCCCTGGTGCATGGCGCTGGGCATTCTGATTCTGATCGCCGGCTCCCTGCTGACGCTGTCGCACAGCATCGAACTGATTATTGCGGGGTTCTTTATCAACAGCTTCGGTTTTTTCTTTGCCCACTCCAGTGCCAGCAGCTGGGTCAGCCATAATGCAACTCACGCCAAGGCCAGTGCCTCGTCGCTCTACCTGGTGTTCTATTATATCGGGGCGAGCAGCGGCGGCTTTTATCTGCACCCCTTCTGGGAGCGTGCGGGCTGGTCAGGGGTCGTGTTCGGGTCGCTGTTGGTGCTGGCTGTTACTCTGGCCTGCGCCTGCTGGCTGGCGACCCGCCGTCGCCCGGTGCTGGCCGCGGCCTGATTCTGGAGTATGATGCGCGAACAGATCACGTTCTGACGGGAGCAGTTAATGAGTTATCAACATAGCCTGGTGGACGGCTCTGCCCTGAGCCTCCCAGTGGGTAAGGTCGTCTGCATCGGTCGCAACTATGCCGAGCATGCGAAGGAGCTGAACAACGAGGTGCCCACCGAGCCGCTGCTGTTCATCAAGCCGGCCAGCGCCCTGGTCGCGATGGACGAGCCGGTTTTGGTGCCGCGTGACCGTGGTCAGGTGCACTTTGAAACCGAGCTGGCGATTCTGATCGGTGATCGGATGACGCAGGTGGATGAGCAGGCGGCCCAGCACGGCATCGCGGGTATCGGCCTGGCGCTGGATCTGACTCTGCGCGACCTGCAGAGCGAGCTCAAAGCCAAGGGTCATCCCTGGGAGCGGGCCAAGGCGTTTGATGGTTCCTGCCCGCTGTCGCCTTTCCTGACGCCGGCCAGCGTTGGGGATCTTAATGACGTGCAGATCCGTCTCACGGTGGATGGCGAGGTACGCCAGGAGGGTAATTCCTCGCAGATGCTGACCCCTGTCCTTAAGCTGATCAGTCATATCAGCCACTGGTTTACCCTGGAGCCGGGCGACGTGGTACTGACCGGTACCCCGGCCGGTGTGGGCGAGCTCAAGGCCGGTAACAAACTCAGTGTCGAGATCGTCGACCTGCTGCGGATCGATACCGAAGCCAAATGAGCCGGCGCGGCGGCTGGCTGCTGGCTCTGCTGTTCTGCCCGCTGCTGGCACTGGCCCAGGAGTGGCAGCGGCCGGCGTTTATTATCGACAGCCTGGTAGAGATCGCGCTGCGTTCCGAGCACGGCCGCGACCCGATGCAACTGCGCAAGTGGATCGATCCCGTAAGGGTCCACGTCGATCATCGGGTCGGTGATCCGAGGCTGCATAACGAGCTTGTGGATGCACAACTGTCCC
Organism: Marinobacterium sp. YM272; assembly: GCF_050908845.1. NCBI lineage: Bacteria > Pseudomonadati > Pseudomonadota > Gammaproteobacteria > Oceanospirillales > Oceanospirillaceae > Marinobacterium > Marinobacterium sp. YM272. The sequence continues at coordinate 607,177 of NZ_CP194171.1, forward strand.
AGCTGGCCGATATCACCGGCCATCCGATCAGCCGGGTTAATGCGGCCGCCAGCGCCAACGTGGAGCTGGTGCTGCTGCAACAGCAGGTGCTCGACGGTTTCTGGCGACACCAGGCCGTCGGGACGGTGCCTCGCGGTGCGCTCTGCGTCGCGCGGATCTGGTCCGATGATGGCGGCCGCATCCGGCGGGCGCTGATCGCGATTCCGGTGGATCGTGCGCGGGAACGGGGTCGGCTTGTCAGCTGTATCGTTGAGGAGCTGACGCAGATTCTCGGCCTGCCCAACGATTCCGAAAAGGTCTTTCCCTCTATCTTCAATGACAAATCCACCGATCAACTGCTGAGCGGGCTGGACCTGGTACTGCTGCGTCTGCTTTACGACCCCAGGCTCGCGCCGGGAATTGGACCGGCAGAGCTTCGTTCGCGGGCGGGAAAGGTTTTGACAGAACTGATCGACGCCGGCGTGGTCGATACTGCCGATGCAAAGGTGCGTGAGGGCGCCATGTATCGATTGATGGGCTACTGAGTCCGATGCTGGCATACTGCCGGCGGTTTCACTGAATTATCCACAAGGAGAGGCGATGCTCTGGGTCAAGGTGTTTCATATCCTGGCAATGACCAGCTGGATGGCGGGGATTTTCTACCTGCCGCGTATTTATGTGCATTACGTGGAAGGGCGTGCTGCCGGTCAGGATGTGACCCGGCTGGAGATCATGGCGCGCAAACTGTTCGGCTTCATGACCATTATGGCGCTGTTCACCCTGGGGTTCGGGCTCTGGCTCTGGTTCGGCTGGGGAATCAGTGGTGGCTGGCTGCACGCGAAGCTGCTGTTCGTGGTGCTGCTGCTTGGTTATCACCACGCCTGCTGGATCTATCTGAAGCGGATGCAGCGCGGTGAGTTGAATCGCAGCGGGCGCTTTTTCCGGCTTTTCAACGAAGTGCCGCTGCTGATTTTTATTCCGATTCTGATCTTTGTAGTCGTTAAACCTTTCTAAATCAGGCTGCTAACCGAGCTGCCGAACCCGCGCTTCGAGGCGTTCGGCGCGCTCGCGCAGCTCATCCACCTCATCCATGAAAATCTCGATCTCCACCCGTGTAGGCAGCATGCGGGCTTCCTCCTGCAGGTACTCGCGGGTGCTGAGCGTGAATGAGCTTGCGGTATCCCGGCTGTAGCCGCCGATAGTGCGCAGGAACTTCGCCGCTTCATGACCGGCAGCGTCACCGATCAGGTCGCCAAGCCAGGCTTCCCAGTCGATGCGGGTATCCGCCAGTATCGCCTGCAGACGGTGCGCGATGGCGGAGTCACCGCGCAGGTTCACGCCCTTGCCAAACAATACCGCGTTACCGGCCAGCGGCAGGCGCCCCAGCAGCAGGGCGCTGCCACTGATGGTGACATCGGCGGAGCCGTCGTAGTGATGTAGCAGGTCGATACCTGCGCCATGGGGGACCAGGTAGAGCTGAAAGTGGGGCGAGGTGGATTCGATGGCGATCACCTTGCCGGTCAGTTCGCCGAGACGGTTCAGCGTGGCCGGGTCCAGCGCCAGTATGCGGTTGAGACTAGGCTCAGCCAGGGAGAGGAAGCTGGCGCTTAGCAACTCGAACGGCATGATCTCCTCCGCGCCCTGGTAATCAGGGCTTGATGCCGGTGTGCAGGGCGACGACCCCGCCGGTCATGTTCTGGTAGCGGCAGTTGACGAAGCCTGCGTTGGCCATCATCTGCTTCAGGGTTTCCTGGTCCGGGTGCATACGGATCGATTCCGCCAGGTAGCGGTAGCTCTCGGCATCGTTGGCGATCAGGCGGCCCATCTGCGGCAGGATGTTGAACGAATAGAAGTCGTAGGCCTTGGTCATCAGCGGGTTATTGGTCTTGGAGAACTCCAGCACCATCAGTTTGCCGCCCGGCTTGAGTACCCGGTTCATCGATGCCAGCGCCGCGTCCTTGTCGGTGACGTTACGCAGGCCGAAGGCGATGGTGATGATATCGAAGGTGTTGTCTTCGAACGGCAGGCATTCCGCATTGGCCTGCACATATTCGATGTTGCCGGCGGCGCCCAGGTTGATCAGTTTGTCGCGGCCAACCTTGAGCATCGAATCGTTGATATCAGCCAGCACGACGCCGCCGGTGGGACCGACGATGCGGGAAAATTTCAGTGTCAGATCACCGGTACCACCGGCGATATCGAGCACCTTCATACCGGCGCGGGCGCCGCTCTGCTCGATGGTCAGGCGCTTCCATAGGCGATGGATGCCGCCGGACATCAGGTCGTTCATCAGGTCATACTTGCCTGCTACCGAGTGAAATACGTCGGCAACCCGTTTGACCTTCTCATCTACGGGTACTTCCTGATAACCGAAATCGGTGGTGCCCTGCTTTTTCTCGCTCATCGTCCGCTCAATCGCCCAGTGAAAGATGGCTGCATTGTAGCGCCCGGCGGGGGCGTTTGTCCCGTTCGATGCGACGGGGCTGATCAAGGGGCTGAGTGACCTCAGCCCCGGGCGATAAGACCGCCATCGCGGCTGGCGCCTGCCGCTTCGAGTTCGGCCAGGTATTTGTCCCAGTAGGTTTTCTGGTCGTGGGCCAGGTCGTGCAGGTACTCCCAGGTGTAGAGGCCGGAATCGTGGCCGTCATCGAAGATGATCTTCAGCGCGTAGTTGCCCGAGGGCTCCACGCCCTTGATGCCGACGTGCTTCTTGCCGGTCTGCAGTACGCCCTGGCCGATGCCGTGGCCGCGCACTTCGGCGGATGGCGAGTGGACACGCAGGAACTCGGCGGTGAGCTCGAAGCTGCCATCGGCGTATACCAGCTCCAGGGTGCGCGATTTCATATGCAGACGGATATCCGTCGGTAGAGGTACTTCGTCGGCCATCTCGGCCCCTCCTGTGTAAAAACGCCGGCGAAGCTGAACGCTGCCGGCGCGGATTCGATCAGAGGATGTAGTGACTCAGATCCTCGTCGCGGCTGACTTCGCCGAGCTGCTCATCGACGAAGGCACGGTCGATGCTGATGGTATCGCCGCTGCGGTCGGCAGCGGAGAAGGAGAGCTCCTCCAGCAGGCGCTCCATCATGGTGTGCAGGCGACGGGCACCGATATTCTCGGTGGTCTCGTTGACCTGGTAGGCCAGTTCCGCAATGCGGCTGATCCCCTCTTCAGTGAACGTGACATCAACACCTTCGGTCGCCAGAAGGGCGCGGTACTGCTCGGTCAGTGACGCCTTGGGCTCGGTCAGTATGCGGCGGAAATCGTCCGGTGTCAGTGCCTGCAGCTCGACACGGATCGGCAGACGGCCCTGGAGTTCAGGGATCAGGTCTGACGGACGTGCCAGGTGGAAGGCCCCGGAGGCGATAAACAGGATGTGATCGGTGCGGACCACGCCGTACTTGGTGCTGACACTGCAGCCCTCGATCAGCGGCAGCAGGTCGCGCTGTACACCTTCGCGGGAAACGTCACCGCCGGTGTTGTCTGCGCGCTTGCAGACCTTGTCGATCTCGTCGAGGAAGACGATACCGTTCTGCTCGACACGCTCAACCGCCTGCTGCTTGATCTCGTCCTCTTTAACGAGGCCCGCGGCTTCTTCGTCGGTGAGCAGCTTAAACGCTTCTTTCACCTTGATACGGCGCGACTTTTTCTTGTTCTGACCCATGTTGGAGAACAGGTTCTGCAACTGGCTGGTCATCTCCTCCATACCGGGCGGGGACATGATCTCAACGCCCATCTGCGGCTCGGCCAGTTCGATATCGATCTCCTTGTCATCCAGCTGGCCTTCACGCAGTTTCTTGCGGAAGATCTGGCGGGTGGCGGAGTCGCTCTTGCTCGGAGCCTCCTGCTCGAAACCGCTTGAGCGGGCCTGGGGCAGCAGGGCATCGAGGATGCGCTCTTCGGCCAGTTCTTCGGCACGGAAACGGTGTTGTTCCATCGCCTGTTCGCGCACCATCTTCAGCGACATCTCGATCAGGTCGCGGATGATGGTTTCCACATCGCGGCCGACATAGCCCACTTCGGTGAACTTGGTCGCTTCCACCTTGATGAACGGGGCGTTGGCCAGCTTGGCCAGACGGCGGGCGATCTCGGTTTTACCGACACCGGTGGGACCGATCATCAGAATGTTTTTCGGCGTGACTTCGGCGCGCAGCTCTTCATCGATCTGCATGCGGCGCCAGCGGTTGCGCAGGGCGTTGGCCACCGATTTCTTGGCTTCATCCTGACCGACGATATGGCGGTTCAGCTCGTGTACGATTTCGCGGGGTGTCATGTTGGACATGGAGCGCTCCTCAGCTGACGGATTCGAGCTGTTCGATGGTCAGGTTGTCGTTGGTAAATACGCAGATGCCTGCCGCAATGTTCAGGCTTTTCTCGACGATATCACGGGCGCTGAGGTCGGTGTTGTCGACCAGGGCGCGGGCGGCGGACAGCGCATAGTTGCCGCCGGAACCGATGGCGATCACGCCGTCTTCCGGCTCGATGATGTCGCCACTGCCGGAGATCAGGAAGGTCTTTTCGCGGTTGGCCACCAGCATCAGTGCTTCGAGGCGACGCAGAACCCGGTCGGAGCGCCACTCGCGGGCGAGCTGGATAACGGAAGTAACGATGTTGCCCTGGTGTTTGTCCAGCTGCTGTTCGAACAGGTCGCGCAGGGTGATGGCATCGGCGGTGCTGCCGGCAAAACCGGTGATAACTTTGTGCTTGGGCAGGACGTTGACCTTGCGGGCGCTGCCCTTCATTACAGTGTTGCCCAAAGACACCTGGCCGTCGCCGCCGACGACGACTTGATCGCCGCGGCGAACAGAAACGATTGTTGTCATGACAGAGGATACCCTGTTTGCCAGTTTGTATTGCCACTAGGGAGGCTGTGTAGCGTCTCAGCGTGACATGAAGGTAGTTCATAGTTCCCCTAGATATGGTTCTGGCGGCGGGGATTTCAAGGGCGGCAGGGGCGATTGGGCGGGGAAAAGCCCCCGCTGGGCGGTCCGGCTTTATTTCAGCCGGATCTCCAGCGGGTTGATGTTCAGCTTGTAGAGCTTGTTGGACGCGGCGTTGACATCGGCGCGGGTTTCGAAGGGACCGGTACGCACGCGATACCAGGTGCCGTTGCTGCCTTCGGTACGGCTGGTTTTGACGTTGGGCAGACCGGCCAGGATCATCTCGGCGCGCATCTTTTCGGCATCCTGAGCGCTACGGAAGGAACCGGCCTGAAGCAGAATCCGGGTCTCCAGCTTGGCCGTCTTCGGCGTCGAGTGGTAGGCGGATTCCTCCGGCGGCTCCACCTTGCTCTTGGGCAGCATCTCGTAGAACTCGAAGCGGTCCTTCTCCGTGTCCGGCGTTGGCGCCGGTGCCGGTGCGGGCTTGGCCGGTGTCGGCTTTTCCACCTGGGCGGTGGGCGCCGGCGCCGGTTTACTGTCCCTGGGCGCACCGGCCGGGTTTTGCACCAGCAGAAAGATCAGCACACCCAGACCGCCGAGACCGATCAGCGACAGCAGCGCCAGCCCCCAGGGGCGGCGCGGCGGAGGCGGTGGCGCCGCTTTCTTGCGTGGCGCCGGTTTGCGGCTGGCCGAGTTGTTACCGCGGCGTTTCTGCGCGTAGTCCTGTCGTGCCATAACGCGTTACATCTGCTCCGGTGCGCTGACGCCAAGTAGCTTGAGGCCGTTGGCCAGCACCTGGCGCACGGCAGCGCTCAGGGTCAGGCGGGCATTACGCAGCTCGGCATCGTCGATCAGCATCTTGTGGGCGTTGTAGTAGGTGTGGAAGTCACCGGCCAGATCGCGCAGGTAATTGGCCAGCACGTGCGGCTCGTAGTTCAGGGCGGCGTTCTGCAGCAGTTCGGGGTACTTGCCCAGCGTGGTGACCAGATCCTTCTCCGCTTCGGTATCCAGGCGGGTCAGGTTCTTCAGACCAGCATCTGGAATCCAGGCGCTGCCCTGTTCCTCCAGCTTGCGCAGCACCGAACAGACACGGGCGTGGGCGTACTGGATGTAGAACACCGGGTTGTCCTTGGTTTCGGACTTGGCCAGATCCAGGTCGAAATCCATGTGCTGGTCGGCCTTGCGGGTGACGTAGAAGAAACGGCAGGCGTCGGCGCCCACCTCTTCACGCAGCTCGCGCAGGGTGACGAAGGAGCCGGAACGGGTGGACATCTGCACGCGCTCGCCGCCGCGATACAGGATCGCGAACTGCACCAGCTTGACGATCAGGCGCTCCGGGTCGTAACCCAGGGCCTGGATCGCCGCTTTGACGCGGGTGATGTAGCCGTGGTGGTCGGCGCCCCAGATGTTGATCACCTGCTCGAAGCCACGCTCGAACTTGTTCATGTGGTAGGCGATATCGGAGGCGAAGTAGGTGGTCTGGCCGTTGGCACGCTTGACCACGCGGTCCTTGTCATCGCCGAATTCGGTGGAGCGGAACCAGATGTTGCCCTCCTGCTCGTACAGGAAGCCTTTCTCCTCCAGCATCTGCAGCGCTTTTTCCACGTCGCCGTTGCTGGTCAGGGAGCGCTCGGAGAACCACTCCTGGTAATCAGCGCCGAATTCGCCCAGATCTTCGCGGATATCACTGAGGATGGCGTTGAGGCCGGCATCGAACACCAGGTTGTAATCGTCGCCCAGCAGTTCGCGGGCGCGATCGATCAGAGCGTCGATATGCTTCTCTTTGTCACCACCGGCGGGTTCGTCGGCCGGGATGTCGGCGAAAACCTCTGCCACCGGGCGCTGCAGGCGATCGCCATGGCTCTTCTCCAGGTCGTGGGCGATATCGCGGATGTAGTAGCCCTGGTAACCGTTAGCCGGGAAGGTCAGCTCGCCGTTGACCAGCTCCAGGTAGCGCAGCCAGACGCTGACCGCGAGGATGTTCATCTGACGGCCGGCGTCGTTGACGTAGTATTCACGCTCCACGTTAACACCGGCGGCTTCGAGCAGGTCAGACACGGTGGCGCCGTAGGCTGCACCGCGACCGTGACCCACGTGCAGCGGGCCGGTGGGGTTGGCGGAGACAAACTCCACCTGGACGCGCGGGCCCTTGCCGGCTTCAGCGCGGCCAAACTGCTCGCCCTGCTCCAGGATGTCGCCGATCACGGCGTAGGCGGAGGCCTGGGTGATGAAAAAGTTGATAAAGCCGGGGCCTGCAATCTCGGTTTTTTCCAGATTGTCGGAAGCGGGCAGGGCGTCGCACAGCTTTTGCGCCAGTTCACGCGGATTGCATCGGGCCGGCTTCGCCAAAGTCAGGGCGATGTTGGAGGCGAAGTCGCCGTGCGCTTTGTCGCGGGTGTTCTCAACCATGATTTTCGGTTGAATGTCCGCCGGCAGCGTACCGTCGGCGACCAGTGTCTGCAGCGCAGAGTCGATCAGCTGTGCGATAAGTTCTTTCATTAACCTACCCTGAGGGTGAATGTGCGTATTGCCCGGCGAGGGAACGAAGTGGAATCCGCTTTCAGAAGGCCGAGGCTTTGAGAAACCGGGCATTATATCGCCCGATACGGGTTGATTGCCAATCGATCAGGCGCTGCTTTATCAGAAGAGCTGATCAGGTGCCGTTATCAGGTACTGGGTCAGGTCCTCGGCCGCGGAAATCAATAGTTGTCGATCGGGTCCACATCCAGGGTCCAGCGCACTCTGCGCCCCTGCGGATCGGCCTCGGCCTGGCGGATCAGTGCGTCGAGCCAGGCGTGCAGGGCGGGACGGCTCCTGGCTGAGATCAGTAGCTGGGCGCGAAACAGGCCGCCGCGTTTTTCCATCGGTGAGGGAAAAGGCCCGATCACCTGAACCCCTTCTGGCAGTTGTACCTGGGCGCGGGCGCTCTCGTTAAGCGCCTGCAGGAACTGCTCGGCCCAACCCTGGCGCGAAGCTTCGCCGCGTACGATGGCGTGATGGGCAAAGGGTGGCAGGGCAGCAGCCTGACGCAGGCCCATCTCTTGTCGGGCAAAGTGCAGATAATCGCTGCCGATCAGGGTCTGCAGCATCGGGTGTTCGGCATGCAGGGTCTGCAGTACCACTTCGCCGGGATGATCTGCACGACCGGCGCGGCCCGCCACCTGCAGAATCAGCTGGGCAGTTTTCTCCATGCCGCGGAAATCGGCGCTGAACAGGCCCGCATCGGCATCGAGAATCGCTACCAGCGTCACCTTGGGAAAGTGGTGCCCCTTGGCCAGCATTTGGGTGCCCACCAGGATGCAGGGCTCGCCGCTGTGCACCACGCGCATCATCTTTTCCAGCGCGCTTTTACGTGAGGTGCTGTCGCGGTCGACGCGCAGGATCGGCACATCCGGGAAGTGTTTCTGCAATGCGTCTTCGGCGCGCTCGGTGCCAATTCCCAGGGGTTTGAGCTCCGTGCTGCCGCAGTGGCTGCAGGCGCGGGGAATCGGTGTCTGGCGGTCGCAGTGGTGGCAGTGCAGATGCGGCGGATTACGGTGTAGCGTCATATGCGCATCGCAGCGGGTGCAATCGACCACGCCGCCGCAGTTGTTACAGATCAGCGAAGGCGAAAAGCCGCGCCGGTTCAGGAACAGCATCACCTGGGTGCCGCAGCCGAGATGCTGATGGATACGCCGGATCAGTTCATCGGAGAGACCCGCATCCAGCGGCTGCTGGCGGATATCGAGCAGTTCGAAGCGGGGTGTCTGGGCATTACCTGCGCGTCGGGTCAGTTTCAGCAACTGGTAACGCCCGAGGGTTGCGTTGTGCAGGGATTCCAGCGCTGGAGTGGCACTGCCGAGAATAACCGGCACATTTTCGCGGCTGGCGCGCACCAGGGCCAGATCGCGGGCGTGGTAACGGAAGCCGTCCTGCTGCTTGAACGAGCCGTCGTGTTCCTCATCGACGATGATCAGCCCGGGGGTTTTCATCGGCGTGAAGATTGCCGAGCGGGTGCCGATGATGATGCGGGCGCTGCCGGCGCGGGCATGCAGCCAGGTATCCAGGCGTTCACGGTCGCTGAGGTTGGAGTGCAGTGCATGCACAGGCACCCGGAAGCGGGCACGGAAACGTCCCAGTGTCTGTGGTGTCAGGCCGATTTCCGGCACCAGTACCAGGGCCTGTTTGCCGGCGGCCAGGGTCTTTTCGATGGCTTGGAGATAAATCTCGGTTTTGCCCGAACCGGTGACGCCGTATAGAAGGAAGGGTGTAAATCCACTGGCGGCATGGATCGCATCCAGCGCGGCGGCCTGTTCGCCGTGCACCGGCAGTGCCGGCTCGTTTAGCAGATCCTCGGTGAGGTCGGCATGCAGGGGCGTCGGTCGGTGCTCAAAGGATTCGGCCAGGCTTTTCTCGGCCAGTGTCTTGAGTAGCTGGGTCTGCCCGCCTTCGGCTCTCAGGGCATCGGCGCTGATGCCAGTCGGGTGTTGCAGCAACAGTTCGAGCAGTTCGCGCTGGCGATGGGCGCTGCTGCTGAGTCTATCCACAGACGCTCCCTCTGTCGCGCGCCAGAGCTCTGCGTGGGCGAACTCTGCCGCTTTACCCTGGCGCAGTAGCACCGGCAGCAGGTGGCTGAGTGCGTCGCCCACCGGATGCTGATAGTAGCGCGCCGCCCACTGCCCGAGTTTGAACATGCCGGGGTCTAACACCGGCTTGCGATCGAGAATCTCGAGTAACGGTTTGAGCTTGTTACGCGGCAGATCGCTGGTTTCGCTGACCTCAATGACCAGTCCAACCAGTTCCCGATTGCCAAAGGGTACGCGCACGCGGCAGCCCGGTTGCGGCTCCGGCTCGCTCAGCGGCAGCAGGTAGTCGAACAGACGGTGCAATGGCGTGGGCAGGGCGGCACGAACTATCAAGGGATTCGGATCCAGCGGGTCGACGTGGCAGAACGCTCTAGTCTAGGGAAGTTTGTATAGGGATTAAACTATATATAGGTGGGTAAAGTATGAAAGTTGCTTGCCGTGGTTTCTGTCGGTGCGTATAATTCGCCGCCTTATCCTATCTGCGTTGCAGATCAGGCTAGATTTTACTACTTGAGCAGCACGTCATCCTGACAGTCGCTACGACGCTGCTTTTGTCGAACGTGCGGTGCCCGGCGCTATCGGTTGTTGAAAGATAGACGTGACGGGTGGCGGCACATTAAACAACGATTCGAGGTTTGACATGAAAGCTGGTATCCATCCGGAATACAATGAGATCAAAGTTACCTGTTCCTGCGGTAACGTGATGAACACCCGCTCTACCCTGGGTGACGCAGATATGCTGGTCGACGTTTGCAGCCAGTGCCACCCGTTCTACACCGGTAAGCAGAAAGAAGCTCAGTCCGGTGGTCGCGTAGACCGCTTCAACAAGCGTTTCGGTGCGCGTTCCCTGAAGAAGTAATTCTTCTGGACGTGATGCGTCGCACGCTAAGAAAGGCACTCCATTGGGGTGCCTTTTTTATTGCCTGTTTGCCTGGGGGCGCAGTTCATGCGGCCTGCTCTTTAGCCGAAACCGGCAGCCATGTGCGTGTGGTCCGGGTAGTCGATGGCGATACCCTGAGGCTGGCCAGTGGCGAATCGGTAAGGCTTATCGGTATCAATACACCGGAAGTGGGCCGGGATGGCGTCGCCGACGAGCCGGGCGCCCGGGCCGCTGCGCGCTATCTGAGACGCTGGCTGGAGGGGCGCCGTGTTGAGCTGATACCGGGTCTGGAATCCCGTGACCGCTATGGGCGGCGGCTGGCGCATCTTTTCGTGGATGGGGAGTCTGTCAGTGAGCATCTGCTGGCGCGGGGGCTGGGGTTCGCTGTCGCGGTGCCGCCGAATATCCGCCTGTCGGATTGCTTTTTTGCGGCGGAGCAGAGGGCCAGCGCCAGGGAGATTGGGCTATGGCAGCGGGGGCCGGTGCAGGCCGCTGCTCAGGTGCGCAAAAGTGGTTTCGCGCTACTGGAAGGCCGGGTCACAAGGGTGGATCAGACCCGACGGGCAGCCTATGTAGAGATAGATGATCATCTGGTTCTGAGGGTCAGCCATGGCCTTGCCAGGACTGGCGTTGAACTGGAAAGGTTGGCAGGTAAAAGGGTGCAAATTCGCGGCTGGATTGTTGATCGCGGCAGTATTAGCCAACCGGGGCGAAAGCGCTGGTTGATCAGTCTTTCTGACTGGCGGCACCTTCGGTTCCCCTCGAATTGACGATCGGGGCCGCAGTTGTGGCTCTTCTGAGCATTCTATATGATGCAATTTCTCCATATGCAACCTTAGTCGGATAAATCAATAATGTCTCAAGACTTCAAACAAGCTGCACTGGATTACCATGAGTTTCCTCGCCCCGGTAAGATCAGTGTTGAACTGACGACTCCCGCTGAGACCTCAAAAGATCTTTCTTTGGCCTACTCTCCAGGTGTCGCAGAACCCGTTCGTGAAATAGCAAAAGATCCGGATGCCGCATACCGTTACACAGCCAAGGGCAACCTGGTTGCGGTCATTTCCAATGGTAGCGCGATCCTGGGTCTGGGTGACCTGGGCCCGCTGGCTTCGAAGCCGGTTATGGAAGGCAAGGCGCTGCTGTTCAAGCGATTCGCCGGTATCGACTCCATCGACATCGAAGTTGATGCGGAAAGCCCGCAGGCATTTATCGATACTGTCGCCCGTATCGCCGATACCTTTGGTGGTATCAATCTGGAAGATATCAAGGCGCCCGAGTGCTTCGAAATCGAGCGTGCGCTGATTGAGCGCTGCGAAATTCCGGTCTTCCACGATGACCAGCACGGTACTGCGATCGTAACCGCGGCAGGCATGATCAACGCTCTTGAACTGGCCGGCAAGAAGCTGGAAGAAGCGCAGATCGTATGTCTGGGTGCCGGTGCTGCTGCCAGCGCCTGCATGAAGCTGCTGATCAACATGGGCGCGAAGGTGGAAAACATCTTCATGCTCGACCGTAAGGGTGTGATTCACTCCGGTCGCGATGATCTGACCCCGGAAAAGGCGGCTTTCGCCACCGAAACCGAGAAGCGCACTCTGGAAGATGCTATCGAAGGCGCCGATGTGTTTGTCGGCCTGTCTGGCCCGAACCTGCTGTCTCCGGAAAATCTGCTGAAAATGGCAGAGAGCCCGGTTGTCTTCGCCTGCGCCAACCCGGATCCGGAAATCCTGCCGGACCTGGCCCGTGAAACACGCTCCGACGTGATCATGGCGACCGGCCGTTCCGACTTCCCGAACCAGGTCAACAACGTGCTGGGCTTCCCGTTCATCTTCCGTGGCGCTCTGGATGTCCGTGCTACCGCGATCAACGAAGAGATGAAGGCCGCTGCGGTTATCGCCCTGGCTGAGCTGGCCAAACAGCCGGTCACCCAGGAGGTGCTGGATGCTTACGGTCTGGACTCCCTGGAGTTCGGTCGCGAATACATCCTGCCGAAAGCCACCGATTCCCGTCTGCTGAATGCAATCGCAAGTGCGGTTGCCAATGCGGCGGTAGATACCGGTGTTGCGCGCCTGCCGCTGCCGGAGAAGTACAAGGGCTAATAGCTATCAACAGCTATCGGTCGATAAAAAAGCGGGCTTTTAAGCCCGCTTTTTTTGTCTGTTTTTAATTACCGAAGCCGAAAATCTGCTCCGTTGTCGGCGGGGCCATCTGTTCCTCAGGGCTGCGCGCATGCTCCTTGGGTAGTTGGTCCTGGCGGAAGTACTCGCGAATGGCGTTGGATTGATTGGGATAGGCCAGTTTTCCGGTGCCCGGATCAATCAGCGCACTGGTGACGCCCTCGGGGGGCGCTGGGCGCGCTTTCCGGGGTGCCCTCGAGTGCGTCGCGCATGAAATCGATCCAGATCGGCAGCGCCGCTGTGCTGCCGTATTCACGGCGGCCAAGCGTTGTCGGCTGGTCGTAACCTACCCAGGCCGTGGTAACGACTTCCTGGTTGAAGCCGCTGAACCAGGAGTCCTTCTGGTCGTTGGTGGTACCGGTTTTGCCAGCGATATCACCGCGATTAAGCACCAGTGCGCGACGCCCCGTACCGCGCTTGATCACATCCTGCATGACGTTATAGATCAGGAAAGCGCCATCCGGTGAAATGATGCGCGGTGCGGCATAGGACGCCTCGCTGGCACCGGTTTCCTCGCCGTCATTGGCAGGAGAGCTGTCTTCAGCGATCTCGCATACCGGGCAGGCTTGTTTCGGTCTGGCTTCGAATACGGGGTCTCCGCTGGCCGTTTCAATACGGGAGATCAGGTAAGGTGAGATCTTGAAGCCGCCATTCGCAAATGTGGCGTAGCCGGAGACAATCTGCAGCGGCGTTACGTCGGCGCTGCCCAGTGCCAGCGACAGGTTGGCGGGGAAGCGCTCGGGTTCGAAGCCGAACTGGAGCATGAAGTCGCGGGCTGTTTCGATACCCAGTGAGCGCATCAGGCGGATCGATACCAGGTTGCGTGAGCGGTAAAGCGCTTCGCGGAGTCGGGTTGGGCCGCCGAATTTGCCGTTGTCGTTTTCGGGGCGCCAGTTGCTCTCCAGGCTGACGTCATGGAACACCACCGGCGCATCATTGATGATTGAGGCGGGTGTAAAACCGTTCTCCAGTGCCGCTGTGTACAGGAACGGCTTGATGTTGGAGCCCGGCTGGCGGTATGCCTGAGTGACGCGGTTGAATTTGTTCAGGGTGAAGCTGAAACCACCGCTTAATGCCCGGATCGCACCATCTTTGGGATTAAGCGAGACGATGGCGCCCTGTACCTTCGGGATCTGGCGCAGCATCCAGTTGCCTTCTTCGTCCTGGGTTATACGTACCAGATCGCCTTTGTTGAGCACGTCGGCAGCGGTTTTGGGTGCGGGACCGGTGTAGTTAACGGTTTTGAAAGGCTTGGCCCAGCTGATGCCATCCCAGTTCAGCTCGATATTGCCATGATCGGCGGTTATCAGCTTCGCGCTTTTGTCACCTGTCTCAGTGACAATGGCGGGAATGAGGTCACCAAATGCCGGCATGTCGTCCAGCTGTTCGAGCAGTTCCTGCTCAGACAGGCTGTCGAGGTCCAGCTGCTGTTCCGGGCCGCGGTAGCCGTGGCGCTCGGTGTATGCCAGCAGTCCGGTGCGCAGGGAGCGGTCTGCGCTCTGCTGCAGGCGGCTGTCGATAGTGGTATAGACCTTCAGGCCCTCGGTGTACAGGTCATCGCCATACTGTGCGTACAGGTCGGCGCGGACCATCTCCGCGATATAAGGGGCTGATAGTTCAATGTCGCTGCCGTGATAGCGTGCCGTGATCGGCTGGCTCACCGCGTCGTCGTAACGGGTCTCGGTAATGTAACCCAGATCAAGCATGCGGCCGAGGATCCAGTTGCGGCGGTGCATGGCGTTTTCCGGGTTGGAGATCGGGTTATTGGCCGACGGCGCTTTTGGCAGGCCGGCGATCATCGCCAGTTGAGCGAGGCTCAAGTCTTCAATGGACTGGCCGTAATATACGGTAGAGGCTGCCTGAATTCCGTAGGAGCGATGCCCGAGGTAGATCTTGTTGACATAGAGTTCGAGGATCTCCTCCTTGCTTAGCGCGCGTTCGATACGCAGTGCTAGCAGGATCTCCATGAACTTGCGGGAGAAGGTGCGTTCACGGGTGAGGAAGAAGTTTTTCGCCACCTGCATGGTGATGGTGGAGCCGCCGCTCTGGATGTGGCCAGTGCTGGCGAGCTGGTAGGCGGCGCGGGTTAAGCCCTTGATATCTATACCGAAATGTTCAAAGAAACGAGAGTCTTCGGCAGCCTGAAGGGCGTGCACAAAGTCCGTAGGAATCTGTTCGTAATTGACGGGCGTGCGGCGCTTTTCGCCAAACTCGGCGATCAGTTTTTTGTCCGCTGAATAGACCCTGAGAGGGGTCTGGAAGCGAACTTCCCGCAGTGTTTCGACATCGGGCAGCTGCGGAGAAAAATAGTAGTAGATGCTTGCTGCTGCGATAACACCGGCTACTATGCCTGTAAGAGCAAGTACGCACAGCCATTTGAATAGTTTGTAAAAAATTCGCATGCTACCCCTGATGCGTGAAGTAAAATTTGAGCCTGAGCATTATATCGGCACCTAAAGCTTGGCCTCTAGTGAACAACAGTTTAAATTCTGCATCATTGAGACTAAAGTGACACAGATAGTGACACTTGGATTGTTACTCAGAGATATAAGGAAGATGTCGTGGTCAGCTTGTTCGGTAACAAAAATGCTGGCTGGGTGGGAGTGGATATAGGCTCCTCATCCGTCAAGCTGGTCTCCCTCTCGCAGCAGGGGCGCGACTGCCAGGTCGACTCCTACGCGATTGTTTCTTTGCCACCCTCGGCTGTCGTTGATGGCAGCGTGGAAAATCAGGCGGAGGTTTCGGAGGCGATTGAGCGCGGGCTCAAAATCTGTGGTTCCAAACTCAAGCATGCCGTGGTCGCCGTACCTTCTTCAGCGGTCATTACCAAACGCCTCGAAATCAGTAACGCGTTCGCCGAGATGGAGCTTGAAGAACAGGTCAAGATCGAAGCGGACCAGTTTATTCCCTATGCTCTCGACGAGGTCGCGCTGGACTTTGAAGTTCTCGGTCCTGTCGATAATCATCCCAATCTGAACGAAATTCTTCTTGTCGCCTGCCGGCGTGATGACGTCTCCAATCGTGAAGATGCGGTCAACGCTGCACAGCTGAATTGCGATATCGTCGATGTTGATACCTTTGCCGTTGAACGGCTCCTGTCTGTTCTCGACGCTGCCGATCCTGGAGCGCTGGTTGGCATGGTCGATATCGGTGCTGCAACCCTTACCCTCAATGTGTTTCGCGATGGCAAAATCATTTACAACCGCGAACAGGCGTTTGGTGGCAATGAGCTGAGCAACGCAATCCACCAGCAGTATGGGCTCGAAATATCCGACATCGAGCAGAAACTGCGTGGCGGCGGACTGGATGAAGAGATCATCGAAATGCTGGTCATGCCCTTCAGACAGTCTGTGGTTCAGCAAGTTTCCCGCGCATTGCAGTTTTTCTACTCGTCTGGGGCTCAGAGCCAGCTTGCTGAACTCTATGTGGCTGGCGGAACGGCCGGAATCGATGGGCTGGTTGAGTTGATGCAAGAGGAGATCGGAGTGCCCTCTAGAGTATTGAACCCCTTCGAACATATTCGTATCGGCTCTCGCCTGAATCGGGATCGGCTGATGAAAGATGCGCCAATGCTGGCCAAGGCCTGCGGTTTGGCCCTGAGAAGCTTTGACAGATAGGGATATAAATTATGGCGCGTATTAACCTCAGACCCTGGCGAGAGGAACGCAACGCCCTTCTGCAGAAGCGGTTTCTGGGCAACCTGGTTGCGGCCGCAGTACTCGGGGCGTTAACGGTCTTTGCGATCAGCTACTACTACGATATGCAGATGGACCGGCAGCAGGCTCGTAATAATTACCTGCGCACCGAAATCTCCAAGCTCGATAAGAAAATTGCCGAAATCCGTGAGTTGCGACGCAAGCGTGAGCGTCTGCTGGAGCGCCTTAATGCGATCCAGGAACTACAGGGTAACCGCCCGGTTATCGTACGGAACTTCGACGAGCTGGTCAGGGTGCTGCCTGACGATCTCTACTATAGCGCGATCAGCCGCAAGGGAGACCGGATCAGCATCAATGGCCTGGCCGGGAACAATAACGATGTTTCCAGCCTGATGCGTAATCTGCAAAGCTCAATCTGGTTCGGTGAGCCAAGCCTCTCCAGAGTGCAGGCGGCCAATCAGATGCGTAATTTCAATCTGTCGGTGCCGCTGACCAAACCCAAGGCAGAGGAGGCCAGCAAGTGAGTACGAGTCTTGATGGGTTGAAAAACGCCTTTCGAGGGTTTGACCCGAATAACCTGGATATCAACTCCGCCGGCACCTGGCCGGTGGGAATCAAGGCGATTGTCTATCTCCTGCTGTTTTCGGCGATTGTTGGTGCCGGTATCTATTTCCTGATCGTTGACAAGCACAAGGCTGTTGAGCGGGAAATCAGGAACGAGACCGACCTGAAGCAGCAGTTCGAATCCAAAGCTTTTCAGGTGGCTAACCTACCCGCGTTGCGCAAGCAGATGGCGGATGTGGAAGGGCGCTTCGCAGAATTGCTGCGTCAGTTGCCGACGGATAAAGAGGTGCCTGGTCTGCTTGAGGATATCACTGCCATCGGCAAGAACGCCGGGCTGGATATCAACAGCATCGCCTTGCAGGCAGAGCGTAAATCCCAGTTCTATGTCGAGTTGCCCATTAGCATTCAGGTGGCAGGGACTTATCACCAGATGGGCGAGTTCGTCAGCGGCGTTGCAGCTATCAAGCGTATCGTGACGTTGCATGATTATTCGATTCGACCGGGGGGCGGCAACCAGCTGTCTATGTCTATCAGTGCCAAGACCTATCGCTATGATGATGAGAACTGAAACAGTTAGCGCACAGGGAGCGCCGCGCCGAACTTGGCTTGTCTTGTCCCTGGCGACGATTATGAGCACGGGTTGCCTGTGGGTAGAGGATACGACTGATCTGCGTCAGTTCGTCTCGACCACCATGGCTAAACCGGGAGGGAAGATAGAGCCTCTGCCGGAGTTCAAGCCCTACGAGAGTTTTGTCTATGAAGGCTCCAGCCTTCGTGACCCGTTCCAGCCACTGCTGCCGACCTCTGAGGCGGATGAGGTGGCCGGGCCAGACTCCGGTATCAAACCGGATGAAGAGCGGCCCAAGGACTATCTGGAAAGCTTTGCCATTGATCAGCTGAGGATGGTTGGGACGATTACCCCCTTGGACATGGGCGGGCTGTACGCGCTGGTGCGGGATAACCAGGGTGAGATCCATCGTGTGACCGTCGGAGATCACATGGGGCTGGATTACGGTGAAGTGGTCGAGGTTAACGACCAGACCGTGAAACTGATCGAGATTATATCGAACGGGCGGGGAGGCTGGATGAAACGGCCGCGAAACCTGGCCTTGCCGGAGCAGGAATAACGAAGGATGCTGACTGTGAATAGAATTAAAGGTAATTACAAAAGTCGGTTGCTTTCTGGAGCTGGCACTTGGCTCAAAGGTTTTGTCTTTGGGATCCTGGCGTTGTCATTTTCCATTCAGGCTTCCGCGCAGGATGCCCGGTTGACCGATTCGTCATTCGTCGCTTTGCCCGGCGGTAAAATCGAAATTCGTCTGGACTTCGATGCGGCTCCTCCTGCGCCTAAGGCGTATATGATCGACAGCCCGCCCCGTTTGGTGATGGACTTCTGGGGCGTTAGTAATGAAATCGGTACCCGTCTTCAGGATATAGAGACAGGTCAGGTAGACAGCCTCAACTTTGCTCAGGCGGAAGGTCGCCTGCGTATCGTAGCCAATCTTAACGAGCCGGTTGAATACCGGACATACAGCGAAGATAACAGTCTGTTTGTCGAGTTTTCCGGTACTTCAGGTTCTTCAGCGGCGGCAGCCAAGCAGCCGATAGCCAAAACGTCCCAGACCTACTCATCCGCCATGCCAGTTGCCCGCGATGATCGTACCCGCGTTCAGGGTATCGATTTCGAGCGTGTCGCCGGTGGAGAGGGGCGTGTGGTCGTGACCCTGAGCGACGACGAGGCTGGTCTCGATATCATCGAAGAGGGTAACAACGTCGTTGTTAACCTGATCGGTGCGGGTGTTGCCCCGAATCTGGAGCAGCGTCTGGATGTTCAGGACTTTGCCACTCCGGTGATGTTCATCGACACTATGGTTAACGGTCAAAATACATCTCTTCTGATCAAGCCGTCTGCTGAGCCGTATGACTACATGGCTTACCAGACCGGCAATCAGCTTTATGTGGATTTCAAGCCGATAGCCGCTGAAGAAGAGAAAAATGCGCGTGACGCCTTTCCGTACAACGGTGAAAAAATCGACCTGAACTTCCAGGATGTGTCTGTCCGTTCAATCCTGCAGATTATTGCTGAAGTGGCGGAGATGAACCTGGTGATCAGTGATCTGGTCGACAGCAGCGCGGGCAATATCACCCTGCGTCTGAAAAATGTGCCCTGGGATCAGGCGCTGGATATCATCCTCAAAACCAAGGGCCTGGATAAGCGCGAAGTGGGTAACGTGCTGATGATCGGCACTGCCCAGGAGATCGCTCAGCGCGAACAGCAGGAACTCGAGAGCCAGAAGCAGGTAGAAGAGCTGGCGCCCCTGGTAACTGAGTTTGTCCAGATCGACTTTCGCCGTGCCTCAGACCTGAAAACTCATATTGAAGAAGCGCAGCTGATATCCGAGCGCGGTTTTGTCCTGGCCGACGATCAGACCAACGTGCTGATGATTCGTGAGACGGCAAGTCAGATCGAGGACATCCGCCGGACTTTGCGCCAGTTCGATGTCGAGGTCGCGCAGATCCTGATTGAGGCCCGCATCGTCGAGGCGTCCGAGACGGATAGCCGTGAACTTGGAATTCGTTGGGGCTTAAGTAACGCTGACGATTCCGGCAGTATAAACGGCAACCCGTTCGACACTGCGCTTGCCATTGATTACGGCGTGGATACATCAACTACTCTGGCGATCGGTTATGCCAGCAGCAGTGTGCTTCTGGCGGCTGAACTATCGGCACTGGAGAGTGATGGTCGAGCCAATATCGTATCCCAGCCCAAGGTGATTACCACCAACGGCAGTCCGGCGGAGATCTCCTCAGGTCAGAGGGTTCCATACCAGACAACAGACGGTGATGGAGGGTCTGATACCGAGTTTGAAGATGTTGAATTGAGCCTGAGTGTTACGCCGCAGATCAACCCAGGGGATCGCATCAGTCTGGATATCGATATCAACAAAGACTCCGTAGCGGGAGCAGCTCCGAATGGCGAGTTGATTATCGATACCAATTCTTTGCAGACGTCTATCAGCGTACCGGATGGCGAAACAGTAGTGCTTGGTGGTATCTTCGTTACCTCAGATATAAATTCTGAGAACAAGACGCCGGTGTTGGGTGATATCCCGGTGCTGGGTAACTTGTTCAAGTCGCGTCGGACCTCGCAAGATAAGCAAGAGCTGCTGATATTCATTACTCCAAAACTGGTACGTGAATCTCTGACAGTCAGGTAGTACTAAGGTAAAACTGTCGTTGAACGTGTTTTTAATTGGCCCTATGGGCTCTGGAAAGAGCACCATAGGGCGTTTGCTTTCTGGTGAACTGGGTCAGGAGTTTATTGACTCTGATCGAGAGATCGAAGAGCGTGCTGGCGCCAATATTCCCTGGATTTTTGATGTCGAGGGTGAGGCGGGCTTCCGTAGTCGGGAAGAGGCGGTGATCGATCAGCTCACACAACGGGAAAATATCGTTCTGGCTACAGGTGGTGGAGCGGTATTAAGGCAAGAGAATCGTGCCCACCTTCAGGCCCGGGGCTTTGTTGTTTATCTGAAAACCTCAGTGGAACAGCAGATGGAAAGAACCGCCCGGGATAAGAACCGGCCATTATTGCAAAATGACGACCCTCAAGGGGTTCTGGCCAAACTGATGGCGGAACGGGACCCACTTTACCGCGACTGTTGTGATCTTCTGGTCAAGACTGACCGGCGCCACCCTCGCAGCGTCGTTGCAGAGATCGTCCGTAATTTGAAAAAGCAGAGTTCGTTATCGAACCCTGTCTAATCGCATTTCCCCGAGAGTATCCTTCATGCAGATGTTGACCGTTGACTTAGGTGACCGCAGTTATCCGATCTATATCGGTAAAAAGCTGATTGAACAGCCGCTGTTGGAGAAACACCTCAAGGGGCGGCAGGTCATGATCGTCAGCAACGAAACGGTTGCCCCCCTGTATCTGGAGCGGCTGGTGTCTCAGTTTGAGGCCGCTGCCGATGTTGTCGTGCTGCCGGATGGCGAACGGTTCAAGGATCTGGAACATCTCAATCTGATTTTCGATGCGCTGCTGGAAAAGCGCCACAACCGCACGACAACGCTGATCGCGCTGGGTGGAGGCGTTGTCGGTGATATGACGGGTTTCGCCGCAGCCTGCTATCAGCGCGGTGTCAGCTTTATTCAGGTGCCGACTACGTTGCTGTCCCAGGTTGATTCGTCGGTCGGTGGCAAGACCGGCGTCAATCACCGGCTTGGCAAGAATATGATCGGTGCCTTCCATCAGCCTGTCGCGGTGGTCGCCGATACCGATGCGCTGTTGACCCTGCCGGAAAGGGAGTTGTCGGCCGGTCTGGCGGAAGTGATCAAGTACGGCCTTATCTATGATCGGGCGTTTTTCGATTGGCTGGAAAACAATATCGATGCCCTCCGCCAACGGGACAGTGACGCCTTGAGTTATGCGATTTACCGGTCCTGTGAAATCAAGGCTGAAGTTGTCGCCCAGGATGAACGTGAATCCGGTATTCGGGCGTTGCTGAACCTGGGACATACCTTTGGTCATGCCATTGAAACCTCTCAGGGTTACGGCACCTGGCTGCATGGCGAAGCAGTGGGGACAGGTATGTTGATGGCGGCGGATCTGTCGGCCCGTATGGGATGGATCGAAACCTCTGATCTTGAAAGAATACGCAAGCTGCTTATCGCTGCAGGGCTGCCTGTGGTGGCTCCGGAGTCCATGACGCCTGACGAATTTATCAGCCTGATGGCTGTTGATAAGAAAGTGCTTGATGGCCAGTTGAGACTGGTGCTGATGAAATCGATTGGTGAGGCGGTGGTCACTGATCAGATCGACCCCAACCTGTTGAACCATACCCTCATCGCAGGATCGAAACTTGGGCTGATCTAGAGACTAAGGAGCTGCACCCGTCAATGGATACCGATACACGCTATTTCGAACCAGCCTCCCGGGTACAGCTCGCATCCAAACTGCGTCACCTTCTGCGCTTTTCCGATCTGATGATGCTGATCGTCGGGGAGGATGGCAGCGGTCGCAGCACCGTTTTGAATCAGCTGGAGGTGTCGTCTCAGGAAGGTGAGATCAGGCAGGGGGTGCTTCAGTGTGACGCAACGGTGGATGTGACCCGTCTGCTGCAGTTGCTTGTTGATGCCTTAGATATCGATTGCCCTGCCGATGCGGACAACCGGCAGCGGTTGAAAGAGCTGCATCTGTTGAGCCGCACCTTGCACGAGTCGGGCATTCCGCTGGTTTTGCTTATCGATGATGCCGATTACCTCACCAATAACGCGCTGGAACTGCTCACCAACTTTGCACTCCTGGAGGATGCCGCTCCGCGGGTGGTGCTGACAGGCACACCTGAGTTTGAACAGCGTTTCCTTGCCAACGAGCTGGATCAATTGCTGGATGGCCGCCTGCATGTGCAGCTTCTCGGTAGTTTCGAGGAGGATGAGGCTGAAGAATTTATCGAGTCCCTGCTGCCCAAAGGGGCGGTGCTGTTACCTCGCCGAATGAAAGTGTTAATCGAGCAAAGCGATGCTTACCCGGGGCGCTTATATGCCCTGGTGCAAAGTGAGCTTCGTGACGGCAAGGTGCAACGTGCATCGCGTCGCGCTTTCCCATTTCCGTTTACCCATCTGTTGGCTATTGGTGCAGTGCTGCTGGTTATTTTCGGTGGTGCTTTGTGGTTGTTTATGCCGGATTCCGACACGGAAACTGATCAAGTTGAAGAGGTCGCAAGGGTTGAACTGCCGCTCAATATTACCGCGGCCAATCAGGATGAAGAGCCCGAGGTTATCGAAGTGCGCTCCGAGCTGCAGCAGCGTCTGGCAGAGCAGGAAGCCCGGTTGGGTGAGCCTGAGGTCGCTGCCGCTCCTGCCGAAAGCAGTCCGGCGACGGCAGAGGTTGCAGTAGAACCTCAACCGGAAGAGGCCGGGGTTAACGCACCGGAACCTTCCGAGGCTGAGCTAACGACGGAACCTGCAGTAGCGCAGGAGGTAGAACCTCAGGCCTCCACTGACGCGATAGCGGAGCAGAGCGATGCGGCTGGCGAGATAGCCACCACTGAGGCGGAAAGCGTTAAAACCCAGGTGGCAGAGGCTGATAAGCCTGAGGTCAATGAAGTACAGCAGGAACCGGTAAAGGCTTCAGTGAAAGAATCTCATTCATTACTTCGTGCCGACGAGCTGCTCGAATGGCCGGATGAGGGCTATACTCTGCAATTGTTGGGTGCGCGTTCGGTGGATAGTGTAGAGCGCTTTATCAACGCACAGGCGCAGCCTGAGCGGTTCTACTATTTCCGCACCATGTATAAAGGCGCGCCCTGGCATGTAGTGGTCTATGGGCAGTTTGCCAGTCGGGGCTCTGCCATGGCTGCTGTCGAAACCCTGCCTCAAGCACTGCGTAAGTTGAGGCCTTGGGCGCGTTCCATTGCAGGTGTGAAATCAGATATTCAGAAATAACATTTGTCCAAAGAGTAAAGGACGGTTTATTTTCGGTAATCAATAGAAAATCGCTGAATTCGCGCGCTTCTACAATAAAATACCCCTTTTGAGCTCGGTTATTCCGGAGCTTATGTTTTCCTGCGGTTTGTTCACAATTTGTCCCGACGGGGGGCGAAGTGTAATATTGCTGTCCCTTTTCGTCCGCAAAACCTCAAGTCGGGAAAAGAGATATAGTTTAAATTATTGATTTAATTCGTTTTTAGTGGGATTGGCTTATGAGCAAAGGTCTGTACCGCCCCGGTGAATTCAAGGACAACTGTGGCTTTGGCCTGATGGCGCACATGCAGGGTGAAGCGAGCCACAGCGTGCTTGAAAAAGCCATAGAGGCGCTCGCCTGCATGACTCACCGCGGCGGCATCGCTGCCGACGGTAAAACCGGAGATGGTTGTGGTCTGCTGATGCAGATGCCTAAAGGCTTCATGCGGGAGGTTGTCCGCGACGAGCTGGGCGCAGAATTGGCAGAAAACTTTGCAGTGGGCATGGTATTTCTGTCTAGAGAGGCGAGCGCCGCGCAGGCTGCCCGCGACACTCTGGATGCCGAGCTGAAGGCTCAGGGACTTGATGTGGTTGGCTGGCGAGTCGTGCCTACCGATCCCTCCTGTCTCGGCCCGATCGCGCGTGATACCCTGCCGCAGATCGAGCAGGTTATCATCAACGCACCCAGCCAGACCGAGCGCGAGCTTGCTGTAGCGCTGTTCACTGCGCGTCGGAAAGCAGAACTGGCGCTCCAGGCCGATCCTGATTTCTATATCTGTACACTGTCTCACCGCGTAGTCAGCTACAAGGGTCTGACCATGCCGGTGGATCTGCCGGTCTTCTTCAAGGATCTGGCTGACCCGCGTCTTGAAACAGCGGTGTGTACCTACCATCAGCGTTTCTCCACCAATACCGCGCCGCGCTGGCCGCTGGCTCAGCCGTTCCGCTTCCTGGCGCATAACGGTGAGATCAATACGATCGAGGGTAACCGCAACTGGGCCCGCGCCCGTGCGCCCAAGTTCGTGACGCCTGAGCTGCCGCACCTGAATGAGCTGCAGCCGATCGTCAACACCACCGGTTCCGACTCGTCCAGCATGGATAACATGCTGGAGTTCCTGCTGGTGGGCGGTATGGATCTGTACCGTGCCGTGCGCATGATCGTTCCGCCGGCCTGGCAGAACGTGGATACCATGGACTCAGAACTGCGCGCGTTCTACGAATACAACTCCATGCACATGGAGCCGTGGGACGGTCCGGCCGGCATGGTCATGACCGATGGTCGTTATGCTGTGTGCATGCTCGACCGCAACGGTCTGCGTCCGTCCCGTTGGGTGATGACCCGCGACAACATGATCTGCACGGCATCCGAGATCGGAGTGTTCGACTACCAGCCGGCGGATATCGTCGCCCAGGGCCGTGTCGGACCGGGCCAGATTCTGGCGATCGACACCGATACCGGCGAAGTGATGCACACCGCCGATGTGGATAACCGCCTGAAGAAGGCGAAGCCCTATAAAACTTGGCTCAAGGAGAACGCACTTCGCCTTGAGAACACCATGAACCTGACCGAGGAGTCCCGCTCCTTCCCGGAAATGAGTGCTGATGAAGTTCGCACTCATATGAAGATGTTCAACGTCACCTACGAGGAACGTGAGCAGATTATTCGTCCGCTGGGCGAGTCCGGTATGGAAGCGGTCGGTTCCATGGGCGACGACAAGCCGATGGCGGTGCTGTCGAAGCAGATCCGTTCCCCGTATGACTACTTCCGTCAGCAGTTCGCGCAGGTGACCAACCCGCCGATCGATCCGCTGCGTGAATCGATAGTCATGTCGCTGGAAACCTGTATCGGCCGTGAACGCAACGTCTTCGAGGAGACGCCGGAACACGCGCGCCGCGTAATCCTGACCATGCCGGTGCTGTCTGCGAGCAAGTTCAACCGCCTGCGTGACAACACCGAAGAAGGGTTCGAGCCGATCGTGCTGGATCTGAATTACGATCCGAGCAGCGTTTCGCTGAAACAGGCGATCGAGGCCCTGTGCAGCACCGTTGAGTCAGCAGTGCGAGACGGCAAGGTTCTGATCATCCTGTCAGATGCCAATATCCGTCAGGGCTTAGTGCCCATTCATGCGGCCATGGCGACTGGCGCGGTACACCACTACTTGATCGAAAAGGGTCTGCGTACCGATGCCAACATCATTGTTGAAACCGGCACCGCGCGCGATCCGCACCACTTCGCGGTTCTGTTCGGCTTCGGTGCCACGGCTGTTTATCCGTACCTAGCGTACCGCGTTCTCAACGATCTCTGTGCTAGCGGCGAGATCCAGTCGGCACCGCTGGAAAGCCATGAGAAGTACCGCAAGGGCATCGACAAGGGCCTGTTCAAGATCCTCTCCAAAATGGGGATCTCGGCGATCACTTCATACCGTGGCGCGCAGCTGTTCGAAGCAGTCGGCCTGAGCACCGAGATCGTTGATCTCTGCTTCAAGGGCGTCACCAGCCGTATCGAAGGTGCCCGTTTCGAGCACTTCCAGAGCGAGCAGGAAGTACTGGCGAAAGAAGCCTGGAGCGCGCGCAAGTCGATCCGCCCGGGTGGCCTGCTGAAGTACAAGTTTGAGGGCGAATACCACGCCTACAACCCGGATGTGGTCAAGACGATCCATGAGGCGGTCACCACCGGCGACAAGAGCGCCTACAACCGCTACGCCGAACTGGTGAACAACCGTGGTATCGCTACCCTGCGTGACATGCTTGCGCTGCGTAAGGATGTTAAGTCGATCTCCATCGATGAGGTGGAACCGGCAGACGCACTGTTCCCGCGCTTTGACTCGGCGGCGATGTCTCTCGGCGCACTGTCACCGGAGGCGCACGAAGCGCTGGCGATGGCGATGAACGAGCTGGGCGGACGTTCCAACTCCGGCGAGGGCGGTGAAGATCCGGCCCGTCACGGCACCAACAAGCGTTCCAAGATCAAGCAGGTCGCCTCCGGTCGTTTCGGTGTCACGCCGGAATACCTGGTCAACGCCGATGTCATGCAGATCAAGGTCGCTCAGGGCGCCAAGCCCGGTGAGGGTGGCCAGCTGCCGGGTGGCAAGGTCAATGACCTGATCGCCCGCCTGCGTTACTCCGTACCCGGCGTGACCCTGATTTCACCGCCGCCGCACCACGATATCTACTCTATCGAGGACCTGGCGCAGCTGATCTTCGACCTTAAGCAGGTTAACCCTGAAGGTCAGGTATCGGTGAAGCTGGTATCGCGTCCTGGCGTTGGCACCATCGCCTGTGGTGTGGCCAAGGCTTATGCCGACCTGATCACCATCTCCGGTTACGATGGCGGTACAGCTGCATCGCCGATGACCTCTATTCACTATGCGGGTTCCCCCTGGGAGCTGGGCCTGGTGGATGCGCACCAGTCACTGCGTGCCAACCACCTGCGCGGCAAGATCCGCCTGCAGACAGACGGCGGTCTGAAGACCGGTCTGGACGTGGTCAAGGCGGCGATCCTGGGTGCGGAGAGCTTCGGCTTCGGTACCATGCCGATGGTGGCGCTGGGCTGTAAATACCTGCGTATCTGTCACCTGAACAACTGTGCCACCGGTGTCGCTACCCAGAATGACGACCTGCGTCGTGACCACTTCCGCGGTACCGTGGAAATGGTCAAGAATTACTTCCGCTTCGTGGCTGAAGAAACCCGCGAATGGATGGCCAAGCTCGGCGTGCGCACGCTGGAAGAGCTGGTGGGTCGCGTTGATCTGCTGGAAGCGATCGAAGGCCAGACCGAGCGCCAGAAAGGTCTGGACCTGTCCGGTCTGATCAGCGACGCCGGTATCCCGGCGGAATACCCGCAGACCGTGCAGCAGCACCGCAACGAACCCTACGATCCGGGCGCGCTTAACAGCCGCATGATCGAACTGGTCGGCGACGCCATCCAGCACAAGTCCGGCGGTAGCTGGGAGCTGGAGATCGGTAACTGTGACCGTTCCGTGGGTGCACGTACCTCAGGTGCCATTGCCAAGGTACATGGCAACCTGGGCATGATCGATACGCCGCTGGAGTTCAACTTCCGCGGTCACGCCGGTCAGTCCTTCGGTGTCTGGAACGCTGGTGGTCAGAACCTCTATCTCGAAGGCGACGCCAACGACTATGTCGGTAAGGGCATGGCCGGCGGCAAGATCGTGATCCGCCCGTTCAAGGAGGTCACCTTCAAGTCCAACGAGACAGCGATCATCGGTAACACCTGTCTGTACGGGGCCACCGGCGGCAAGCTGTTCGCTGCAGGCCGTGCCGGCGAGCGTTTCGGTGTACGTAACTCCGGTGTACATGCGGTCATCGAAGGTGCTGGCGACCACTGCTGTGAATACATGACCGGCGGTCTGGTCACTGTGCTGGGTGAGACCGGTTACAACTTCGGTGCTGGTATGACCGGTGGTTTCGCTTACGTACTCGATCTGGATCGGACCTTCGTGGATCGCTACAACCACGAGCTGGTCGAGATCCACCGCATCCATACGGAACAGATGGAGCAGTACAAGAACCATCTGCGGTCGGTGATCATTGAGTATACCCGGGAAACTGGCAGTGCCTGGGGACAGGAGCTGGTCGAGAACTTTATCGATTACATCGGTCTGTTCTGGCTGGTCAAACCCAAGGCCGCGAGCCTGAATCAGCTGCTCGACAGCATGCGTAAGCGTCCGGAATAAGTGCCGGCGCTGTAACGATCTGGTTTTCCGTAATATTGATCGCCCGGGCCGAGGCCCGGGTGACCCGAAAGAGGTGGGACTATGCCTAACCGTCCGAGTAACGATTTTCAGTTCCTCGATGTGTCCCGTGAAGGGCCGAGCAAAATCCAGGCTGAAGTGCGCAAGCGCGAATTTGCCGAAATCTATGAACCGTTTCGCTCCGAAGATGCCTCCGAGCAGGCGCACCGCTGTCTCGACTGCGGTAACCCTTACTGCTCCTGGAAGTGCCCGGTGCACAACCATATTCCGAACTGGCTGCAGCTCGTTTCCGAAGGCAACATCCTCGAAGCTGCCGAACTGAGCCACCAGACCAATTCCCTGCCGGAAGTCTGCGGCCGCGTTTGTCCGCAGGACCGCCTCTGTGAAGGCGCCTGTACGCTGAACGATGGCTTCGGAGCCGTCACCATCGGTCCGGTTGAGAAATATATCAGCGACACCGCTTTCGCCATGGGCTGGAAGCCGGACATGTCCAAGGTGGTCTGGACCGACAAGAAAGTTGCCGTCATCGGTGCCGGTCCCGCGGGCCTCGGTTGTGCCGATATCCTGGTACGTAACGGCGTCAAGCCGGTAGTGTTCGACCGTAATCCGGAGATCGGTGGTCTGCTGACCTTCGGTATCCCCGAGTTCAAGCTTGAGAAGGACGTGATGGTTAAACGCCGCGCGATCTTTGAAGAGATGGGCGTCGAGTTCCGCCTCAACACCGAGGTGGGCAAGGACATCAGCATCGAAGAGCTGGACAAGGAATACGATGCGATCTTCCTCGGCATGGGTACCTACACCTACATGAAAGGTGGCTTCCCCGGTGAAGACCTGGACGGTGTCTACGACGCACTGCCGTTCCTGATCTCCAACGTGAACCATTGCCTTGGCTACGACCAGGCAGCGGAGGATTTCATCAGCGTGGCCGGCAAGAAAGTTGTCGTGCTCGGTGGTGGTGATACCGCGATGGACTGTAACCGTACCTCTATCCGTCAGAACGCCGACAGCGTGACCTGCGCCTACCGTCGTGACGAAGCCAATATGCCTGGCTCCAAGCGTGAGGTGGAGAACGCCCGTGAAGAGGGTGTGCAGTTCCTGTTCAACCGCCAGCCTGTGGAAGTGGTCGGTGAAGAAGGTCGCGTTACCGGTCTGAAGCTGGTGACCACCCGCATGGGTGAGCCGGACGAAAACGGCCGCCGCCGTGCCGAAGTGGTTGAAGGCTCCGAAGAAGTGATCGACGCCGACGTCGTGCTGGTCGCTTTCGGTTTCCGTCCGAGCCCGGCACCCTGGTTTGAACCGTTTAAGATCGACCTGCACAAGGACGGTCGCGTGATCGCCTCCAAAGAGCCGGAAGCGGGCCGCTTCCCGTTCCAGACCAGCAACGACAAGGTCTTTGCCGGTGGCGATATGGTGCGCGGCTCCGACCTGGTGGTTACCGCGATCTACGAGGGTCGTGAAGCTGCCGAAGGCATTCTGGATTTCCTCGAGGTGTAACCTCAAGGGGTTATCGTAAAAGGCCACCCATAGCGGTGGCCTTTTTAGTTTGCAACAGTGGACCTGAACTAATGAAACTCTTTCTGGCACTGGCCGCCACGGCGCTGATCGCTGGCTGCGTGCCCTTTGTTCCCATTATCTGAATCCCGGTTATCGGAAAGGTCAGTCAGCGCTTGATCTCGGTCTCCACAAAGATCATCGGTGTGTCGCTGACATTGGTCACATTGTGCTCCACGCCCGCCTGGCGGTAATAGCTGACACCGGCCTTGATATCGACCTGGCGGCTGCCTTCGGCGTCCTCGATCTGCATGGTGCTGTTGGTGATCGGGGTAATCACATAATCGTATTCGTGGCGGTGATGACCGGTTTCTGTACCGGGCTCAAAACTCCAGCGGGTGACCCGCACATCGTCGTTATCCACATCGATCTGGGCGATAGCGGTGGAGTTTGCGTTTGCTTCACACATGTCAGCCTTTCCCTTGTGTTAAAAATAACCACCATCATAGCGGCAAACCCAAGGTTGACAGTTTGGCTGGTCTAAAACCACAGATTGATGCCGCGGTGGCTCAGGTGGCAAATGAGCAGGCCAAAAAAAGCGCCGGACGACCGGCGCTGTAATCGGAGTTCATCGAATGGAGGCGCCACCGCAGCAGGGCGGTGGCGACGGGTTGAGCCCTGTAGGCTGGGTGGGATCAGAGCTTGTTCAGCATCTCCTGATGCTGGGCCTTGAGCTCATCACCGGGCTCGCTACCCATCAGGGTCACCACCAGGATGGCGATCGTGGCGAAGATGATACCCGGAACGATCTCGTACAGATCGAAAATACCGCCGGAGAGCTGTTTCCAGACCACGACGGTGATGGCACCTACCAGGATACCGGCCAGCGCGCCGTTACGGTTCATGCGCGACCAGTACAGGCTGAACAGCAGGGCTGGACCGAACGCGGCACCAAAGCCCGCCCAGGCGTAGGACACCAGCCCAAGGACGGTGGAATCCGGGTTGAACGCCAGCAGCAGGGCGACGAACGACAGCGCCAGGACCGCGATACGACCCACCATCACAATCTCTTTGGCACTGGCATCCGGGCGGAACAGTTTCTTGTAGAAGTCCTCTGCCAGCGCGGAAGACGATACCAGCAGCTGAGAGTCTGCCGTACTCATGATTGCGGCCAGGATTGCGGCCAGCAGGATGCCGGCAATGACCGGGTGGAACACGGCGTTCACCAGTACCATGAAGATCTTCTCGCCGTCGGCCACGTCGCCCGGCATATGGCCGCTGACGTAGACCAGGCCGGCCAAGCCGACAAAGATGGCACCGGCCATGGACAGGCCGCTCCAGATCACCGCGATGCGACGGGCGGTGGGAATATCCTCATTGCTGCGCGACGCCTTGAAACGGGCCAGAATGTGCGGCTGACCAAAGTAGCCCAGGCCCCAGGCAGCCAGGGAAACGATAGAGATCAGGCTAAGCGCTTCACCATTGGTGTCCCTGAAGATGGTCAGTAGCTCCGGGTTCATATCCCGGATGGAGTCGAACATCGAGCCCCAGCCGCCATCTACCTGCATGACGATAACCGGCACGATCAGCAGCGCTGCGGCCATCAGCAGCCCTTGTACCAGGTCGGTCCAGGAGACGGCCAGGAAGCCGCCGAACAGGGTGTAAGAGACCACGCAGACAGTGCCGATGATCACGGCATACTGATAGTTCAGACCGAACACCTCTTCAAACAGCTTGCCGCCAGCCACCAGGCCGGAGCTGGTGTAGAACAGGAAGAACAGCAGGATGAAAAACGCCGAGATCACCTGCAGCAGGCGGGAGTTGTCCTTGAAGCGGTTGGCAAAGAACTCCGGCAGGGTCAGCGAGTCATTGGCGACGATACTGTAGGTGCGCAGGCGCTTGGCGGTGATCAGCCAGTTCGCCCAGGTGCCCAGCAGCAGGCCACCCCCAAGCCAGATGGACTCAAGCCCGGCGGCGTAGGCATAGCCGGGCAGACCGAGCAGCAGCCAGCCACTCATATCGGAGGCACCGGCGGATAGGGCGGCGGGCCAGGGGCCCAGGGAGCGGCCGCCAAGAAAATAGTCCGACGAGTTTACCGTGCGAATATAGGCGTAGTAGCCGATCGCCAGCATCAGTATCAGGTAGACGATAAAGGTGCCGTATATGGCCAGGTTGCTATCGTTCATATGCTCATGTCTCTTTCTTGTTGGGTTTGCCTGGGTAGGGGAGCTTTTAGCGCTCAGCGCTACCCAGCTCCAGCAGCCTGGCATTGCTGCCGACAGCCGTGGTGTTGATGGTGCGTGCTTTCCCTGACACGAAACGGTGGGTAGGGGCCGGCTGCAGCAGGGTTGAGCAGCCCGCCGGGTCGCACTCGGCCAGTGGCATCAGCGCACGCAGGCCCCTGTCCTTATCCATTGCATACAGCGGTTTAATCAGTTGCCAGATATTGGCCAGCGGTTGCCGGATAAAGTCCGGCTCGAGTACGTCGATCGCCCTGAACATATCGGTCTCCTGATTGGCGCTGAGAATGGGAGGCCCTGGTTACACTGTAGAAGCTACCCAGCCTAGCTGCAGATTAGAGACAGAGGATGTAGCAGGTCTTGCCCGAGACTCCGGGTTTTTTGTCATTTTCTCCGATCTGCCCAGATCCGGCAGGGTCGTGCTGATCAGTGCTGGTTGACGGCACGATAGCGTGCCGGCGGCAGTTCGAAGCGGCGGGTGAAAGCGCGGGTCAGGGCGCTCTGGCTGGCAAAGCCGAAGGCGGAGGCCAGATCGGAGATCGGCTGGTCGGAGCGGGTCAGTGCACAGGCCACGGCCTGCAGACGGCGTTCCATGACATAGCGCTGGGGTGTCTGCCCGGTCTGATCCCTGAACAGGTTGTAGAACTGGCTGTCACTGAGGCAGGCATGGCCGGCCAGTTCCGAGACGTTGATGCGGCGCTGGATATGGGCGTCGATGTAGGCGTCGAGCAGCTCCATGTTGATCTGCCCGAAGCGGCGGGGACTCTGGCGTCGGTGTTGCTGCTGGCGCTGCAGTGCGCAGGTCAGCGTACTGGCGCAGGCCTCCTGCAGCAGGGTATCCCCAGGGTTTTGCTGCATCTCGTGGCTCAAAGCCTGGACCAGCATCTGCATCTGCGGCGTGCAGGTAAAATAGTCTGCACGGATGAACAGGGACTCGACCCGCTCCTGAAGCTGCGGGTCATCGCTGGCCGTTGGCAGGTTGACCACAACAATGCGGTTTTCACCCAGGCCGTGGAAGGCATGCCCGGTAGCAGAGGGCATCAGGCAGCCCCAGCCGAAATGCACCGGACGGCAGTATCCCGCCAGGTCGAATTCGGTGTCGCCTTCCAGGCCGAATACCATCTGGTGATAGCCGTGATCATGCTGGTCCGCACGGTCGGGCAGAGAGATGACGCTGGTCTCTTTGCGCATAGCCAAGGTTAGAGGTCTTAGGTTGAGTCTTTATCGGGTGTAAGGGAGCAAGCATAGCACAGGGTTGACTGCTGTAGGTCAAATACCCAGCGATGCCCGCACTCGGATAGTATACATACGGGTGTACGCCCGCCCCGGTTAAACCGGTACAATGTCGCCCACTGATTTTACGGCTACCCATTTATATACAGCTACTACAGGATATCGATATGGCTGAGCTGAAGAACGACCGCTTTCTGCGCGCGCTGCTGCGCGAGCCGGTGGACTGCACTCCGGTGTGGATGATGCGTCAGGCGGGGCGTTACCTGCCGGAATACCGGGCAACACGCGCCCAGGCGGGGGACTTCATGAGTCTCTGCAAAAACCCGAAACTGGCCTGTGAGGTCACCCTGCAGCCGCTGGAGCGCTATGACCTGGACGCGGCGATCCTGTTCTCCGATATCCTCACCATCCCGGATGCCATGGGCCTGGGCCTCTACTTTGAAGCCGGTGAGGGTCCGCGCTTCAAGAAGATTGTCCGCACCGCGGATGATGTGGCGGCACTGCCGGTACCGGATGCGGCGACCGATCTGGATTACGTTATGGATGCGGTGCGCGAGATCCGCTCGGCGCTGGCCG
Organism: Marinobacterium sp. YM272; assembly: GCF_050908845.1. Taxonomy (NCBI): domain Bacteria; kingdom Pseudomonadati; phylum Pseudomonadota; class Gammaproteobacteria; order Oceanospirillales; family Oceanospirillaceae; genus Marinobacterium; species Marinobacterium sp. YM272. The sequence goes on from NZ_CP194171.1 coordinate 640,595, forward strand.
GCCGGGTACCGTTGATCGGCTTCTCCGGCAGCCCCTGGACCCTGGCGACCTACATGGTTGAGGGCGGCTCCAGCAAGGATTTCCGCCATATCAAGGAGATGATGTACGCCCGTCCGGAGGTGATGCATGCGCTGCTGGGCAAACTGGCGGACGCGGTCACCGTCTACCTGAACGAACAGATCCGCGCCGGCGCCCAGGCCGTGCAGATCTTCGATACCTGGGGCGGTGCGCTGAGCGGCCCGATGTATGCCGAATTCTCCCTGGCCTATATGAAACAGATCGTCTCCGGCCTGATTCGCGAATATGACGGACGTCGTGTGCCGGTGATTCTGTTCACCAAGAATGGCGGCCAGTGGCTGGAAACCATGCTGGAAGCGGATGCCGATGCGCTGGGTCTGGACTGGACCACCGATATCGGCGATGCGCGTCGTCGTGTGGGTGATCGTGTGGCGCTGCAGGGCAACATGGACCCCAGCGTCCTGTATGCGCCGGCCGACCGTATCCGTGACGAGGTTTCACGTATTCTGGCAAGCTTTGGCGCAGGTAACGGCCATGTCTTCAACCTGGGCCACGGTATCCACCAGTTTGTCGATCCCGAGCAGGCCGGTGTCTTTGTCGACGCAGTGCACGAACTGAGTGTTCCCTACCATAAGTAATATCTTGTTATATGCTTCTTACTGAAGCGGCTGATCCCGGCGGCAGTGTCGCCGGGGTCGCTATCTGTCAAACCCGCCACAGGAATACCCTGAACGCCTATGAACAGACTCACTGATCTGTTTGAAAAGAACCGCAGCTGGTCGGAGCGAATCAGCGAACAGGATCCCGATTTCTTTCCCACTTTGGCAGCCCAGCAGGCGCCGGAGTATCTCTGGATCGGCTGCTCCGACAGTCGCGTACCGGCCAATGAGATCGTCGATCTGCTGCCGGGCGAGCTGTTCGTTCACCGTAACGTCTCCAACCTGGTGGTGCACTCCGATATGAACTGCCTCTCCGTGCTGCAGTTCGCGGTGGAGGTGCTCAAGGTCAAGCACATCATGGTAGTCGGCCACTACGGCTGCGGTGGTGTGCGCGCGGCGATGGACAGCACCCGCCACGGACTGATCGATAACTGGCTCAGCCATATTCGTGACGTGTATGACACCTATCGTGATCTGGTGGGGCCCTGGCAGGATACTGTTGAGCAGAACGACCGTCTGTGTGAGCTCAACGTGGTCGATCAGGCACACAACGTCTGCAATACCACCATCGTGCAGGATGCCTGGGATCGTGGCCAGCCGCTGACCGTGCATGGTTGGGTCTACAGTCTGACCAACGGCCAGCTCACCGATCTGGATTTCTGTGTCAGTGGTCGGGAAGGAGCTGACGGGATAGATGCCCAGCAGGAAGCGGCGGTGGCCCGTGTTCGGGGCCTGTCTCAGAAGTAGTAGCCGCTGATGACACTGATCGCCGCACCGCCGGCGATCAGCACGACAAAGAGTATCCCGCCGAGAAGCAGTGGCCGCGTGCCGCTGCTTTTCAGTGCCGCAAACCGGGTTTCTACGCCCAGTGCCGCCATCGCCATCGCCAGAATAAAGGTATCGATCTGCTCGATCTGCGCCAGCAGCTCCGCGCTCAACACACCACTGGCGTTCACCAGCGGCATCAGCAGAAAGATCAGCGCAAACCAGGGCAGGCTTACCTTCGCTTTTTCGCCATCGGCATCATTCTCCTTTCGGCTGAAATAACTGGAAACCACCAGAATCAGCGGCACCAGCAGCATCACGCGGATCAGCTTGGTGATCACCGCCGCCTGACCGGCTTCATCGTTCAGGGCGCCGGCTGCGGCAGCAACCTGGGCAACCTCGTGAACCGTCGCGCCAAGATAGCGGCCAAAGTCCAGCTCCGAGCCGCCAAACAGCTGCTGTACCGCCGGCAGTGTCCACAGCCAGGGATAGAGCAGCATCGAGGCGGTGCCGAAGAGCACCACCGTGGCGATCGCCACCGGGATGTCCTGGGCGCGGGCCCGCAGTGCCGGCGCTATCGCCAGTATCGCCGCGGCACCGCAAACCGCACTGCCGGCGCCAACCAGCAAGGCGGTTTTCGCTTCCAGCTTGAGAAAGCGGGTGCCGACCCAGCCTGCCAGCAAAAAAATACCGACCACCACGCAGAGATCGATCACCAGTGCGGCCGCGCCCACATTGAGCAGGTCGGCAAAGCTGATCCGCAGGCCGTACAGAATGATCCCCAGGCGCAGCAGACGGGTACGGGCCAGCGTCGTGCCGGCGGCACTGTGATTGCTTACAGAAACCGGCAGGCGTTGGCCGAGCAGCAAACCCAGCAGCATAGCCAGGGTCAGCGGCCCCAGGGTGGCGAGCAGAGGCAGGGGCAGGCGGGAGATAAGCATCGCCAGCGCCGCAATACCTGCACTGAGCAGCAGGCCGGGCAGAAGGCCGCCGCTAATACTGAGGCTGCGGCGGATCCGGTAGGGCTGCGTCAGTTGAAGGTTCATGGAGCTCTCCCGTCCGTTCGATGGCATGAGAGCGAGTCTAGGGAATGGTCTATAAGTGGTAAAACAGTTTAAATAAGTACAAATAACCTGAAAAACAGGTAACTCTTAGCAGGCATAGGATGGCCGGATGAGTGTAGTGAATAGAGGATGGAAGCTAGAAGGATGAAAAGTTGATTTCATTGCGTCAGGTTCAGGTGTTTCTGGCGGTGGCGAGTCAGGGCTCCACCTCAGCAGCGGGAGAGGCTATAGCGCTTTCGCAATCGGCCACCAGCGCCGCGCTGCAGGAGCTGGAACAGCGTCTGGGCGTCGAGCTGTTCGACCGTGTCGGCCGTCGCTTGGTACTCAACGGCAATGGCCGCCGTTTCTATCCGGAGGCGCGACAACTGCTGGCTCAGGCGGAGCAGATGGAGAAGCTGTTCGATGCAGGCGGCAGCCGGCTGCAGATCGGCGCCAGTACCACCATCGGCAACTACTTGCTGCCGCGGCTGCTGGCGCAGCTACCCGGAGCGCGGGTCAGGGCGCATGTGGGGATTGCCAACACCCATGAGATCGCCGAACAGGTGGCCCGTTGTGAGCTCGAACTGGGGCTGGTGGAGGGCGGCGTGCAGCACACCGAGCTGAGCGTATCGCCCTGGTGCCGTGACGAGATGCTGATTGTTACCGCCAGCGATTCGCCCTGGGCGCGCCTGGCGATGGATGAGGATCTGCTGGCGACCCTGCCCTGGATCATGCGTGAGTCCGGCTCGGGTACCCGCAGCGTGGTGGAGCAGCAGCTGCTGGCCGGACTGGACCGGGTCAATATCGCGCTGGAACTGGGCAGTTCGGAGGCGATCCGCAGTGCGCTGCTGGCGGGGCTGGGGGTGAGTTGTCTGTCGCGGCAGGTGGTGGCTCGCGCGCTGGCCAGCGGTGAGCTGGTGGAGCTGGCACCCGAGTACCGCATCGAGCGCTGGTTCTATATCGTTGAGCACCGCCAGCGACGCCTTACGGCACCGCTAAGGCAGTTTGTCGAGCGCTGCCGGCGCTTCGCGGAACAGGAGTCCGCCGGCAGCGCCTGAGTTTGTCAGGCCTTGGCCAGGGCCTGATCCAGGTCGGCAATCAGGTCGTCGATATGCTCGATACCGATCGACAGGCGCACCATCTCCGGTGAGACGCCGGCGGAGGCCAGCTCCTCGTCGTTGAGCTGACGATGAGTGGTTTCCGCCGGGATCGCCGCCAGAGACTTGCAGTCGCCGATATTCACCAGACGGGTGAACACCTCCAGCGCATCGTAGAAGCGGCGGGTGCCCTCGCGGCCGCTCTTCAGGCCAAAGCTGAGAATGCCGGAGGCTTTGCCGTTCATGTATTTCTGCGCCAGGTGATAATCCGGGTGGCTTTTGAGGCCCGCATACTTCACCCAGGTGACGGCGGGATGGTTTTCCAGGTACTCGGCGATCGCCTGGGTGCTGTCGCAGATCCGCTCCATCCGCAGCGGCAGGGTTTCGATCCCCTGCAGAATCAGGAACACGTTCATCGGCGAGATCGCCGCGCCCATGTTACGCAGCGGCACCACGCGGGCGCGGCCGATAAATGCGGCGGGTCCGAACGCTTCGGTATAGACCACGCCGTGGTAGGAGGGGTCCGGCTGGTTCAGCAGGGCAAAGCGCTGTTTATGCTGATCCCAGGGGAATTTGCCGGAATCGACAATCACGCCGCCCACCGAGTTACCGTGGCCGCCGGCGTACTTGGTGGCCGAGATCACGACGATATCGGCGCCCTGCTCGATGGGGCGCCAGAGCACCGGGCTCGGCACGGTGTTATCGGCGATCACCGGCACGCCGTGGCGGTGGGCTAGTTCGGCCACCTTCTCCATATCGATAATGCCGCCGGAGGGGTTGCCCACGGTTTCACAGAACACCGCCTTGGTGCGGTCGTCGATCAATGACTCGATCTGAGCCAGGTCGTGCTTGTTAACAAACCGCACCTCGATTCCCTGGCGCGGCAGGGTGTGGGCAAACAGGTTGTAGGTGCCGCCATAAAGCTCACTGGTGGAGATGATGTTATCGCCGGTCTCACACAGCGTCTGGATCGCATAGGTGATCGCCGCCATGCCGGAAGCCACCGCGAGTCCTGCGATACCGCCTTCCAGCGCCGCCATGCGCTGCTCCAGCACATCGTTGGTGGGGTTCATGATGCGGGTGTAGATATTGCCCGCTACCTTCAGATCGAACAGGTCGGCACCGTGCTGGGCATCGTCAAAGGCGTAGGAGGTGGTCTGGTAGATCGGCACCGCCACCGCCTTGGTGGTGGGATCGGGGCTGTAACCGGCGTGGACCGCGAGGGTTTCGAGCTTCATGAGAACATCCTGTCTGCTGTTGTTATCAGAGCGTTATAAAACGCTGTAGGGGTAGCAGCTGAGTCTAGCACCCCGGAGTTAAAGCGGTAGCAGACGAAGGTCAGTGGATGTTCAGGCTGAAGCTCTGATAATGCCGGTCAGTGTTCGGGAAGGTTGTTGAAGATCGTCTCCAGCATCCGGTTTAGGCGCTTGAGCTGGGCTTCGGTCATCCCCTTGAAACTCTGGTTGAAGAGCTTGGTGGTGGCTGCCTCGATATCGATAATCGCTTCCTGTCCCTTGGCGGTCAGGGTGACCTGGGTGACGCGGCCGTCGTCGGGACTCGGGGCTGTATCCACCAGACCATCATCTTTCATCCGGTAGATGGTCTTGGTGATGGTGGGCAGCTTGGCCACGGCATGCTCCGCAATTTCGGAGATGCTCGACATCCCCTGTTCTTTGAGGATGAACAGGATGCGGTAGCGAGGGATATCCATTCCGATCTTTTTCAGCGTCTTTTCCATGGCCAGGGTGTAGCGTCCATGTACTCGGGCAAGCCAATAAAGGGGGAATTCCTCTTTTTTGAAATCGTCACTGGTTGGGTTGTAGCGACGCAAGCGGGAACCTGAAGCTCTCATGGTGACTGGATAACTCTCTTGAAGCCTAGACTATAGGGAAACCCGGTGTAGGGGGCAAATAAACCGGGATCCAGCCCGGGTAGCGAGGGCGGTGTGGGCCCTTTCGCGCCCGGGCCGTTGGATCACCAGCTGGCGCCGCGTTCCGCTTCCATCTTGCGTACCATGGCATTAAAGAACTTGTCGGCAAAGCCGCTTTCCTTGATCAGCATCTGCGTCAGGTCAGCGCACTTCTGGCCGATCGCCTCATCCATAATCACGTCTTCACCGCCAGCGGCACCAGCTGCGACCTGGATTTCAGCGGCGCGCTGTGCGGTCCACAGCAGGAAGAAGGTGCGCTCGATGTCCATTTCACCCACAGCGATACCGTGGTTGCGCAGAATCAGCACGTGCTTGTCACCCAGGCTTTCCAGCATGCGGCTCTTTTCGTCCTGGAACAGGGTGATACCTTCGAATGCGTGGAAACCGACGCGGCCATACATCTGCGCACCGTAGAAGTTGTTCAGGCTGAAGCCATCTTTCTTGGCTGCGACGGCAGACACTGCATTGGTGTGAGTGTGAATCACACAATGGATGTCGTCACGAGCGGCGTGGATTGCGCCGTGCAGGGCAAACCCCGCCGGGTTACCGTCATAGGGGGAGTCATCCAGCTTGTTGCCATCAACGTCCACCTTGATCAGGTTGGCGGGGGTGATTTCGGTGTAGTTGAGGCCGAAAGGGTTGACCAGATAGCAGCCTTCCTGATCCATCAGGCGAGCGGAAATATGGTTGAAAATGGTCTCGGTCCAGCCGAAGTAATCCACCAGGTGGTAGCAATGGGCCAGTTTGACGCGCAGTTCCCACTCAGTTTCGCTGATATGCTCTGGACGGGTAATTGACTCGCTCACGGTTATCTCCTTGTTTAGTAAGGCTATATCACTTATCGATAGGTGGCTGATCAGGCGGCCTGTGCCGACCGGCGTTTGCTCGCCAGAAAATCGGTCAGCGCCAGTACGTGGCGGGTGGTCGGCATGTTAAGCCCCACCAGCGCGGCCAGCTCAAGAACGGCATGGCCAATAGCCGCGAGTTCCAACGGGCTGCCCTGCTCGTGGTCCTGCAGCATCGATGTTTTCACGGCACCCATACCGGCGCCGAGCTCCATAAAGGTTTGCGGATCAAAGCGGATGCGGGCGCCATGGGCGGCGGCGACCTGGATAACCTCGTCGAAAATCTGCCGCACCAGCGGGCTCAGGCGAGCGTCGCTGTAGATCTGCTCCAGTGTGGCCTCGGTCACCACAGAAAGCGGATTCGAGGTCAGGTTGGCGGTGATCTTGGTCCAGATCTGATCGCGGATATAGTCGCTGGCGCGTGCTTCAATGCCGCTGCTCTCGATGAGGCCGCGAATCTGTTCCAGCCGCTCGGTGAGCTGGTTGTTGATCTCACCGAGAATGATCAGGTGCGGGTTGGTGGATTCCACCACGCCCGGCGCTTTGCGTACGGCAGTGATAAACACCACCGCGCCGATCAGGTGTTGCGCCGGAATCAGACGCGACAGTTCGCCATCCGGATCAACGGCTTTTACCCGAGTATCTGCAAAGCGGCCTTCGGCACCCTGGAAATACCACCAGGGCACACCGTTCACCACCGGGATCACGACGGTTTCTTCATGCAGCATTGGCTGGATCTGCTGCAGAATACTGGTCAGCGCGGGCACCTTGGTGCAGACGAAGATCAGATCCTGGGGGCCGAGTGCCTCGGCTGAATCGCTGGCGTTCACCGAGGCCCGGTGTTCGCCCTCCAGATCGATGAGACAGACACCGTCCCGTTGCAGGCTGTTCAGGGTTTCACCCCGAGCCAGCACACTCACGCTCTGTCCCGAAGCGGCCAGACGGGCTGCGAGTGTACAGCCGATCGCGCCGGCACCGGCGATACAGATGCGCATTCCAATCTTTTCCATCGAGTGTTTCCAATAGAGGCGCCCCCGAAGCAGGGGCGCCGGTTGTTTAGCTGGAGAGCAGGTCCTGGTGCTTGCTGGCCAGGCCCAGGTAGGCCTCGATCACACGCGGATCATTGGCCAAATCGGCAGCTTCGCCCTGCATGGCGACCTGTCCCCCCTCGAGCACATAGGCGTAGTCGGCCACTTTCAGCGCCGCGCGCGCGTTCTGCTCGACCAGCAGGATAGATACCCCCTGGCGGCGCAGATCGGCGAAGATACGGAAGATCTCGCGGGTGATCAGCGGTGCCAGACCCAGGCTTGGCTCATCGAGCATCAGCAGACGCGGCTTGCCCATCAGGGCGCGGCCGATGGCCAGCATCTGACGTTCACCCCCTGAAAGGGTGCCTGCCATCTGCTTGCGCCGCTCCCAGAGTCTCGGGAACAGGCTGTACACCTCGGCCAGGGTAGTCTCATAGCCGCGGTCGCCGCTGCGATAGCGCTGGAAGGCGCCCAGCTGAAGGTTGTCCTCAACGCTCATGCTGGTAAACAGCTCGCGTTTTTCCGGTACCAGGCCGAGACCTTTGCCAACCATTTTTTCCACATCCGGCACCTTGTAGAAGTTGCCATCGAAGTGGACGTCGCCTTTCGATTTCAGCATGCCGATAATGGCGGACAGCAGGGTGGTTTTACCGGCCCCGTTGGGGCCGATTACGGTGACGATCTGACCTTCGCGCACCTGCAGGTCGATACCTGTGACGGCCTCGACCATGCCGTAGGAGACGTGCAGCTGTTTTACGTCCAGCAGCAGCTCGTCGGAGCTGGTTTTTGCGTTGGTTGCAGTATTGCTCATCAGTCGGCACCTCCCAGGTAGGCTTCAAGTACGGCCGGGTTGGTCTGGATCTCCTCCGGCAGGCCCTCGGCGATCTTTTCACCGAACTCCATCACCACGATGCGATCCACCAGCCCCATGACGAAGTCCATGTCGTGCTCGACCAGCAGAATCGCCATGCCTTCGCTGCGCAGCTTGTTAAGCAGGTCCGCCAGCGCCTGTTTCTCTTTATGACGCAGACCGGCGGCCGGTTCGTCCAGCAGCAGCAGGCAGGGATCGGCGCAGAGTGCGCGGGCGATCTCGAGGATGCGCTGCTGGCCAAGTGCCAGGCTGCCTGCCTCCTCGTAGAGATAATCACCGAGGCCAACGCGGTGCAGCTGGCGGGCGGCCTCTTCCAGCAGGCTGGTTTCCTCCAGGCGCTCCAGGTGCAGTGCCGAGCTGATCACGCCCTTGCTGCCGCGCAGGTGAGCGCCGATCGCCACATTCTCAAGGACGGTCATGGTGGGCAGTAGCTTTACGTGCTGGAAGGTACGGCTCATGCCCAGGGTGGCAACGGCTCGGGAGCTTTTGCCTTTCAGGCTTTCACCGCGGAACAGCACTTCACCGGAAGTCGGGGTATCCACGGCCGACAGCTGGTTAAACATGGTGCTCTTGCCGGCGCCGTTGGGGCCGATCAGGGCCAGGATTTCACCGGCATGGACCTGCAGGTTCATCTCCTTGTTGGCGACCAGTCCACCGAATTTGCGGGTGACTTCCCTGGCTTCCAGGATCAGTTCACCTTTCTCCGGGAGCTGTCGACGCGGCAGCTCGGGAGCGCTGGGGCCAGCTGATTCCGGGATCAGTTTCTTGCGCTGGCGCAGGCGGGCAGGAACGGCCTTCATCAGCAGCGGCCAGAGGCCGCCCGGCGCTTTGTGCATGATCAGGATGATCAGCAGGCCGAATACGATGTGCTCGTAGTTACCGTCGTTACCGAACAGGATCGGCAGCCAGTCCTGGAACCATTGCTTGGCCATGGTCAGAATGCCGGCTCCCAACAGCGCGCCCCAGACATTGGCGACACCGCCGATCAGCGCCATAAACAGGTAGTCGATGCCCATGCTCAGACCGAAGGGGGTAGGGCTGACAAAACGCTGGTTGTGCGCGTAGAGCCAACCGGATACGGCGGCAAACAGGGCAGAAATCAGGAACACCACGAGCTTGGAGCGGAAGGTGTTGACGCCCATGGATTCCGCCATCAGCTGTCCGCCTTTCAGCGCACGGATAGCACGACCTTCACGGGAGTTAAGCAGGTTCTGCGTCACCAGCATGGCCACCAGCAGAATCGCCCAGATGAGATAGAACATCTTCTCACCCTTATCCAGTGAAAAGCCGAAAATCTCGATCGGTGGCAGACCGCTGATACCGGAATGTCCGCCCAGGCTTTTTACCGTGCCGAACAGGTAGTACAGCGAGATACCCCAGGCGATGGTACCCAGTGGCAGGTAGTGACCGGACAGGCGCAGTGTCAAAGCACCCAGAATCAGTGCGACGGCAGCGGTCAGCAGTACGCCGATCAGCAGTGAGAGCCAGGGAGAACCGGCAGCCCATTCAAGCCAGGAGGGCAGTTGCTGGGTAGCGGTCAGGTAAGCGCTGGTATAGGAACCCAGGCCCACAAAGGCGGCCTGCCCGAAGCTGGTCATGCCGCCGACACCGGTGAGAAGCACCAGCCCCAGCACTACCAGGGCATACAGGCCGATATAGTTCAACAGGGTGACCTGAAAGGTCGGTAAAACCAGTGGAGCCAGTGCGACCAGCACCACAAAAATGGTCAGGACGTGACGAGATTTCATTCTTCGTCCTCCACATGGTTGCTTTTAAGAGAGCGCCACAGCAGGAAAGGAATAATCAGCGTGAAAACGATGATCTCCTTGTAGTTGCTGGCCCAGAACATGGAGAAGGCCTCGATCAGCCCGACTGCCACTGCACCTATTGCCGCCAGCGGGTAGCTGATCAGGCCGCCGATGATGGCGCCGACAAAGCCTTTAAGGCTGATAATGAAGCCTGAGTCGTAGTAGAGCGTGGTGATCGGCGCGATCAGAATGCCGGAGGCCACACCGATAAAGGCGGCTAGGGCAAAGGTCGCCTTGCCGGCGAAATCGGGCGAGATACCCATCAGTCGGGCGCCCATGCGGTTAACCGCGGTAGCGCGCAGCGCTTTGCCATAAAGGGTGCGTTCAAACGCCAGGAACAGGGATACGATCAGGAAGATAGACACCAGGATCACCCAGAGGGTCTGGCTCTTGAACATGACGTTGCCGATCTGGAAGGTGGCATCGCTGAACGGTGCGGTGCGGCCGCCCTCCGGCCCGAACATCAACAGGCCTACGCCGACCATGGCCACGTGTACGGCGATCGATACGATCAGCAGCACCAGCGGTTGTGCCGAGGCGATAGGCTGGAAAAAGATTCGATACATGATGGGACCTAGCGGCACCAGAATAAGCAGAGTCAGCAGCACCTGGCCCGCCATATGTATCTCCTGCATCGGCAGGGTTTCAATCAGGATAACCATGATCAGTGCATAGGCGAGCTTAAGACCCATCCACTGCGCCTTGCGTGCCTCCACGCCATTGCTGACCAGCTGTTTCAGGTCCAGGCCGACGTCGAGTGCCATCATGCCCATCAGCAGCCAGACGATGGAGCTGTCCTGACCGGATTGGAAGGCGTACATGGTCAGTGCGCCGAAGGTAACAAACTCTCCCAGCGGGATCAGCAGAATACGGGTGACGGTAAACACCAGGATGATCGACAGCGCCAGTAACGCGTAAATGGCGCCGTTGGTAATGCCATCCTGGCCCAGCAGCATGGCTATTTGAAAATTCATTGTGCGATGTCCTCAACATTGTCGCCCAGCCACGGTCGAACCTGTCCCCGTTTCTTGGTGCGCACGGGTGTTTTTGGGTGTTGGGTGGCTACGTGTATGTTCGACGGGCTGTTGTTCGAACGGCAGCCGGGCGCGGGTTCCGCCCGGCTCAGGTCCGAATTACTTCAGCAGCGTCCAGGCGCCGTTTTCAACCTTGATCAGTTCACGACCACGCTCATCGAAACCGCTGTGGTCTGCTGGAGTCATGTTGTAAACGCCCTGGGTGCCAGGCATCTCAGTGGTCTGTTCGATAGCATCACGCAGCGCAGCGCGAAACTCGGCTGTACCAGGCTTGGCTTTTTCCAGAGCGGCCGGAATCGCGTTATTGAGCAGCAGGCCGGCATCGTAAACATTACCGCCGAAGGTGGCGGGCGTTTCGCCATACTTTTCTTTGTAAGCGTTCACGTAGTCGGTGGCGATCTGCTTGGACGGGCTATCGGGGACTTCATCCAGTACCAGCATCAGGCTGGCCGCGAGAATAGTGCCTTCAACGGCTTTGCCGCCAAGCTTCAGGAAGGGATCAAGCGCAGCGCCGTGAGTCTGGTAGATCTGGCCGGCGTAGCCCTGCTCTTTCAGGGTGGTCTGCGGCATCACCGAAGATGAGCCTGGCGCTGCAATCAGTACGGCATCCGGACTGGACATCATCACCTTGAGACTCTGTCCGGTGATAGAGGTGTCCTGGCGCTGGAAGCTTTCCGAGGCGACGATTTCGATGCCGGCCTTTTCGGTCAGCTCGGCCATCACTTTTGCCCAGTTTTCCCCGTAAGGATCTGCTGTGCCGATCAGCCCGACGGTTTTCACCCCGGCGTCCTTCATGTGATCAACCAGGGCCGATGCGATCAGATCGTCGTTCTGAGTGGTCTTGAAGACCCACTTCTTCTGCTCCGTCATCGGCAGGATGACGGCAGCCGTGCCAACCGGAGCAAGCATGGGAGTGCCGGACTCCGCAGCATACTGGATGACGCCCATTGCCGCGCCGGAGCCACTCGGGCCAATGATGGCATCCACCTGTTCTTCATCGATCAGCTTTTTGAACGCCTTGGCGGCCGCAGTCGGGTCGCTGCTGTCATCCAGAGAGATATAACTGATGGTTTCGCCGCCCACAGACGTGGGGAGTAGAGGAACACTGTTCTTCTGCGGAATACCCACCAGGGCGATGGGACCGGTCGATGAAGTGACGACGCCGACCTTGATCTCTGCCTGGGCGGCAGTGGCGGTCAAAGCGGATCCGAGTATCAGTGCAGATAGAGTTTTCTTCAACAGCATGACGTTCTCCAGGGGGGTAAAACAACTTGGTTTTGGTCCGGCCTGTTTTCGTGCCTGACATCAGTGACTTAGCAGGTGTCGTGCCAGAAGCGTGGCATGCACCAGATCTGGATCATCGTAAGGGTGCTTGAAATATGGTTGTAAAAGTTTCCCGGGGAAGTAGTTCCTGTTGCCGTTTTATGACGCTAAAAAAACCGATTTTTGGTTGAAAAATCAACCTACTGAGATTGCGGATTTTGCCTGTTCTTAGAGGTTTTATAAGCGTTATTTTGTGCCAAAAAAATCCTATTGAAACTCCAAAAAAATAGTTTGTTTTTGTCTTTGTTTTTTCCTGTCCGAATCATCTTTCTGTCTTTGTTTTTCTCCCTGTATATGCCTATAAAAATTTAAATAACTAAATAAAAACAGACATTTAAAGCAGGTTTTTTGGGTGTTCTAAGGTGTATTTGTAGTGCACCAAACACGGGCGATTTAAGTTTTTTTGCACCGAAAGGATGCCTTTATTTTTTTGGATTAATCAATTGACAATTCAAGTAATAATTAGGATTTTAGAAAAGAGCGCAGGGTATTGCGCTTCAGGAAAAAGGCTCTGACGCAGAGGCTTTTAATTCGAGATTCTAGTTACAGGTAAGTCGATGACTATCGTGGTTCAGTCCCTGGCATTAGGTGGTGAAGGTCCAGACATCATGGTGAAAGACACCATTGATGTGGCTGGCTATCAGACCCGTGCCGGTAGCCGGGCGCTGGACCAGGTAGAGCCGGCTCAGTCCCATGCCGCGGTTGTGCGTCGGCTGTTGGATGCCGGTTGGCATATCAACGGCAAGACCAACCTGCATGAGCTTGCCTTCGGTACTACCGGTATCAACAACTGGACCGGAACGCCGGAAAATCCTAACTATCCCGGCCGTGTTCCGGGCGGCTCGTCCAGTGGCTCTGCCGCTGCTGTTGCAGCAGGGCTCTGTCGCGCTGCGCTCGGTACCGATACCGGCGGCTCGATCCGTACCCCGGCGGCCTGCTGCGGTGTGTTTGGCCTCAAGCCCAGCTTTGGTCGTGTCAGCCGCGAGGGTGTGATGCCGGCGCAGACCAGTCTTGATTGTGTCGGTCCTTTTGCCCGCGACATGGGGACACTGGTCAACGTTATGCGAGTGCTCTGTAGCGATTTTGGGGAGTTGCCCGCCGTCGAAAATGCTCGCATCGGTGTCGTCAACGTCGCCCCGGAAGGGGTCAATCCGGAAGTGTTGGCTACCTTGGAAAATGCGATTTCATGTGTCGATATGGGTATTAAAAGCGTTGATCTTCGGACAATGGAGGTCGCTTACGATGCCGGTATGACGGTGATCAACCGCGAGTCCTGGAACGCCAATCGTGACTGCGTCGACACAGGTCTTGTGGCTGAGGATGTGGCTCAGCGCCTGCTGGCAGCCAGCCAGACCACCGACGAAGAACTGCAGCAGGCGGAAGCGGTACGCCAGGCGTTTAGCGCTGAGGTGGATACCGTCCTGCAGGACTGTGAAGTGCTGGCGTTGCCAACCATGCCGGATTATCCGGCACAGCTTTCCGAAGCGGGTGATACCTGCGCCTTGCTGGGCATGACCCGGTTTGTTCGACCTTTCAATCTTAGCGGCCATCCGGCCATCACCATTCCTCTGGTCAGTGCTGCGGGCTTGCCCGTAGGGCTTCAGCTGGTAGCGGCACGAGGTGCCGATGAACTGCTGTGTGCAGTGGCGTCCGCAATAGCCAGCCGGATCAGTACCAGAACAGAAGATGAGTAACAGGAGACCAGAGACCATGTCTGGATATCAGATCGATAAATCGCTCTGGGGTGGATCAGAGTTCGATGACCTGCTTGCAGAGGTGCGCAAGCGCCGTCAGGAATTTGAAGATCAACAGTATATTTCCCAAGACATCATTGAACGTTTTCGGAAGATCGGTGTTTATCGCGCCATGGTTCCGAAAGCGTTGGGCGGTGATGAGCGTAGCCCGATGGAGTTCCTGCAAATGGTCGAAGCGATCGCTGCGGCGGATGGTTCTGCCGGTTGGGTGGCCAGTTTCGGCATGAACCCGGCCTACCTGGCAGCGCTGCCGCTAGAAACCATCGACAAGGTCTGGGCCAAGGGTCCCGATGTGGTATTCGCCGGAGGAATCTTCCCGCCGCAGCAGGCCGAACGTGTCGAAGGCGGCTTCATGGTCAGCGGTACCTGGAAATTTGGCAGCGGCAGCATGGGTGCGTCGCTGATCGGTGTGGGTATCAAGGATGAAAACGAGAAGTTGCCGCGTATGGCGGTGCTGCCGGCTGAAAAAGTCAGCATCAAACCCAACTGGGATGTGATCGGCATGGTCGGTACCGGCTCCCACGATCTGGTGGTGGAAAATCAGTTCGTGCCGGAGGAGTGGACCTTTGTACGCGGCGGCGAGCCCAACCTGGATTCCGATTTCTTCCGCTACCCGAGCCTCTCGTTCGCGGCTCAGGTACTGGCGATCACTGCGGCGGGCCTGGCCCGTGAAGCGCTGGATGTGGTTCAGGGCGAAGCGGCTGGCCGTAAGTCGGTCACCGGGGCACCCAACCTGGGTGAGCGTGAATATGTCCAGATCGAGATCGCCCAGGCGGAAGCCAAGCTGCGCTCTTCCCGTGCCTTCTTCTACCAGAGTACCGAAGAGGCCTGGGAGGCGGTGCTGGCCGGCGGCAAGCCGACCCCCGAGCAGATCAACCTGGTGCGCCTGGCGACCACAAACCTGGCACACGAATGTGCCGAGGCGATCCGCCTCACCTACGAGGTCACCGGCATGACCGGTGCCTTCAGCAGCCACCCGCTGTCCCGCATTTTGCGCGACGCCAGCATGGTGACCCAACACGCCTTTATGGGCCGCATCACGCTGAAAAATGCCGGTGCGATGTTTTTCGGCCACGACCCACTGCCCGGTTACCTCTAACAGTCGGTTTCGAATCAATTAACAGGAGATACACACATGAGCGAGAAGAAACCCCTGCGAGTCCTGTTCTGTATGGGCATCAACCAGAATTTCATGGACGCAGCCCGCGAAGAGCAGCTCGATGTCTGGGCTGCCTTTGGCGAAATGTGGAACGGCATCCACGACATGGAAGGCGTCAGCGTAATCGGCAACATGGATGACGATCAGAGCATGGTCGGTCCGTCCCCCGGTTACCCCTGGACCACCTACCTGCTGGCCGACGTGGCTGATTACGACACCGTGGTTGCCTGCTGCAACCTGTTCCGCAGCACTGCGGTGGGTGAGACCCCCTACAAGCTGTGGCGCTACGCCAAGGTGGAAGCCCGCATCGGGCGTGAACTGATCGTTCAGCGCGCCTGAGGCAGGTCGGTATGAGCGAGATAGATACCAAGCAGCTGGCAGAGATGTTGAAGCGTCTGGATGCACTGGAAAGCGAAAATGCGATCCGCCGCTGCATCAACCGCTACATGGATCTGTGCGATCACCTGGACGCCAGTACGCCGATGGATGAGCTGGGTGGCCTGTTTACCGAGGACGCGGTGTGGGAAGGCAAGGGCGCCCGCTATGCCGACAGCTTTGGCGGTCACCAGGGGCGTGACGCCATCGTGGCGATGCTGGGCAAGTACTGTGTAGAGCCCGCCCATTTCGCGGTGAACGTCCACTACCTGACCTCTGAAGTGATCGCGGTAGATGGCGACAGCGCCCACGGCAGCTGGAACATGCTGCAGGTATCCACCTTCAGTGCCGGTGGTTCGCACCTGAACAGCGCCCGACTGGAGATCGATTTTCGCAGGCAACAGGGACCGCGGGGCGAGGTGTGGCGCATGGCGCACTTCCAGACCGAAAACCTGTTCAGCCGTCCGGTGGACCACTGGAACAGTGAAGCGCATCTGCCGGTACCGGAAAAATAGGCCGGCACCCATCCCGGACAGACAACCCGAATTTAACGTGAGACAGATCGATGAGTGACCTGATTGATATGAAAGACGTCGATGCCGTATGCATCGGTCAGCGCGCAGCCGACATGGTTGATGAAGAAAACGGCCGCGTTAAGAAAGCTCTCTACTCAGATCCGGAGATCTTCGAGGAAGAGCTGGATCTGGTGTTCAACAAGACCTGGGTCTTTGTTGGCCATGAGAGTGAAGTGCCGGAGAAGGGTAGCTTCAAAACCAGCTGGGTGGGTCGTCATCCGGTGATCCTGAGCCGTGACCGCAAGATGAACATCCACGTGCTGCAGAACCGCTGCCGCCACCGTGGCGCTACCGTCTGTGAAGGCCGCAAGGGCAAGACCAAGGCGTTCACCTGTCCTTACCACGGCTGGGGTTACGGCCTGGATGGTTCCCTGCGTGCGCTGCCGAAGCCGGAAGAGTATGACAACGTCTTCGACAAGGAAGAGATGCCGCTGGAAAGCCTGCGCTGGGAATCCTACCAGGGCATGGTGTTCGCCACCTTCAACGACGATATCGAACCGCTGGAAGAGTTCCTCGGCGGTGCCAAGAAGTGGATCGACCTGTTCATGAAGCAGGGCGGTGGTTACCCGGTGAAGGTACTGGGCGAGCATCGCTTTAACTTCCCGGGGAACTGGAAGATCCAGCTCGAGAACACCACCGACGCCTACCACTTCCCGATCGTGCACAAGTCCTTTGTGACCTCTTTGGACGAAGCCACTGCTGACATCTTCGACTTCCTCGATGGCGAAGGCTTTGTCGAAGACCTGGGTCACGGTCACAGCGTCATGGTGATGATCCCGGAGCTGGTAGATCTGGAAGCGGATCTGGATCAGCCGATCCCCGAGCGTTTCAACGAACTGGCCCAGGCGCTGCGTGACGAGGGCAAAGACGAAGACGAAGTGAAGAAACTGGTGCGTGCCGCCCACGGTACAGGCTTCAACCTCAACCTGTTCCCGAACGTGTCCTGCTCCATGGCGTTCTTCCGTGTTCTGCGTCCGGTATCGGTTAACGAAACCGAGATCCAGCACGTGGCACTGGGTGGCGACGGTGCGCCGGCGGCGTTCAACCAGAAGCGTATGCGTCTGCACGAGCACTTCCAGGGCCCGATGGGCTTCGGTACGCCGGATGACGGCGAAGCCTGGGAACGCGTTCAGAAAGGCTCCATGGCTGGCAAGGATGGCTGGATTCTGGTCAACCGCGGCATGACCAAGCTGCGCACCTCTGAAGATGGCAATCCCCAGGGTGCGGTGTGTTCCGAAACCGGTATGCGCGGCGCCTACAGTAAGTACAAGCAGGTTATGGCCGCCGCTGCTAACGCCGAGGAGAAGTAAGCATGAAATCCAATACCCAACTGCTCGCTCAGGTCACCGAGTTCATCGGCTACGAAGCCGACCTGCTGGACCACAAGGGCTACCAGGACTGGCTGTCTCTGTGGACCGATGGCGGCCTGTATATAGTGCCGACCGACCTGAATGAAACCGACTACCTGAACACCGTGAACCTGGCGCTGGACGATGCCGATATGCGCCGCATGCGTGTGGCCCGCCTGGAAAACGGCGAGTCCGTGTCCGCTAACTCCGTGGGCAGCACCGTGCGCATGATGTCCCGCATTCGCGTGCTGGAAGCCGGTGACGATGTCGTGATCGCTCGTTGCGCCATGACCCTGAACGAACTGCGTCACGGCAAGCTGGTGACCTACCCGGCCAACGTGGAATACACCCTGAAGCCGGTCGATGGCGGCTTCAAGCTGGATCGCAAGGTGGTGAAGCTGCTGCACGCCGATGGCTTCCTGCGTACCGTCAGTTTCATCTTCTAAGGGGCGTTTATGTCTACAGCACAAGCACAGGTGGCGCTGGTGACCGGCGCCGCCCAGGGAGTGGGTTTCCACATCGCTCAGCGTTTGCATCTGGCCGGCTACAAAGTAGTGGTCAGCGATATCAACGTCGAAGCGGCCCAGAAAGCGGCCGATCAGCTGGATGCCAGTGGTGAAAGCGCCATGGCGGTTGCGCTCAACGTGGCCAGCAAAACCGATTACGAAACAGCGCTGGCTGCGGTGTTGGAACGTTGGGGCGAGCTGCATGTGCTGGTGAACAACGCCGCCGTAACCCGCGCCACGCCGGTGATGAAGATCTCCCTCGAAGAGTTCAACGAGGTGGTGAATATCAACCTGGGCGGCATCTTCGCCGGCTGTCAGGTGATTGGTGGTTATCTGGCCTCCAAGGGCTACGGCCGCATCATCAACATGGCGTCCCTGGCGGGCCAGAATGGCGGTACTTCGACCGGTGCGCATTATGCGGCGTCCAAGGGCGGCATCCTGACGCTGACCAAGGTGTTTGCGAAAGAGCTGGCCAGCGACGGTGTCACCGTGAACGCCATCGCGCCGGGGCCGATCGACTCGCCGATGGTGAAAGCGCTGGTGCCGGAAGAGCGCCTGCCCACGCTGCTCTCGGCTATTCCTGCCGGGCGTCTCGGTGATGCCGACTTTATCGGTGACATGGTGGTGCAGCTGGCGCGTCCGGAAGCCTATTTCACCACCGGTACCACCTGGGATGTGAACGGCGGTCTGTTTATGCGCTGAGGCGCTGAAAGCCCGTCTGGAAACAATTGAAAAACCGTATCGCGAGTGGCTGAGCCGCGCGATGGATGTGCCGACCAAGGGTGTCGGGTGGAGAGAGATGATGACTGACGAGCTGCTGAGTGTGGTAGTCCGCAAACGTGAAACGCAGGCCGAAGGGATAGTGGCTCTGGAGCTGGTGGATCCCAGCGGTAAAGCGCTGCCTGCCTTCGAGGCGGGGGCTCATATCGATCTGCATCTCGGCGACGAGATGATCCGTCAGTACTCCCTGTGCAACGATCCGGCCGACACCAGCGCCTATCGTGTCGGTATCCTGCGTGATCCCAACTCCCGTGGTGGTTCTGTGGCGGTGCACGAAAAACTGCACGAAGGCACCGAGCTGCAAATCAGCGCACCGCGCAACCTGTTCCCGCTGTCCGAAACGGCCGAACGCTCCATCCTGATCGGCGGCGGTATCGGTATCACACCGATGATCGCCATGGCGTATGCGCTGCATGCGGCAGGCAAGGCGTTCGAGCTGCATTACTGCGGTCGCTCGCGCTCCACCTGCGCCTTTGTCGATGATCTGGCCGCCAGTGCCTTTGCCGGGCAGGTGCAGTTTCACTTCGACGATGAGCAGGATGGCGGGCGCATCGATCTGGACAGCGCTTTCGATGGCGCCGATGACAACACCCATATGTACACCTGCGGCCCCAACGGCTTCATGGAGTGGGTGATGCAGAGTGCCCGCGACAAGGGATTTGCCGAAGACCATATCCACAAGGAGTTCTTCCAGGTGGAGGTCGAGACCGGCGGCGAGGCGTTCGAGGTTTATGCCGAGATTAGCGACGTCACCGTGACCGTGCAGCCGGACGAGAGCATCGCCCAGGCGCTGAACCGGGCCGGAATGAAGATCAAGGTGTCTTGCGAACAGGGGACCTGCGGCACCTGCCTGTGCGATGTGAACGAGGGCATTCCCGATCATCGCGATGTCTTTCTCACCGAGGAGGAGAAAGAGGACAACGATCAGATGCTGATCTGCTGTTCACGGGCGAAAACCCCGCGTCTGGTGCTGGACCTTTAAACCACCCGCAATCGAATTTAGGAGAGAGCAATGATTGATCTCGAAGCATTCCGTAACGGTATGGCGCTGCTCGGCGGTGCTGTATCGGTTATTTCCACCGACGGAGAGGCCGGTAAGTTCGGTTTTACCGCTACCGCCGTCACCAGTGTTACAGCTGAGCCGCCGACGCTGCTGGTCTGCATGAACCGTAACTCCTACGCAAATGAGCATTTCAAGAAAAACGGGGTGCTCTGCGTCAACGTGCTCTCGGGCAATCAGCAGAAGCTGTCCGGCGATTTTGCCAACCCGAAGCTGACCAGCGAAGAACGCTTCTCCAGCCACGGCTGGACCAACCTGACCACCGGCTCACCGGCACTGGATGAGGCGCTGGTGAACTTCGACTGTCGTATCGCCGACATGCACGAGGTGGGTTCCCACACGGTGTTTTACTGCCAGATCGTCGATGCCCGTCAGAGTGGCAGCGATGAAGCGCTGGTCTATTTCAACCGCGCCTATCACTGCCTGGGCGAGCGTTCCGTCGCCGCTGGCTGATCCGGTTAAAGATTCAACATACCTATAAAAACGCTGCTTGCTCAACCGCATGCGCAGCGCCCCAACGTGTCGAGAAATGCCGATGTCGGCTTTTTAAATCCATCTGATGGGTGGTTAAAAGTTGTAACCCAATGAATGCGCAAAGCGCATCGACATATATCGAAGGATTAGAACATGTTGAAGCATCACTCGCGAAAGACCGGGATCTCCCTGGCGGTAGCGGCAGCGCTGCTGTCTCCTCTGGCTGCTCAGGCAGGCTTTGTGGAGGACAGCAAGGTTAGGCTGGATCTGCGTAACTTCTACCTGGACCGTAACTACGATGGCAATACCCCGGATGCGGGAAACTGGTCACAGGCTGCGGACCTGCAGTTCTTCTCCGGTTATACGGATACGCCGATCCAGTTCGGGGTCGATATGTCTGCAACCGGTGCCTACGTATTCGACTCCGAGAGCAACGACGGCTCCCTGCCGTATGACCCCGTTGCAGATGAAACCACTGAAAGCTACGGCCGTGCCGGCGCTACGCTGAAGTTCAAATATGGCGAAACCGAACTGACCATCGGTGACCACCGTCCGCATCTGCCGGTGGCCTGGGACGACACCAGTCGCGTGCTCGACACCATCTACGAGGGTGCGGTGCTGCACTCGACAGCGATCAAGAACCTGGAATTCACCGCCGGTCGTTACTGGGAAGCGGTGACCCGTGATTCCAGCGACAAGGAGAAGTTCTACATCTACCGCGGCCAGGATGAAAACCGCTCCGACGGCCTGGACTTTGCCGGTGCGACCTACGCCTTCCCGAAGAACATCAAGGGAACCTACTTCTTCGGTCGCCTGAACGACTTCTACGATCAGCACTACTACGGGCTGGAGCACCTGGCAGGCTTCGATAACGGTATGAAGCTGAAGACCGACCTGCGCTACTTCGATTACGAAAGCGAGGGCAAGGAGTATCAGGGTGACATGGATGTGGATGTGGTCAGCACCATGGCCACGCTGCTGTCCGGCAACCACATGTTTGCGCTGAGCTACCAGAACGTGAAGGGCGACCGCCCGGTGCCGACGCTGAACGGCTATGTGCCGCAGCCGTACACCGTGCACTGGTCATCTGCCGCCTTCATCATGCCCGATGAGCGCTCCTGGGGTGTGCGTTACGGGTACAACTTCAAGGATCTGGGCCTGCCGGGCATGAAGCTGTTCACCCGTTACATCAAGGGTACCGATATCGATATCGCCGGCGGCTCCGATGAAGAGCAGTCCGAGCGTGATATCTACCTGAGCTACGAGATGCAGAACAAAGCGCTGAAAGGGCTGAAGTTCGACCTGCGCAACATCTCCATCGACCGTAGCTGGACCGATGATTACGAGGAATACCGTTTCATCACTACCTACGCGTTCAATTTTTAAAACTTTTGTTAAACCCCGGGCCGGCTGATTTCTGGCTGGCTCCCGGCTTCGATGCTGGCGTTTGTTTCCGCCCGGAGCGGCACGAACGGCGCATTGAAGCCACTGAAACTGCCGTGGAAGAATATCCCCCCTTCTATTTTGAACAGCGGCAGTTTTCTTGGGAGAGCCCGGCTCTCCCTTTTTGCGTTTCAGTCACAGGAGTAAGGCATGCGTCGATTCTACAGCGGCGGCGATATGGAGCGGGTTCAAAGCGTTGCGGAGATGGCGGCTCTGGCGCAGCGTAAGCTGCCCCATTTTGCCTGGGAGTATCTGGCTGGAGGCGCCGAAAACGAGATTACGCTGGCCGCCAACCGCACCGTCTTCGACCGCTATGGGCTCGAGGTAAAAACGCTGCAGCCCTGTCATCCGCCAGCGGTATCGCGGCAGCTGCTGGGTTGCTCATCCTCGCTGCCCCTGGCGATAGCGCCCACCGGTTTTAACGCCATGCTTTATCCACAGGCTGATCTTGAACTGGCCAGGGCGGCAGCCCGCAAGGGCATTCCACTTGCCCTGAGTACCGTCTCCAACGCGACCATGGAGCAGGTGCGTGCCGCAGCGCCGGATCTGGCGTTCTGGTTTCAGCTTTACCCCATGCGCGACGCTCAGGTGCAGGAAGATCTGATCAGACGGGCACAGGCGGTTGAAGCGTCTGCGCTGCTGGTGACCAGTGATGCCACGTTGCTGGGTAACCGTGAATGGGACAGGCGAAACTTTGCCAGGCCACGTCAGCTTAGCTTGCGCAACAAGCTCGATGTGCTGCGCCATCCGGGCTGGATCCGTCGGGTGATGATCCCCTCGGGCCTGCCGATGATGGGCAACCTCGGACCCTATATTCCCGAGTCCGAGCGCAGTGCGCTGGGGTCGATGAAGTTTATCGCTGAACAGATGGACACCCTGCTCGACTGGGACAAGCTGGCGCGGATCCGCGACCAATGGTCCGGCAGGTTGGTGCTCAAGGGCGTACTGCACCCCGATGATGCCGAACGTGCTATCAGCCTCGGAATCGATGCACTGGTGGTGACCAACCACGGCGGGCGTCAGCTGGATGGCGCCATGTCCGGTCTGCAGGCGCTGGCACGTATCGCCGGGCGGGTGAACGGGCGCATCGAACTGCTGATGGATAGCGGCATCCGTCGCGGCTCCGACGTGGTCAAGGCACTGGCGCTGGGTGCCAACGGCGTGCTGCTGGGCCGCTCCACGCTCTATGGCGTTGCCGCTGGCGGCAGTCAGGGTGCGGCACGGGTGCTGGATATCCTCGACGAGGAGCTCAAGCGCTGTCTCAACCTGATGGGCTGCCCCGGTATCGATGATCTGGGGCCTGAGTGGCTGCTGGACGAGCAACATACCCCGCGCATCTGACAGGTTCCACAGCAACGAATTGAACAGGCTCCGATTGGGCTTATAGCGCCGGGGCCGCTGAGCTTTAATGAGAAGGTGATTATGGCTACTCCTAAACCCAACCCTAACCTGAATACCTTGGGCCTGCGTCAGTCGTTGCTGGCGATAGAAAATGGTGAATGCACGGCCGTCGATGTGATTAACGCCTGCTTTGACCGTATCGAGGCGCGCGAGCAGCAAGTCGGCGCCTGGCAATACAGCCTGAGCCGTGAGGCCTTTCTCGATCAGTACCTGAGCAATGAGGCGTTCTATCAGCAGAGTCCGCTGAAAGGCCTGCCGGTGGGGATCAAGGACATTATCGACACCAAGGATATGCCCACCGAAATGGGCTCGCCTATCCACAAGGGGCGTATGCCTGCGGATGACGCCAGCTGCGTCACCCTGATCCGTGCAGCCGGCGGTATAGTGCTGGGCAAAACCGTCACCACCGAGTTTGCCTACTTCAAACCGGGTAAAACCAAAAACCCGGCGGATCTTGAGCGTACTCCCGGTGGTTCTTCCAGCGGTTCCGCCGCGGCGGTGGCTGATGCCATGGTGCCGCTGGCGCTGGGCTCCCAGACGGCGGCTTCAGTGATTCGCCCGGCGGCCTACTGCGGCGCGGTGGGTTATGTGGGCAGTCGCGGTGAGTTTTCCCTGCGCGGTGCTCAGCCGCTGGCGCAGTCGCTGGATTCGCTGGGGCTGCTGTCGCGCTCGGTCGAGGATATTGAGCTGCTGCGCGCTGTTCTGCTGCGTCAGAGCGATCCACTGGCGCAGGCCGAAGCGGTGAAGCCCCGCAGGGTGCTGATCTGTCAGGGAGAAAAGGTGGGTGAAACCGATCCTGCCATGGCGGCGGCTATCAATCAGGCCGCAGTGCTGCTGGAGGCTCAGGGCGTTGAAGTTGTGCAGTTTGACGATGGCGAGTTTCTGCCACAGATGGTGCAGCACCACCAGCAGATTATGGGTTACGAAGTGGCCCGCAATCTGGTCGTTGAGTCCCAGCAGTCGGAGCTGCTTAGCGAACCGCTACAGGAGCTTATCAGCTCAGGTTTGGAGATGGATCGTGCGCTCTATCTTGAATCCCTCAACGCAGCTGCAGTCGGTGGCGAAAAACTCTGGCAGCGCTATGCGGATGTAGACGCGATTCTGGCGCCAGCGGCTCCCGGTGTGGCGCCCCTGGGTCATGAGAAGACCGGCGCGCCGCATATGAGCCGCCCCTGGCAGGCGATGGGTCTGCCGGTGATTTCGCTGCCGGGCCTGGTCGATGAAGCAGGGCTGCCGCTGGGTGTGCAGTTGATCGGGCGTGCCCACGATGACGATAGTCTGCTGGCGCTGGCCCGCTGGTTTGAGGGCGTTCTGGCCTCGGTCTGAACTCTCTGAGCTCGATTGATCCCGAGTGCCGGCCGCCTAGAGCCGGTACTCGCGGGATTGGCGGTACTCACTGGGAGATAGTCCCGTCTGGCGCTTGAATGCCCGGGAGTACTGGGACACATCCGAAAAGCCCCACTTGAACGCAATATCCGTAATGGTTTGCGGCTCCTGATCGGTTCTTATCAGGTCCATTCTGCTCTGCTTCAGTCTCAGGTTGAGAATGTAGCGGGCCACGCTCTCGCCGTTATGTTCAAACGCCCGGTACAGCTTGCGCTTGGAGATATTCATCTCCCTGGCGAGGAACTCCGGGGACAGGCGATAATCATTCAGATAGCGGCGGATATAGCGCTCTGCCAGCAGCCTCAGCGGCAGTTCGGCCGCATCCGCATCCTGGTTTTCCAGCGCCGGTTTCAGCAGTGCGGTGATCGCCTCCTGCAGTGCACAGCCATCAGGCGTACTCGCACTAAATGGTGCATTTTCGAAGCTTAACTGCAGCAGCATATTGTGTAGCAGCTGACCACTGAGGCTGCTCTGGGAGATCTTGCCGAAACTGGCGAGCCTGCCAAGGCTTTGCTGCAGTCTGTCGCGGGAGAGGTGAACGGAGATCTGGCGCACCAGGCCGCGGGGAATCATATCGAACGCCAGGGCTGAGTCCATCAGCGCCATCTCGCCGGGGTGCAGTTCGAACTCAGAGTCGTGCTTGTTATCGAACCCCATAACTCCCTGAGTTTGAAGGATTAAAAAACAGTGCTCGTCGTTCTGTCGGTCGCTGATACGGCGCTCGACACGCTGGGCGTTGGTTTCGATATGGGCAACGCCAAGGCCACCGAGGTTTTTCAGTTTGATCTGGCCGATAAACGGTGCGGAAGGGTTGGGCGTGGTGGTGAAGTCACCGCAGATCTCCCGTACAGCATGGTCCCACTGATGGAGATCAGTATTGATCGACATCGGGTAAATCTCCCTGCTTGGCCGGCAGAAGGCCGGAAACTGGTCGAAATATTGGAGTAATATTCACTTGAATAAGCAATTATTATTCCAGTTCGACCCGCCTCCGGCTCTGAGCTTCCGAGACGCCTCGGCAGGGAGTGATAGCGTCATCGCTGGCGCTATCGGTCCGATATCAGTAGCAGAGCATGACCGATTTCAGCTCGGTGTAGTCCTCGATGAAGGCGCTGCCGAACTCGCGGCCCAGGCCTGAGCTTTTCAGGCCGCCAAAGGGCACGGCGGGATCGACGAAAGTGTGCATGTTGACCCAGACGGTGCCCGCTTCGATCTCCGGGATCATCCGCATCGCCTTGCTCAGATTGTTGGTCCAGACGCTGGCGCTGAGGCCAAAGGGGGAGTCGTTGATCAGGCTCAGCAGCTCGCTTTCATCGTCGTAGGGCATGAACGAGATCACCGGGCCGAAGGTCTCTTCCCGCATCAGGGTCTCGCTGGGCGAGCTGGCCTGAACGATGGTGGGTTCCACGAAGTAGCCGGCGCCGTCCAGGGCGTTACCACCGCAGACTATGCGGCTCTCCCGCTTCGCTTGCTCCAGGTAGTGGCAGACCCTGTCGAACTGTGGTTTGTTGGAAACCGGGCCGAACATCACCGATTCATCCAGCGGTGAGCCGATCTTTGCCTGGCCCAGGCCCGCGGCCAGCTTGCTGGTCAGCTCATCGATACGGGAGCGGTGCACGAAGACTCGTTCAGGGGCCGCACAGACCTGGCCCTGGTGCACGTAACCGGTCTGTAGCAGGCCGCCGACGGCGCGGTCGATATCCGCATCGGCCAGCAGCGCCGCGGCGTTCTTGCCGCCCAGTTCCAGGGTACAACGGGTCAGGTTGGCAGCCATGGCGCTCTGGCCCACCTTCATGCCGGTGGGTGCTGAGCCGGTGAAGGACACTTTGGCCACATCCGGGTGTTCGATCAGCTGCTGACCCACAGCACCTTCACCGTTAACCACGTTGATCACGCCGGCGGGCAGGCCCGCTTCGATGGCCAGTTCCGCCAGGCGCAGCAGCGTCAGCGGGGTGAACTCGCTGGGCTTGAGCACGATGGTGCAGCCGGTGGCCAGCGCCGCACCGATCTTCCAGATGGCGATCATTACCGAGAAGTTCCAAGGAATGATGCCTGCGACCACGCCCACCGGTTCACGGCGGGTCATGGCGCTGTAGCGCTCGCCTTGCATCGACGGGAAGGAGGGGGTGAGGGTTTCACCGGCGATCTTGGTCGCCCAGCCGGCGTAGTAGCGCAGCGACATGGCGCTCTGCTGCACGTCGAGCATACGCGACAGGTGGATCGATTTACCGCTGCAGAGGGTTTCAAGCTGGGCCAGCTCTTCGCCATTGGCTTCGATCAGATCGGCAAAGCGGTTGATCAGCTGGGCACGCTCGTACGGGGTCTTCTGCGCCCAGTCACCCTTGAAGGCGCGTTTGGCGGTGCTGACGGCGGCATCCAGCTCTTCGGCGCTGGCGCTGGCCACCTGGGCCAGCGGCTGTTCGGTGGCGGGATCGATCAATTCGATCCTGGCGGTATCGTTGTTGCGGCTGGCTTCCCCGGCGATGAACTGTCCGTGTTCACGCTGCAGGTAGGCTTTGACGCTGTCGAGAATCTCTATCTGTGGCATATCCGTTTTCTCTCTCGAATTCGTTGCTTATTAGTTTGAACCGGAGCGATTACTGGGCTTGCAGCATCAGGTCGGCACCGCGCTCGCCGATCATCATGGCGACGGCGTTGGTGTTGCCGCTGGGGACCTGTGGGCAGATCGACATATCCACCACGCGCAGGTTATCCACACCGTGAACGCGCAGATCGAGATCGACCACCGAGTCTTCGCTGGAGCTGCCCAGCTTGCAGGTGCCGCCCGGGTGATAGACGGTCTTGATGTTCTGGCGCACGAACGCTTCCAGCCCCTCTTTGTCATCGATGGCGATGTTGTCCGGTTCGATCACGCGCTTGACGATCCGCTTCAGCGCCGGCATCTCCAACGCCTTCAGGCCGGTCTGAACGGCGCGGATCTGGTTTTCCAGGTCTTCGGGGTCGGAGAGGAAGTTGGCATCGATTTCGACCAACTCGGAGGGGTCGCTGCTCTTCAGACGTACTTCTCCGCGGGATTTGGAGCGCAGGTGGCCGACCTTGATCGAGACGCCATGGGCTTCTGCCTCCGGCTTTTCACCCGGGGTGTTGTCGAAGTTGTCCAGCAGCGGCAGGAAGTGGAACTGGATATCGGGGCGGCCCACGCCCTCGCTGTCGATAAAGGCCCCGCCCTCAAGGATGTTGCTGGTCATCAGGCCAGAGCGGAACAGCTGCCACTGCAGCATATGCTTGACCGCGCTGAGACCCTTATCCTCTTCAAAAATGCTGATATCTTCGTTAATTGTGGCGTTAATAGACATGTGCAGGTGGTCGTGGAAGTTCTTGCCCACCGGCAGATCCAGCTTGGTTTTGACGCCCAGGGATTCCAGGTGCGCTTTCGGACCGATACCGGAGAGCATCAGGATCTTGGCCGAACCGAAGGTGCCGGAACTGACGACCACTTCCTTGCGCGCCTTTGCAGTGACGGGAGCGCCGCCCTTGACCGAGTAGGTGACGCCGGTGGCACGGTTGCCGTCGACCTCCACCCGGTGCACCAGGGCGTCAGTCATCACGGTCAGGCGCGAATCGCCGGCCACGCTTTTCAGGTAGGTCTGCGAGGTGCTGGCACGTTCACCCTTATGGATGGTGGTCTGGTAGAAGCCGGTGCCCTCCTGAGTGGCGCCGTTGAAATCGTTGGTGTAAGGCAGGCCCATCTGTTCACAGGCGCGGATGCAGGCCTGGGTCAGCGGGTGGCGGAAACGGTTCTCGCCCACCGGTACCGGGCCATCTTCACCGTGGTAGCGGTCGCCGAGGCTTTCATTGGATTCGGCGCGGCGGAAAAAGGGCAGTACGTCTTCGTAGCCCCAGCCCTCGCAGCCCCATTTCTCTTTCCAGTCGTCATAGTCCTGGTGCTGGCCGCGGATATAGATCATGCCGTTTACGGAGCTGCCGCCGCCGAGGACCTTACCCTGGGCGATCAGCATGGAGCGGTTGTTCGCCTCTTTCTGCGGCAGGGTCATATAGGGCCAGGACTTCTGCTGGAACACCTTGACCACGGTGGCCGGTATCTTATGGAACATGCTTGAGTCCTTGCTGCCGGCCTCAAGCAGCAGCACGCTTCCGGCGCCGTTTTCAATCAAACGGGCGGCGACGACACAGCCAGCCGAGCCTGCTCCCGCGATAATGTAGTCGTATTCCTGAGTGGGCATCAGTATCCCTCGATCGAATGTCTGAGTGTTGGGTTCGTAATTGAAAGACAACTTCATTTAACTACTCCGTTTTCGCGCCAGGCTTGGCACTGGGTGACAGGGCTTCGGCAATATGTGTCATCAGGATGCAGCAATCATGTCTGGTTCGGTGGGGCGCCGGTTTCCGTTACAATCGCCTCAGCGAAATCAGGAGAGTTTATGGCCAAGGCAAAAACCGCCTATGTCTGCAATGACTGCGGCGCCGACTACAGCAAGTGGCAGGGGCAGTGCACCGCGTGCAAGGCCTGGAACACGATTACCGAGGTACGTATCTCCCAGGCCCCGGCCGGTGGCGCCCAGGCGGGTGTGCGTAACGCCCGGTTTGAAGGCTATGCCGGTGGCGCCGGCAAGGATCGGGTGGTCAGTCTCAGTGATGTGAATCTGGAGGAGATGCCGCGCATTCCCACCAGCGTCGGCGAGCTGGATCGGGTGCTCGGCGGTGGTCTGGTGCCAGGGTCGGCGGTGCTTATCGGCGGTCATCCCGGCGCCGGCAAGAGTACCCTGCTGCTGCAGACCACCTGTTATCTGGCGGCGCAGATGCCGGCACTCTATGTCACCGGTGAGGAATCCCTGCAACAGGTGGCGATGCGTGCGTCCCGACTGGGGCTGAAGGCGGACCAGCTGAAGATGCTGTCGGAAACATCGGTGGAGACGATCTGCGATGTGGCCGACACGCTGAAGCCGAAGATCCTGGTGATCGATTCCATCCAGGTGATGCACGTCTCCGATGTGCAGTCGGCGCCGGGCTCGGTGTCCCAGGTGCGTGAAAGCGCGGCCTTTCTGACCCGTTACGCCAAGCAGACCGGCACGGTGCTGTTCCTGGTGGGGCATGTCACCAAGGATGGCTCCCTGGCGGGTCCCAAGGTGCTGGAGCATATGATCGACTGCTCGCTGCAGCTTGAGGGCTCCTCCGACAGCCGTTTCCGTACCCTGCGCAGCCACAAGAACCGCTTCGGTGCGGTCAACGAGCTGGGTGTGTTTGCGATGATGGAAGCGGGCCTGAAAGAGGTGAAAAACCCCAGCTCGATCTTCCTCAGCCGCGGCGCCGAGCCCAGTGCCGGCAGCGTGGTGATGGTGGTCTGGGAAGGTACCCGGCCGCTGCTGGTGGAGCTGCAGGCGCTGGTGGATACCTCGCACCTGTCCAACCCGCGTCGCGTGGCGGTGGGGCTGGAGGCCAACCGACTGGCGATGTTGCTGGCAGTGTTGAACCGTCATGGCGGCCTGATGACCGGCGATCAGGATGTGTTCGTTAACGTGGTCGGCGGTGTCAAGGTGCTGGAGACCAGTGCCGATCTGGCGTTGCTGCTGGCGGTAGTGTCCAGCTTCAGGGACAGGCCCCTGGGGCAGGATCTGATGGTGTTTGGCGAGGTGGGGTTGTCAGGCGAAATCCGCCCGGTACCTAACGGTCAGGAGCGGATCCGCGAGGCGGCCAAGCATGGCTTCAAGCGGGCGATCGTACCGCGGGCCAATGCGCCGAAAGAAGGTGTCAGCGGTATCAAGATTATCGGTGTGGACACCCTGTCTCAGGCGCTGGATGCGATCTGAGACCAGATGGGCGGAAGCGGGGTATTAATTGTCCACCATCGCTTCCAGCTCGCGCTCCAGCAGGGACTCATCGCCCAGGTTGAGCTCCACCAGGCGGCGCAGGTGGCTGACGCTTTCGATCTCCATATCACCGGCCAGGAAACCGTACTGCTCACCTTCGATATGCCTCACCGTACCGGGCATGCGAATAAGAATATCATTGGCCAGGTAGATATGCAGTTCGGCGGATTCGCCGGGCTCGAGCTGCAGTTGGCGGGCCGACTCAATCAGGGCGCCCCGTAGCGAGATATCCACCAGCTGTACCTCCACAGGACCGCTCGGGGTGAGGAGTTCACAGCCAGCATCGAACTGTATACGGGCAAAACGGCGGCGATCGGTTTGGCTGTCGGTCATTTCAATACCCCGTTGGACTGCAATCGTTGAACCGCTTACCCGGACGCAGGCATAGCTGTTAGTGCCGGGGTTCTGCATAGTATTACACCCCAAGTTGTTTGGGAAAGGGATGACGCCGGGCAAGAGGCTGCCTTCAGAACGGGTAAGGGAGCGTCTTTTTTCCGCCCTGTTAGCTAAATAAAAAAGCCACCGGGTTTCCCTCGGTGGCTTTGTTGTTTGCAGGCCGGGTGGCCGATCAGCTCATGCGGCGGTACTTGATCCGCTCCGGCTGATGATCCTTGCCGTAGCGGCGCTTGTAGTCTTCGGCATACTCGGTGTAGTTGCCTTCGAAGAACTCCACGTTGGAGTCGCCTTCGTACGCGATCATGTGGGTACAGATACGGTCGAGGAACCAGCGATCGTGCGAGATCACCACCGCGCAGCCCGGGAACGCCAGCAGGGCGTCTTCCAGTGCACGCAGAGTCTCGATGTCCAGGTCGTTGGTCGGTTCGTCGAGCAGCAGCACGTTGCCGCCTTCTTTCAGCAGCTTCGCCATGTGCAGGCGGTTGCGCTCACCACCGGAGAGATCCTTGACGAACTTCTGCTGGTCGGAACCCTTGAAGTTGAAACGGCCGCAGTAGGCGCGCGCCGGGGTCTGGTAGTTACCGACAGTGATGATGTCCTGGCCGTCGGAGATCTCCTGGAACACGGTGTTGTTGCCTTCCAGTTCGCGGGACTGGTTGACGTAGGAGAGCTGCACCGTGGAGCCGATTTCGATCTCGCCGGCATCGGGCTGTTCTTCGCCGGTCAGCATGCGGAACAGGGTGGACTTACCGGCGCCGTTCGGACCGATGATACCGACGATGGCACCCGGCGGGATGGTGAAGTTCAGGTTTTCGAACAGCAGCTTATCGCCGTAGGACTTGGTGACGTTGTGCAACTCGATCACCTTGTCGCCGAGGCGCGGACCGGGCGGGATGTAGATCTCCTGGGTCTCGTTGCGCTGCTGGAACTCGCGGGAGTTCATCTCCTCGAACTGCTTTAGACGCGCCTTGGACTTGGTCTGACGGCCTTTGGCGCCCTGACGCACCCACTCCAGCTCGGACTTCATCGCCTTGCGGTGAGCCGCTTCAGACTTGGCTTCCTGCTCCAGGCGGGCTTCTTTCTGCTCCAGCCAGCTGGAGTAGTTGCCTTCCCAGGGGATGCCGTGACCGCGGTCCAGTTCCAGGATCCAGCCGGCAGCGTTGTCGAGGAAGTAACGGTCGTGGGTGATCGCTACCACTGTGCCCGGGTATTCCTGCAGGAAGCGCTCGATCCAGGCGATCGACTCAGCGTCCAGGTGGTTGGTGGGCTCGTCCAGCAGCAGCATGTCCGGGTGATCCAGCAGCAGGCGGCACAGCGCCACGCGGCGGCGCTCACCACCGGAGAGGTTTTTCACCTCGGCATCCCAGGGCGGCAGACGCATGGCGTCGGCAGCGCGCTCCAGGGCCTGATCCAGGTTGTGACCGTCTTTGGCGGTGATCAGGTTTTCCAGCTCACCCTGTTTTTTTGCCAGCTCGTCGAAATCCGCGTCCGGGTCGGCGTAGGCAGCGTACACCTGGTCCAGCTCGGCCAGGGCGCCCTTGACGTCAGCGACCGCTTCCTCGACCACTTCGCGCACGGTCTTGCTGTCATCCAGCTCCGGCTCCTGCGGCAGGTAACCGACCTTCATGTTCGGCATCGGGCGCGCTTCACCGGTGTAATCCTTGTCGACGCCAGCCATGATGCGCAGCAGCGTGGATTTACCGGCGCCGTTCAGACCCAGCACACCGATCTTGGCGCCCGGGAAGAATGACAGGGAAATATCTTTGAGAATCTCGCGTTTCGGCGGAACAACCTTGCCGACGCGGTTCATCGTGTAAACGTACTGAGCCATCCAGAAGGACCTCTGGTTTTGAAAAGGGTTAACAAAGGATGGCGGGGATTTTACCTCTGAGGCGAATGTAATACCAATGGCGCGACACGGCGATGACAGAGGTGTGCGGCAATAGCGGGTAAGCCGATAGCCGACAGGGCGTGTGGCGTCGAGGTCAAAATCACCCGGTTTTTGCTGCCGGTCAATATCCCGATTTGAAGCGGTTCATTCCACTTTCTATATTCAGATTGGAGATCCGGCGGTGGTGATCCGGCAAGCGGATTCGCCGCCCCGTACCTGAGAATAAAATGAAAAGGGGGTGATCTTATGAGTCGCAATCTGACCCGGTTCAACAGTCTGTTCGACGATACCTTTCTGAACGACTTTTTCCGCCCGCTGAGCGCGCGCGAGGGTGGCGAGAAAGTGCCGGCGATCGATGTTCATGAGAACGACGGGGCCTATACGGTCAACGTGGATCTGCCGGGGGTTAAGAAAGAGGATATCAGCGTCAAGCTTGAGAACGGTGTGCTCACCGTGCGCGGTGAAACCCGTAAAGAAGACAAGGAAGAGAAAGACGGCAAACTGATCCGCCAGGAGCGTCATGTGGGCCAGTTTATCCGTCAGCTCAGCGTCGGTTCCGATGTGGACCCGGCCGCCGTCAAGGCCAGCTTCAACGATGGTGTGCTGTCGCTGACACTGCCGAAGAAAGCGCCGGAAGAGAAAGAAGCGGCTGATATCGCCATCGAATGACACCTCAACATGCGGCGGCCGGTTCTGGCCGTCGCACGGGGCGTTCTGTCAGCCTGACAGAATGAAAACCGCTCCATCCCGCCTGATCGTATTTCATGTGCCCCACGGATGCTTTTTCGACTATAATGCTGGCCTTTTCGCGGCAGTTGGCTAAGTGCGCTCCGGTTTCCGGGCAATAACGGGCCGCTGCCGAAGACGTTGCTCAATCAGGGGACAGTAATGTTTAGCAAAGATATGTCTATCGCCAGCTTCGACCAGGATCTCTGGGACGCAATGCAGTCCGAGGTGACCCGCCAGGAGGAGCACATCGAGCTGATCGCTTCCGAAAACTACACCAGCCCGCGTGTAATGGAAGCTCAGGGTTCCGCGTTGACCAACAAGTACGCGGAAGGCTATCCGGGCAAACGTTACTACGGTGGTTGCGAGTACGTCGATATCGTCGAGAACCTGGCGATCGATCGTGCCTGCGAACTGTTCGGCGCCAACTTCGCCAACGTCCAGCCGCACTCCGGTTCCCAGGCCAACGCTGCCGTTTACATGGCGCTTTGCAAGCCGGGTGACACCGTTCTCGGCATGAGCCTGGCGCACGGTGGTCACCTGACTCACGGTGCGTCCGTGTCTTTCTCCGGTCGTATCTACAACGCCGTTCAGTACGGTCTGAACCCGGAAACCGGCGAGATCGATTACGCCGAAGTTGAGCGCCTGGCGCTGGAGCACAAGCCGAAGATGATCGTTGCCGGCTTCTCCGCCTACTCCATGATCATCGACTGGGCCAAGTTCCGTGAAATCGCCGACAAGGTTGGTGCTTACCTGTTCGTTGACATGGCCCACGTCGCCGGCCTGGTTGCTGCCGGTCAGTACCCGTCTCCGATGCAGTACGCCGACGTCGTTACCACCACTACCCACAAGACCCTGGGTGGCCCGCGTGGTGGTCTGATCCTGTCTGCCCGCGCCGATGAAGAGCTGCAGCGCAAGCTGAACTTCGCCGTATTCCCTGAATCCCAGGGCGGCCCGCTGATGCACATCATCGCGGCCAAGGCGGTTTGCTTTAAAGAAGCGATGGAGCCGGAGTGGAAGGAGTATCAGGCGCAGGTCGTCAAGAACGCCAAGGCGATGGTCAAGGTGTTCCTGGAGCGCGGAATCGACATCGTTTCCGGCGGCACCGAAGATCACCTGTTCCTGGTTGACCTGGTCAGCAAGGATATCACCGGTAAGGATGCGGATGCCGCTCTGGGCCGCGCCAACATCACCGTGAACAAGAACGCCGTACCGAACGACCCGCGTTCACCGTTCGTGACCTCCGGTCTGCGTATCGGTACTCCGGCGGTGACCCGTCGTGGCTTCAAGGAAGCGGAAGTCACCGAGCTGACCGGCTGGATCTGCGACGTCCTCGAAGATATCAACAACGAGGACGTGATCGAGGCGGTCAAGGCCAAGGTCGTGGATATCTGCGCACGTTTCCCGGTTTACAAGTAAATCGGAATATAAACGACGCACGGGGGTGAAACCCTATAAACGGAGGCTGGAAAGTTAAGTCCGGCCTCCCTAGAATACCGGGGCGGTGATAAACCGCCCCGTTTGTTTTATCTGGCGCTTTGTAAAAAACGCTATAAACAGTTTAAAACGCTCTTTTTCCCGGTCTCAGGACCGCCGCTCTTTATTCGAGGCTGAGGATGCATTGTCCGTTCTGTGGCGCAAGTGATACCAAGGTTGTCGACTCACGGCTGGTGGCCGAGGGGCAGCAGGTGCGCAGGCGTCGTGAGTGCGTCAAATGCCACGAACGTTTCACCACCTTTGAAGAAGCGGAGCTGGTCATGCCTCGCGTGATCAAGGGTGATGGCACCCGGCAGCCGTTCGACGAGGCCAAGCTGCGCGGCGGTATCCAGCGAGCACTGGAGAAACGCCCGGTGGGCATCGAGGCGGTAGAAGCCTGTATTACCCGTATCAAACTGAAGCTGCGTGCCACCGGTGAGCGCGAACTGCCGTCCCGTGAAGTGGGTGAGGTGGTTATGGAAGAGCTGCGTAAGCTCGACCAGGTCGCATACGTGCGCTTCGCCTCCGTTTACCGCAGCTTCCAGGATATCAACGAGTTCAAGGAAGAGATTGAGCGTCTTTCCGCCAACCCGGAAGCGAACGGCGGCAGCCAGGCGGACTCATGAGCAGCTTCTCTTCATCCGATCATCATTT
Source organism: Marinobacterium sp. YM272 (assembly GCF_050908845.1). Lineage (NCBI taxonomy): Bacteria > Pseudomonadati > Pseudomonadota > Gammaproteobacteria > Oceanospirillales > Oceanospirillaceae > Marinobacterium > Marinobacterium sp. YM272. The sequence continues at coordinate 676,270 of NZ_CP194171.1, forward strand.
TATGGGCCGTGCCATCGTGCTGGCGCGGCGTGGCCTCTATACGACTCATCCCAATCCCCGCGTCGGCTGTGTGCTGGTCAAGCAGGGCGAAGTCGTCGGTGAGGGCTACCATGTCCGTGCCGGCGAAGGGCATGCCGAGGTCAACGCACTGCGCCAGGCCGGTGATAAAGCCAAAGGCGCCACCGCCTACGTCACACTGGAACCCTGCAGCCATTACGGCCGTACGCCTCCCTGCGCTGAGGCGCTGGTTGAGGCCGGCATCTCGCGCATGGTGTGTGCGATGGTCGATCCCAACCCGGCGGTGGCCGGACGAGGGCTTGAACGTCTGCGCCAGGCCGGTATTGAGACTGCCAGCGGGCTGATGGAAGCCGAAGCCCGGGAACTCAATCCCGGCTTTATCCGCCGTATGGAAAAGGGCCTGCCCTACGTGCGCGCCAAGCTGGCGATGAGTGCCGATGGCCGCACCGCCATGGCCAGCGGCGAGTCCCAGTGGATCACCGGCAGTGCCGCCCGTGCCGATGTGCAGCGCCTGCGTGCGCGCAGCTCTGCGATCCTCACCGGCATAGACTCGGTGCTGCTGGACGATTCCTCGCTGACACTGAGGGAAAACGAGCTGGGCCTGGATAATGCCGCCGATATCGTTAAACGCCAGCCGCTGCGGATCGTGCTCGATACACAGCTGCGTCTGCCGCTGACAGCTAAGATTCTGCACCAGCCCGGGCGTACGCTGATCCTGACGCTGTGCCAGGATGAAACGCGGATCAACGCCCTGAAACAGGCGGGTGCCGAAGTGCAGGTGCGCGAAGATGGCGAACGGCTTGATCTGGCCGCGATCCTGAAATGGCTGACACAGGAGGAGCAGTGCAATGAGCTGCTCGTGGAGTGCGGCGCCACCCTGGCCGGAGCCTTCGTCGAGGCGGGCCTGGTGAATGAACTGGTGGTCTACATGGCGCCGAAACTACTGGGCAGCAGTGCACGACCGTTGCTGCAGCTGCCGCTGGAACGGATGGAGCAGCAGATTCCGCTGCTACTGGACGAGGTGCGTCATCTCGGACAGGATCTGCGATTGAACTGGAAACTGGCCGGCGAGGAGTCTGAGAACTGATGTTTACCGGCATTATTGAAGCGATTGGCGAGATTGCCGATATCCGCATGGTCGACGGCGACATGCGCCTGCGTATCCGTACCGGCGAGCTGGACCTGGATGATGTGAAGCTCGGCGACAGTATCGCCACCAACGGCATCTGTCTGACCGCTGTGGAGCTGCCGGGGGATGGTTTTGTCGCCGATGTATCCCGGGAAACCCTGGCGCACAGCCGTTTTCCCGAGATGCAGGTGGGCGAGAAGGTCAACCTGGAGAAAGCGATGATGCCGGTGAGCCGTTTCGGCGGCCATATCGTCAGCGGTCATGTGGATGGCCTGGGGCAGATCGTGGATCGTCGCGACGATGCCCGCTCGGTGCGTCTGACGATCCAGGCGCCCAAGTCGCTGCAGCGTTATATCGCCGCCAAGGGCTCGATCACCGTTGACGGCGTCAGTTTGACCGTCAACAGCGTAAACGGAGCCGATTTCGGCCTGAACATTGTGCCGCATACGGCGCAGGAAACCATTATCGATAGCTATCGCCAGGGCCGCCAGGTCCATCTGGAAGTGGATCAGATCGCGCGTTATCTGGAGCGCCTGATGGGCGCTTCTGATGCCGATGCCGAGCCGGGCGATGGGCTGACACTGAACAAGCTGGCCGCGGCCGGATTCATGCGTCGCTAGGGCGCTGGAGATAAGTATGCAACTGAACACGACCGAAGAGATTATCGACGATATCCGTCAGGGCAAGATGGTTATCCTGATGGATGACGAGGATCGCGAGAACGAAGGCGATCTGATCATCGCCGCCGAAATGGTTCGTCCGGAAGATATCAACTTCATGGCGACCCACGCCCGCGGCCTGATCTGCCTGACGCTGACCCGCAACCGCTGCGAACAGCTCAAGCTGCCGCTGATGGTACAGAGCAACGGCGCTGCATTCTCCACCAACTTCACCCTGTCCATCGAGGCGGCGAAGGGCGTGACCACCGGTATCTCTGCGGCAGACCGCGCGCATACGGTACGGGTTGCGGTACGTGGCGATGCCAAGCCGGAGGATATAGTTCAGCCGGGGCATATCTTCCCGCTGATGGCGCAGCCGGGCGGTGTTCTCAGTCGCGCCGGCCACACCGAAGCGGGTTGTGACCTGGCGCGTCTGGCGAATCTGACGCCGGCGGCGGTGATCGTCGAGGTGATGAACGAGGATGGCAGCATGGCGCGCCGTCCCGACCTGGAAAAGTTCGCGACCAAGCACGGTCTGAAGATCGGCACCATCGCCGACCTGATCCATTACCGCGCGACCAATGAGCATACCGTCGAGCGTGCTGACGAGGGTGTGCTGGAAACCGAATACGGCGAGTTCAACTACGCGGTCTACCGCGACGAGATACAGAACTGCAGCCACCTGGCGCTTTACAAAGGCGATATCAAGCCGGATGAGCCGACGCTGGTGCGTGTGCACATTCGCAGTGAAGTACTGCGTGACGTGGTCGGTGTATTGCCCGGCGAAGAGAAAAAATGGACCATGCGCCGCGCGCTGGAGCGGGTTGCCAAAGAGGGCAAGGGCGTGGTGATTCTGATCGATTCCGGTCAGCGGATCGATCTGGGTGAGGCGCTTCAGAGCCTGACCAACAACCCGAGAAAACAGTCCAAGGTGACGGTCAGTGCATCGGGCGCCTACCTGCAGGTAGGTACGGGTTCACAGATTCTGCGTGAACTGGGCGTGGGCAAAATGCGCCTGCTCAGCTCGCCGATGAAGTTCAACGCAATTTCGGGCTTTGATCTCGAAGTTGAAGAATACATCTCTTGCGAAGAGTAACTCTTCTTTGTAATTACAGGACAGATCCGATGTCAGTAAAAGTTTTTGAAGGCGACTTTGTCAGCGCCGACGGTAAGTACGCGATCCTGGTCGGTCGCTTCAACTCCTTCGTAGTGGAAAGCCTGCTCGAAGGCGCGCTGGACGCGCTCAAGCGTCACGGCGTCAGCGAAGACAACATCCGTATCATCCGTGTACCGGGTGCGTTCGAGATCCCGCTGGCGGCACAGAAAGTGGCTGCTCAGAAGCAGGACGACGCCATCATCGCCCTGGGCGCGGTTATCCGTGGTGGTACTCCGCACTTTGAATATGTTTCCGCCGAAAGCTCCAAGGGCTGCGCCCAGGTATCCCTGGAGTACGGTGTTCCGGTCGCGAATGGCATCCTGACCGTCAACAGCATCGAGCAGGCAATAGAGCGTTCTGGCACCAAGGCTGGTAACAAAGGCGCTGAAGCGGCCCTCTCCGCACTGGAGATGGTTAGCCTGCTGCGTCAGCTTGAGGCCTGAAGAAGATGAGCGACACCCGCAGTTCCAACAACGGTTCCAACGGAGCTTCTAGCGGAAGCTCTAAAGGCAGCGCGCCGAAGAAGAACCGCAAGCCGTCCCTGACCGAGCAGCGCCGCAACGCTCGCAAGCTCGCACTCCAGGCCCTGTACCAGTGGCAGGTGGGCGGTCAGCAGGCCAACGAGATCGAAGCCCAGTTCCGCGTGAATAACGACATGAACGAGGCTGACGTGCAGCTGTTCAGTCAGTTGCTGCGTGGCGTGATTAATGAGAAAGCCGAGCTGGACGTGACCTTCTCGCCTTTCCTTGATCGCAATATCGACGACTTGGATCCGGTCGAGGTCAATGTCCTGCGCATCGGCAGCTTCGAGCTGCTGCGTCGTATGGAGGTACCTTACCGCGTGGCGATCAACGAAAGCGTTGAGCTGGCCAAGGTGTTTGGTGCTACCGACAGTCACCGTTACGTCAACGGCGTACTCGACAAGGTGGCGCAGAAAGCACGCAAGGCGGAGATCGCCGCACGGCGTTAAGGTCTGACAGGGCAGTGGGCGAGTTTGAGCTGATTCATACCTATTTTGCCCGTCACGCTGCAAAGCGTGACGATGTGGCACTGGGTATAGGTGACGACTGTGCCCTGCTGGTTCCCCCTGCGGGCGCCCAGTTGGCGGTGTCGATCGATACCCTGGTGGAAGGGGTCCACTTTCTGCCGGGGAGCGACCCTGCGTTGATCGCCGAGCGCCTGCTCGGTGCAGCGGTCAGCGACCTGGCGGCCATGGCGGCCGAACCTGCCTGGTTTACCCTGGCACTAACTCTCCCTGCAGCCGATAGCGGCTGGCTTCAACCCTTTGCACTAGCCCTGGCCAAACGCGCTGCCGAGCTGAAAATCGCTCTGGTGGGCGGCGACACGACGCGGGGGCCGCTGGCGCTCAGTGCCCAGGTGCATGGCTGGGTGAAAGCGGGTGAGGCGCTGACACGGTCCGGTGCCCGGGCAGGGGATCTGGTGTTGGTCAGCGGCACGCTCGGCGACAGTCGCGGCGGGCTCCAGGCGCTACTGGAGAAGGATCTTTCGGCGCAGACCGCTTATCTGCGGCAGCGTTTTTTCCGTCCCGAACCGCGAGTTGCGCTGGCGCGAGCCCTGCGCAGTGAGGCCTCTGCTGCCATCGACCTGTCGGACGGTTTGGTTTCCGACCTGGGCCATATCGCCGCGCAAAGCGGTCTGTCGGCCCGGATCGATCTGGAGCGTTTACCGCTGTCTGCCGAGCTGCAGGCCTATGCCGGCGTTGATAAGGCGCGGCAGTGGGCGCTCAGCGGTGGCGAAGACTTTGAACTCTGCCTGACCGTCGCACCGGATCGGCTGGACACCTGTCGTGAAATCGCGGCCGCCCTGGATCTGCCGCTGACCTGTGTCGGCCAGATGCAAGCCGGCAGCGGTGTCAGTGTGTCGCTCGATGGCAGGCCGTGGAACAGTAGCGCACAGGGCTACGATCATTTTGGCGTTCTTTATGGAGAGCAACGATGAACCGGGCACCGGCCTCCGTCTGGCGTAACCCGATCCATTTTCTGGCCTTTGGCCTGGGTAGCGGTGCATCCCCCTGGGCGCCCGGTACCGTGGGTACCCTGGCTGCGGTACCGCTCTGGTACCTGCTGGCGCAGCTGCCGTTGATCACCTATCTGTTGATCGTGCTGGCCGCGTTCGCAGTGGGGTGCTGGCTGTGTCAGCGCACCTCCGACGATCTCGGGGTGCATGATCACGGCGGCATCGTCTGGGACGAGTTTGTCGGCTACTGGATCACCATGATCGCGGTGCCGGTGGCGCCGCTCTGGGCGGTGCTGGGCTTTGTACTGTTCCGGGTGTTCGATATTCTCAAGCCCTGGCCAATCCGTTGGGCTGATAAGCGCGTACACGGTGGCTTTGGGATCATGCTGGACGACCTGATCGCGGGCGTATTCGCGGCGGTGGTACTGCAACTGGTGATTTGGGTTCTGGCGTGATAGCAGCTGGTCGAGCTGGTAGGCGCTATGCTTTATAATGTCGGCCCTGCCATGGGCGAGGCGGCAGCCAAAAGTCTTTCGTTAAAGGTCCTGGGGTTGCCCATATAGAGGTGTAAATTCGTGACTGTTCAGTATGTAGCCGACTCCAAACTACCGACCCCCTGGGGGGTGTTTACCATGGTGGGTTTCGAGGACAAAACCAGCGGTAAAGAGCATGTGGCGCTGGTGTTCGGCGATGTGGATACCGATGAACCGGTGCTGGGCCGGATCCATTCAGAGTGCCTGACCGGCGATGCGCTGTTCAGCCTGCGCTGCGACTGCGGCTTTCAGCTGCAGGAAGCGCTGAAGCGGATTGCGGAAGAGGGACGTGGTGTACTGCTCTATCTGCGCCAGGAAGGCCGGGGTATCGGCCTGCTGAACAAGATCCGCGCCTACCATCTGCAGGATCAGGGCGCCGATACGGTGGAAGCCAACGAGAAACTGGGCTTTGCCGCCGATATGCGCGATTACAGCATGTGTCTGCCGATGCTCAAGCACCTGGGGGTTCGTTCGCTGCGCCTGATGACCAACAATCCGCGCAAGGTCGCCGCGCTGGAGCAGTACGGTCTGTCGGTGGCCAACCGTGAACCGCTTCAGGTGGGCAAGAACAGCCACAACGAGCACTACCTGGAAACCAAGATGGGCAAGCTCGGCCACATGATGACCGAGGTTCATTTCCAGAAGGCTGAAGAAGAAAATTCCTGAGGGCACCGTCCGTCAGTGAATCCCGCCGCCTGAACCTCTCAGTGGTTCAGGCGCTGCTCTATCGCCGTTTTGATTCCGTCAGTATCCAGTCCGCACTCAGCGAGCTGAGCACCGCGAGAGGCGTGCTCGATCCAGCGATCCGGAATACCCAGCTGCAGTAACAGCGTTTGTACGCCCCGGGATTGCAGATATTCACCCACCGCCGAACCGGCACCACCTGCAATAGCGTGATCCTCCAGCGTGACAATCAGCTCGTGGGTGTCGGTGAGCCGGTCGATTACGCCGGTATCCAGCGGCTTGACGAAGCGCATATCCACCAGAGTCAGATCCAGCTGCTCAGCCGCCTGCTGCGCCTGCGGCAGCAGCGGGCCGAAATTCAGTATCGCGGCACGCCTGCCGTCACGGAGCATACGCGCTTTGCCAGGTTCAATAGCGGGCAGGGATGTGTCGATCTCTGCCGCGCTGCCCGAGCCGCGCGGATAGCGCACCGCTGCCGGTCCCCGGTGGTCATAGCCGCTCTTCAGTAGCTGGTAGAGCTCCTGCTCATCCGAGGGTGTCATCAGCATCACGTCGGGCAGGCAGCGCAGGTAGGCGATATCGTAAAGGCCGGCATGGGTGGCGCCGTCCTCGCCGACCAGGCCCGCACGGTCGACCGCCAGCAGCACGTCCAGGTCCTGGATCGCGATATCGTGCACGAACTGATCGTAGGCGCGTTGCAGAAAGGTGGAGTAGATCGCCAGCACCGGTTTCATCCCCTCGCAGGCAAAGCCGGCGGCCAGGGTGGCGGCGTGCTGTTCGGCGATGGCCACGTCGAAGTAGCGCTCGGGGTACTGCTCCGAGAAAGCGATCAGGTCGGAGCCTTCACGCATGGCAGGAGTGATACCGACCAGACGCTGATCCTTGGCTGCAGTATCGCAGAGCCAGCGACCGAAGATGTTGCAGAATTTCGGTTTTTTCGGCTTTTTCGGGGCATCCAGCGGCTCGATCTTGGTGATCGCGTGGTAGCCCACCGGATCCGATTCGGCCGGCTCGAACCCCTTGCCCTTGCGGGTCACCAGGTGCAGGAACTGCGGGCCTGGGCTGTTGAGGGCCTGTTCCAGCGCTGGCAGCAGCTTGTCGAAATCATGCCCGTCCACTGGTCCCTGGTAGTCGAAGGTCAGCGCCCCGAACAGCGCGCCGGTGGTGCTGCCATCGAGCCCCGGTGCGCCGTGCCCCGCGCGCAGGTGTTTTTCAAGATAGGTAGCCAGTCCGCCCTCGTTGGGGGAGATCGACATATTGTTGTCATTGAGGATGACCAGCATGTCTGCCTGGGTGTGGGCGGCATGACTCAGCGCCTCGAACGCCATACCGGCGGTCATCGCGCCATCACCGATCACGGCAACGGTCTTGCGTTGCTCGCCCTTGAGCTTGCTGGCCAGCGCCATGCCGAGCGCGGCACTGATCGAGGTGCTGGAGTGGCCGGTGCCGAAACTGTCATAGGTGCTCTCGGCCCGTTTCGGGAAGGGGGCGAGGCCCTCGGGCTGGCGCATGCTGAGCATCTGCTCGCGGCGGCCGGTCAGAATCTTGTGCGGGTAGGTCTGATGGCCCACATCCCAGACCAGGTGGTCCGCCGGCGTATCGAGCAGATAGTGCAGGGCGATGGTCAGTTCCACCACGCCGAGGCCTGCGCCAAAGTGCCCGCCGGTGAGGCCAACGCTGTAAAGCAGCCAGTCACGCAGCTCTGCCGCCAGTTGCGGCAGCTGGGCGCGCTCGAGCCGCGACAGCTCTGCTGGCGACTCGATCAGGTCCAGCAGCGGTGTAGCCGGACGTTCTGTGGGTATCTGTGTACGCATCAGTGATCGCGGGTGACGATAAAGTTGGCAAGGGCAAGCAAGGGACCTGCATTGCTGCCGAACGGGGAAAGGCTCTCCTGTGCCTCGCTGTGCAGTTGTTCCAGTTTGGCACGGGCACCGTTTAGCCCGAGCAGCGCCGGATAGGTCGGCTTGTTCTGCGCCTGGTCCGATCCCTGGGGCTTGCCAAGGGTTTCGGTATCGCCCTCGATATCGAGCAAATCGTCCTTCACCTGAAATGCCAGGCCGATCAGGTCGCCGTAGCGCTGCAGTCGTTCCAGGGTCTCGGGATCTTCACAGCCGGCGGCGGCAGCACCCAGCTGCAGGGCAGCGGTGATCAGCCGTCCGGTCTTGAAGGCGTGCATCGCCTGCAGCTGCTCCAGTGTCAGGCTGTCGCCAACGTGGGCCAGGTCGTAGGCCTGACCGGCCACCATGCCGCTGGCACCACTGGCCGTGGACAGAATATTCAGCATCCGCATCTGTCGCGCCGGCAGCAGCTCCGCGTCCGGGGCACTCAGCAGCTCAAAGGCGAAGCACTGCAGGGCATCACCGGCCAGAATCGCTGTGGCCTCGTCAAAGGCGATATGGCAGGTGGGGCGGCCGCGGCGCAGGTCGTCATCGTCCATGGCCGGCAGGTCATCGTGTACCAGTGAATAGCTGTGAATCGCCTCGATGGCGGCTGCGGCGCGATCGGCCAGCTCTGCTGAGCCGCCGCAGAAGTTGCAGCTCATATAAACCAGCGCAGGCCGGATGCGCTTGCCGCCGTTCAGCAGTGCGTAGTGCATCGCTTCCAGCAGACGCGGCTCCAGTACGGAACAGCTTTCGAGATACAGGGGGAGGTTGGTCTCGACCCGTTCGGCCCAGACGGACAGTTGATCGCTTAGCTCCACGCTCAGTCGTCCTGCTCTTCCTGGAAGGGTCGGGTCTTCATTTCGCCCTGCTGCTCGACCAGCACCTGAACTTTCTGTTCGGTCTGCTCAAGAATCTCCTGACACTCGCGGGTCAGTTTGACGCCTTCCTCGAACGCTTTCAGGGCTTCTTCGATCGGCAGGTCACCCTGCTCCATACGCTCAACGACAGCTTCGAGCTGGGTCAGGGATTGTTCAAAATCGGGTGCTTTGCGGGTGCGGGCCATAATCTGATCGAGGTCGGATAGAGAGTCGGATAAACAAGGCAGTCAACTTAACCAACTGCCCGCACGGGGTCAATCGAAAGGGCCAGTCAACGCTCCCGGGATGCGGCAATCCAGCGCCTAAAAAGCTGCCTGTTCAGTACGTGAACACCCGGGCAAATCTGGTATCATCGCCGTAACACGTCTAAAACCTGTGCCATCAGTCAGGCTATGGGAAGGCTATAGGAGATTCAACCAGTGGATCTGGCGACACTTGTAGGATTGCTCGGCGCATTGGGCATTGTTATCGCGGCCATGGTGCTCGGTGGTGATGTCGGTATCTTTGTAAACATCCCCTCTATTCTGATCGTTATCGGCGGCAGTCTGCTGGTGGTGCTCACCAAGTTCACCCTGGGCCAGTTTCTGGCGGCGGGCAAGGTGGCGGCCAAGGCATTTATGTTTAAGTCGGTGATGCCGGAAGAGATCATCGCCGAGACCGTCGATCTGGCAGATGCCGCACGTAAGGGTGGGCTGCTCTCCCTGGAGGAGAAAGAGGTCTCCAGCCCGTTCATGCAGCGGGGCATTCAGCTGCTGGTGGATGGTCATGACCCGGAAGTGGTCAAAAACCTGCTGCACAAGGAGGCCAGCCTGACCGATGAGCGCCACGAGTTTGGTGCCAGAATCTTCCGTGCCATCGGCGATGTGGGGCCGGCCATGGGGATGATCGGTACGCTGGTGGGCCTGGTGCAGATGCTCTCCAATATGTCCGACCCCAAGTCGATCGGTCCGGCTATGGCGGTGGCGCTGCTGACTACCCTCTATGGCGCAATGCTGGCCACCATCGTGGCACTGCCGATCGCCGACAAGCTGGAAAACCGCAAGGATGAAGAAGCGCTGAACCAGGCGCTGATCATCGATGGTCTGCTGGCGATACAGGCGGGTCAGAACCCGCGTGTGATCGAGCAGATGCTGCGTAACTACCTGCCCGAGAAAAAACGCCAGCAGGCGGAAGCCTGAACCTTGCGAGCCAGCGGATTCAAGAGAACTAGATGAGCGACGAGCAGAAGAAATGTAAATGTCCGCCGCCGGGAGCGCCGGCATGGATGGCCACGTTCTCCGACCTGATGTCGCTGCTGATGTGTTTCTTCGTGCTGCTGCTCTCGTTCTCGGAAATGGATGTGCTCAAGTTCAAGCAGCTGGCCGGTTCCATGCGCGAGGCGTTTGGTGTCCAGGCGCAGATCAAGGTTGAGGATATCCCCAAGGGTACATCGATCATCGCCCAGGAGTTCAGCCCTGGCCGGCCGGTACCGACGCCGCTCAATGAAGTCCGGCAGATGACCATCAACAACGATATGAACACCCTCGATGTGCGCCCGGAGCAGGGCGAATCCGAGGTGCTGGACCAGTTGCGCGGCCTGGAGCAGTTAATCGAACAGCAGAAACAGGAAGCGCAGAAAGACGCCATCGAGTTTGCCCAGGTGCTCTCCGAGGAGATCGGTGACGGGGCGGTCGAGGTGGAAACCGACGGCTCCAAACTGATCATCAGGGTCAAGGAGAAGGGCTCGTTCGACTCCGGATCAGCGGAACTGAAATTCGACTATATCCCGGTGATTGCCAAGATCCGCGACGTGCTGATCGACGTGACCGGCCGGGTGGCGATCGAGGGGCATACCGATAACATCCCCTATTCCGGCAGCCGTTTCAGCTCCAACTGGGACCTGTCCGCCGCCAGGGCGCTGGCGGTGGCGGAGGAGCTGTTCTCCGATCCCCGTATCGATGAGTCCCGCTTCCAGGTATCCGGTTATGCCGACAGCAAACCGCTGGTACCGAACAACTCGCCCGAGAACCGTTCGCGCAACCGCCGCGTCGAAATCGTGATTCAGAAAGGCGACGACCAGGAAGTACTGGAGCGTCTGCAGGCACGGCCCAATGGCGATACCGAAGGCTCACGGCTGGATCCGGGCGAAATATTCTGACCGCTGGATGCAACCGGACACAAAAAAACCGCCTCGGCTTCCCGGGCGGTTTTTTTGTGTGGCGCTGTCTTACTTGGCCGCGTCCAGCATGTACTGGATGGCAGCAGTCATTTCAGCGTCAGAGCAGTCGACGCAGGTGCCCATCGGGGGCATGGCGTTGAGGCCGGATTTAGCAGTGGCCAGCAGCGCGTCCATCCCTTTCTCGGCGCGCGGAGCCCAGGCTGCGGCATCACCGAACTTCGGTGCGCCGGCTACGCCTGAGGCGTGACAAACGGAACACTTGGTGTTGTAAAGCTCTTCACCGGAACGTTCTGCCATCGCAGCGGCCGGGGACAGCAGGGCAGCGGCGGCTGCCAGTACAAGCGCTTTTTTCATGGTTGTTTCCTTTGACAGTGCTATCAATCGGACTTACGAGCCCGGTTAAAAATAGATCAGGGCAAGTTTAGGAGTGCCCCTGCAACTAGTAAATACCGCTTAGGTGGTTAATCTTGCCTGAACGGCCATCGATTGATCTGTCTTTGGAAGGAGCAGGACAGCGCCGTTTAACGGCGCTGCAGGCGCATGGCATAGGTCGCCTGGCTGTGAAGGGCACGGTCGTGCTGGCGCTGACGGATCTCGGCGTTGTACTGGGTGAGTGCTTTCTCGACCAGTTCACGGGGGAAGCTCAGCTGGTTTGTCAGGTCGTCTGCGGAGTAGCCGCGACGCAGGAGTTGTTGCAGATCGTTAGTGATCTGATGATCGCTATGCATAATTATTATCCTCTTTTATTTCAGCGACGATTTAAACCTCAATTGATTGCACTAGTGTTTCAGAATCTTTTGAGTCCCGTGACAATCCGCACCCTTTTGCTTGCAGTTGGCTTGTTGGCCGGAAAAAGTTGGGATTGGCGGGGGTTGACCAAAGGGTCTATTTTTACTTGGTCTATTAAAAAAAGCTTTAGTTCCCAATAACTTTTGTTCATATTCGACCTAATCAGACGGCGTGATGAAACGTCTGCCGGGAAGACGGGACCACAGCCTGTGGTCCAGCCATTCAGAGATCACCGCTGGAGATCAGATGCGATGAAACCTGCTTACTCACGTATTGCTACGCTGACACTTTCCGCTTCACTGGCGAGTGCCATGGCGGTACAGGCCGAAGAGCTGCACATTTACAACTGGTCCGATTACATCGCTGAGGACACGGTCACCAATTTTGAGGAACAGACCGGTATCGACGTGGTATACGACGTCTATGATTCCAACGAGGTTGCCGAAGCCAAGCTGCTGGTTGGCAAAAGCGGCTACGACCTGGTCTTCCCGACGGCGCGCCCCTTTGCCGACCGCCATCTGAAGGCGGGTCTGTATCAGAAACTGGACAAGTCCGAACTGAGCAACTGGGATAACCTGGATCCGGTGATCATGGAATCCCTGACCGATATCGATCCCGGCAATGAATACCTGGTGCCTTACATGTGGGGCACCACCGGCATCGGCTATAACGTCGACAAGGTGAAGGCGATTCTCGGCGATGATATGCCGCTGGATACCTGGCGCCTGGTGTTCGATCCGGAGATCGTTTCCAAGCTTTCCTCCTGTGGTGTGACACTGATGGACGATGCCACCGAGGTGCTGACCGCAGCACGGGCCTATCTTGGCAAGCCGGTGGATGATTTCAGCCGTGATGCCATCAATGAGGCGGCTGATGTGGTGGCCGCGGTGCGCCCGAATATCCGCTACTTCCACAGCTCCCAGTACATTAATGACCTGGCCAATGGCGATATCTGTGTTGCCCACGGTTACTCCGGTGATGTGCTCCAGGCCCGGGACCGTGCCGCCGAAGCGGATAACGGCGTCAATGTGGCCTACGCGGTACCGTCTGAAGGCGCTGTGGTCTGGACCGATGTGATGGTGATACCCACGGATGCACCGAACCCGGACGCAGCCCACAAGTTCATCAACTATCTGCTTGATCCGGAAGTGATCGCGCCGGTCACCGACTATGTGGCCTATGCCAACGCCAACAAGGCGGCGGAAGATCTGATCGATCCGGAGATCCGTAACGATCCGGGTATCTACCCGCCGGCAGAAACCCGCGAAAGCCTGGTGGTGCTTAAAACCCCGGCGGAGCGGGAGATCCGCACCATGAACCGTGCCTGGACCCGGGTTAAAACCGGTCACTGACGGCTCGTCGTAGACAGCAAAACGCCCTCCATCGAGAGGGCGTTTTTGTCTCTCTAGCCAACCGCTCAGGCGGTCAGATAACTATCCGTTATATGAAACAGATCAGTGACCTCGATGGCACTGATGCGGGGGTGAGGGCAGACGCTGCCGGGGGCAACGGTGGAGGACTGTTCAAACAGCGCCGCACCGGTGTCGATATAGATACCGTTACCGCGTTTCTCAACCTGCGGCAGAATCACGTGGCCGTGGACCGTCAGATCGATACCCTCGACCTGATGCCGGTAGTCGGGGTGCTTGACCGGGCGATCCCAGATCAGTGCGTTTCTGATGGCCGGTTCGCTGGGCAGACGGAGTTTCAGGTCCAGCCAGTCATCCACCGGTACCGAGCTGTGGGTAATGCCGATTTTGCGGCCGTCCGCGAGATCCAGTTCTATGGCCCAGGGCATCTGTTCGGCCTGCTGCTCGGCAAAGCGTTTGAAACCGGGGTTACGCAGGAAAAAGTGCTCGGGTCCTGGACCCATCCAGCTTTTACCGCCAAAACGCATCCAGTCGGAGGTTTCGATGCTGGTCGGATCTTCCAGCCAGTCGAACATGATCTGCTCATGGTTGCCGCGCACGGCAAAAAACCAGGGTTCGTTGATCAGCTCAAAGCATTCCCGAGAGTGCGGGCCGCGGTCAATAAGATCACCGACAGAAAACAGCCGATCCACGTCCCGGTTGAAACAGACCGCCTCCAGCTCCGCATTGAGCGGCTCCAGCCAGCCATGAATATCACCGACCACAAAGTCCCGGCCCCGTGTGTTCGCTTCAATGCATACAACGGTGTTCATCGTTTGACATCTCTCTCCCTGTTTAACGCTATCGCTCAAAGCTTAGGCTAACATCATTACAGAAGCAGAGGGCTTTTCGGGTTAGAGTGTTACTTGCTTCGCTGCTGTGCGCAGTGTTTTCGGACCATAGAGGGATAAAGATGCCCAGGGACAGATCCAGCCTCAGATTACTGCTGCTGCAGATTCGGGACGGTGCTCAGGTACGGCGGGAGGAGCACCAGAGCTTTGCCAACTACTGTCGCGTAAAGCCGGAGCAGATCGAGGTGTTGAACCTGTTCGACACGCCGGCTGTGCGCCCCGATGCGGCCGAGGGGTATGATGCACTGCTCGTGGGCGGCGCCAGTGAAGCCAACGTGCTGGAGCCGGAGAAATACCCCTTCGTCGAGAATGCCAAGGCGCTGTTGCTCAGCAGCCTGGAGAGGGACCAGCCGGTGTTTGCCTCCTGCTTTGGCTTCCAGCTTGCGGTGCTGGCGCTGGGCGGCAGGATCAGACACAAAGACCAGGGCTTCGAGATGGGCACTCTGCCGATCTCCCTGACCCTTGCCGCCGGCAAGGACCCGCTGTTCTGGGATATGCCCGACCCCTTCATGGCAGTGTCGGTACATCGCCAGTATGCCACCGAACTGCCGAAGCGCTGTCAGGTGCTGGCGCTGACCGATGCGTGCATCCATGCCTTCAAAGTGAAAGACCGCCGCTTCTGGGCATTCCAGTTTCATCCGGAGGTGGATAAAAAGATCCTGGTTGAGCGGCTGACCTACTACAAAGCTCACTACACCGACGGCGACGACCATCTCGACCAGGTGCTGGCCTGTGCGCAGGAAACCCCCGAGTCCAACGCGCTGATGACGGCATTTGTCGATCGCGTTTTATTGGCCTGAGTTATTGGTCTGAACGCTTGGCCCGAGCCCGCCTCCGGTCACTGGGACAGGGCTTCAGACGCCTGGGTGTGTGCCTCGCTTGAACAGTAGAGTGCATCATCCAGCGCAGTACGGATCAGGTGTTTCTCCTGCTCTTCGATCTGCCGCAGTGAATCGCTGACATGGCGCACATGGGCCATGGCGGCCTTGCGGGCCCAGCGGGCCTGGCGGCTGATCACCGCGTGATAGATCTGGCGGTGGTGCTTGTCGATCTGCTGTTTGAAAGCGCGGCGGTGGTTCAGGTTGGCCACCGAGGCCTGCACCGAGTTCAGCATCAATCCTTTCAGGCTGTTCAGCACATGCACCAGTACCGGGTTGTGGGAGGCCTCGACGATGGCGCGGTGAAACGCATGGTCGAGTTCGGCGTTGGTGAGCGGATCGGCCGCCTCCATCGCGTCGAACGCTTTGCGGATCTTGTACTGATCCTGCTCTGTGGCCCGTTCTGCTGCCAGTTCAGCGGCCTGGCCCTCCAGTTGCTCGCGCACTTCAAACAGGTCGTACAGGGTACGGGCGTTATCGGAAAACGCCAGCATCAGGGGGCTGGTCTCTTCGATGGGTGGGACTGCGCAGGCGACGAAGGAGCCCTTGCCATGGCGGGTTTCAATCATGCCGCGACCATGCAGCTCGTGCAGCGCCTCGCGCACGATGGTCCGGGAGACACCGAGCCGGGCGGCGAGCTGACGTTCGGAGGGCATCTTGGTTTCAGGGGCGAGGGTGCCGTCAAGAATCATCTGCTCAAGATGGGTCGCGATCGACTGAGCAGTGGATAAGCTCTGTGGTTTATTCATTCTTCCTACTGGTTGGACCAGTTATTTTTATTGTCGGTCAAAGAGCGTCGCATATTAGCGGCGCCTTAATAAATATCGGCTATTCCTGCCTCAGCGTCCACAGGAGGGCGTGAAAAACTGGTCCAACCAGTTGCGCCTTCGCTGGACGCAGCCGCAACTCTCGGTAAATCTTCCTGCGCACACCGCCGGAGAGCCGCGTCTGTTGGCGTGTTTCGGGGGTGTCTGTCTCACCCAGCGTTCCAGTTCAGTTCCAGATAATAAAAATTATGGAGAGTGAATATGAACAAAGAAGACCTTCGCAGCCCGGAAACCGGCAAACGGCCGCGGCGTGCGTTTCTCAAGTCCGTCGCGCTAGCCGGCGCGGCTGTCGCAGGTACCTCAATGATGGCGGCCACACCGGCGCAGGCTGCCCAGACCTGGAAAATCCAGTCTGTCTGGGATGCCGGTACCGTGGGCTACACCCTGTTTGAGGAGTGGTGCAACGAGATGGAGGAGAAGACCAACGGTGAGTTGATCTTCAAGCCCTTCCCGGCCAAATCGGTAGCGGCGGATAACAACGCTCTGTTTGATGCGGTGCGTAACGGGGTGCTGCAGGGGATGAACCCCTTCACCCTCTACTGGTCGGGCAAGATTCCGGCCTCCGTATTCCTCTCATCCTACCCGGCAGGCCCGGACCAGCCGCACCAGTGGGACACCATGTTCTATTCGCTGGGGATGCTGGAAAAAACCCGCGAGATCTACAAGAAATTCGGTCTTTTCTACGTGGGTCCGATCCAGCATGACGCCAACATCATCCACTCCAAAAAACCGGTCAGCAGCCTGGATGACCTCAAGGGCATGAAGGTCCGTCTGCCGGGCGGCATGGTCGCCGAGGTATTCCAGCAGTTCGGTGTCTCCACCGTCAGTCTGCCGGGTTCGGATATCTTCCCGGCCCTGGAGAAGGGCACCATCGATGCGGCGGACTATGTAGGTCCGGCGGTTAACTGGGAACTGGGCTTCTCCCAGGTCACCGATTACATCCTGTTTGGCCCGCCAGGGGTGATGTCGATCTACCAGCCGGTGGATCTGATGGACCTGACTGTGAACCTGCGTTCCTGGAACAATCTCGATCCCAAGATCCAGGCGATCGTCGAGGAGCAGGTACGCAGCTACTCCCAGCGCCACTACCTGATGATCCAGAAGCGCAATATCGAGGCGATGGATAAGTTCAGGGAGGCGGGCGATACCGTCACCCGTCTGAGTCAGGAGGATCTGGAGCGGTTCCGTAAGGCGGCCATTCCGGTCTGGTACAAGTGGGCCAACAAGGATGAGGATGCGCGGGAGATCTTCGATCTGCAGTTGAAGTACATGATGAACGATACCGTCGGCTATATCACCGAGGAGGATATCGAGGGGATGGAGTAATCCGCCCGGCTTGAACCTTAAGGGGGAGCCGGTCTCCCCCGCTCTCTTACCTGTGTAGTTATGAGGTAGTCGATCATGTCCGATCTCGAAGGCTTCGGCTTTGTCCTTCCGCACTGGCTCTACTGGGGCTGGCTGGCGGTAATGCCGCTGATCATGATGGCGCTGAACAGACGCGCCGAAAAACGTAAGGGGCATCTGGCCGAGTCACACCCGATCATGGGCGAAGTGCAGGCGGATGAAGACCCGATCATTCATACCCATTACAAGGGTAACGCTCTGACACGGCTGATTGACTGGACCAGCGAAAAATCGGGTGTCTTTGTCTCGTTCTGGACCATCAATGCCGTCTGTTTCTATTTCTACGAAGTGATCATGCGTTACTTCTTCAATATGCCGACCATCTGGGTCCACGAGGCGAGCTTCCTGCTGCTCGGGATGCAGTATCTGCTGGCGGGTGCCTACACCCTGCTGGAAGGTGGGCATGTGCGGGTAGATGTCATGTACAACCTGCTGCCGGAGCGTGGCCGGGTGGGCATGGATATCTTCACTTCAATGTTCTTTTTCATCTTCACACTGGCGCTGGCCGGCACCTCCTGGACCTTCTTCAAGGATTCCTTCGGTATGGGCGAAACCACCGTGGAAACCTGGGGCATCCAGTACTGGCCGGTGAAGGGAATGATGCTGCTTGGCTCGGTGCTGATCGTGCTTGCCGGTATATCAAAGCTGATTAAAGACATTGCACTGTTCGTGCGTATGGGCCGGGAGGGTGCACAATGAGCGCTACTACTGCAGATACCAAAGCTCATCATCCGGCACAGCACCCCAAACCGCTGAGCGGTGTGCTGGGCACCTGGTTGATGATTATTGCCACCTGTGGTCTGGGCTTTGTGATGTTGGTCGAAATGATCAATATCCTGTTCTATGACCCCTACGGTGATGAGTACTTCCTGTTCCGCCTGGCGGGCGTCCTCGGCAATGTGGACATAGGCCCGCTGACCTACCTGATGTTCGGATCCCTGCTGGTGGCCTTGATGATGGGGCTGCCACTGGCCTTCGTGACCGGTGGTCTGGGCGTCATGTTCATCTATCTGGTGGGCGATGCGATGATGTTGAACATCATCCCGGGCCGTATCTTCCCGATGATGACCAACTCTGACCTGGCCGCGATCCCGCTGTTCATCTTCATGGCCTCCATGCTTGAGCGTGCCGGCCTGATCGAGGAGATGTTCAATGTGGTCTACAAGTGGATGGGCGGTCTCAGTGGTGGCCTGGCCACGGCAACGATCATCGCCTCCACGATCCTGGCGGCCATGGTGGGCGTTATCGGCGCGGCCGTGGTGACCATGGGTATCATTGCGCTGCCGGCGATGCTGAAGCGTAATTACGACCACCAGATCGCGCTCGGCTCGATCATGGCGGGCGGTACCCTGGGTATCCTGATACCGCCGTCGATCCTCGCTATCCTCTATGCGGTGGTGGCGCAGCAGTCGGTGGGCGAACTCTACCTGGGTGCCGTGGTACCGGGCCTGCTGCTCTCCGGCATGTATATCGCCTACGTGCTGATCCGCACCATGCTCAATCCGAAACTGGGGCCGCCGGTACCGATGGAAGAGCGTATCTCCTTCACCGGAAAGCTGATGCTGCTGAAGGACCTGATTGCGCCGATCGTGCTGGTGATGCTGGTACTGGGTCTGCTGTTCGGTGGCGTTGCAACGCCGGTGGAAGCGGCGGGTATCGGCTCCTTCGGTGCGGTGCTGGTGGCCTGGAAACACGGCTCCTTCTCGGTGCGCGCGCTGCGTGAGGCGTCGGTGACCACCGCCAAGGCATCCGCCATGGTGCTGTGGATCATGTTCGGGGCCTCGGTGTTCGTCGGCTTCTACATCCTCCAGGGTGGCCAGGCGTTTATCACCGAAACCATTCTCGGAACCGGCCTTTCCGCCTACGGCATCCTGTTCCTGCTGATGGTGCTGCTGGTGATCCTCGGCATGTTCCTGGACTGGGTGGGTATCCTGCTGCTGGCGGTGCCGATCTTCATCCCGATCGTGCAGGCGCTGGAGTTCGATGGTCTGTTCGGCCTGCCGGCGGTGCCGGGTGAGGATGTGGTGCTCTGGTTCGGCGTGCTCTACCTGGTCAACATGCAGATGTCCTTCCTCAGCCCGCCGTTCGGATACGCCCTGTTCTATATCCGCGGTGTCTGCCCGCCGGAAATTTCCATGGCGACGATCTTCCGTTCATCGCTGGTGTTCCTGGCATTGCAGGCCACAGGGTTGATCCTCTGTATCCTGTTCCCGGCGCTGATCACCTGGCTGCCCAGCCTGGTATACGGCTGACGCTAAGCCGCTGACAGGCGGGGCCCAATTAGCTAAGTACATAAGTAGCTAAGTAGAGACTGGCCCCGCCCAATATCCGCATCTAGTCATCGTTAAAGCGAGATCATGATCATGAGTAATCGAATTCAGGCGGGTAGCCTGCAGGTTGATGCCGCCCTTTATCAGCTGATTGAAGATGAAATCGCGCCGGGTACGGGCGTGGATCCACAAACGTTCTGGCACGCTTTTGAAGCGATCCTCAAGGATTTGGGACCGAAAAACCGTGACCTGCTGAAGAAACGTGATGATCTGCAGGCACAGATCGATGACTGGCACCGCGAGCACAAGGCGGAGCCGTTCAATGTGGATAACTACATGGCGTTTCTGCGCCAGATCGGTTACCTGCTGCCGGAGGGTGCGCCGTTTACGGTCAGCACCCAGGGAGTGGATGTGGAGATCGCCCAGGTGGCCGGGCCGCAGCTGGTGGTGCCCTGCAGTAACGCCCGCTTCGCGCTGAACGCCGCCAATGCACGCTGGGGCAGCCTCTACGATGCGCTGTACGGCACCGATGTGATCGACGAGAGCAATGGCTGCGAGAAAACCGCCAAGTTCAATCCCGAGCGGGGCAAGAAGGTGATCGAGTGGGCAGCACGCTTCCTTGATAGCGTTGCGCCGCTGAACGAGGGCTCACACACCCGTGTTGCCGAATACCGCCTGCATACCGAAAAGGGCCGCATGGTGCTGTCGATGGTGCTCGATAACGGTGAGGTGACCGGGCTGTCCGATCCGACCTGCTTTGCCGGCTATCACGAGGAGGGCGCGTCGTTCGGCGTGTTGCTGCGCAATAACGGCCTCCACGTGGAGCTGCAGATCGACCCGGGCCATCCGGTGGGGCAGCTTTCACCGGCCTCGGTGAAGGATATCCTGATGGAATCCGCCATGAGCACCATCATCGACTGCGAGGATTCGGTGGCGGCGGTGGATGCCGAGGACAAGGTCGCGGTCTACCGCAACTGGCTCGGCCTGATGATGGGCACGCTGGAGGATACCTTCAATAAGGGCGGCCGTCAGATGACACGCCGGCTGCACGCTGACCGCACCTATTCTGCGCCGGATGGCGGTGCCCTGACACTGCATGGCCGCAGCCTGCTGCTGGTGCGCAACGTGGGTCATCTGATGACCACCGATGCGGTGCTCGATGGCGAGGGCAACGAAGTGCCGGAAGGCTTCCTCGATGCCATGGTAACTACCCTCTGCGCCATCCACGATCTGAAGGGGCAGGGCCGCTATCGCAACACTCGCCGGGGCAGCATCTATATCGTCAAACCGAAGATGCATGGCCCGGAAGAGGCTGCATTGACCAACGAGCTGTTCGGTCGTGTCGAGCAGGCGCTGTCGCTGCCCGCCAATACGCTGAAAGTGGGCGTGATGGATGAGGAGCGCCGCACCTCCGCCAACCTGAAAGAGACCATGCGCGCCGTCAGCGAGCGCCTCTTCTTCATCAACACCGGCTTCCTTGACCGCACAGGCGATGAGATCCACACCTGCATGGAGGGCGGCCCGGTGCTGCCCAAGGATGCGATCAAGGCGGAGCCCTGGATCCTCGCCTACGAGGATCGCAACGTCGATGCCGGCCTCGCCTGCGGGCTCGAAGGCGTGGCCCAGATAGGCAAGGGGATGTGGGCGATGCCGGACGAGATGGCGCGGATGATGGGCGCCAAGCTGGCGCATCCCCAGGCCGGCGCCAACTGCGCCTGGGTGCCGTCGCCCACCGCGGCCACGCTACACGCCACTCACTATCACCAGGTGGATGTGCACCAGCGTCAGCATGAGCTGGCCGGCCGTGCCGAAGCGCCCATCGAGCAGCTGCTGACACCGCCGCTGCTGGGTGATACCCAGCTGACGCCGGAGCAGATCCAGAACGAACTTGATAACAACGTGCAGGGGATTCTTGGCTACGTGGTGCGCTGGGTCGGCCAGGGCATCGGCTGCTCCAAGGTGCCGGATATCCACAACGTGGGTCTGATGGAGGATCGCGCCACCCTGCGTATCTCCAGCCAGCACCTGGCCAACTGGCTGCAGCACGGCATCTGCACCGACGATCAGGTCGGCGACACGCTGAAGCGGATGGCCAAAGTTGTGGATAAGCAGAACGCCGGTGATCCCGCCTATGAGCCGATGGCGCCGGATCTGGATAGCAGCATCCCGTTCCAGGCCGCCTGCGATCTGATCTTCAAGGGCTGTGACCAGCCCAACGGTTACACCGAGCCGCTGCTGCACGCACATCGACGGGCGCAGAAAGCCAAACACTAACTTTCGCGATACAGGTATCAACATGCTAACGATAAAAAGACTGGACCTGCAGGATGCGCGGCTGCTGATGGAGGGCGCCTGCGCCAAGGCGCGGGAGATCGGCGTACCGATGTGTATCGCCGTGGCCGACGAGTCCGGCAATCTGGTGAGCTTTGAGCGCATGAACGGTGGCAAGATCACCAGTGTCACCATCGCCCAGGACAAGGCATACACCGCCGCGGCGGCGAAAAAAGCCACCCACGAATACAACGAAAAGTGTGTGCCGGGCAGTCTGGTGTTCGGTATCCACACCTCCATGGGTGGGCGTCTCTGCGTCGTCGGCGGTGGTCTGCCTGTAGAGGTGGATGGCCAGGTGGTCGGCGGTATTGGCCTGAGTTCCGGTACGCCACAGCAGGATATGGAGTGTGCCCAGGCCGGAATCGACCACTTTCTGCGGGTGAAAGCCGGCGTCTGAAGACTCTGGGGGAACAACAATGAATGATGCCGGACAACGGATCGATCGCGAGGCGCTGGCGCAGCAGTTCCGCCAGTTTATCGATCCCGACTATGTGATCAGCGACGACGAGACACTCAAGCCCTACGAGTGTGACGGCCTGTCCGTTTACTGCGAAAAGCCGATGCTGGTGGTGCTGCCGGAAACGGTGGAGCAGGCGCAGCAGGTGCTGCGTATCTGTCACCAGCAGGGTGTACCGGTTGTGGCCCGTGGCGCCGGTACCGGCCTCTGTGCCGGTGCCATGCCACACCCCGAGGGGGTGGTGCTGTCGATGGCCAAGTTCAACCGCATACTGGAGATCGATACCCTGGCCAGGGCCGCCAGGGTGCAGCCCGGCGTGCGCAACCTGGCGATCAGCGAGGCGGCGGGCAAGCACGGCCTCTACTACGGACCCGATCCCTCGTCCCAGATCGCCTGCACCATCGGTGGCAACGTGGCGGAGAACTCCGGGGGCGTGCACTGCCTGAAATACGGCCTGACGGTGCATAACCTGCTCAGCGTCGATCTGCTGACCGTGGAGGGTGAACGCCTGACGCTGGGAAGCGAAGGGCTCGACAACTGCGGCATGGACCTGATGGCGCTGATGACCGGCTCCGAGGGACTGCTCGGTATCGTGACCGAGGTGCGCGTCAAACTGCTGCCCAAGCCGGAGGTGGCGCAGGTGGTGATGGCCGGTTTCGACTCGGTACAGACCGCCGGTGATGCGGTGGGTGCGATTATCGCCGAGGGCATTATCCCCGGCGGGCTGGAGATGATGGACAGCCATGCCATCGTCGCCGCCGAAGCCTTTGCCAAGGCCGGTTATCCCACCGAAGCCCAGGCTCTGCTGCTGTGCGAGGTGGACGGTACTGCAGAGGAGGTTCACGAGCATATCGATGCGGTAGAGAGCCTGTTCAAGCGGCTTGGCGCCACCTCGGTACGAACCTCCTACAACGAGGAGGAGCGCGCACGACTGTGGCAGGGGCGCAAGTCGGCGTTCCCGGCGGTGGGGCGTATCTCACCCGATTACTACTGCATGGACGGTACCATTCCCCGCGGCCAGCTGGCCCATGTGCTCACCGAGATGGACCGCAAATCGGAACAGGTGGGCCTCAGGGTCGCCAACGTCTTTCATGCCGGGGATGGCAACCTGCACCCGCTGATTCTGTTTGATGCCAACGTGCCGGGCGAGCTGGAAAAAACCGAAGCCTTCGGTGCCTGGATTCTTGAGCTCTGTGTCGAGGTGGGCGGCTGTATCACCGGTGAGCACGGTGTTGGCGTGGAGAAGATCCGCCAGATGCCGGCACAGTTTAACGACCGTGAACTGGAGCAGTTTCACCGTATCAAGGCGGCCTTCGACCCACAGGGAACGCTGAACCCCGGCAAGGGGATTCCCACCCTGCGTCAATGCCAGGAGTACCGCTCGCTGGATAAAGATATAGAGCCCAATGCTGGAGCTGCGAACCAGCTTCATGCGCATGATCACCAGTCGGGAGGGCATCACCATGGCTGATATCACAAGCCAGTTGGTCGAGCAGGTGTTGAACGCCGGCAGTCAGAAACAGTCGCTGCGGATCCTGGGCGGTGGCAGCAAAGCCTTTATGGGCCGGGCGGTTGATAACTCAATTCCCGAACTGAGTCTGAGAGAGCATAGCGGCATTGTCAGCTATCACCCGGTAGAGCTGGTACTGACCGCCCGCGCCGGAACGCCGCTGACAGAACTGGAAGCCGCCCTGGCCGAGAACAACCAGATGCTTGCCTTCGAACCGCCGCGTTTTTCGGGTGGCGAGGGAGAGGGCTCAACCCTGGGCGGCACCCTGGCCTGCCACCTGTCCGGTCCGGGCCGGCCCTGGTCCGGCTCGGTGCGTGATCATGTGCTCGGCATCCGGCTGATCAACGGCTACGGCGAACACCTGCGCTTTGGCGGCCAGGTGATGAAAAACGTGGCCGGTTACGACCTGTCCCGGCTGCAGGCCGGCGCCCTGGGGACCCTGGGCGTGATCACCGAGATCAGTCTCAAGGTGCTGCCCAAACCGGCTTCCAGCCGCACCCTGGTCAGTGACTGCGAGCTGGACGAGGCGGTGTCGATCATGAACCGCAGGGCCGGCGAGCCGAAGCCGCTGACGGCGGCCTGCTGGCTCGATAACAAACTCTATCTGCGCCTCTCCGGCGCCCATTCAGCGGTTGATGCCACAGCGGCCCAGTGGGGCGGTGACGAGCTGGATGGGGCGGACCGCTTCTGGCAGCAGCTGCGTGATCAGCAGCTGGAGTTCTTCTGCTCCGATCAGCCGCTGTGGCGTTTTTCTGTCAACCCCAGCGCACGTATGCCGGCGCTTTCCGGTCAGTGGCTGGTGGACTGGGGCGGTGCTCAGCGCTGGTATCGGGGCGAGGCGACGTTTGGTGATATGGAGAGCATCGCCAAAGACGCCGGTGGGCAGGTCAGCCTGTACCGGGGCGGCGATCGCACCGGAGAAGTTATGCACAGGCCGTCGCCGGCAGAACAGGCGCTGCAACAGCGGTTGAAACAGGCATTTGATCCGGACGGATTGTTTAATCCGGGCCGGCTCTATAGCTGGATGTAGGTCGATATGAAAACCGAGATTCTGCAAATCTATCAGGCGAGACCCGAAGGCCAGGAGGCGGAAGAGATTCTGCGTACCTGTGTGCACTGCGGCTTCTGCACCGCCACCTGTCCTACCTATCAGGAGCTGAACGACGAGCGCGATGGTCCCCGTGGCCGGATCTATCTGATCAAGCAGCTGCTGGAAACCGGCGAGGTTACGGAAAAGACCCGTACCCACCTGGACCGCTGCCTGACCTGCCGCAGCTGCGAGACCACCTGTCCGTCTGGTGTGCAGTATGGCCGCCTGGTGGATATCGGCCGTGGCCTGGTGGAGGAAAAGCTGGAGCGTCCGACCAAAGAGAAGCTGATGCGCTGGGGGCTGCGCAAGGTGTTGCCCTATCCGGGTCGGTTCGGTCCGCTGATGAAAATGGGGCAGCTGTTCCGCCCGCTGCTGCCGGACCCGCTCAAGGCCAAGGTACCACCCAGGCGGGAGGCCTCGCCCTGGCCGTCGCACCGTCATCCGCGGGTGATGCTGGCGCTGGCGGGCTGTGCCCAGTCATCAGCGGCACCCAATACCAACGCGGCGGCAGCACGGGTGCTGGACCGGCTGGGAATAACGCTGGCGGAGGCGGCTCAAACCTCTAAGGTAAAGGCCGGTTGTTGCGGCGCGGTGAGCTATCACCTGTCGGCGCATGACGAAGGGCTCGACTTTATGCGGCGTAATATCGACGCCTGGTGGCCCGCCATCGAGGCGGGCTGCGAAGCGATCGTCATGACCGCCTCCGGCTGCGGCGCCATGGTACAGGAGTACGGTCACCTGCTACGTAAGGATCCCGATTATGCGGAGAAGGCCAAGAGGGTCAGCGAGCTGACCAAAGATCTTTCCGAGGTGCTGCTGGGTGAGGACTTGAGCAGCCTGAAGGTGGATCGCGGTGCAGGTAAGATCGCCGTGCACTGCCCCTGCACCCTGCAGCATGCCATGAAGCAGGGCGGCAGCGTCGACAGGGTGCTTAAGGCGGCGGGATTTGAGCTGGCCGAAACCGAGGACAAACACCTCTGTTGCGGCTCTGCCGGCACCTATTCGGTGCTGCAGCCGGCCATGAGCCAGCGCCTGTTAAAAAACAAGATCAAGGCGCTGACCGGCGATGGCCCGGCAAAGATCGTCACCGCCAATATCGGCTGCCAGCTGCATCTGGAAACCAAGGCGCCGGTGCCGGTGCAGCACTGGATCGAGCTGCTCGATACCAGCGATTAGCAGGGCGTTGAAAATCGTTTTCGAGGCAGCCGAGGCAAGCGGTTCGCCGCCCGGGCCAAAACAGGCGAAAAAGCGGAGTTTAGTAAACTAAATGAGCATATTACTCGCTCCGCTCGCCCCTACGGGGCCGCACTAAAGTGCGTTCAGACAAAGCCTGTGAGCCTGTTTTTAACGCGGTATTCGGCAACGCAGAAAGTTTTTCAACGTCCTGTCAGGCGTGCGTGGACTCGAAAATCTTGTCCGCATTACCCTCGATAAAGCCCTGAAACAGCTGTCCCGGCGACTCTTCGTAGCGCCGGGCAAACTCGTAGAAACAGCTCGGCACCCGATGGGTCTCCCCGTCGGGGAAGGTCACCGCGATACGGTCGGCCAGCGTTGATGACTGTTCAAGCAGTACCGCTGCAGAGCCCTTTATCTCGCCACCCACAGCATTCAGGGCATAGCCGTTGCTTTTCAGCAGGTGGTTGACTGATTCCAGGGTGTGCAGGGTTTCCAGGTGATTCACACTCACCGTGAAGTGGTTGGCGCGCAGCCCCAGTACCGACAGCCAGGCGGCGTATTCGCTTTCTTCCCTCAGCGCCTTGTAAGCGTCGTAGCTGGGCATGGCCCAGAGTCGCCCGCGCCAGAATATCTCCGGGTCCTCGGCGGAATCCTCGGGAATCTGCGCGATCAGGGTGTGGATAATCGCCTGGTCCCGTTCGGACAGCTGCTCGAACTCCAGCTCGCTGAGAAAGATCTTTGGTGCCTGCGCATCTGTCTGGTGCTGGTAGGCCCGCGCGCGCAGCTTTTTGCTCTCGAAGCGGTACTGGGCAGCGGCCCGGTAGCCGAGCTGCTCGAGCCTGGGCTGCAGACGATCCAGTGACACCGGGCTGCGGGCGAAGGTCCGAAACGCCACATGGTCGTTGACGATGGTTTCGCCACGCTCGATAAACAACTGCTGTATCGCGTCTGCCTGTGGCGCGATCTGTACGTAATCGCGCCACAGGTGTTGGAAGAACTGATTATGGTTCATAGCGCACCTCCCCCCGGAAAGCCGGGCTTTGCGGTTCTCCCATAATCCAAGGGTAGAGGTCGGCAGGCGGTCTGTCGAAAAAGGCTAGCGGATGCCCAGCACCTCGAAGCGGCCCTGCAGCTGAAGATCGATCTGGACGTTTTCGCCGCTGTCATTGCGCCAGTACCAGCCATGGCTGCCGTCGAACGGCGCGGTCAGGGTGCCTTCCAGAGCGGACAGATCACCGAGGGCATAGCTTTCAAAGTAGCCGGAGGTATCACCTGCAGGCTCGCCATGAAAATCGACGTGAATTGGCTGTCCGGTGGTCTGCCACTGGTATGCCAGCTTATCGCCTTTGGCGATCTGCAGCTTGTACTCCATCTCTTCGCCGGCTGGCAGCTCCAGTGTGACCTGGTGCTGTGCATAGCGGCCCGCGGGGCTAACCTTTTCGGTAGCTTGCGGGGGCGTCTGCGCCAGTGCGGTCAGCCCGGTGAGTTCACCGAAGCCGGTGGGATCGATGCCGAACTCCGCCGGCAGGATAACCGTGGCCAGAACCAGGGCGGCGGCACCGCTGGCCAGGCACCAGGCTGTTGTCAGTGTTTCCTGGGAGGGATGAGAGACAGGGGAGGTTGCTGGATCCGACATGATGGGTCCTCAGGAGAGATAGTAGCCGGTGAGCTGATAGCCGGTGAGCATCAGGCCAAGGCTGATCAGGGCGGTGTTGGTCGTAAACGCAAAGCGAGAAAAGCCGGGCAGCCGGCGCCACTGGCTGATCAGCATCAGGATTAGCAGCAGTGCGGCCAGTTGTCCGAGCTCAACGCCGACATTGAACGCCAGCAGGTTGGCGATCATTCCGTCGCCGTCATTGATCAGTTGCTGCAGTTTGGTGGCCAGGCCAAAGCCGTGGAAGAGACCGAATATCAGCACCGCGATCCGGGTATCGGGCTGGTAACCGAAAATGCGTTTGAAACCACCGAGGTTATCGAACCCCTTGTAGACCACCGAAAGACCGATGATGGCGTCAATCAGCCAGGGGTTGATCCGTATCTCGTTCAGGGTGCCGTACAGCAGGGTGAGGCTGTGCCCCAGCGTAAACAGGCTCACATAGAGCAGAATCTCGCGACGCCGGTAAAGAAAAAAGATTACCCCGGTCAAAAAAAGCAGATGGTCGTAGCCGGTGACCATATGTTTGGCGCCGATATAGATAAACGGCAGGATCGCCTGCCCGCTCTGGGAACTGAGAAATGTTTTTGACGCTTCATCGACGCCGTGGGCCTGGCTCAGCGTACTGATCAGCAGACCCGCCAGCAGAGTCGCCAGTTTTAACGGGGTTAGAGCGGTTTTCATGGCAGTTCCGGTACAACGCTTTGCGCTCAGCCTAGCGAGTCCGTCTGGATGCGAAAATGCCACTCTGGGTGTGAACAGGCTGCACTTTGGTAGTGATTCCTGGGTTCGTCTACCCGGCGCAGCCGGCTGCCTCGAACAGGCGATGAGAATGGCGCGGCGTTCATGAGCCGGGATGCTGTATGGAACCTGCGTTCCGCGATACTAGGTATCCGAACTGGCAATTAGTCAAATCCTTGCGCGCACTTTAGCCTGATACTCGCCTTGTTAATAAAAAACGGTAAATAACATGCATGACGAGAAACCTGTCCTGATCGTGGGAGGGGGTATTGCCGGCCTTTGCGCCGCGATAGCGCTACGCCGGCAAGGGCTTGAGGTCGAGCTGGTGGAGATCCGTTCGCAGTGGAAGGTCCCTGGTGTGGGTATCATCCAGCAAAACAATGTGGTGCGCGAGATGGCGCGTCTCGGTGTGCTTGATGCTTATCTCGGCGCCGGTTTTGCCTTCGACGATGTTGCTCTTTATGACGCTAAGGGCGTGCAGACCGCACGTCTCCCCGGCCGGCGGCTCGCGGGCCCCGAATATCCGGCGAATGTGGGTATTTCTCGCCTTGCGCTGCATCGCGTGCTGTATGCAACCGCCACCGGCCTCGGTGCACGCATTCGGATGGGCGTGACGGTTGCCGACTGCCACGAAACTGCGGATGCAGTGGTGGCACGTTTTACCGATGGCGGTCAGGGACGCTACGCGCTGGTTGTCGGCGCCGATGGTATCTACTCGAAGATTCGTCAGCTGCTCTTCGGGGATCGTTACCAGCCGGGATTTACCGGGCAGGCGGTGTGGCGCCACAACTTTGCGCGCCGGCCGGAAATCGACCATCTGGCGGTTTTTTCGGGTGCTAACGGTAACGCCGGGCTGGTACCGGTTTCCGACGAGTTGATGTACTTGTTTCTTACCTCGTACGAAGGTGACAAGCCGTGTATCGGTGAAACTGGGTTGGCAAGTCGTATGAAGGCGCATCTTGAGGGATTTGGCGGTATCGTCGCTGAGCTCGCCGGCCAGATCGTCCGGGATTCCGAGGTGGTCTGCCGCCCGCTGGAAACGGTGTTTGTCGATGAAAACTGGTACCGGGGACGGGTGGTGCTGATCGGCGATGCCGCCCATGCCACCACGCCTCACCTGGGGCAGGGTGCGGGTATGGCGATCGAGGATGCCATAGTGCTGAGTGAAGAATTCGCCGGCGGTGGCAGCCTCGTCACCCGGCTGGAACGATTTATGGCGCGCCGTTTCGACCGTTGCCGATTTATCAGCCAGAAATCCATCTATGCCGGCGAGCGGGAAATGGCCGGTGACCGAAGCTTTGATCGCGCGGCGCTCACCGCGCAGATGCAGCAGCTAACCGCGCAACCGATCTGAATCCCGCTGCAGGGCAGGCCGGGGGAACCGATCCCGGTCCGCTTCCGGCCTGCGCCGACATTCAGGCGCTGTCGCCGGTATCGCCCTCCAGCCCTGACACGGATGAGACAGCCGCAATCGCGCAGCGCTCGTCGTTGTCCGAGGTATCGCCGCTGATGCCAATGGCGCCGAGAACCTCGCCCTGGGCGTTTCGTAACAGCAGGCCGCCCGCGACCGGAACCATATTTCCGCCGGAGAGGTCACTCAGCGCGTTAAAGAACGCCGGCATTTTCTCCGCACGGCGCGCAAGTTCCCGCCCGCCAAACCCCATGCCCAGTACGCTCGAGGCCTTGCCCATGGCGATCTGCGGACGCAGCAGGCTGGCGCGCTCGTCTCTTTTAAGTGTCAGCAGGTGTCCGCCAGCGTCCAGTACGGCGACACAGATCGGCGCCAGTTCAAGCCGGCGCGCTTCTGCGAGCGCTGCGTCTACCAGCGCGGAGGCCATTTCCAGTGTCAGTCTGTTCATCATCGATCTCCTTACATATCTTGCAGCGGGTTGCCTGTAGCGGAGCGTTTGCCAAGTGACATAGCACGTGCCCGGGTGTGAAGTTCGGACCACTTGACGGTGTTGAAATCGCTGACCCGGTTTGGATCGTATCCCGGCACCCTGGACTCGACGCGTCGGCCGCCGAGGAAAACGCCCCTGATACGGTCGCGCTCCTGCAGAATCCTCACATCGTCGAGCGGCGAGCCCTCCACCAGGATGAAGTCTGCCTGCCGTCCGACTTCCAGCGCGCCAACCCTCCTGCTTGCCGGCAGCATTTTCGCTGATACCGAAGTGGCGGCGCGCAGTGCCTCTGCTGGCGTAAAACCGAGCCAGTCGACCAGGATTTCGATCTCCCTTGCGTGCCATTCGCCGTAGGGCGTGATGGCAAACCCCGAGTCACTGCCGGTCATGAAGGGGACACCGGCCTCGTGCGCACGCCTGAGATTGCGACAGCCGATGTCGATGACCCGACGCTGCATCTCGGCGTAGCCCGACCGGGTCGATGCCTCGTAGTCTTCGGCAAACTCGACATTATTGGCCAGCATGGTGAAGGTCGGTGCGAGGTGACTGCCCGACTCCAGGATCGCCTCGATACAGGCCTCATCCAGAAAGAAAGCATGGAAAATGACATCGACGCCGGCGCGGGCGGCGTAGAGCACCGCTTCGCGGCCGTAGGCGTGAACCGCCACCTTTTTCCCCAGGCGGTGAACCTCGTCGACCATGGCGCGGGTTTCGTCCTCGGTGAAAGCGGCGATATGCTCGCCGTTGTCGCGTCGATGAGTGCCATCCATGGCGATTTTTATGACATCGACGCCGTCCTTCGCCTGACGTCGGATTTCGGCGATCTGAGCCTCCCTGGTGGCGCAGAGGCGGCCGGTAAAGTATTCCGGGGTGCCAACCCAGCTTGGGAACCAGTCGTTGAGGCTTTGCCGGTTGGCGATGACATTGCTGCTGGCGGCGATGTGAGGGCCGGTGAACATGCCGGCATCGATGGCGTTGCGTACTGAGATACTGCACTGACCGGCATCGCCCGGAACCACCACCGAGGTGTAACCGGCGGCGAGCACATGCTGGGTAAAGAAGAGTCCGCGTAGTGCACGAAATTCGGGTGATACGTGCAGATCGATATCTTCTTCGCTTTTGGCGTTGCCGAAGACCAGGTGAGTGTGCACATCAATCAGTCCCGGCATCACGAAATGCTGGCCTGCGTCGATCACTTCATCGCCGGGTGCCTGCGCGGGCGCCTCGGCGGCAGGTCCTGTATAGCTGAGCACGCCGTCTTCGATCACCAGGGTCTGGTCGCGGCGGACGTTATCCTCCAGCCCGGTGAACAGCTGCTGACAGAGAACGTGGGTACGTGGCATCTGAAAGATCCTGTTATTTTTTTAGTTTTAGCAGGGTGTTAGGCCGAACCGGATCCGGTTGGTGTTGTGCCAAAGGTTTCGGCCCGCAGGTTCGGTAAGATCGCATCCTCAGGGGGAGCTGACCAATCGACAGTCCGGGTAGCAGTCATCGTCAACGACGATGGCGGGCCTGGGTTCCTGACACTCCGGTTGGCGGAGGTTCACACGCGGGGCGGGATTTCGAAAAGAGCGATGCCCGCAAAGAGCGGGAGGGGCAGATGCGGGATGAAGATCATCCTGGGACCTATGGATCGGGCCTTGTGTGACAAGTTGATGATCAGGGGGTTAAACCGTCTGCCGTTGGCTAAACAATAACCATATTGTCATCTTTTATGTTCAGGCTATGCGGCTGACCTTTTTAAAAAACATAACGGATGGACCGACCATGAAGCCTTCTCTCCTTGCATCCGCGCTGTCAGTCGCGATCGCTCTTCCCTTTGCCGGGGCTGCACAAGCTGATATCTCTTTCACGCGAGTGGGTCATTTTACAGAGATCTGTGGTGATGAAGACGGCGAAGGCTGTACCGAGATTGCGGCCTACAGCGAATCGGCCAAGCGCCTTTACGTGACCAACGGTAGTGACAACAAGCTGCGTATTCTCGATGTCAGCGATAGCGGTGAGCTGGCGCCGATGAGTAAAGAGAGTGGCATCGTAACCGAAATCGACCTGTCGGTTTATGGTGGCGGTCCGAACAGCGTGGCGGTGTATGGCGGCTGGGTCGCCGTCGCGGTTGAGGCCGATAACAAGCAGGCTGCAGGTTCCGTCGTGATCTTCGATCTGGACGGCAACCATGAGCGCAGCATCACTGCTGGTGCCCTGCCGGATATGCTCACCTTTACGCCGGATGGCGCTTACCTGCTGGTTGCCAATGAAGGCGAGCCGAACGATGCCTATACCGTTGATCCGGAAGGCTCGGTCAGCATCATCGATACCCAGAACTGGCAGGTTAAAACTGCAGGCTTCACCCAGTTCAACGATCCAGCCGAACTGACCGGTGATGTGCGTGTTTTCGGCCCCGGTGCGACGGTTGCTAAGGATCTGGAGCCGGAATATATCGCGGTATCGCCGGACTCCAGCACCGCCTGGGTCTCCCTGCAGGAAAACAACGCCCTGGCGATTGTCGATATCGCCAACGCAGAAGTGACCGATGTGGTCAGCCTGGGCTTCAAGGATCATCTGCTGTCACACAACACCCTGGATGCCAGCAACAAGGATGATGCCATCAACATGAAAAAGTGGCCGGTGCTGGGCATGTACATGCCGGATGCGATCGCGCCGCTGGTGATCGATGATCAGGTCTACATCCTTTCGGCTAACGAGGGTGACGCCCGCGACTACGACGGTTACTCCGAAGAAGCGCGTGTCGAAGACCTGGTGCTGGACGAGGAAGCGTTCAAAAACTTCCGCGGCATGAGCCTGGAAAAGCTGCAGCAGGAAGAGAATCTGGGTCGCCTCAAGATCACAACCTCCCGCGGTGATGAAGACGGTGATGGGGCTTTCGAAAAACTGTACTCCTACGGTGCCCGTTCCTTCTCCGTCTGGAACAGTGACGCGGAGCTGGTCTGGGATTCCGGTGATGCGTTCGAAAAAACGCTCAAACTGGCCGCCAAGAATGATGTGGATTCCGATTACTGGGAAGACGGCCGCAGCGATGACAAGGGTCCGGAGCCGGAGTCGATCACCGTCGGTAACATCGGTGGAACTCCGTACGCCTTCATCGGTATGGAGCGCACCAGCGACCTCTTCGTTTACGATATGACCAGTCCGGGCATGCCCAAGGCGGTGAGCTTCGCCGACCTGGATGAGGTGGGTGATGTCGGTCCTGAGGGCCTGTTGTTTGTCGCCAGGGGTGATAACAGCGGCTGGCTGGTTGTGAGCAGCGAAGTCAGCAGCACCGTATCCGTGTTTGAAGTGAAGGTGACCGAGGACTGATAAACCGCCTCGAAAAAGAAGAAACCCCGCCCCGGTCTGTCCGGCGCGGGGTTTTCTTTTGTCCGATTACTGGATATGGCCTTTCGCGGTGTTCGCGGTTATTCGTGATTTATCGCCAAATTATTGGGTTTTAAAGCTGTTTTGCCGGCAAAAAGGGCGAAGTTGGCCGTTTGCTACACTGATCAGCCCAAGCGTTTTTAATCAATCTGTCGGGAGGATCGGATGCAAGAAAAAGACCCCAATAAGGGCTATGTTGCGATTCTGGGCTGGAGTCTGAATGCCATCAACGCGATCGAAAACTTCGACCGGCGTTACATAATTGTTGCTCCTGACTGGGCGGAGGAGTATGCGCGAGAGCACGGTATCCCGTTTGTCAGCTGGAACTTCGAACGGCTGAACGAGCGCTCCATGGAAATCGCACACCGCCTGGAGGAAGAGGGGGTGGACGTGGCGATTCCGCTGTTTGAGGAAACGGTGGAGTGGGCCGGCGCGATCAACTCCGTGCTACTCAAAAATCCACGTCTGATGGGCCAGTCCCTGCTGTTTCGTGACAAGGCGCTGATGAAACGGCGCGCCCAGCTCGGCGGTATCCGCGTAGGTATCTTCGAGGAAGCGCATGACCGAGGGGATGTCATCCACTTCCTGCGCCGCGTTAACCAGGCGTTGCTGAAGCTCGATGGCGACCCCAACGACCCTATCCACCTGAAAGCGTTCGACAAGGCCGGCTGCCTGGGACACCGCATGATCCGTACACCGGACGACGTGGATAACATTCCTGACGA
The DNA here is from genome assembly GCF_050908845.1 of Marinobacterium sp. YM272. Lineage (NCBI taxonomy): Bacteria > Pseudomonadati > Pseudomonadota > Gammaproteobacteria > Oceanospirillales > Oceanospirillaceae > Marinobacterium > Marinobacterium sp. YM272. Next base: position 710,730 of record NZ_CP194171.1, read on the forward strand.
GGAGTTTCCGGCGCTGATGGAGAGCCATCTGGATGGCTGGGAGTTTGCGGTGGAGGCGTTCATCAAGGATCGCAAGATTCACTTTCTCAATATATCCGAGTACGTGACCCTGGGTTACTCGGTCTTTGTCCCGGCAACGCCGGACCTGGAGAAGTGGCGACCTCGCGTGGTTGAGGAGATCGAAAAGCTGATCGACACCTTCGATATCGATTTCGGTTTTATCCACCCGGAATACTTTGTCACCAGCGATGGCAAGATGTACTTCGGCGAGGTGGCATACCGTCCGCCGGGCTTCAACGCGTTCGAACTGATCGAGCGCGCTTACGGGTTCAACGCCTACCAGGGGATGGTGATGATGTTTGACCCGAAAACCACGGATGAGGAGATCGAGGCGTTTTTCCCGAAAGAGGTGGTCGATGCCAAGGGACATGCGGGTTGTTTTGGGGTGTATCCACGCCGTCGTGTGATCAGCGAACTCAAGATTCCGGAAGAGACCGAGAACCACCCCTACTTCGAATTTCACGAGCTGCAGTCACCGCTGCATAACAAGGTGCCCAAACGCAGCGCATTCGGTACCCACTGGGGACTGGTCTACTTCTTCGGTGACGATCCCTATAAGATGAGGGATCTGTTGAAGGCACAGGAAGAGCTCGATTACTACATCTGAGGATAGAAAAGGCGCGCGATCGGTGACTATGGAATCAGCCCCGCTGGACGAGCAGCTTCGGCTGCTCGATGAGAAACTGCAACATGCATTGACCCGGCTGGCGCAATCCAGCCCCTTTGCCAAGGCGCAGCATCAGGTTCCATTGCTGGACCTTGCGGCCCGGATGATGGCGCAACCGGGCGGGACGGAAAGGCTCTACCAGCTGGCCCCGCGGATGGACGAGGCGGGGATTTTTCTCGGCACCGATTGGGACCATCCTTCCTTGCTGCTACCGAACCTAGTGCGTCATACCCTTGAGCACGGTGAGAAAAACACCATCGTGCTCGACTGTCTCAGTCAGCTCCGCCTGCTTGCCGTGGTCAATGGTGCTCATCAGCATGAAGGCATCTCGGCCGAGCTGGCCAGACACTTTCTGACACAGGTGCTGGCATTGAACCTGAATCAGCTGATTGGCGCTGGCGATGAGGCGATCAGGGTTCGGCTCGGCAAGCTGGGTGAGGCGATTAACGGCCATTTCCAGTTCATCCTGGAACATATCGGCTTCGACCAGATTCTCGGTAACCTGGTTGATGAGATCTGGCGGATCCTGGCGCAGCGGCCGATACAGGTGGGCTATGTAAAAGCGATGGTGACCCAGATCGCCATCGCTTTGAACCAGGGCATCAGCGACAGCGGTGAAAGCCGCTTCGGCGCCGAGCGGCTGATCAGTGCCCTGTTCGGGCCTACCCAGGGTTGCCTGGATGATCCCGGTGTTGACGCCTATCTGGCCCGGCTGGACACCATGGATCACCAGGCCATGCAGCAGGAGGCCTATGGGTTTGCCCGGGCAATGCACGATGTCGGGCTGGTATCCGACTACCACGTCGTCTTTCTGCGCTGGCTGATCACCCAGGGCTATTCTCAACTGATACCGGATGCGCTGGGACTGAGCAGTACAGGTCTTGATGCGCTGCGCACCTTCCAGGATCTGGTCCAGGCGTTGATCATTGATGCCATACACCCGCAAACCGCCCAGTGTGTTTACGGTCTGGCGATGCTGCTGGAGCGGGGTATCCTTTACGCCCAGCCCATCGCGCCGGGGCTCTGGCGCCAGCTGAGCCTGAGGGTATCGCCGCGCACCGAAACCGCGATCACCCAGGCGTTCGGTGCTGCGCTTCCGGCACGTACCCACCTGTTGGCGGGCGTCATTTCTCTGCTGGGCCAGCCACTGGGTGTTGGGCAGGGCAATAACCCCACCTGCCAGTCGGTGCGCGCCATCTCCATGTGGTCCTACAACGATCCGGACTACCTGCTGCATCTGATTGCCCAGATTGCCCGGTTTGACAGTATCCAGATGCATTTCGAGGGCAGGACGCTGAACTCTGCTGAGCTGATGACCGGACTGGAGATCCCGTTGCTGGATAACGACCCGGTGTCACTGCTGCTGGTGCCGGCGCTGGACCTGATCTACAAAGAGATGGGCACGCTCTGCGCAGACCGGCAGGAGGATCCTCACCGCTGGATCAACCCGGAGTTTCATGGCTGGTGGGTCGGTCGCGAATTCAAGATCGCCGTGGACGTGGCCACCGGCAAGCTGAAGGACTACGACGGGTTCCTGCGTCAGTTCTATGCCAGTTATCACCCGATCTACAACGGCAACCAACCGCTGATTCACCCGCAACCGGCAGGTGTGGCCGTCACCGACAGCGCCGCACGTTTTGTCGGCTGGCATGCGATCACGCTGATCAGGATTGCGCTGGACCAGGAAGGGGTGATGCGGGCCTATTTCTTCAATCCCAACAACGACAGCGGACAAAACTGGGGCAATGGCGTCATCGTCTCGACCCAGGGGCATGGGGAGCGCTTCGGTGAGGCGTCGCTGCCGTTTCCGCAGCTGCTGTCACGTCTCTATGTTTTCCATGATGAACCGGGCGGTCAGTGGGTAGATGGCGCGGAACAGGTACCCAGGGAGGAGCTGGACGCAACGCGTCAGATGGCGTTGGCAAGCTGGGCTGCAGGCAGGGAAAGCTTTAACTGACCCGGTGTGATAGCAAAATCCCCGCACATGGGCGGGGATTCGGGATTATGGAATTACCAGGTGGGTTGAGGTTTGGGCAGGCGCTTCCTGCTCGCGCTATGCGGAGTCGGCGACCATTGCTCAGTGACAAAGGTTGTGGCTCTGGGGCGATGTACTTTGACCAGCTTCATTTTCATAGGCGTCACCTCAGTTTTATTCTTGGTCTGGTAACACTAAAAGTTAGTCAACAGCGGCCAAGGGGTCAAAATCCGGGCGTCGATCTCTCTGGCCTCAATAGCTCTTATAGGGCAGGAGTTTGCCCGACATCACCATGCTGACGCGATCCCCTTTCGGGTCCTCTTCACGCTGGATAGCATCTACGCTATGAGCAACCTGGAAATGCCCAAGGCTGTCACCTTCATGGACCTGGAAGAGGTCGGCGATGCTGGTCCTGAGGGGCTTAGGTTTTTAGCCGCTAAAAACTGGCTGGTTGTTACCAGCGAAGTCAGCAGCCCTGTTTCGGTATACGAGATCAGCGTATCCGAGTAAGCATTTCACGCCATAAAAAAGCCCCGCGACCAATATCAGGCGCGGGGCTTTTTTCTGTAACAGAGTTGGTCTGTTACTTCGGCGTTGCTTCCACCTCGATCTGAAGGTGCACCTCATCACCGATCGCAGGCAGACCGTAGTTCATGCCGAACTCGCTGCGCTTGACGGTGCCGGTGGCGGAGAAACCGGCCATCGGCTGCTTGGTGAACGGGTGCGGACCCACGTTATTGACAACCAGGTCCAGCGTAACCGGCTTGGTGACGCCCAGCAGGGTCAGGTCGCCCTCAAGCTTGGCGGTGTTGTCGCCGGTTTTGGTGATCTTGGTGCTCTCGAAGGTCATCTCCGGGAATTCGGCAGCATTGAAGAAGTCCGGTGATGCCAGATGCTCGTTACGCTTGCCGTGGAAGGTATTCACCGACTCGGTATCGATGACAATGTTCACGCTGGAGTTTTCGATATTGTCGGCATCGAAATTCAGATCGCCATCAAACTGATCGAAGCGACCGAACATGTTGGAGAAACCCAGGTGGTTGATATTGAACACTACGGTAGAGTGGGCCATATCCATTGCGTAGGCTTCCGGCGCCGCCTGGGCGATACCGGTAGTGGAAAGGCTTGCTGCCAGGAGACCTGCGCCAAACAGTTTTTTTACGTTCATTCTTATGTCCTCTGCTTCAGTCTTATCAGACAAAGTTGGGTTGATTAGTGGATCAATATCCGTAGCTGCCGCTGCTGGGTTCGACCATCAGCCAAGCGGTGGCAACGGCGATTACACATACGCCGGCGGCTGCGCCTGTTACGCATACAGCGCGCAACGTTGGGCTCGCCATTTTTCGGCCGAGGCGGTCCACCAGCAGCAGCGGTAGTAGCAACAGCAGGGCCCAGCCATTGGCCTTGGTGAAAAACAGCATCTGGGTGCTCAGCGTAAGCAGTGCAGTAATCACACTCAGCTGAGCGGTTGCTGCGAAGGGGAAACGCCATTTGGGCCAGTTCCAGAGCAGGAACCCCCCGATGGCGGCCATCAGCGCGAACGCAATCTGGCCCATGGATGCGGATGCGCCGATCAGTGTGATGGCGCCGACACCGGCACTGGCCAACAGCAGCAGAATGCCGCCATCAAGGGTGTCACGGCGTGCAATACAGCGCTGCTGAGCCAGCATTGCGGCTGCAAACAGCATTGGCAGCAGCATCCAGCCAGCAACATCAATACGATCGAAACGTCCGCCCAGCAGCCAGCCGATGCTTGTCAGGGCCAGTACCGCCATAACGATCTGTTGTACTCTTGGTTTGAGGTCAAGGCTGTCGATCAGGATCCCCAGCAAGGCCGCTCCTGCAACCAGGTAGGGGAGTTTTTGCGCCGAGGAGCGAGGTGGGAAAACCGGCATCTGGATCAGCGCCTGACAGGCGAGAAAACTCAGTACCAGCGAGGCACTGGCCAGGCGGATCCCCAGCGAGGCGCCCAGTACCAGCCGCAATAGTCCGGTCAGGCCCAGACTCAGCAGCAGCGGCAGAACTGCGCTTTGAATAAGGGGGTTGTCCAATAGGGATGTCACGGCAGCTCCTGTCTCTGATCGATTAGGTACTGCCATTAAGCACGGCGGATGTCTTAAAAGTTTTTCACCATCGAACTGTTTTGTCGCAATCTGTATCAGGCTGCCGAGTTGACACAGATTGATACAATTGTGGTTCGCACAGCCGCAGCAGGATCGGATAAGCTGTAACAGTAGTACTACCGGCTAGCACGATCATGACCAACACACCCCATATTCTCGTTGTCGACGACCACCAGGAGATCCGCGATCTGGTGGCCAGTTATCTCGAACAGTTCGACTTCCGCGTCACCACAGCACGCGATGGCCAGGAGATGAAGAAGATCCTGGCGGTCAGCGCCATCGATCTGATCGTGCTCGATCTGATGATGCCGGGCGAAGATGGGCTGAGCCTGTGCCGCCAACTGCGTGAGTCGAGTCAGATCCCGATCATCATGGTCACCGCCATGGCGGAGCAGACCGACCGGGTGGTAGGGCTGGAGATGGGTGCCGATGATTACCTGACTAAACCCTTCTTTCCGCGCGAGCTGCTGGCGCGGATCAAGGCAGTGTTGCGCCGTGCGGAAGCGATGCCACTCCAGCGCGAAGCGGTTGAGGCAGAGAAACTGAATTTCGATCGCTGGGTGCTGGATATGGCCCGGCGTGAGTTGATCGGCAGCGACGGCGTGGCAGTACCGCTCAGTACTGCCGAGTTCAAGCTGCTCTCCACCTTCCTTTCCCATCCACATCGGGTACTGAGCCGTGAGCAGCTGCTCGATCTGACCCGGGGGCGGCAGGCGGATGTGTTCGACCGCAGTATCGATAACCAGGTTAGCCGCCTGAGGCGCAAGATCGAGCGTGACCCTACCCAGCCTGAACTGATCAAAACCGTCTGGGGCGGCGGCTATATGCTGACTGTGGATGTAGAGTGATGCTGAGCTATCTGCGACAGAGTCTGCCAGGCCGCGTGATTGTGCTGCTTATTCTGGCGCTGGGCGTGGTTAACGCTACCACCGTCTACGTGTTCTTCGAGGAGCGCAGCCGCGCGGTGCGACTGAGCCAGATGGAGGACCTGATCTCGCGCAGTGCGGCGATGGACCGGTTGCTCGATGAAACGCCCCAGGGCGTGCAGACTGAGGTTCTGGGAGCTGTGACCAGTGAACGTTTTCAGTTCAGCATTGGCGATAGCGCGACAGCCGAGCCTTATAACCGGGCGGCGCTGGACCACCCGCTTTATCAGCGCCTGATGAGCCTCGTCAGCGGCGATCCGGAAAATGTGCAGTTGTCGATCAGCCCGCGCTACTACTGGTGTTACAGCTGGGTGCAAAACCTGCTTAAACCAAATCTGCTGTTCGATCCGGGCGATGCGGCGCTGCCGATCGCTGGCTTATCGATCCTTCGCCCGGATGGTAAGTGGCTCAACGCCACGCTCAGATCCCCCAGTAGTCTGCCAGGCTGGATCGCACCTCTATTGGTGGCGTTGGCGCTGTTCTCGCTGACAGTGATGGTCGTGGTATTGATTGTGCGCTATGTATCGGCCCCGTTGGGCCTGCTGAGCCTTGCCGCTGACCGCATCGGGCGTGGCGAAATGAGTGAATCCATTCCCGAGCGGGGCTCCGATGATGTGCGTCGCACCACCCGTGCTTTTAACCGGATGCAGGAGAGCCTGCAGCGATTTGTCGATGACCGTACCCGTATGCTGGCGGCGATTTCCCATGATCTGCGCACACCACTGACGTCTCTGCGCCTGCACGCCGAGTTCATTCAGCCGGAGAAGAGTCGTGGCAAGATCCTGAGCATTCTCGACCAGATGCAGGATATGCTGGAGGCAACTCTGGCCTTCACTCGCGAGGAGTCGGTACAGGAGGAGCGGCGCAACATGGACCTGTCGGCACTGGTCGGCAGTATCTGTGAGGATCTGCGTGATCTGGGCTATAAGATCGAGTACGACGAGTCTCAACGAGTACTCTATACGTGTCGGCCGGGCTCGCTCCGGCGGGCGCTGACCAATCTGATCGAGAACGCCTGTCATTACGGTCAGCTGGCTGAAGTTGTTCTGAAGGAGGCGGACGACCGGTTGCTTATTACCGTGCGTGATCAGGGGCCTGGTATACCTGAAGAGGATCAGCAACGGGTGTTCGATCCCTTCGTGCGGCTGGAGAGCTCGCGCAGCAGGGAGACCGGCGGTATCGGTCTGGGCTTGTCGATTGCGCGCACCATCGCGCATTCCCACGGCGGAGAGGTCCGGTTATCCAACCGGCCCGAGGGCGGGCTCGAGGTGGTGCTGGAGCTGCCCGACCACTGAGCCGGACACTCCTTTCGCCAGGTTTGCCGCGAATCAATAGCTCTTGTAGGGCAGGAATTTGCCCGACATCACCATGTTGACGCGATCCCCTTTCGGGTCCTCTTCACGCTGGATATCCAGGGAAAAGTCGATGGCGCTCATGATGCCGTCGCCGAACTCTTCGTGGATCAGCTCCTTGATTGAGCCGCCGTAGACGCTGACGATCTCGTACAGACGGTAGAGCAGCGGATCGGTGGGGATGCCGCCGCTGCCCTTGGAAGGCACGATCTGCAGCCAGGCCACCGCCTCATCGGACAGGTCAAACAGGGCACCGACCGTTTCGGCCTGCGCCTTGTTGAAGGTCATCTGGCCGAGGCAGGCGGCGGTGGTCCACTCCTTGGACTGGCCGACCTTGTCGGCCACCTCAGTCCATTTCAGGCCCTTGCTGACCTTCGCGGAAAGAATCATTGCGGTCACTTGTTCGCGGGAGCTGATCATGGGTGTTCTCCTTGATTGTGAAATGCACGGTCAATTGAGTTGCGTCACCAGGTAGACGATCACCGCCATCAGCAGCGCGCTGACGCCCTGCCAGAACTGCACAGGGTTGCGTTCAATCAGTGGCGGGCGGGTGCGGTTGAGAAACGCCTGGCTGGGTTTGCGCAGGTCGTGGATAAACTCGGAGAGCTCGTCATAACGCTTGAAAGGGTCGGGCTGGAGCGCTTTTTTCAGGGTTTCATCCACCCAGGCCGGAATCTCCCGCTCGTCATCGAGCACCGAGTCGTACTGCAGGCGCCGTTGTGCCGCCCGGGTGCGGGCGCGGGCAACCTGCGGGCCATAGGGAAAACGCCCCGACAGCATCTGGTAGGCGATAACGGCCAGGGAATAGAGATCCGAGGTGGCGCTGCCCTGCTCACCGAGAAAATACTCCGGTGCGGTGTAGAGCGCGGTACCGAGAATAGGGGGCTGCTCCTGGCCGATCAGGGTCTCGTCGATACCCGCCACGCGGGTGGAACCGAAATCGATGATCTTCACCGTACCGCTGCTGTCGATCATCAGGTTATCGGGCTTGAGATCCTGGTGAACCATCTCCAGGCGGTGGAAGGCGCGCAGCCCGCGGGCCGCCTGTTCGATGATATCGCGAACCTTTTCCAGCTCCGGCCTGGGGTTGTCGATAAGCCACTGGGCCAGGGTCTGTCCCTCGATATACTCCGTCAGGGTATAGAGGTAGTTGCGCGGTCGCGGGCAGGGCGCGGCCTTAAGCACGTGGGGGCTGTTCAGGCGCCGGGCGATCCATTCCTCCATCATGAAGCGTTCGAGATAGGCCGGGTCTTCACCGAGATCGATCGACGGCGCCTTCAGAATCAGCTGCTGATCAGTCTCTTTATCCACAGCCAGATACACATGGCTGCGGCTGGTGGCGTGTATCTCGCGGACGATCCGGTAGCCATCAAACTCCGCGGGCGGTTCCAGAACGGGCGGCAACGGCAGGCTGTCGAGCTGCAGCGGCAGGTGCGTGGTTTCCGGGCGGGGCAGGTCGTCGATGCGGACAATCTGCAGGCTCAGGTTATCGGGACTGCCCTGTTCGTAGGCCTGCTGGATGATCGCTTCGGCGGCCCGGTCCAGGTTATCGGGGTGTTCACTGATGGCGTAACGAATAAAGGTGGTATCCACATATTCATAGACACCGTCGGTGGCCAGCAGAAAGGTATCGCCGAGCGTTAACGGCAACGCCTCGTAATCCAGCTCCAGGTAGTCGTCTATGCCGAGTGCACGGCTGAGATAGTTCTCCTCCTGGGAGATCCACAGGCGGTGGTCCTTGGTCAGCTGCTCAAGCCCGCTGTCGCGGAGGCGGTAGATGCGGCTGTCGCCGGCGTGGAACAGGTGAGCCGTGGTGCCTTTAAGCACCAGAGCACTGAGCGTGCAGACATAGCCGCGGTTCTTGTCGTAGCGGTATTCGCTGCGCTGGGTCTGGGAGTGAAGCCAGGAGTTGGTCGCCTGAATCACCCGCTCAGCGGCGGTTTTGACAGTCCAGGCATCAGAGGTACAGAAGTAATCATCGAGGAAGGTTTTAACAGCGGTGGCGCTGGCGATCTGGCTGACACTGCTGGTGCTGATACCGTCGGCGATGGCGAGGGCAGCACCTTTGAGCGTCAACTGAGGCTCATCCGGTACCCGAGCACCGTGAAAATCCTGGTTTTCAGTCTTCCGGCCCCGGTTGGAATGCTGGCCGATGCTGAGTGTCAGTTGATTGCTCATGGGCAGGGCGCCAGGCAGAGTCGTTAGGAAAAACCTCAGCCGCGGAGATCCGGGCTGAGGTTGATCATGCTAGAGGCCGTTCAGGCAGAAGCTGAGCTCGGCTTGCCGGTCGGTGCCTGGGCTGCGGCCTTGCGCTTGGCGCCGGTACGCACATGGGTGGTGTAGAGGGTCAGACCGGTGAAGGCGAGGCCACCCACCAGGTTGCCCAGGGCAGTCGGGATTTCGTTCCAGATCAGGTAGTCGGCCACGGAGAAGTCACCGCCCATGATCATCGCGAACGGGAACAGGAACATGTTCACTACGGAGTGTTCGAAGCCCATGAAGAAGAACAGCATGATCGGCATCCACATCGCCAGGACCTTGCCGCTGACATGGGTTGAGATCATCGCGCCCACCACGCCCATGGAGACCATCCAGTTACACAGCATGCCGCGGATGAAGATGGTGAGCCAGCCATCGGCACCATAGGCGGCGTAACCGACGGTACGTGCTTCACCGATACCGGAAACCTTCTCAGCGATGGCGCCGCCGTCGGTGTTGTAACCCATGGTGAAGATGTAGGACATCATCACCGCGACAGTGAAGGCGCCGGCAAAGTTACCCACAAACACCAGGCCCCAGTTGCGCAGAATCTGTGATGGGGTAACGCCGGGGCGCTTGTCGAGCCAGGCCAGCGGGGTCAGCATAAACACGCCGGTGAGCAGGTCGAAGCCCATCAGGTAGAGCATGCAGAAGCCCACCGGGAACAGGATCGCGCCGATCAGGAAAACGCCGGTTTGCACGGCGACGGTCACCGCGAACACGGCGGCCAGCGCCAGGATCGCACCGGCCATATAGGCGCGGATCAGCGTATCGCGGGTGGACATATGGACCTTGGATTCGCCCGCATCGACCATCTTGGTCACAAACTCGGAAGGGATCAGATAAGCCATGGTTAAGTGCCTCTGTCAGCAGTTAGTCATCACACACGGAAATGGGTTATTCCAAGAGCAGACGAAAAAAAAGCGCCCACACCTGACCTGCCCGGGGGCAGGTAAGTGATGGACGCCATTATCCAAATACTCTTAGCTTGTTAGTCAGAGCCAACGCTGGCTCAGATAAGTTGTATTAAGCAATCGATGTGCCAAGGGGTAAAAATCGTTGAATCGGTGGGATATTCTGATGTTATTCAGGGGCTGATGACCGCGGGGTTGCGATTGTTTTGCTTTCCCATGGTGCAGGTGCGTTACTTTTTGCGCCTGTTTGGATCGCGAGAAGACTTGCCAGTCGCCTGCGCAGCGGCCATGAGACGTTCCACATCGGTGATGACGCGCTCGGCCACGTCGATCAGGCGTTTATTCTGCGTCATGGCGCTCTGTTGCAGGGTACGGAACGCCTGCTCCTCATCCAGGCCCTGGTACTGCATCAGCAGGCCCTTGGCCCGCTCCAGTTTCTTGCGCTCATAGAGAGCCTGACGGGCGGCGCTGAGCTCGTCGTTCATCTTCTTCAGGCTTTCGGACTGCTGCTGTACCAGGCCATAAAGGGAGCGGACCCAGTCCGGGCCCACGGAGCCGGTCTGCGGCAGGTTCTCCTGCAGTGGACCGCCGGAGCCCAGCAGCATGGTCAGCGGCGAGGTGGCGGGAGTGTCCAGGGCGGCCAGGGTATCGCGCTGCTGTTTCAGCTCCTGGTCCGCCTGCTCCACGCGCTGCGCGCTTAACTCAAGCAGCACGTCGGCCAGCTCCTGCTCCAGTGTCTGCATGGCGTCGATGCGCTGGGTGGCCAGGTCGTACCAGACTTCGCTGATATCCGGGGGAACGCCGGAGCCGGGTTCGATACGCGCGATCACCTGCCGCAGGCGCATGAATTCGGTGGTTTCGGCGCTTGATTGCAACGCCGTCCAGGCCTTCAACTGCGGCGGTTTGCAGAACTCCTTGAAGGTGTTGAAGCAGTGATCCTGGGCTGCCACCAGATTGCGCAGCTGGTCCAGCAGCTCGGCGCTGAATTCGCCGGTGGCGATGCCGCTTACCGTCCAGGCACGCTCCTGCCCGGCGTACTCCTTGCCCTGCATGAAGTTGAACATCGCCACCAGCTCACGGGTGATCTCGGGATCATCGGAGATATCCGCCGCTTCGAAGATCACCGACAGCAGCGCCTGCATCAGCCGGCTGTAGGCCTGGGTGCTTTCCCGGGCGGACAGAGACTGCTCATCCACTCCCTGGCGCAGGCCCGGCAGGGCATCGAGCCCCTGCAGGACATGGGCAATGTTGTTAAACAGCCGGGCGCGACCGGCCAGCGGGCCGGCATCGATATCGATCAGGTCCAACCCGGCACGGAGCGCGGCCTCTGCCTGTCGCGAACTTGTCACCTGGGCGTGGCGCTGTTCACTGAGCCGGGTGCCTCCCGATGAGAGAAACAGGTTGGAGAGCCCGCGCTCACGCTGTAGCTCGTGAATCAGGTTGCTGACCTGTGTAACCAGCGTACAGCTGGCCATCAGCTGTTTGAGCGAAGCGATTTCGGACCGTTTCGAGGCGAGGAAGAAATCTTCGGTACTGTGCTGGCTATCGGACATTCTCGGCTCCATCTTAGGATTCTCTTTTTTACCATAGGTGAGCAGCAACACCTGTACCAGAGTGACATCGCGTTATGGCTTGCGGAGTGCGGGGAATGTTATCTTGGCCAGCCAATAAATGCTCAGGGAGAGTCAGATGAAAGAGTTCATGTATGCGACGGCGCTGTGTTTCCTGATGCTGGCGATCTGGAGTTTCTCCAAGACCCCGAGCGAAGAGGCGATAAAGCAGGTGGAACCCGCGCTGGTGGAGCAGATGCGCCAGGACCGGGAAACCCTCAGATTCATCTCCGGTGGAGCCTTGGTACTGAGCGTTGTCTGCGGCGTGGTCGGCTGGCGCTCCCGCTCCCGTGAGGATGCCAGCAAAAAGTCGGTGGAGTAATTACCGCAGGCTTGGGGCATAGAAACTGCCGCAATAGAACAAGGAGTCGGGATGTGAGTTGAGGGCAGGTCACTTTGTACCTGCCTTTAAAGGCGTGACGAAACCGATAGCTCAGTAGTTGAGCCTTTCGCGCAACAGCTATTTCGACATTACAGGAAGAAGTGGTAGGCACCAGAAAAGAAAAAAGCCTGTAAAAACAGGCTCTTAACTTTAGCAATTTGGTGGTGGAGGTGGCGGGTTTCGAACCCGCGTCCGCCAATCCTCTGCCTCGAGATCTACATGCTTAGGCTGCTCTATTAGGTTAACCCGTCACGACCCGAGAGCCAGGGTGTTGTGGGCGAGCCCTTTTAGTTTTAACCGTTCAGCTTAGGGCGAAGCATCCGGGCGATTCTGTCTCATATGACACCGCGAACCTCTTAGTTACAGACACCTGAGAGTGCGGCGCTAGCAGACTTAAGCTGCTAGAGCGTAGTTATCGTCGTTTGCAACTATAACTAGTGTGATGAGGGATTTACGAGAATCATCACGTTCTCGGCATGCACCCAAGGGTTCGCAATCGGCGTCGAAGCCAAGTCACCCCCGGATAAGAGCGCAAATCTTACGCGATCAGTAGACAACATGAAAGAGGTACAAGTTCCGGTTAGGCTTTATGTACCGCCATGGCGCGCTGTTTTTCGCGGTTAGCGTCTTTTTCCTTTTCAGCGGCACGCTTGTCGTGCAGCTTCTTGCCTTTCACCAGTGCGATTTCGCACTTCACGCGGCCGTTCTTCCAGTACAGGGCCAGTGCCACACAGGTGTGACCTTTGGCCTCGACGGCGTTGACCAGTCGTGAGATCTCTTTCGCGTGCAGCAGCAGCTTGCGGTCACGACGGGGATCGGCGACGACGTGCGTTGATGCCGTAATCAGTGGTGTGAAGTGTGCGCCTACCAGCCAGGCTTCGCCGTTCTTGAAAACGACGTAGGAATCGACCAGCTGTGCACGTCCGTCGCGCAGACTTTTGACCTCCCATCCGGTCAGGGACAGGCCGGCCTCGAACTTCTGCTCGATGGTGTATTCGTGCTTCGCACGTTTGTTGAGGCAGATGGTATTTCCGCCCGGTGCCTTTTTCTTTTTCGCCATGGGGCGCGATTATACGGGCGGCCCGGGTTCAAGGAAAGCAGAACAAAAGTTGTCTTCGTGATCAGGAAATAGACCGGTTTTGGCGGTTGGAGGTTGATACTGCTGTCTGAAACATGAACAATTGCGCGCCTACGTAAAACCAGAGTGAGAGTAATGCAAAACAAGCAGTCTATTCACGGGGCCTGGGCTAACCGCTGGATCTTTATTCTGGCGGCTACCGGGTCTGCTGTCGGTCTGGGGAATATCTGGAAGTTCCCATATATCGCCGGTGAGAACGGAGGCGGAGCCTTCGTACTGGTTTACCTGTTCTGCATCCTGTTGGTCGGTGTGCCGATCATGATGGCAGAGGTGCTGGTAGGGCGTCGTGGCCGTCAGAGCCCGATCAACTCCATGCGGGAGGTGGCCTATGAGGCTGGACATCATGGCCGTTGGGCCGGTGTCGGCTGGATGGGGGCGCTGGCAGGCTTCTTTATCTTCTCGTTTTATTCCGTTGTGGCCGGCTGGGTGCTCTATTACATCGCCGGTATGGGCAGCGGTAAGTTTGTCGATATCGGCAGCGAAGAGGCCGGGCAGATGTTCGGTGCCCTGTTGGAAGATCCGGAAACCCTGCTGATCTGGCACAGCCTGTTCGTGGTGCTGGTGATGATGGTGATCGCCGGGGGCGTCAACAAGGGGCTGGAGCGGGCGACCCGCGTGCTGATGCCGCTGTTGTTCGTGCTGCTGTTCGTGTTGCTGGCCTACTCGATAAACAGTGGCTATTTCGCCGAAGGGTGGGATTTCCTGTTCCACTTTGAGCCGGAAGCGCTCACCTGGAATGCGGTGCTGGTCGCGCTGGGTCACGCGTTTTTCACCCTCTCTTTGGGGATGGGGTCGATCATGGCCTACGGTTCCTACATGGGTAAACGTGATTCCATCGGCGGCACGGTTCTGGCCATTGCGGGTCTGGATACCCTGGTGGCACTGATCGCCGGTCTGGCGATCTTCCCGATTGTGTTCGGTAACCAGCTGGATCCGGGTGCAGGGCCTGGCCTGATGTTCATTACCCTGCCGGTTGCCTTCAGTCAGATGGCCGGTGGTCAGGTGTTCGGCTTCCTGTTCTTCCTGATGGTCGGTTTTGCAGCCTGGACGTCGGCGATCTCGCTGATGGAGCCGGGAGCGGCCTGGTTGGTCGAGACACTCGGGCTGAGTCGCACCAAAGCGTCGATCCTGCTGGGTGTGCTGGTCTGGCTACTGGGACTGCTGGCGCTGGGTTCGTTCAACGTGACGTCCGACTTTTTAATCTTCGGAATGACCGCCTTCGACTTCCTTGATTTCCTGACTGCCAATATCATGTTGCCCCTCGGCGGGTTCTTCGTGGCTGTTTTTGTTGGCTGGTACCTGACCCGGGAGATGAGCGAAGACGAGCTGGCATTGCGCTCTTCGTTGATCTATCAGCTTTGGCGTGTCGTGATCCGCTACGTGTCGCCGGTGGCGGTTGCGGTAATATTTGCGCTGAACCTTTATCAGAAGCTCGTTGGCTAAGCAGGTATAGGAGCAACTATGGCTCAGGTAAACCGCAGCGCATTGGTATTGCACACTGCGGAGGAGATGTTCGATCTGGTTAATGACGTGCGCCGCTATCCGGAGTTTCTCCCCTGGTGCGCGTCGACCGAGGTTATCAGTGAAACCGACGATACGCTGGAAGCGACTCTCCACCTGTCCAAGGGTGGCTTGAAATACAGCTTTACCACGCGCAACTTTCTGCAGCGGCCGAAGCAGATGGAGATCACGCTGGTGGAGGGTCCGTTCAAGAGCCTCACCGGCATCTGGACCTTCACGCCGCTTAATGAAGAAGCGAGCAAGGTCGAGTTGAACATGCATTTCGAGTTTTCCGGTAAACTCACCGGCATGGCGATGAGCAAGGTGTTCAACTCGGTGGCAACAACGCTGGTGGATGCCTTCGTTATGCGTGCTGACAAGGTTTACGATTGAGGTTGGCTGAATGATTACGGTTGAAGTGGCCTACGCGCTGCCGCATGAGCAGAAGATCGTCGCGGTGCAGGTTGAAGTGGGCAGCACGGCATACGAGGCGGTGATTAAATCGCGTATTGCCGAGCAGTTCTCGCAGATCGATCCGGAGAGTGATCCCATGGGGGTTTTCGGCAAGGCGATCCGGGATCCCAAGTCGGAGGTGCTCAAGGCGGGAGACCGGATTGAGATCTACCGGCCGTTGATCGCCGACCCGAAAGAGGCAAGGGCGAAACGCGCCGCCAAGTTGAAGGCGGAGAAGGAAAAAGAAGCCAAGGAATAACAACCTGGCGAGAAACAATAAGGCCGGCGAATTGCCGGCCTTGTTTTTTACTGCTGCTGCTCTCCGCCACCGGGGCGGAAGTCGCCGGAGATACGGGCCAGTTTGCCGTCCTCGAAGTAGAGGGAGACGCGTTCCTGGACGCGATCACCACCACCGGGCTTGAAGCTGTAGAGGTAATCCCAGCGGTTCGGACTGAAGGTATCGGTGATCAGCGGGGTGCCCATGACATAGCGCACCTGGCTCTCGGTCATGCCCGGACGAAGCTGGTCGATCATCTCCTGGGTCACGACATTTCCCTGGGGAATATCAATTTTGTAGACTCCGGGGAATTCCGAGCAGGCGCTGACCAGGGAGGCCAGTGCTACATACATCAAAACCTTTCGCATCTGTAAATGACTTCCGTTTTCGCCCGTAAAAAAAGATAATGAAGTCTAACATTGCATTTTGTGAACAGCATAGCGATTAGAGATAAGAATATGGCCCTCGAAAATCAGGAGCTGCGGAAAGCCGGACTTAAGGTCACGCTACCGCGGGTGAAGATCTACCAGATCCTGGAACGCGCAGGGGAAGGGCAGCACTTCTCAGCAGAAGATATCTACAAGATGCTGATGGAGAGCGGAGAAGACGTAGGTCTTGCAACCGTCTACCGCGTGCTGACTCAGTTTGAAGCGGCGGGGCTGGTATCGCGTCACCACTTTGAAGGTGGCCACTCGGTATTCGAACTCGCCCGCGATGAGCACCACGACCATGTGGTCTGTGTGAAGTGTGGCCGTGTGCGTGAGTTCGTTGATCCGGAACTGACGGATCGTTTCAACGCCATCGCCGATGACCTCGGTTTCTCCGTGACCGACCGTACGCTTTATCTGTACGGTGTCTGCAAGGATGGCTGCGAAGAGCACTGATTCCTTCGCATAGCGATAAAAAACCGATCCATTGAGATCGGTTTTTTATTGCCTGTGGTCCACGGCCAGGGCGGTGTTTTTGCCGCGGCGACGACCCCATCGCGATCTGGTCTAGGCGGATTTCAGCATCTCTTTGGCGTGCTTGATGGAGGTGTTGGTGATATCGATGCCGCCCAACATGCGCGCCACCTCCTGTACCCGGCGGTCCCGCGATAGCATATCTATCCGCGTGCGGGTCAGCTCACCCTTGGCGTCCTTGCTGACAAACAGGTGCTGATGGCCCTGGGAGGCGACCTGCGGCTGGTGCGTGACGCAGAGGATCTGGGCGCGCTCGCCCAGTTCTCTGAGCATACGGCCGACCACTTCGGCGATGGCGCCACCGATACCCACATCCACCTCGTCGAAGATCAGTGTCGGGGTGCTGGAGGTCTGGGCGGTCACCACCTGGATTGCCAGGCTGATACGGGACAGCTCGCCGCCGGAGGCAACTTTCGCCAGTGAGCGCGCCGGCTGGCCCTTGTTGGCGCTGATCAGGAACTCCACCTCTTCCAGACCGCTGGCGTTGTAGCGGCTCGGATCCAGCGGGGTCAGGCAGGCGACAAAGCTGGCCATCGCCATACCCAGGCCGTGTAGCTGTTTATCCACCGCATGGCTGAGTGCTTCTGCGGCCTTCTGGCGGGCCAGGCTCAGCTGGCCTGCAGCGGTGAGATACTCCTGCTGGGCTTCTTTTACCGCCTGTTCCAGCGCTTCCAGTTCATCGTCGCTGCGATGCAGGCTGCCCAGTTCTTCGCGCAGTTTTTCGTGAAACTCCGGAATATCCTCCGGGTTGATACGGTGCTTGCGGGCGATGTCGTAGATGCTGCTGAGGCGGTCTTCAACCTCCTGCTGGCGCTCCGGGTTGATCTCCACCGAATCCATGTAACCGCGGATCTCCCGGCTGGCCTCGTCCACCTGGATCTGCGCGCTGGCCAGCATCTCGGCGGCTTGCTGCAGTGCCGGTGCCTGGGAGCCAAGGCTTTCCAGCAGGTGCTGGCAGTGGTTCAGCAGGCTCAGGCAGTTCTCGCTGTCGCCGTCGCTATCGGCAGTCAGTGTGACCAGCTGCTGTCCGGTGGTGAGAATCTCGCCGGCGTTCGCCAGCACGCGCTGTTCCTCTTCCAGCTCGCTCAGCTCGCCGATCTCCAGGCCCAGCTGGTCCAGCTCTTCAACCTGGTAGGAGAGCAGCTGTACACGGGCGGTCTGTTCTTCGCTCTGTTCGGTAAGCTGGTTCAGCTCGGTGTCCAGGCGACGCCAGCGGTGGAAGGTGCGGCGCACCTGCTCCGCCTGTTCGGCCTGATCCGCGTATTCATCCAGCAGGGTGCGGTGGTGATCTTTCTTCAGCAGGCGCTGGTGTTCATGCTGGCCGTGGATATCCACCAGCAGCTGGCCGAGCTCGCGTACCTGGGTCAACGGTGTCGGGCGACCGTTGATGTAGCTGCGAGATCGCCCCTCGGTGGTGATTACCCGGCGCAGCTGGCACTCGCCGTCGGCCTCCAGATCGTGTTCGCTGAGCCAGGCGCGGGCTTCCGCCAGGGTGCTGACATCAAAACAGGCACTGATTTCGGCGCGCTCGCCGCCTTCGCGGACACAGTCGCTCTGTGCGCGATCACCCAGGGCCAGGCCCAGGGCGTCCAGCATGATGGATTTGCCGGCCCCGGTTTCGCCGCTGACCACGGTCATGCCGTGCTTCAGCTCCAGGTCCAGTTGGTCAACGATGGCGTAGTTGCGAATGCTCAGTAGGGTAAGCATGACGACCTGCTCATGAATAGAAAGTCATGGTTATTTATACAGTGGTTTATGTATAAGCCATTTAATCCGTGCCTGCAATCCTGCTGTACAAAATTCCCTCAAAAAATACCCTTGAATCATTTCAGGCCAGCCCCATATAGGAGGCCAGTACCCGTTACAACACATCTGTGGAGAGACAACGCGATGTCAGACGAACAGCAGAAGCAGACTGAAACCCCCGAAGAGGCGCAGCCGGAACAGATTCTGGAGCCGGCGGCAGAAGACGTCGAAATCCAGGGCGAAGAGGCTGTCGACGCTGAGGCGCTGAGAGAGCAGCTGGCGCTGGCCGAAGCGGAAATCGCCGATCTGCAAAAGCAGCTCGCCGAGCTTCAGCCCCGTGCCCAGGCCGAAATGGCGAACGTACGCCGCCGCGCCGAACAGGACGTGGAAAAAGCGCGCAAGTTCGCCCTGGAAAAGTTTGCCGGCGAACTGTTGCCGGTGGTGGATTCTCTGGAACGTGCTATCGAAGCCTGCCAGGCCGATGATGAAGCGACCAAGAGCCTGAAAGAAGGCGTCGAGATGACGCACAAGCTGTTCCTTGACGGTATGGGTAAGTTCAACGTGGAAACCGTTGATCCGACGGGTGAAGCGTTCAACCCGGAGCACCATCAGGCGATGTCCCTGGTTGATGCCCCTGATGCCGAGCCGAACACGGTCGTTGCTGTGATGCAGAAAGGCTACCTGCTGAACGGGCGTCTGATCCGTCCGGCCATGGTGATGGTAGCCAAAGGCTGATTCTGACGAAAAAGCCATACGGTTTGGCTTGAAATGTAAAACGCCAGACCCATATAGAGTTTCAACGAATCAAGACTGTTGTCCCCCGCCGAGGCGGGAGAAACAAAGAATATACTGGAGTCAAACATGGGCAAGATCATCGGTATCGACCTCGGAACCACCAACTCCTGCGTGGCTATCCTTGAAGGTGAAAAGACCAAAGTTATCGAAAACGCTGAAGGCGACCGCACCACCCCGTCCATCATCGCTTACACCGGTGATGGCGAAACCCTGGTTGGTCAGCCGGCCAAGCGTCAGGCGGTCACCAACCCGGACAACACCCTGTTCGCCATCAAGCGTCTGATCGGTCGTCGTTTCAAGGACGACGTGGTCCAGAAAGATATCAAGATGGTGCCTTACAAGATCATCGAAG
Source organism: Marinobacterium sp. YM272 (assembly GCF_050908845.1). NCBI lineage: Bacteria > Pseudomonadati > Pseudomonadota > Gammaproteobacteria > Oceanospirillales > Oceanospirillaceae > Marinobacterium > Marinobacterium sp. YM272. Next base: position 730,221 of record NZ_CP194171.1, read on the forward strand.
CCGACAACGGCGACGCTTGGGTCCAGATCAAGGACAACAAGATGGCACCGCCGCAGATCTCTGCTGAAGTGCTGAAGAAGATGAAGAAGACCGCCGAGGACTACCTGGGCGAAGAAGTGACCGAAGCGGTTATCACCGTACCGGCTTACTTCAACGACTCTCAGCGTCAGGCTACCAAGGACGCGGGCAAGATCGCCGGTCTGGAAGTTAAGCGTATCATCAACGAGCCGACAGCGGCTGCGCTGGCGTACGGCATGGACAAGTCCAAGGGTGACAAGACCATCGCTGTATACGACCTGGGTGGTGGTACCTTCGATATCTCCATCATCGAAATCGCTGACGTCGACGGTGAGCACCAGTTCGAAGTACTGGCCACCAACGGTGACACCTTCCTCGGTGGTGAAGACTTCGACCTCAAGCTGATCAACTACCTGGCTGACGAGTTCAAGAAAGAGAGCGGCATCGATCTGCACAACGATCCGCTGGCGCTGCAGCGTCTGAAAGAAGCGGCCGAGAAAGCCAAGGTTGAGCTGTCTTCTGCACAGTCCACCGACGTGAACCTGCCGTACATCACCGCTGATGCAACCGGTCCGAAGCACCTGAACGTCAAGGTCAGCCGTGCCAAGCTGGAATCCCTGGTGGAAGAGCTGGTTCAGCGCTCCCTGGAGCCGTGCCGCATCGCACTGAAAGACGCTGGCCTGTCCGGTTCCGAGATCGACGAAGTGATCCTGGTCGGTGGTCAGACCCGTATGCCGATGGTTCAGAAGGCGGTTTCCGACTTCTTCGGCAAAGAGCCGCGTAAAGACGTTAACCCGGATGAAGCCGTTGCCATTGGTGCATCGATCCAGGGTGCGGTACTGTCTGGTGATGTAAAAGACGTTCTGCTGCTGGACGTAACCCCGCTGACCCTGGGTATCGAAACCATGGGTGGCGTGGCGACTCCGCTGATCGAGAAGAACACCACCATCCCGACCAAGAAGTCTCAGGTGTTCTCTACTGCTGAAGACAACCAGACCGCGGTAACCATCCACGTGGTTCAGGGTGAGCGTAAGCAGGCGGCGCAGAACAAGTCCCTGGGTCGTTTCGACCTGGCCGACATCCCGCCGGCGCAGCGCGGTATTCCGCAGATCGAAGTGACCTTCGACATCGATGCCAACGGTATCCTCAACGTGTCTGCTAAAGACAAGGCTACCGGCAAGCATCAGTCCATCGTGATCAAGGCCTCTTCCGGCCTGTCCGATGAAGAGATCGATCAGATGGTCAACGATGCCGAAGCGCACGCTGAAGAAGACAAGAAGTTCGAAGAGCTGACTGCAGCGCGCAACCAGGGCGACGCCATGGTTCACACTGCCAACAAGACGCTGAAGGACGCTGGCGACAAGGCGACCGCTGAAGAGAAAGAAGCGATCGAAGGTGCGGTTTCCGCTCTGGAAGAAGCGCTGAAAGGCTCTGACAAGGAAGCGATCGAAAGCAAGACTGAAGCGCTGACCGAAGCGCTGTCCTCTCTGGCGCAGAAAATGTACGCCGAAGCTGAGCAGCAGGGTGCTGGTGCAGAAGCCGGTGAACAGACTGCCAAGGACTCTGCCGACGACGTGGTCGACGCTGAGTTCGAAGAGGTTAAGGACGACAAGAAGTAAGCGTTCGCTACCTCTGATGACCATCTCGCGCTCGTTAACCCTAAGGGGCAATAAAGAGCGCGGGCAGGTCCGAGAACAGCAAAGAGTGGCAGCGCGGGTCCTGGTGACCCGCGTTGTCGTGTCCGGCTCCCGCGGAGTCATCTGACCAGACCAGATTCGGATCATGTCGAAACAGGACTATTACGAGCTACTGGACGTTCCACGCGATGCGTCCGACCGGGATATCAAGAAGGCCTACCGCCGTTTGGCGATGAAGTACCATCCGGACCGTAACCCGGATAACAAAGAGGCCGAGGACAAATTCAAGGAGATCAGCGAAGCCTACGAGGTGCTTGCTGATGCCCAGAAACGTGCAGCCTATGACCAATTCGGACATGAGGGCGTTAACGGCCAGGGCGGCTTCGGCGGCGGTGGCTTCGGCGGTGGCGGCGATTTCTCCGACATCTTCGGCGACGTGTTCGGCGATATCTTCGGTGGTGGCGGAGGCGGCGGTCGTCGTCGTTCCAGCGTCCAGCGTGGTGCCGACCTGCGCTACAACCTGGACCTGAACCTCGAAGAGGCGGTTCGCGGTTGCGAGAAAACCCTGAAAGTCCCGACCCTGGTAGGCTGTGAAGTCTGCGATGGCACCGGTGCCAAGCCGGGTACCAGCGCCAAGACCTGCGGCACCTGTGGCGGTATCGGCCAGGTACGCATGCAGCAGGGCTTCTTCTCCGTACAGCAGACCTGTCCCACCTGTCGTGGTGAAGGTAAGGTGATCTCCGATCCCTGCTCCAGCTGCCATGGCCAGGGCCGTGTCGAAGAAACCAAAACCCTGCAGGTCAAGATTCCGGCCGGCGTCGACACTGGTGACCGTATCCGTCTGACCGGCGAGGGCGAAGCGGGCACGCATGGTGGCCCGGCGGGCGACCTCTATGTCCAGGTCAACGTGCTGCAGCACCCGATCTTCGAGCGCGATGGCAAGCATCTATACTGCGAAGTACCGATCAGCTTTGTTGATGCGGCGCTTGGTGGTGAACTGGATGTGCCGACCCTGGATGGTCGCGTTAAACTGAAGATTCCGGCTGAAACCCAGACCGGCAAGCTGTTCCGTCTGCGCGGCAAGGGTATCGCCCCGGTCCGTGGTGGCAGCACCGGCGATCTGATGGTCAAGGTGACGGTGGAAACCCCGGTGAGCCTGAACAGCCGTCAGAAGGACCTGCTTAAGGAGTTCCAGGAAGCGACGGCCGAAGGGAACCATAAGCACAGCCCGAAAAAACACGGCTTCTTCGATTCTGTGAAGAAGTTCTTCGAGGATATGACCTGACACGATGGCTAGTTTACGTCGTGAGGGGGTAAGCATGTACGAAATGCCGCTCTCCGTGGATGAGCTTTGGTCCCGCATACGTGACGAAGCGCGCGGGCTTGTGGATTATGAGCCGCTGCTGGCGAGTTTCTATCACGCCACCATCATCGGCCACACGGACCTGCGGGGGGCGCTCTCCTTCCTGCTGTCCAGCAAACTGGCGGATGAGGTGGTGTCGGCCATGGCGCTGCGTGAGATCATCGAGCAGGCCTATGAGGCGGATGAATGCCTCATAGAGGCGGCCTGTGCCGATATCCAGGCGGTCTGCACCCGTGACCCGGCGGTGGAGCGGTTCTCGACGGTACTGCTTTACCTGAAAGGATTTCAGGCGATCCAGGCCCACCGTGTAGCGCACTGGATGTGGCAGCAGGACCGGCGCTCCCTGGCGCTCTACATCCAGAGCCGTGTCAGCACCATCTTCCAGGTGGATATCCACCCGGCGGCCAACATCGGTTTTGGTGTCATGTTCGACCATGCCACCGGTATCGTGGTGGGTGAGACCTGCGTCATCGAAAACGACGTCTCTATCCTGCAGTCGGTGACCCTCGGCGGTACCGGCAAGGAGAGTGGCGATCGTCATCCGAAGATCCGCAAGGGGGTGATGATCGGTGCCGGTTCCAAGATCCTCGGCAATATCGAAGTGGGCGAGTGTGCCCGCGTCGGTGCCGGCAGCGTGGTGCTGAATGCTGTGCCGCCACACACCACGGTGGTGGGTGTTCCGGCGCAGGTCGTGGGTTGCGCAGGCTGCGATACCCCGGCACTGGACATGGATCAGACCATCAGAAATGCAGAGCCGGATTGCGACGGCGATCAGAACTCAGATAAAGCACCCTGTAACAGGAAGCACGCATGACAAGAATTGCAGTGATCGGCGCCGCCGGTCGAATGGGCAAAACCCTGATCGAAGCGATTACCCTGACCGAGGGCGCGGAACTGACCGCAGCCATCGTTGAACCGGGCAGCAGCCTGAACGGCGCCGATGCCGGTGAGCTGGCCGGTGTCGGCAAGCTGAACGTACAGATCGCCGCCGATCTGGATGTGGTTAAACAGGATTTCGATCTGCTGATCGATTTCACCATGCCCAGCGTAACTATGGAAAACCTGGCGTTCTGTCGTGCCAACGGCAAGATGATGGTGATCGGTACTACGGGTCTTGATGATGAGCAGAAGGCTCAGCTTCAGGCAGCGGCGAAAGAGATACCCATCGTGTTCGCACCGAACATGAGCGTGGGCGTGAACCTCTGCTTCAAGCTGCTGGAAGTGGCGGCCAAGGCGCTGGGTGAAGACAGCGGTTACGATATCGAAGTGATCGAAGCGCATCACCGTCACAAGATCGACTCCCCGTCCGGCACGGCGCTGCGTATGGGCGAAGTGGTTGCCGATGCACTGGGACGTGATCTGAAAGAGTGTGCCGTTTATGGCCGTGAAGGTCAGATCGGCCCTCGCACCGCTCGCGAGATCGGTTTCGAAACCATCCGCGCCGGTGATGTGGTCGGTGATCACACCGTGCTGTTCGCCACCGAAGGTGAACGCATCGAGATTACTCACAAGGCATCCAGCCGGATGACCTTTGCCAAGGGCGCCGTACGCGCTGCCCGTTGGCTGGACTCGCGTCCAGCAGGTCTTTACGACATGCAGGACGTGCTCGGCCTGCGCTGATTTGCGCGGCCCTTTCCGTTGTATGTTGTTCCCTTTTAGCCCGCTTTTTGCGGGCTTTTTATTGTCGCTCTTAAACCATCTCCTATGGAGGTGGTATGCGTTTAGTCGCGGCTTCGCTAAAAACGAAAATCACCAGATTATCTAGATATCTGCTAAGCGCAGCAGCCTGACCCCTTCAGCGCAGCCGAGCATCGCAGGCTGAAAGAGAAACAAGGGACAGGCTGCTTGAGCAGCTAAGCTGCGAGTTTCCTGTCCCGCTCTTTCAGGCGAGAAGCACAGGGCAGTCGGCGCAGCCGACCAAGCTTCAGGGGCGGTTTGGGATTGTTAAGGCGCTTGTCCGCACAAGCGCCTTAACTCGCCTGCAGGCGAAAACAGCGGTCGAAATCGGAGCCATCCCGGCTTCTCACTTCCCAGCCCTATAGGCCTCCACCAGTGTCGCGGGATCCTGCTCCAGATATCCCTTGCTGCCGTGCAGCCGCATCAGCTCGGCGCCAAGGCCCGCCATCGGGATCGCGCTGCCGTTGGCTTTGGCCAGCGCGTTGGCCATATCCAGGTCCTTGAGCAGGGTTTTGACATGCCATTTGATCTCGTCGAAATCCCGTGCCGCCATTTTCGGACCGGTCAGCTGTAGCGGAATCGAATCGGCAAAACCGCCCTTGAGCGCTTCCGGAATCCGCGTTGCGTCAACGCCGGACCGTTCTGCCAGTGCCATGACTTCGGCCATGACCAGCACGTTGCAGGAGACCAGCATCTGGTTGCAGATCTTGGTGGCCTGGCCGGAACCGACCGGCCCCATGTGGGTGACTCGCTGTGACAGAGGCGCCAGCAGCGGACGGATACGCTCGACCAGTTCGGCTTCGCCGCCGGCCATGATCGCCAGGGTGCCCTGTTCGGCGCCGGCTACACCGCCGGATACCGGCGCATCGATCCAGTCGATCCCGTATTGGGCTTTGCAGTGGGCCGCCATCTCCTGGGTCGCATCCGGGGCGATGCTGGAGAAGTCGATCAGAATCTGGCCCTGGCGGCACGACTCTGCGATCCCCTGGTCTCCAAAAACCAGTTTGCGCACCGCATCGGTGTCGGAAACACAGGTCATTATCACATCCGAATTGGCGCAGAGCTCGGCGATGCTGGCGGCAACCTGAGTGCCCCGTTCAGCCAGTGGCTTGGACTTCTCGGGGTTGCGGTTCCAGACCGATACCGGGAAGCCGGCGTCTACCAGGCGGGTGCTCATCGGAACGCCCATCAGACCCATGCCGATAAAACCGATGCGGATGCTGCTCATGCTGATCTCCTGTGTCTTGTTGATATAGGAAGGAGTGACGCCCGGCCTTCCTGAGCCGGGCGATCCAGTCTATCAAAAAGCGTTTTAAAACAGCGCAAAACAGCTGCAGAGTTTATTTGCGGGGATGCAGCCAGGTGGGTAGCAGTGTGTAGGGGTCGATCGAGCTCTCTGTATCGAACTTTACACCGGCGTCTTTAAGGCGCTGCTGGAAACGTCCGTTTTTGAATTCGTCGAATACCTCGGTACAGCCGCCGACAAATTCGCCAGCCACGAATATCTGCGGGATAGTGACACAGCCGGTGTGGGCGTTCAGTGCGGCGCGGATACTGCCGCCCAGGTTATCCTGTTGATACTGGGCGCTGTCGAGATCCACCGAGCGATAAGGAATAGTGCAGCGGCCGAACAGTTTGCGTAGCGACCAGCAGAACTCGCACCACTCCAGCGCGAACATTACCACTGGATTGTTCTGGTCTTTCAGCGCGTCGGCCAGGAACTGTTCGGCCTGCGGGGTTGTCTTGACCGGAGCGTTCTTGGGCGCTGGGGCCGGTGCCGAGGGTTTGTCGAAGCGGTAACCGGGGGTGGAGCGGGAGATCTCGATCTCCTCTTTTGTCATCTCGGTTTCGATATCGGCGAAAAGCGGTGTACTCAGGTAGCGCTCGCCGGTATCGGGCAGCATGCAGAGAATCTTTGTGCCCGGCGGCGACGATTGGGCCAGCTGCAGGCCGCCGGCCAGCGTCGCTCCTGCGGTGATGCCGCAGAATATCCCTTCCAGCCGCGCCAGGTCCTGTGAGACCTTCAGCGCGTCGCTGCCGGCAATGGGGCGGATCTCGTCGATCAGGTTGGCGTCGGCCGCGTCTTCTGTGAGTTTGGAGATAAAGTCCGGTGTCCAGCCCTGCATCAGGTGAGGTCGAAAGGCGGGGTGGCTGGCGGATGGCATGCCGGTGGCGGCTCGCGCCTGTGGCTGCTGACTGCCAAGCAGGGGGGAATTGTCCGGTTCGCAGACGACGATTTTTGTATCCGGGCTCTTTTCTCTGAGCACCCGGGAGACTCCTTTCAATGTACCGCCGGTACCGAAACCGGTTACCCAGTAATCCAGCCTGGTATCTGCGAAGTCATCGAGAATCTCGATCGCGGTGGTGCGGGAGTGGATCTCCGCATTGGCCTCGTTTTCAAACTGGCGACAGAGAAACCAGCCGTGGGTTTCGGCCAACTCAACCGCTTTCGCCAGCATACCGCTGCCTTTGTCAGAGGCAGGCGTCAGCACTACTCTGGCACCGAGAAAGCGCATCATCCGGCGCCGCTCGACGCTGAAGTTCTCCGCCATGGTCACGACCAGTGGATAACCTTTCTGGGCACAGACCATCGCCAGGCCGATGCCGGTATTGCCGCTGGTGGCTTCGATCACCGTCTGACCGGGTTTAAGAGCGCCGCGGCGTTCTGCGTCTTCGATCACACCGAGTGCCAGGCGGTCCTTGACCGAGCCCATGGGGTTGAAAGCTTCGAGCTTGGCGTAGAGTTCGATGTCGACAGGGCCCAGCTTGTTGATGCGTACAACCGGTGTTCTGCCGACGGTTTCGAGAATGTTGTTGTACCGAGTGCCCATGATATGCCTCCCCGGTGTTGTTATCCCTTCAAGCATAGCCGAGCAACGCTTGTCCGGCCTGTCATCAACTCGTCTGCTAACGCCGTTAAAATTGCCGGTTAATCTGTTTTTGGCCGGAGTCGATCATTGGAAACAAAAAGAGCCGTAGAGAGGACGTCTGAAGTTGCGAGCGCAGTGTCGGTGTTCTGGGTTTTTCTCAAGCTGGGCCTGACCTCCTTTGGTGGACCGGTGGCGCATCTGGGCTACTTCCGCGAAGCCTTCGTCAGGCGACGCTGCTGGCTCAGTGATGCACAGTACAGCGAGCTGGTGGCTCTATGTCAGATTCTGCCGGGGCCGGCCAGCAGTCAGGTAGGCATGGGGATAGGAATGTCGCAGGCAGGCTATCCGGGGTTGCTCGCGGCCTGGCTGGGCTTTACATTGCCATCGGCACTTATGCTGATCCTGGCCGCATACGGGCTGGCACAGGTTGAATCTGTCTGGCTGGATGGCGTCATTGCAGGCCTGAAGCTGGTAGCGGTGGTTGTGGTGGCACAGGCCTTGTTGGGGATGTACAGGTCATTGGTGTCGGGTACGCGGCGCCTGCTGATCATGTTCACAGCCGCCGGGTCGATGCTTCTGCTGGGCGCGGTCTGGAGCCAGTTGCTGGTGATCCTGCTGGCAGGGTTGGCGGGGCGTCTCTGGCTCGGGCAGCAAACCAAAACAGCGCCCCATACGCCGCTGACATTCAGGGGTGTTTCATCGGTTCATGGATACATTTGGCTTGCAATGTTAGTGCTGTTACTGGCCGGTCTGCCGGTGCTGGGCATGATCTACAGCGATGCGGCCTGGCGACTGATGGATGGCCTGGTACGTGCCGGCGCGCTGGTGTTCGGCGGTGGCCATGTGGTGCTGCCGCTGCTGCAGAACGAGGTGGTGGCAACCGGGCTGGTGCAGGAGAGTCAGTTCCTCGCCGGTTATGGTCTGGCCCAGGCGGTGCCCGGTCCACTGTTTACCCTGGCGTCCTATCTCGGTGCGGCCTTTGCCGATCCGGCTGCAGGGCTGCCTGTCGCGCTGGGTTTCGGGCTGCTGGCGACTCTGGCGATTTTTCTGCCCGCCTTTCTGCTGTTTGTCGGCGTATTGCCGTTTTGGCAGCAGCTACAGCAGCGACCGGGGATGCACGCGGCGCTGGCCGGTATCAATGCGGCTGTGGTGGGCTTACTGCTTGCAGCCTGGTGGAACCCGGTGATTATCAGTGCGGTGCAGGGCATGGCTGACATCGGGTTATTGGTCGTGCTGGCGGGGCTGGTCTGGCGTGGTTGTCCGGTCTGGCTGCTGGTGCTGGCCGGTGCGGCGGGAGGTGCTTTGCTGACGCTGCTCGCTTAACACCTTTAACGACAATCCGAGCACCGGGTCAGGGGGGACTGGTCCCCTGACCCGGTGCTCGGATATCAAGCTTAAAGCGCCGCGACGCAGCCGTCGCTGCGCGGATCCGCGGCGCCTTCCAGTACGCCATCCGGGCGTTTCACCAGCGCGCCTGCGTGGCCCATGGTGTCGCTGAACGCCTCGTCCAGCATCTCCACCTCATGGCCGGCATCACGCAGCTGCTTGACCAGTACCGGATCGACGAGGCTTTCCAGTTTCAGCGTGGTGCTGGTATCGCCCCAGGTGCGTCCCAGCAGCCAGCGCGGTGCCGTGACCGCCTGCTGCAGCGGCAGGCCGAGCATGGCGTAGCGGCTGAATACCGCCGCCTGGGTCTGCGGCTGACCTTCGCCACCCATGGTGCCGTAGCTCATCACGCGGCCGTCATCGAAACGGGCCAGCGCAGGGTTCAGGGTGTGGAACGGCTTGCGGCCAGGTTCCAGCGCCTGCAGCGCCTTGGGGTCGAGCGAGAAGCTGATGCCGCGGTTCTGCCAGTTGACGCCGGTGCTGTCGAGGACGACGCCGGAGCCGAACTCCCAGTAGATACTCTGAATAAAGCTGACCGCACGGCCTTCGCTGTCGATACAGCCCATCCAGATGGTATCGCCCGGGCTGGCAGGATCAGGCCAGGGCAGGGCTTTCTCCGGGTCGATCTCGTCGGCGAGCTTCTGCAGCACTGCGGGGTCCAAGAATGACTGCGGATCCGCCGGCAGGCGGTCCGGGTCTGTGACGTTGGTGTCACGAACGCGGAAGGCGCGCTTGGTGGACTCAATCAGGCCGTGAACATGGGCGAAGCCTTCCGCTTCGGTGATGCCGAGCTTGTCGAAAATCCCCAGGATCATCAGCGATGCCAGCCCCTGGGTGGGTGGTGGCAGGTTGTAGATCTTGGCGCCGTTGACGGCCACTTCCAGCGGTGTCACCTGGCTGGCGCTGTAGCCGGCTAGATCGTCCGCCGTTAGTGGACTGCCCAGGCGTTCCAGCTCTTCACCCATGGCGCGACCCAGCTCGCCGCGATAGAAGTCATCGAGACCGGCACGGGCCAGCTGTTCCAAGGTATTGGCCAGCTTGCTCTGAGTCATCAGGGCGCCCACATCGGGTACCTGACCGTTCAGCATAAAGGTATCGGCGAAACCGGGCACAGCGTGCAGCTGATCCAGTTTGGCAGCGGTCAGCGCCGACTGGCTTTCGGTGACGACGATGCCGTTGCGGGCGTGGTTGATCGCGCTTTCCAGCAGGCGGCTCAGCGGCAGCGCATCACCCCAGCCTGAAGCGACCTTCAGGGCTTCGGCCCAGCCGCCGATGGTGCCGGCGCTGGTGAGGGCGGCAGTGGCGCCGCGGCTCGGGATTGCATCGAGGCCGGCGTAGAAGTCGCGGTCCGCTTTTTTCGCGGCTCGACCGCAGGCATCGATCGCCACCGGCGCCTTGCCCGGTTCATGGATCAGCCAGAAGCCGTCGCCGCCGATGGAGTTCATGTGCGGGTAGACCACGGCGATGGTGGAGGCCGCAGCGACCATCGCCTCGACGGCGTTACCGCCCTCGGCGAGTACATCGCGGCCCGCCTGAGCGGCCTGGTGATGGGGGGCAACCATCATTCCCCGGGTGGAATAAACCGTTTTCAGCATTGTTGTTCTCCGTTCTTAGCTGAAGGCTCTACTTGATTAGCTGAAGGCTCTAATCGGTTAGCTGAAGGCTCTATTAGCCTGTGAACAGTCCGTAAAACATGCGCAGCGACGTGATCGCCAGGAACAGGGCGAAAAGCTGGCGCAGCAGCTTGGCGTTGATCGCGTGGGCGATCTTCGCACCCACCGGCGCCATTTTCATGGTAGCCGGAATGATCAGGCACAGGCCGATCAGGTTAACGTAACCGATCGACAGCGGCGGGCGCGCTTCAACGCCGATGCCGTTGATCAAAAAGCCGAGGGTACCGGGCAGGCTGATCACGAGGCCCAGGGCTGCACCCGTACCTACGGCGGTGTGCATCGGGGTTTTGAAGGCACTCAGGATCGGCACGCTCAGGGTACCGCCGCCGATACCCATCAGGGTGGAGATACCGCCGATAAAGCTGCCGATTACTCCGGTGCCCAGGGCGCCGGGCAGTTTGTCGGCCAGGTTAAAGCCATCTTTCTTGAACGCCATATTCAGCGCCACCAGCAGGGCGATGGTGGCAAACACCGACGTCAGTACCTTGCCGCTCAGGTAGCCGCTGGCCACGGCGCCGATGATGACGCCGATGATCACGCCCGGTACCAGCTGCTTGAGCAGATCCGGATTCAGGCTGCCCTTCTTGAAGTGAGCCCGCGACGACATGATCGAGGTGGGGATTATGGTCGCCAGCGAGGTGCCTACCGCCACATGCATGCGTACCGCCTCGTCGATGCCGAGCAGAGTAAACAGATGGTAGAGCACCGGCACGATGACGATACCGCCACCGACGCCCAGCAGCCCCGCCATCAGACCGGCTATCACGCCGGTGGCGACCAGAGCGACAGCCAGACCGATAAGCCAGGTTGTCGAGTAATCCGAGAGTATATCCATGAACGTGTCCTTAGATTGTTATAAGGGTTTTACCAACCGATCGCTTCAGGCAGCCAGGTGACCAGTGAGGGGAACTGGAACAGCACCACCACGGCTGCGAATTGAAGCAATACAAACGGCAGCGCACCGACGTAGATATCCCGCGTTGTCACCCCCGGTGGCGCCACGCCTTTCAGGAAGAAAAGCGCCCAGCCGAACGGCGGTGTCAGGAAGGACATCTGCAGGTTCATCGCTACCAGAATCGACAGCCAGACCATATCGGTGCCGTAATTGACGAACACCGGCAGGAACATGGGCAGCGCGATATAGGAGATCTCGATCCATTCCAGGAAGAAACCGAGCACAAACAGCAGTGCCATCAGGAACAGCAGTGCACCCATCTCGCCGCCCGGCAGCATCTCGAACATATGGTGAACCATCTGATCGCCGCCAAGGCCGCGGAACGAAAGTGAAAAGGGTTGTGCACAGAGGAGAATAAAAAACACCATGGCCGAGATGGTCAGGGTGCCATGCAGAGACTCTTTCACCAGTTTCCAGTTCAGGCGCTTGAACGCCAGGGCGATCGCCAGTGCACCCAGTGCACCCATGGATGCGGCTTCTGTCGGTGCAGCGATACCGCCGACGATGGAGCCAAGTACCGCCACCACCAGGAACAGCGGCGGGCAGACATCGCGCAGCAGATCTTTGGTCAGCTGCTTGCCGGTGACTCCGGCGCGCTCTTCCGCCGGGATGGCGGGCATCCACTCCGGTTTGATCTTGCCGAGGATCAGCAGATAGGCCACGTAGATGACCGCCAGTACCAGGCCCGGAATAAACGCGGCCGCAAACAGAGTACCCACGGATTCGCCGACGATATCGGAAAGCAGGATCAGCACCAGGCTGGGCGGAATGATCTGCCCAAGGGTGCCGGAAGCGCAGATGGTGCCGCAGGCAACGCTGGGAGCGTAGCCACGCCGCAACAGCGACGGCAGTGTCAGCAGGCCCACGGTAACCACCGTTGCGCCAACGATACCGGTGGAAGCACCCATCAGTACGCCCACCAGGATGATCGCCAAGCCCATGCCGCCGTTCACGCCACCCATCGCCTTGCCGATGGTTTCCAGCATATTTTCGGCCACCCTGGATTTCTCCAGCATCACACCCATAAACACGAATAGTGGCACCGCCATCAGGGTGTAGTTGGTCACTACGCCATAGAGGCGTGCAGGCATCAGGTTGAACAGCATCGGTCCGAAGCCGAGATAGCCGGCGACAAAGCCGGATACAGCCAGGGAGATCGCCACCGGAATACCGATCATCATCAGGCCGAGGAACCCGCCGATCATACCGATGATCAGCCACTCGTTACCGATCATGCGACCTCCTCGGCAGGATGGGTTTCTGGTGTTTGTTCAGGGGGCAGCTTGCCGCACAACACCAGCAGCGAGCGCAGGCTTTCCGCCAGCCCCTGCAGGGCCAGCAGGCCGAAGCCCAGCGGAATAAAGGCTTTAAGCAGGTAGCGCATGGTCAGGCCGCCCGGGTCGGGGGAGGCTTCGCCCATGCGGAACGACTGCTGCACGTAGGCGATCGACAGATAGGTGATGATCACCGCCACCGCCAGGGTCAGCAGGGCGCCAACCAGATCGACAAAGGCGCGCAGGCGCCAGTTGAAACGTTCGTAAAGAAAATCCACGCGCACATCGGCGCGGTGCTTCATGGTGTAGGAAAGACCGATCAGCGCGATCGGGGAGATCAGGTGCCACTCAAGCTCCTGCAGGGCCACAGGTCCGATGGAGAACAGGTAGCGCAGAATGACATCGGTGGCGACGAGCAGGACCAGGGCCAGCACGACTAATCGTGCCAGCCCGCCCATTGCTTCGACCAACCACTCTATGGCGTTAATCGCGATCTTCATGCGCTACCGTTACAGCAGGTTCAGGACAGGTTTTTCGCTGAGCGCAGCCCAGGAAGCGTGTTTCTTGCGGAACTCCATGAACGACTTGTGCACCTTGCCGGTCAGCGGATCCGCGGCTGCCATGGTCTCCAGGGTGTCGGCGGTCACTTCCTGCAGACGGCTGACGATGGAGCCCGGCAGCGGCTGGGCGATAACGCCTTCGTTTTCAACCAGGTCGGTCATCGCATCGGCGTTGACCGCTTCACACCAGGTAAAGCTTTCGGTGACACAGGCGGCAGCAGCGGCCTTGATGATCTCCTGCTGGTCTTTTGGCAGGCCATCCCAGACCTTCTTGTTAATCAGCAGTTCGGTGACGTTGGTGGGTTCGCCCCAGCCGGTGGTGTAGTAGTACTTGGCGGCCTTGTGTAGACCCAGACGGCGGTCCTGGTAGGGGCCGACAAACTCGGCGGCATCGATAACGCCGCGCTCCAGTGCCGGGAAGATCTCACCGCCCGGCAGCAGTACCGGGTTCACGCCCAGCTCCGAGTACACCTTGCCGGCCAGGCCCGGGATACGCATCTTCAGACCCTTGAGGTCATCCACGCTCTCCAGTGGCTCGCGGAACCAGCCGGTCATCTGTACGCCGGTGTTACCCATCGGGAAGGCGATCAGGCCGTACTCGGCATAGATCTCGTGCCACAGCTCCAGGCCGCCACCATGGTAGAGCCAGGCGTTCATGCCCTGGGTGCTCATGCCGAAAGGTACGGTTGTGAAGTACTGGGCAGCCGGGATCTGGCCGGCCCAGAAGTAGGCGTTGGCGGCGTTCATCTCAACGGTGCCGGCAGCCACGGCGTTAAAACCTTCCATGGCAGGAATCAGTTCGCCGGCGGCGAAGTGCTGAATATTGATGCGGCCGCCAGACATGACTTTGACCTTCTCGCAGAAATCCATCGGGCTACCCGGGCCCTGCACGTAGAAAGGAGCTCCCGGCGGATAGGCGTTAGTCATCTTGAAGTTAAACGTTTCCTGGGACGCGGCGGCACGCGCGATAGCCGGGGCGCCGATGGTGGCGCCGACGGCGGTTGAAGCCAGAGCTGCACCGATGAATTTGCGTCGTTTCATAGTCATGTCTGTTGCTCCTGTCTAACAAAGGGATGGGCGTGATGCCCGAAACGGTTAAGACGCTGTGTTTCTGACTTTGCTAGAGCAGGGCGCGTGCCAGTTGTGCGATTGGTTCGTAACTTTATGAAAATAAAAGATTTGTTGTTAGTTTTTTGTGAGCAGGTTGAGAAAGTTTCGGGATCAAAAAGAGGCGGGTGCAAAACGGGGCATGAATACAAAAGGTCGTACGAGTCGGAAATGACTAGCAGTTGTAAACGGTAAAAATGGAACTGGGGGTTTCACAGATCACAAATGGCAGCGGCAGGTTGGGTTTGGCGGCAGATGTACTTGTTGCACCGAAAGCGGAGATGCGCACCAAATATGTGCGAAATTCATTTGGTTTGGCTTTTGTGTATACAAGGATTGGCGGGAAAACGGTGCCTTGTATACACGGCGATTCGATCAACCTCTCTGGTTATTTTTAGAGTCTCGCGCCACCGCGACGATGCTTAACCCGCTTCAACAGGCTGTTGCACTCTACGGAGATAATTTCCGGCCGGCCGAAGATATGGTCCTTGGCGAAGCGGTCGAAGCCCTCGTGGCTGTCGGTCAACGTGTGGATATGCAGGCTGCGCAGATCGGACATGATATAGAGACTGACCACTTCCGGCAGTGCGGCCAGCTCCTCCGCCACCTGTTCGATCTCCTGGGGGCTGACCTTCAGGTCCACGAACATGGAGATGGTTTTGCCTAGCTTCTCCGGGTTGACCACTGCGGTGAATTTCTCGATTACTCCTTCCTCCACCAGCGCCTGCACCCGGGCGCGGGCGTAGGCTCGCGATACGTTCAGCTGACGGGCCATATCGGCAAAGGAGATGCGCGCATCCTTGATCAGAATTTTGAGCAGAGCGCTGTCGAGTTCGTTCATGGGCCAGGCGATCCAGGTGGAAAAACGGTTGTCAGTATACTGATTTACACCGATTGCGTGCTATCCGCCTGGGCATTGACGTTGGCCGTTGTTAACGCTTTTTTCCTTTGATTACAGTCTTTAACGGGCGTCAAAAAATTGCAGTCAGTTAGCAGCATAATTGCCATTGTGCTGTTGCAACATGAGCAGCACCAGCGTTATATGTATGGATATTCGAAAGCGTGCATACACCCACCTCCGAGCAGAAGGTTTTACAGGATGTACAAGCTTTGCTTTTTCGTACCAGACTCTCACCTGGAGTTGGTCAAGGATGCCCTGTTCAAGGCCGGTGCTGGCCGCATCGGTGATTACGACAGCTGCTGCTGGCAGACGCTGGGCACCGGGCAGTTCCGGCCTCTGGACGGCGCCAATCCGCACCTTGGCCAGGTCGGTCAGGTGGAGCGTGTTGAGGAATGGAAAGTGGAACTGGTGCTGGATGATGACCTGGTGCAGTCCACGCTGATGGCGCTTCGAACCGCTCACCCCTATGAAGAGGTCGCGTTCGACCTCTGGCGTCTTATCGATCCGGACAAGCTATAAAAGAGCCTTCAGGACAGGGAGTCTGCCGTGACCCAATTGCTGGTACGTTATTCGCGAATCCTCGAAATCATCGGCGATATCGTCAAGGTTCATGTGCCCGAGCCGGAGGCCGGCGAGGTCTCCGAGATCGGCTATGGCGATCTGGCCCTGATCGAAAATACCAAAGATCCCTCCCAGCTGCCGTTTATGGCACAGGTGATCCGTATTGACGGTGACGAGGTGTCGCTGCAGCTGTTCTCCGGCACCAAGGGACTGTCGACCCAGGCCGGCATACGTTTTCTCGGTCACCCGATGCAGGTGACCTTCTCCCCCAATATTCTTGGCCGCAGTTTCTCCGGTTCCGGACGCCCCATCGATGGCGGCCCGGAGCTTTCACAGGAAGCGCGTATCGATATCGATGGCCCCACGGTCAACCCGGCGCGGCGTATTCTCGCGTCGCGGATGATCCGCACCAATGTGCCGATGATCGATGTGTTCAACTGTCTGGTGGAGAGCCAGAAAATCCCGATCTTCTCCGTGGCCGGTGAACCCTATAACCGCCTGCTGGCGCAGATTGGCGCCAACGCCGATGCCGATATCGTCGTGTTTGGCGGCATGGGGCTGATCTTCGATGACTACCACTTCTTCCGTCAGGCGTTCGAGGAAGCCGGGGTACTGGCGCGCACGGTGATGTTCGTGCACCAGGGTTCCGACCCGGTGGTGGAAGGCCTGCTGGTGCCGGATATGGCGTTGGCGGTGGCGGAGCGCTTCGCCGTCGAAGAGGGCAAGAAGGTACTGGTACTGCTCACCGATATGACCGCCTATGCCGATGCGCTTAAAGAGGTGGGTATCTCCATGGAGCACGTGCCTTCAAACCGGGGTTATATCGGTGACCTCTACTCACAGCTGGCGCGGCGTTACGAGAAAGCCTGTGACTACAAGGGCGCGGGCTCGGTGACCATCCTGTCGGTCACCACCATGCCCGGCGATGATGTTACCCATCCGGTACCGGATAACACCGGCTATATCACCGAGGGGCAGTTCTACCTGCATGATGGCGTTATTGACCCGTTTGGCTCCCTGTCGCGCCTGAAACAGCATGTGATCGGCAAGGTGACCCGCGAGGATCACAGCCAGATCATGAACACCATGGTGCGTTTCTATGCCGCTGCCCAGGATGCGGAGCAGAAGCAGGCGATGTCGTTCGAACTGACCGAATACGATGAACGCCTGCTCAAGTTTGGTGGCCTGTTCCGTGAACGCTTCATGGATATCCGCGTCACCCTGCCGCTGGAGGAGGCGCTGGATCTCTGCTGGCAGACGCTGGCGGAGTGTTTCGAAGCCAAGGAACTGCTGATGAAGGACGCACTGGTCAGCAAGTATTTCCCTCAGCCCGGCCAGTCCAGGGTCGCACGGACGGCACAGGAGTAAACCGTGGCAAAGCTGGCGCTGAACAAGAGTTCACTGCACAGGGAAACCAGCCGGCTGAAGGCGTTTCGTCAGTTTGTGCCGGCGCTGGATCTGAAGCGCAAGCAGATACTGGCGGCCCGGCAGAGCAGCCGCCGCGCGCTTAACGAGACCCGCGGCAAGCTGGATGAGATTCTGCGCCAGGTACGTGAGCAGCTGCCGATGCTGGCGCAGAGCAAGCTCGACCTGCGCGCGCTGGTTCGTCTGGAGAAGGTGCAGGTACGCCAGGTGAATCTGGTCGGTATCGAGCTGCCGGAGATCGAGCAGGTCAGCATCCAGCGACAGCAGCACTCCCGCCTGGCCATGCCGGCCTGGGTCGACACCGCCTGTGAGCTGATCGAGCAGCGGCTGCGCCTGGAAGTGGCGTGCCGCGTGGAGCAGCAGCGCCTTGAGTGTCTGGAAATCGCGCTGCGCAAGACCACCCAGCGTCTGAATCTGTTCGACAAGGTGCTGATTCCCCGCACCGAAACCCATATCCGTCGCATCCGCATCGCCCTGTCTGATGCCGAGCGAGCCGGCGTGGTACGCGCCAAGATCGCCAAGGGCAAACGTGTGAGGGCCGCCTCATGAGTATCCGGCCACTGTTCAAGGTCACACTGATCGGCATGCTCGAAGAGAAGGCCCGGGCGCTGGATGCGCTGCAGAGCCTGGGGCTGGTGCATATCGTTCCGCTGGCCTCGCGGCCGCCGGAAAAGCCACCGCAGGATCTGGGGGTGACACCGGAGCAGCTGCGCCTGGCGCTGCATTACCTGGCCAGCTGCCCTAACAAGCGGCGCCAGGTGGTCACCGAGCGCCATTTCGACCTGGTTGAGGTGGTCCATCACGTGCTGGAGAAGCGCCATCGCCGCCTGAAGCTGGAAGAGCAGCGGGATGCACTGGTGAAGCGGATCCGCGATCTGACGCCCTGGGGCAGTTTTGAACTGCCGGGCGAGCAGGGGCTCTATGGCCAGCTGCTCTGGTTCTACCTGGTGCCGAACTACCGCATGAAAGAGGTGGAGAAGGCCAACCTGGTCTGGAGCCAGGTGCATCGCGACAACCGTCATACCTATGTGGCCGTGATCGCTGAGGAAGAGCCGCGCACCAACCAGATGCCGGTGCCGCGCACCCATACCGGTTCCATTCCGCTGACGACACTGGAGCATCAGCTGCAGGATATCGAGATCGAGCTGGAGCTGCTCGATGGCGAGCGAGAGGCGGATACGCGCTGGCTCTACCTGCTGCAGCGCTCCTTGGCCGGTAACGCCGACGCCGCTGAGCGCGCCGAAGTGGCGGACCAGACCCTGGACCGTGACGGTGTGTTTGCGATTCAGGGCTGGGTTGATACCGCGAGGGAAGAGGAACTGACCGCCTTTGCCGAGCGCAACGGGCTGGCGCTGCTGCTACACCAGCCGACGGACGATGAACTGCCACCGACCCTGCTGGATAACCCGGCTGCGCTTTCCGGCGGTGAAGATGTGGTGCGTTTTTATCAGATGCCCGGCTATCGCGCCTGGGACCCGTCACGGGTTGTGTTCTTCTCCTTTGCCACCTTCTTCGCGCTGATCCTGTCCGATGCCGGCTATGCGCTGATGCTGGCGCTGGTGCTCGGGTTCTACTGGAAGCGGATGGGCGAGAGTGACGCCGGACAGCGGCTGCGCATCCTCGGCTCCACGCTGGCGCTGTTCTCGCTGGTCTACGGCGTACTGGTGGGCAGCTACTTCGGCGCCGGGCCACCCCTGGGGTGGCTGGAGAGCGTCAAGGTGCTGGATGTGAACGACTTCAACAGCATGATGAACCTGTCGATCTTCGTGGGTGCGGCGCATCTGGTTATCGCCAATGGAATCAACGCCTGGCGCCTGCGAGGACGGCTGCCCGCTTTTGCCAGCGGTGGCTGGATACTGGTGATTATCGCTGGTCTGATGCTCTGGCAACTGGGCGGTTCGGCACCGATCTATGCTCTCGGCGGCACCGGGCTGCTGCTGGTGTTCGCCTGTTCCAGTGAGCGCAAGGGGCGTGATGGCAAAACCCTGGCGCTGCGCGTATTTGATGGTCTACTGGCGCTGACCGGTCTCTCCTCCATGTTCGGTGATGTGCTCAGTTACCTGCGCCTGTTTGCGCTGGGGCTGGCCAGTGCCTCGCTGGCGCTGACCTTTAATCAGCTGGCGAGCGAGGTGGCCGCCGCGCTGCCCGGTATGGGGGTGCTGCTGGAGGTGCTGATCCTGATCGTCGGTCATCTGCTGAATTTTGTTCTGGCGGTGGTCAGTGGGGTTATCCATGGCCTGCGCCTGAACCTTATCGAGTTCTACAACTGGAGCCTTTCCGATGAAGGCTATCTGTTCCAACCCTTTGCCAAGCGGGAGGTTAACCCTTGGATAACCTGATTATTGCCCTGGGATGGGCGGGGCTTTACGGGCCGATGGCCCTGGGTGCTATCGGCAGTATTATCGGCTGCGCGCTGGCAGGGCAGGCGGCCTGCGGGGCGCTGCTGGAAACGGAAACCGGACACGGGCGTTATGTCGGCATCGCCGCCATGCCCTCGTCGCAGACGATCTACGGCATCGTGGTGATGTTCTCGCTGAACCGTGAGGTCAGCATCGACAACGCGCCGGGGCTGTTTGCGGTGGGTATTCTGGCCGGTATGGCGCTGCTGTTCAGTGCGGTACGCCAGGGGCAGTGCTGCGCCTCGGCGATCAACGTCTCCAAGATCAAGCCGGAGATCTTCGGCATGTCGGTGGCGCCCGCCGCGATTGTTGAGGGTTTTGCGGTGTTCGCCTTTATCTTCGCCCTGGTGATCAGCGCCGGTATCCCGGCCTGAGGGAGGCGTTATGAGCGAGATGGAAAAATCCCACGCTGCCTCCGGCGTTGAAGCGCTGATCGATAGGCTGCGACTCCAGGGGGTCGAGAAGGGGCAGGAGGAAGCGGCCCAGCTGATCGAAGAAGCGCAGCACCGCGCCGACTGGCTGATAGAACAGGCGGAGCAGGAAGCGAAGCAGATTCGTGACAAGGCGAAGGCTGATGCCGAACGTCTGCGCAAGGGGGGCGAGGATGCGCTGAAAATCGCCGCCCGCGATGTGCAGCTGCAGCTGCGCGAAGCCCTGGGCCGGGTGTTCGCCGACCGGGTGCGTATCCTGGTAAACGAGCAACTGGACGACGCCGAATTCATGCAGTTGCTGCTGCGCGAGGTGGTCTGCACGGTGCGGGAAAACGCCGAGCTGGAAAGCAAGCCGGTGGAAGTGCTGCTGCCGGCCCAGTTTGTCGGTATCGATGAGCTGCGCCGCAATCCCAACGCCTACCGTGAGGGCAAGTTGAGTAACTTCGTTCAGCAGTTGCTGGCGGAGCAGCTGCGTGAGGGTGTCAGCTTCGATATCGGCGACCAACGCGGCCTGGTGCTGAGGTTCGAGGGCGAGGATGCCGAAATGGATTTGAGTGACCGGGCGCTGGCCGAGCTGCTGCTGCGCCATCTGCAGCCGCGCTTCAGGGCGCTGCTGGAGGGAGTGATCCGCTAGATGTCCTCCTATTACACGCTGATACCGTCCCTGCCTGCGCTGGCGCCGCTGCACAAGCTGCAGGAGCTGCCCTGTTCCACGCTAAAGCTTGAGCAGCGACTGACCATGCTCAGCGATGCGGAAAGGGATCAGCTGGATCGCGCCCTGCGCCTTTGTCAGCGCGAGCGTGCCGGGGATGAGGCGTACTCCGACAGCGATGAGGTAAGTCACTGGCAGCAGGAACTGGCGGCCATCAAGGATCCGCTGGTGACCGAGCTGGTCGCTGATTATCTCGAGTCACGCACCCTGGTGGCGGCGCTGCGTTATCGCCTGGCGGGGCAGAGCAGTGGCGGCGACTTTAAGGGGTTTGGTCCCCGGGTCTGGTTGATCCAGCGTAACTGGCAGCTGCCGCTGTTTGGACTGGAGCACCAGTTCCCCTGGCTGGTCCGTGCCCGGGAAGCGCTGGAGGCTGGCGAGGGGCGGGTGCTGGAAACGCTGCTGCTTGAGCGGTTCTGGACCCGGCTCTGGCGTACCGAGCAGACCCAGCATTTCAGCTTTGCCGCCATTGTTGCCTACCGGCTGCGCTGGGCGCTGTCGGAGTACCGGCTGCGCTGGGACCAGACGGCGGCCGTAGATTATTTCGATCGCTGGGCGGAGGCTGCCCTGGATGAATTCAGTCTCGAACCCGATCCGATTTCGACAGGGAGTGAAGCATGAGCGATGCCGTGCAGGTAAGTGCCCGCGTCAGTGCAGTGCACGACGACATAGTGACCATCCGGCTGTTGAAGGATGAGGACGGCAACTTCTACCCGATCATCAAGAACGAGGTGGTACTGGTCTGCCCGCAGCGCACCAACAGCGAGTTTCAGGAGAAGCTTCAGGCCGAGGTGCTGCGTGTGCGCTACGGCGAGGCGGATGTGCAGGTATTTGAAAACACCCGCGGCGTTGCCGTGGGCGATGCGGTGGAGCAGACCGGCGAAATGCTCTCCGTGGCATTGGGGCCGGGCCTGCTGGGTCAGGTTTACGACGGCCTGCAGAATCCTCTGGAGCTGATCGCCGGGCAGCAGGGCTTTTTCCTGCCGCGCGGTTATGCTGTGGATGGCATCGACGCCCAGCAGCACTGGTCGTTCCAGCCCAAGGTGAAGATCGGCTCCACTGTGCGTGCCGGCGACCTGCTCGGTACGGTGCAGGAGGGGCGCTTCGAGCACCGTATCCTGGCGCCGTTCAACCTGCGCGGACAGGCGGAGGTCACCTGGGTGCAGGAGGGCAGCTTCACCGTCACCACGCCGGTGCTGCGACTCAGCGATGAGGCCGGGCGTGAGCGCGAAGTGACCATGCAGCAGAGCTGGCCGGTGCGGATTCCGGTCAACCGTGACCTGCTGCGGGAAGGCTACAGCGAGCGGCTGTTTCCCGATAAGCCTTTGCAGACCAGTATCCGCCTGATCGATACCTTCTTCCCGGTGGCGCGCGGCGGTACCGCCTGTATCCCGGGGCCGTTCGGTGCCGGCAAAACCGTGCTGCAGAGCCTGATTTCGCGCTATTCCGATGTGGATATCGTCGTGATTGTCGCCTGTGGCGAGCGCGCCGGTGAGGTGGTCGAAACCATTACCGAGTTCCCCAATACGCCAGACCCGCGGGGCGGCACGCTGATGGATCGCACCGTGATTATCTGTAACACCTCGTCGATGCCAGTGGCGGCCCGTGAGGCGTCGATCTATACCGGTATCACCATCAGCGAGTACTACCGCCAGATGGGCTACAACGTGCTGCTGATCGCCGATTCCACCTCCCGCTGGGCCCAGGCGATGCGCGAGACCTCCGGCCGGCTGGAGGAGATTCCGGGTGAAGAGGCGTTCCCGGCCTACCTGGAATCCTCGATCCGCGCGCTCTATGAACGCGCCGGTGTGGTGAAGACCAACGACGGCCGTGAAGGCAGTCTGACATTGATCGGCACCGTATCGCCGGCGGGCGGTAACTTTGAGGAGCCTGTAACCCAGGCGACGCTGCGTACGGTGAAAACCTTCCTCGGTCTCAGTGCCGATCGCGCCTACAAACGTGCCTATCCGGCGGTGGACCCGCTGATCTCCTGGTCACGTTATCTGGATCAGCTCAGTCCCTGGTTCGAGAATGAGCTGGAACCGGGCTGGACCGAACGCGTGCACGGGCTGCTTAAGCTGCTGAAACAGGGCGAGGCAGTGCAGCAGATGATGGAGGTGACCGGCGAAGAGGGGGTAACCCTGGAGGATTATCTGACCTGGCAGAAGGCCAACTGCCTGGATCAGGTTTATCTGCAGCAGGACGCCTTCGATCCGGTGGACGTGTCGACGCCACTGGCGCGGCAGCAGGTGCTGCTTAGCCTGATGCTGAAGTGCCTCAACGAGCTGCCAGCGTTGGAAGATAAGGCGGCCGCCCGTGAGTATTTTGTCACCCTGACCGGCCTGCTGAAAAACCTCAACTACAGCCGCATGGACAGCCCGGATTACCGTCACTACCTGCAGGAGATCGAAAACCTGCGCGGTGGTCAGCAGTCAGCGGCTTAAGGCTCTCGATTCACATTCAGGCTTCGGCTTTGACAATACCCAGCGCGTCGGCGATCTCGTCGGCGCGTTGTTCTATCCACTCCGGCTGGATCGGACCCCAGTCGCTGATCAGGTAATGTCCCTGGTTGTTGCGCCCGCCCTCCTGCTGTTCGAAGCGGCAATCGATACCGATATCGTCCACGGACTTGAGCGTGTCCTGCAGCGTGCGTCGCGGCATGCCGGTGGCTTTCTGCAAACTGCCTAGATTGTGCTGCTCGCGGCTGATCAGCCAGCAGAGGTAGAGCTTGCGGTGGAAGGCCAGGGAGGCCTTGCTGTCGTTCACTGGAGTGGCCAATAGTGGCTCCGGTAATGAGGGCGGGCGCTGGTGAGGCGGTCCGCGTTAAATCGGTTGTTGCGTCGGCAGCCCGGCTGCCAGGCGGGATAGTCCCGGTTGCGGCAGGGACAGCGGTTGTAGAGCTGATCCTACCCGGAACTCGGGCGAAATTCAGCCGTGCAGCGATTGAAGCTCTGCAGCGGCTCGCCGCAGACAAAATCAGCGGCCCGGTCTCAGTCGTGAACCCGGGCGGTGTTGAAGCGGTTGTTGTCTATCTCCACATGGCGCAGCGGGAACTTCTGCTGCTTGCGGTCTTCGAAATAGAGGCGCAGCACGTTGCGGATCGTCTCGAAGGCGAGTTCATCCCAGGGGATCTCCTCTTCACTGAACAGGGCCACTTCCAGTGACTCTTCAGAAGGTCCGTAGTCGGGGCTCGGCATCTTGGCCAGGTAGATCATCTGTACCTGGTTGACGTGCATGATCGATGTCAGCGTATAGAGCGAATGGATCTCCACCTCGGTACAGGCCTCTTCCAGGGTTTCCCGTCTGGCGGCGTCTTCGGTGGACTCACCGTTCTCCATGAAACCGGCCGGCAGGGTCCAGTAGCCGAGACGCGGTTCGATGGCACGCCTGCACAGCAGTACCCGGTCGCCATAGACCGGCAGGCAGCCGGCGATGATGCGGGGGTTGTGGTAGTGAATGGTGCCACAGGCGGGGCAGATGTGGCGCTCGCGGTTGTCGCCCGGTGGAACGCCTCGTTCAACGCTCTCACCGCATTCGCTGCAGTATTTCATGGTGTTCCCACTCAGGTTGCAAGGCCCCAATTTTAGGCAATCTGGCGGCAAGTCGATAGGCCCTGTTGCCAGCTTCACGTGTCCCTCTGCGGCACCGGTATGTCCGGCTCCGGCGCGGCTAACCCCGGCTAACAAGTCGCGGAGGTGGCGTGGTCGGGGTAATATTAAGAAAATTCAGAGGAGGCGAGTATGCTGGAGCAGTTAACTGAGCGGCTTGCCCTGCACAGACCCTGGCGTATTCGTGCGCCCGGTAGCGAAGCGGGTGTGCTGGTGGCGCTGACGGAGAGTGATGATCCGGAGGTGGTGCTGACGCTGCGCTCGCAAAGGCTGTCCACCCATCGTGGCGAGGTGGCGTTTCCGGGCGGCAAGCGTGACCCGGGCGATGCGGATCTGCTCGCGACGGCGCTGCGGGAGGCCAATGAAGAGATCGGCCTGAAACCCTCAGATGTGCG
Source organism: Marinobacterium sp. YM272 (assembly GCF_050908845.1). Taxonomy (NCBI): domain Bacteria; kingdom Pseudomonadati; phylum Pseudomonadota; class Gammaproteobacteria; order Oceanospirillales; family Oceanospirillaceae; genus Marinobacterium; species Marinobacterium sp. YM272. The sequence continues at coordinate 755,170 of NZ_CP194171.1, forward strand.
TGTGATAGGCCCGCTTGGTCAGCTCGTTTCCAAGCATCGGTTGACGGTGATGCCCTGGGTCGGGATCATTCCGGCTGAAACTGCGCTGGTTGCCAATCCCGACGAGATCGACAGCATCTTCCGCGTACCGCTGCGGTTCTTTATCGAAGAAAAGACGCTGCGTACCGACGAGATTCCGTTTCGCGGCAAGACCCACTATGTCCCGGCCTGGGAATATGAGGGTGCGGTTATCTGGGGCCTGACCGCTTATGTGCTGGTTGAGCTGCTGAATATAGGTTTTGATGCCGGGCTGCCGATGCGGCCCAGGCCTGAACATCTGGAGATGGAAAATGAGTGAGGTCAGTCGAGGGCCGGCGGTGCGCAGCCCCTGTATCGGCGTCTGCATGCTGGATAATGATGATCTCTGTACCGCCTGTCGCCGCAGCGGTCTGGAGATCGCCGACTGGGGTGCCATGAGCGATGACGAGAAACGCCAGGTCTGGGCGCTGATCCGCCGGCGCGAGGCCGGCGAGCGGGGGATCTGAGTTTACCCTGCGACTATCACTGCGACTCGCCCGAACGCTTGTGGATGCGCACGGTCTTGACCCGGTTATCGCTGATCTGCAGAGTTTCGAAATGATAGTTACCAAGGCGCAGGCAGACGTTGGCGTCCGGCAGTGACTCCAGCGTCTCGGTAATCAAACCGTTCAGCGTTTTCGGACCATCTGTCGGCAGGTCCCACTGCAGCGCCTTGTTGATCTCGCGGATGTAGGCAGTACCGTCGATAAAGTAGCTGCCATCCTCCTGCGGATGGATCTCCTGGTTCATCTCGGCGTTATCGGATGAGAGCTCGCCGACAATCTCCTCAAGAATATCCTCCAGCGTCACTATTCCTTCGATATCACCGTATTCATCGACGACGATGCCGATGCGCCGGCTGTGCTTCTGGAAATTCAGCAGCTGGGTCTGCAGCGGCGTGCTCTCGGGGATGAAGTAGGGTTCATGCACGACCTGCATGATGGCGGCCTTGTTGACCCGTCCCTGCTGGATCAGCTGAGCCAGGTTACGCATGTGCAGGACGCCGATAACCTGGTTGATATCGCCCTGGTAGACCGGCAGGCGGGTATGCTTGGTGTTGGACAGCTGCAGCAGGATCTGCTCCATATCCAGTTCCAGGTCGATCCCCTCCACCTCGCTGCGCGGGATCATAATGTCGTTGACGGTCACATCGCCAAGCTCCAGTACACCGAGCAGCATCGACTGGTTGCGCTGCGGGATCAGTGAACCGGCCTCGTTGACCAGGGTGCGCAGCTCCTCGGTGCTTAGATGTTCATTGTTGCTGCCGGAGATGCGGATGCCGAGCAGACGCAGAAAACCGTTGGTGATGCAGTTGACGATCCAGACCAGCGGGTAAAGCAGTTTCAGCATCGGCCGCAGCAGGTAGGCGGCCGGGAAGGCGATCTTCTCCGGGTGCAGGGCGGCGACGGTTTTCGGCGATACCTCCGCAAAAATCAGGATGACCAGCGTCAGGCCGGCGGTGGCGATGGCGATACCGGCATCGCCCCAGATGCGCACGGCGATCACGGTGGCAATGGCTGAGGCCAGAATGTTGACGAAGTTGTTGCCGATGAGAATCAGGCCGATCAGTCGGTCCGGACGTTCCAGCAGACTGCTCGCCTGGCGGGCTCCCCGGTGGTGGTTCTTGACCAGATGGCGCAGCCGATAGCGGTTCAGCGACATCATGCCGGTTTCGGAGCTGGAGAAGAACGCAGAACAGAAGATGAGCAGAACCAGAATAATAAGTAACGAGCTTATCGACGCGTCGTCCAAAGCGGTGAAACCTCAGCCTGAAAAAGGAAACGCCATTGTCTGGTCAGCCGGGTACCCTGTCAAGGCGTCCGGTTTTACCCTTTTAGCAGCATCTCGACCACGATTTTGGAGCCGAAAAATGCCAGCATCAGCAGGATAAAACCGCCGAGGGTCCAGCGCACGGCGGTCTGGCTGCGCCAGCCGAGCAGGGCGCGTCCCGCCAGCAGTATGGCATAGACCAGCCAGGCCACGATCGAGAGGATGGTTTTGTGCGCCAGGTGCTGCGCAAACAGGTCTTCCACGAACAGAAAACCGGTGATCAGTGCGGTGCTGAGCAGGATAAAGCCGCACCAGAGCATCTCGAACAGCAGGCGCTCCATGATCTGCAGGGGCGGCAGTGAGTGCAGCAGGCCGCGTGTGTGATGCTGTTTCAGCAGTTTTTCCTGGCGCGACAGCACCAGGGCATGCAGCGCGGCCAGCGTAAAGATGCTGTAGGCAAGCAGTGACAACAATATATGCACCACCAGACCACCGGAATAAAGACGGTGGTCGCCGGTATCGGGGGCGAAAGCGGCCAGTGCGGCGGTAATTGCGGCCATCGGAAAGGCGCCGATAAACAGATTATCCAGTTTCTGGCGCAGGCTGCTGGCGAGGAGGATACCCACAACTACCCAGGCGATCAGCGAGCCGACGCGAAAGGTGCCCAGGTCGATGCCTTCGGGGTAGTGGAGTAGCGCATACACGGCATAGCCATGAAAGATGAAGGCGCCCAGTCCCAGCAGGCGAATCAAACGGCCGCTGTAACTGTCGGGAGAGCTGAGCCGCTGCCACTGCAACCAGGCAGCGCCCAAATAGGCTGTGATCGCGATCAAGGTGGCAACGAACAGCATTCAACTCCTCCCTAAGGAACCGATAGACCGGAGCAGCGGAAAGATTAAAAAAACTAAACAGAACGGGCGCGCCGGCTAAGCGCGCTAGTGTGTCACAAATGCCCAGACAGGGAAATACGGCCCCTGACAGGAATGCTGGCCTGGCGGGTGCCTACCGGGCGGGTGCTCCTGTATAATGCCGGCCAAAACAGTCGGGTGCTGCTGTACCTGGACCGGGCTACTTATCTATGGGCAGGCAGTGTTGAGATGCCGCCCGAGGCAGAGGTTTTTCATGTTCGACAATCTGACAGAACGGCTAACGCAAACACTGCGCGGCGTAACCGGTCAGGCGAAACTGACCGAAGACAATATCAAGGGTACGCTGCGGGAAGTGCGTATGGCGCTGCTCGAAGCGGACGTGGCGCTTCCTGTCGTCAAAGAGTTCATCAATGGCGTCAAGGAGCGCGCCGTTGGCCAGGAAGTCAGCAAGAGTCTGAGCCCGGGCCAGGCCTTTGTGAAGATCGTCAACGAAGAGCTGGTCAAGGTGATGGGCGAGTCGAACGAGGAGCTGAACCTGTCGGCTACGCCACCTGCCGTGGTGATGATGGCGGGTCTTCAGGGTGCCGGTAAGACCACCTCCGTTGGCAAGCTGGCCCGCTTCCTGAAAGAGCGCAAGAAGAAAAAGGTGCTGGTGGTCTCTGCCGATATCTACCGCCCGGCGGCGATTCGTCAGCTGGAAACCCTGGCTGGCGAAGTCGGTGTTGAATTCTTCCCCTCCACGGAAGATCAGGATCCGGTGGATATCGCCAACGGCGCAATAAACCATGCCCGCATCCAGCATCATGACGTGGTGATCCTTGATACCGCCGGTCGTCTGCATGTCGATACCAACATGATGGACGAGATCAAGCGGCTGAACGACGCGGTCAAACCGGTTGAAACGCTGTTCGTGGTCGATTCCATGACCGGTCAGGACGCCGCCAACACCGCGCGGGCGTTCAGCGAAGTGCTGCCGCTCACCGGTGTGATACTGACCAAGACCGATGGTGATGCCCGTGGTGGTGCCGCGCTGTCGGTGCGTCATATCACCGGTAAGCCGATCAAGTTCCTCGGTATCGGTGAAAAAAGCGATGCGCTTGAGCCTTTCCATCCCGACCGTGTAGCGTCCCGCATCCTTGGCATGGGCGACGTGATGTCGCTGATCGAGGAAGCCGAGCGCAAAATCGATAAGCAGAAAGCGGAAAAGTTCGCCAAGAAAGTCACCAAGGGCAAGGGCTTTGACCTGGAAGACTTCCGCGAGCAGCTGCAGCAGATGAAAAGCATGGGCGGCATGATGTCGATGCTGGAAAAACTGCCGGGCATGGGGCAGATGGCTCAGGCGGCCCAGGGCGCCCAGGCTGAAAAAGGCCTGATGCAGATGGAAGTGATCATCAACTCGATGACGCCGAAAGAGCGCCGCAATCCGGATATCATCAGCGGCTCCCGAAAGCGCCGCATCGCCCAGGGCTCCGGTACCCAGATTCAGGACGTCAACCGCCTGCTCAAACAGCACAAGCAGATGGCGAAAATGATGAAGAAATTTGGCTCCAAGGGCGGCATGGCCAAGATGGCGCGTGGCATGAAAGGTATGCTGCCCCCGGGTATGGGCGGTGGCGGTGGCTTCCCGCGTATGTAACGCGGCTGCCAGTCAATCGAGTGCTGGCTAAAAACTGCACGAAACAGCTTTTATCGGGCGGTGTATTCGCGTAGAATCACCGCCCTGATTTTTGTCAGCCCTGGGTTCGCGCTCTGGGCTGGTAGGTAAGGCCCTTTCGTCAAACGTCGAGAGTTTGTCGGAAGGTAACAATCACGATGGGCGATCTCAAAACCCATCCCGCGAAATAAAGGGGTCCAGCGCATGGTCACTATTCGTTTGTCTCGTGGTGGCGCTAAAAAGCGTCCGTTCTATCAGATTACTGTTGCCGATTCACGCTTCGCGCGTGACAGCCGCTTTATTGAGCGGGTCGGTTTCTTCAACCCGATCGCTCGCGGTCAGGAAGAGAAGCTGCGCGTCAACCTGGAACGTGTTGACTACTGGATCGGCAAAGGCGCTCAGCCTTCTGAGCGTGTAGCTCAGCTGATCAAAGAAGCACGTAAAGCAGCACAGTAAGTAGTAAAGGTTGACGGGCAGGCCAGTTGGGATGAGTGAATATCGCGAAGAGGACGTAGTTGTTCTTGGACGTTTCACCGCCACCTATGGTGTACAGGGTTGGATCAAGGTCTACTCCTACACCGAACCGATGGAAAACATCCTGACCTACACGCCATGGCTGGTACGCAAGAACGGTGTATGGACCGAACTTAAGCGCATCGGCGGCAAAAAGCATGGCAAGGGCCTGATTGCCCGGCTGGACGGTATAGACGCACCGGAGAAGGCGAGAGTCTTCACCAACGAAGAGATAGCAGTACCGAAAAAGGTGCTGCCGGATCTGAAACCGGGCGAATACTACTGGAGCCAGTTGGAAAACCTGTTGGTATATACCGAATCCGGCGAGTTGCTGGGTCGGGTGGATCATCTGATGGAAACCGGCGCCAATGACGTGCTGGTGGTGAAAGGCACCAAAGAGAGCATCGATCGCGAAGAGCGTCTGCTGCCCTGGTTGCCGGATCAGGTGGTCAAAGAGATTGATCTGGATTCAGGCATTATGCGGGTCGATTGGGACCCGGAGTTCTGAATCGTGTGGTTCGGGATCGTATCCCTGTTCCCGGAAATGTTCGAAGCGGTCACCCGCTACGGCGTTACCGGACGAGCAGTGCGCAATGAACTGATCAGTGTTGAGTGCTGGAATCCGCGTGACTTCACGCATGACCGGCACCGCACCGTGGACGACCGCCCCTACGGCGGAGGTCCCGGCATGCTGATGAAGGTTCAGCCACTGCGTGATGCGATCCAGGCGGCGAAAGCTGCCGCGGGTGACGACGCCCGGGTGATCTATCTTTCCCCTCAGGGGCGAAAACTGGATCAGACCGGTGTCGCTGAGCTGGCAAAGGCGCAGAAGCTGATTCTGGTAGCGGGTCGCTACGAAGGAATCGACGAACGCCTGATCCAGTCGGAAGTCGACGAAGAGTGGTCTCTTGGCGATTTCGTTCTCAGCGGTGGCGAGTTGCCGGCGATGGTGATGGTGGATGCGGTTGCGCGTCTGGTGCCGGGGGTACTCGGTCACAGCGACTCGGCCGTGGAGGACTCCTTCTACGAAGGCCTGCTCGACTGCCCTCACTATACGCGGCCGGAAGCGCTCGATGGTATGCAGGTACCGGATGTTTTGCTCAGCGGTAATCACGAGCAGATCCGGCGCTGGCGGCTCAAGCAGCAGCTTGGGCGTACCTGGTCGCGACGCCCGGACCTGATTGAACAGATTGAACTGGACCCGGAACAGCAGGCGCTGTTAAGCGAATATATCCGCGAGGCCAAAGGGCGGGCGGGTGAAAATTAGGAGCGAGCGATGAGCAGCAAAAACAAAATCATTCAGCAGATCGAAGCTGAACAGACTGGTAAAGAAGTACCGGCGTTTGCACCGGGCGATACCGTAGTCATCCAGGTACGTGTAGTAGAGGGCAACCGTAGCCGTCTGCAGGCGTTCGAAGGCGTTGTAATCGGCAAGCGTAACCGCGGCCTGAACTCTGCTTTCACCGTACGTAAAATCTCCCACGGTGTGGGCGTTGAACGTACCTTCCAGACCTACAGCCCGGTTGTAGAAGGTATCGAAGTCAAGCGTCGTGGTGACGTGCGTCAGGCTAAACTGTACTACCTGCGTGAGCGCAGTGGTAAGTCTGCACGTATCAAGGAAAAGCTGGGCTAAGCGATTTCTATCGCATCAGCTTCCGGGAAGGGCGGCCTTAGGGTCGCCCTTTTTGTTGATATAAACCTACAAAAAACGTTATTTTTGCATGGGTTATTAAACCCGGCCCCGACATGGTTTAGGCTTGGGTAAGGCCTCAGCCCAGGGTGGTTACAGGGACTGGGTCGCCTTTTTGGTCGGCCGGACATAGAATCTGCCGGACAGGGAAAAAAACAAAAGGAGTGGCAGATGCGCAAGCTCGCCATGCGGTTCTTCATACTGGTACTGCTGCTGGCTTTGGTCCTTGGTGGTGCCTACGGCTTTTACTGGTACCAGGTGAAATCCTTCGTTGATGACCTGTCTGCTCAGGTCAGTGGCCAGGCGCAGATCGAGTACAGCGCCATTTACGCTGATCCTCGTGGCGAGGTTGGTGTGGACGGTGTCAGCATCACCCTGAAACAGGATGGCACACGCATTCCGGTGGAATCGATACGGGTGCGCTCCGATGATCCCTTCTTCTTTTTCAATCCCCGTGGACGTATAGAGTCCGGTGACTGGCCGGCGCAGCTGAACCTCTATGTCAAACAGGCGCAGCTGAGTCTTAACAGCGGCCTCGTGAAAACGCTTGAACAGCAGGCAGCGAACGCGGCCGAGATGAATCCGCTTGCCGTCAGCCCTGATGCTCTGGCCTGCGGTGATGTGCAGCAGCTGGATGTGGCTGCGATGCGTGAGATGGGGTATTCACGCATTACGTCCGACTTTGTGCTCGGGTTTGATGTGGATCGCTATAACCAGCGCATCAGTATCAATACCGATTTTTCTGCCAATGGTATGGGCAGTTCCACCGCCGAGATCGAGTTTTCGGTGGTCAGTGATGATCTGGCTCCAGCCCGCCTGCTTGCCGCGAACCCGCGTCTGCGTAAGCTGGAAGTCAGCTATACGGACGGTGGTTACAACGTACGCCGCAACCGTTTCTGTGCCGAGCAGGCCGGCGTCGATGTCGAAACCTATCGCGCCGAGCATCAACGTCTAATGGAGCAGTGGCTGCTGTCGGTAGGTGTGGATCTTCCTGAGCTGTTGTGGGATATCTACAGCGGCATTAATGAGCCCGGAGGCCGTTTCACACTGACCATGCGCCCGCCCGGTGGTCTCGGTGCCGAGGTGATGGCCGCAATGGGCGCACCGGCGCAGCTGATCGAACGTCTCAATATCGCGGTTCGCCTGAATGGTCAGCCGGTGGCGATCAACAGCATCGACTGGGCCGGTATTCAGGTTGACCCGGTTCCGCTGCCCTCTGCGGGCGGGGACGGAGACGCGGGAGAAGGCGAAGCCGGGCAGGTCGCTGATGCAGCGGACGCGCCGGAAGCGGAGTCCGCACCCGGTGAGAGTGAAGAGCCCTCCGAAACGGTCGCGCAAGATACAGAAGCCGATGAGGATGACCTGTTCCGCGGCATGCCCCAGCGGGAGCCCGAGCCTGAACCCAAGCGTTACCGTGAGACAGCACTGGCCCAGCTTGGTGGACTGGCGGGCCTGCCGGTTCGTGTGAGAACCGACCTCGGTAACAAGTTCGAGGGTAAGATCGTTGAGGTGCAGGGCGGCAGTACATTGCTGATTGAACAGCGGGTCGACCGGGGTGTGATCACCTATCCGCTGGAGTTCAGTCAGATCCGCTCCGCTGAGGTTTATCATTGAAACCAGATCGACGTCGGCGGGCCAGGTTGCCCGCCGAACCAGATCAAGCGGTTATCGCACAGTATCTCGATCATCTCTGGCTTGAGCGTGGTCTCAGCGATAACACCCGTTTTTCCTACGAAAGAGATCTTAACCATTTCGCCTGCTGGCTGAACGAACGGAAGCTGGCGCTGCAGGAGGTGGTGCGTGAGGATCTGCAGCGCCACCTTCACTGGCGTATCGAGCAGCAGCTCAGACCAAGCTCCACCTCCCGTCTGCTTTCAACCCTACGCGGTTTCTACCGCTTTCTGCTGCGTGAACAGCAGATCGACGTCGACCCGACGCTCAATATCGACAGCCCCAAACGTGGCCGCCCGCTGCCGAAAACCCTGACCGAAGCCGATGTGGAAGCGCTGCTGGCAGCGCCTGATACCGGCACGGCGCTGGGTTTGCGCGACCGTACGATGCTGGAACTTCTGTACGCCTGTGGACTGCGTGTCTCCGAGCTGGTGGCGTTGCGTCTCGATGAGCTGAACCGGCGCATGGGGGTGATGCGGGTGATTGGCAAGGGTGACAAAGAACGGATGCTGCCAGTTGGTGACGAGGCGTTGAGCTGGCTGACGCGCTACCTGCGTGATGCCCGGCCGGAACTTGGTGACGATCCGCGCGTCGAAGAGCTGTTCCTGAGTCAGCGTGGGCAGGCGATGACACGACAGACGTTCTGGCACAGGATCAAGCGGTATGCGCTTGAGAGTGGTATCGACAAACCCCTGTCGCCCCATGTGCTGCGTCACGCCTTTGCAACCCATCTGCTGAATCATGGCGCGGATCTGCGCGTGGTGCAGATGCTGCTTGGTCATGCCAGCCTGTCGACCACGCAGATCTATACCCATATCGCGACGGCACGTCTGCAGGCGCTGCATCGCGAGCACCATCCCCGGGGATGATGCAGGCGCCGGCAGGGCGGCAGTGGTAGACTGGCCGAAAGCATTTTTTAATTTTCCAGGAGGTAGCATGCGAGCGTTAATAGCCGCGATGGTGATGATGTTTGTGGCGCAGGGCGCTCAGGCTGCGGACGAGGCCAGCGATAAAATCGCGGAGCGGATCAAAAGCGTGGACAGCCGGCTCAGTGTTGAATCGGTGACACCCACCCCGATGGATGGTCTGTTCGAGGTCGTGCTGGGCAGCGGTGAGGTGCTCTATACCGACAGCGAGGGCGGATATGTGCTCTCCGGTGAGCTTTACCAGCTGGTGGATGGTCAAGGCCTGGTTAACCTGACCGAGCAGCGGATGCAGAAGGTCCGTGTCGATGCGCTGGCCGAGATAGCTCCGCAGCAGCGTGTAATTTTTCCGGCCAAGGGTGAGCGCAAGGGGCATATCCAGGTGTTCACCGATGTGGATTGCGTCTACTGCCGCCGACTTCACTCCGAGATGGCCGAGCTGAACGAGCTGGGTATCCAGGTGGACTACCTGGCCTTTCCCCGTGGCGGTGAGCGTTCGGCAGCAGCGGCGAAGATGAGCGCGATCTGGTGTGCCGAGCCTGGTGAAGCGCGCCGGGAGCTGATGAACCGTGCCAAGGCGGGAGAGAACCTGGATCCGGTGGATTGCGAGAATCCTGTACTGGACCAGTTTCACCTGGGACAGCAGTTGGGTGTGACCGGTACGCCGGCGCTGATCCTGGATGATGGTCGCCTGCTGCCGGGTTATCTGCCGGCGGAGCGCCTGAAACAGATACTCAATATCTGACGTCTGAACGTTTCGGTGTCCGGGCGGGTGCGTGCTGCGTACCCGCCTTTTTTGTGCCTGATATGAACAGTTATCCACTCAGTAAATGGATGCAGGCTGGCTGGGTTTGCTATACTGAGGCCCATTTTTTCGCCCGCAAGAAGTCGCGCTCCTTCGCCGTATTGGTCACCACGCCTGTGGGGCACTGTAGCGAATGGGCTAACGGGTTGTTTTGACAAGTAAAGCGAGGTGTTGTTTGAAACCGGTAAAAGTAGGTATCTGTGGTCTGGGCACCGTCGGTGGCGGTACTTTCAATGTACTCATGCGTAATGCTGAAGAGATTGCGCGTCGTGCCGGACGTAAAATTATTGTTGAGCAGATTGGCACGCGGCGTGAGAACCCCGCTTGCGATACCACCGGTATTCAGATTACCAACGACATTTTCGCTGTTGCCACCAATCCTGAGATCGATATCGTCATCGAACTGATCGGCGGCTATGAGACCGCCCGTGATCTGGTGCTGACAGCGATTGAGAACGGCAAACACGTGGTGACTGCCAACAAGGCGCTGATCGCTGTGCATGGTAACGAGATTTTCGCGGCCGCCCAGGATAAGAACGTCATGGTGGCGTTCGAAGCGTCCGTGGCCGGCGGTATCCCGATCATCAAGGCGATCCGTGAAGGTCTGGCGGCCAACCAGATCAACTGGCTGGCCGGCATCATCAACGGCACCGGTAACTACATCATGACCGAAATGCGTGAAAAAGGCCGCGCGTTCGATGATGTCCTGGCCGAAGCCCAGGAGCTCGGTTACGCCGAAGCCGATCCCACCTTCGACGTGGAAGGGATCGATGCCGCGCACAAGCTGACCATCCTGGCGTCGATCGCCTACGGCGTGCCGCTGCAGTTCGACAAGGCCTACACCGAGGGGATCAGCAAGATCACCACCGAAGATGTGCAGTACGCCGAAGAGCTCGGATACCGTATCAAGCATCTCGGTCTGAGTCGTCGTACCCAGCGCGGCATTGAGCTGCGCGTGCATCCGACCCTGATCCCGCAGTCTACCCTGCTGGCCAATGTGAATGGCGTGATGAACGCAATCCTGGTTGATGGCGATGCCGTCGGCCAGACCCTGTACTACGGCAGCGGTGCCGGTGCTGAACCGACCGCTTCTGCGGTGGTGGCCGATGTTGTCGATGTGGTGCGTACCCTGACCGCCGACCGTGACAACCGCGTACCGCACCTGGCGTTCCAGCCGGGCCAGCTGTCCGAGCTGCCGATGCTGCCGGTGGACGATGTGGTGACCGGTTACTACCTGCGTCTGCAGGCGGTGGAGCGTCCGGGTGTGCTGGCCCACGTCACCCGTATCCTGGGTGAAAAGGGTATCAACATCGAGGCGATCATCCAGAAACAGACCCGCGAGGCGCAGGTGCCGGTGATCATGATGACCCAGCGCGTGGCCGAAAGCACCATGAACGAAGCGATCCGCGAGATCGAAGCGCTGCCGGATATCCTCGGCGAAGTGGTACGTATCCGCGTCGAACATCTGGCAGATTGAGGTTAGAAAACGATGAAATATATCTCCACCCGCGGTCAGGCACCCAAGCTTGAGTTTGCCGATGTGCTGCTGGCTGGACTCGCCAGCGATGGCGGTCTGTACGTCCCGGAACAGCTGCCGACCTTCTCCCAGGAGGAGATCGCCTCCTGGGCTGGTCTCTCCTATGCCGATCTCGCGTTCAAGGTGATCAAGCCGTTCGTCGACACCTGCATCAAGGATGACGACCTGAAACGGATGATCGATGAGACCTACGCCGGTTTCAATCACTCCGCCGTGGCGCCGCTGAAAGAGCTGGGTACCAACGAGTGGGTGCTGGAGCTGTTCCACGGCCCGACCCTGGCGTTCAAAGACTTCGCCCTGCAGCTGCTGGGCCGTCTGATGGATCATGTGCTGGCCGAGCGTGGCGAGCGTCTGGTGATCATGGGTGCCACCTCCGGCGATACCGGCTCTGCCGCCATCGAAGGCTGCCGTCACTCTGAGCACCTGGATATCTTTATCCTGCATCCGCACAACCGGGTGTCCGAGGTGCAGCGCCGCCAGATGACCACGATTCTGGCCGATAACGTGTTCAACATCGCGCTGGAAGGTAACTTCGATGACTGTCAGCAGATGGTCAAGGACAGCTTTGCCGATCAGGCCTTCCTGAAGGGGCTGAAGCTGGGCGCCGTGAACTCGATCAACTGGGCGCGGATCATGGCCCAGATCGTGTACTACTTCTCTGCATCCCTCGCCGTGGGCGGGCCGCACCGCCCGGTAGCGTTCTCCGTTCCGACCGGCAACTTTGGTGATATCTTCGCCGGTTACCTGGCCAAACAGATGGGTCTGCCGATCCAGCAACTGGTGGTGGCCACCAACCGCAACGACATTCTGCACCGCGTCATCAGCGGCAACGACATGTCCAAGGGCGAGCTGGTGCACACTCTGTCACCGTCCATGGATATCATGGTCAGCTCCAACTTCGAACGTCTGCTGTTTGATGTCTACGACCGTGACGGCGCTGCCATCAGCGAGCTGATGGACCGCTTCAAGAAAGAGCCGGTCAAGCTGGATGCAGCGCGCTGGGAGAAGGTGCGCGAGCTGTTCGACAGCGCCTGTGCCGATGATGAAACCACCTGTCAGACCATTGCCGACGTGCACGCCGAGACCGGCTACCTGCTCGATCCGCACACCGCCATCGGCGTCAAGGCGGCTCGTGAGTGCTGGCGCGACAAGTCGGTGCCGATGATCACCCTGGCCACCGCGCACCCGGTCAAGTTCCCGGAACCGGTAATCAAGGCGGGCCTGGAAGGGCCGCAGCTGCCGGAGCATCTATCTGACCTGTTTGAGCGCGAAGAGCGTCTCGACGTGATCGACAATGACATCAGCGCCGTGCAGTCGTTTATCGCCTCGCACGTTCATCGCGACTGATTGCTACAAGGCCCGGACCGCCCGGGCCTTCTCTTCTTAATCCCGCCTCAAGCCCCGGAGCAGGGAGCGCATCATGGATAGTTTCTTCAGTCTTTCCAAGCTGTTCTGGTTCCTTGCCCGTCCCGATCACCTGCTGGTCTGGATGCTGCTGGTCGGACTGTTCAGTCTCTGGGCTGGATGGCGCCGTTTCGGTGCTGTGCTGCTGGGCTGCAACCTGCTGCTGTTCCTGCTCTTCCTGCTGATGCCGCTGGGAGATGCCCTGCTGATGCCGCTGGAAAAACGTTTTCCACAAGCGGAAAAAACCGCCGATGTGGACGGTATTCTGGTGCTTGGCGGCGGTGAACTGGCCGAGGAGAGCCTGTTCTGGGGGCAGCCGCAGCTCAATCAGGCCGCTGAGCGCCTGATGATCATCCCCGTGTTGGCCCGCCAGTACCCGCAGGCGAAGATCGTCTTCTCCGGCGGCAGTGGCTCTGTGCTGCGACCGGAGTTTCGCGGTGGCGATGTGGCCAGCGAATACCTGGATGCTGTGGGTCTGTCCGATCGTGTGCTGATTGAGCGGCACTCCCGCAACACCTACGAGAACGCGCTGAATACCATCGACAGCCTGGAAGGCGTGCCCAAGGGGCGCTGGCTGCTGGTGACCTCCGCGTTCCATATGCCACGCTCCATCGGCGTATTTCGGCGCCAGGGTTGGGACCTGACGCCCTATCCCGTGGATTACCGCGCCTTGAGTTCTGACGGTGCCCGTCTGGACCCCGGACTGTGGGAGAACCTGCGTGATACCGAAACCGCCATGCGTGAATGGGTGGGGCTGGTTGCGTACTACCTGACCAACAAAACCAGTCAGCTGTTCCCGGCACCGCTGGAGCTGAAAGCGCCTGCTAATTGAGATCGATGAGCCAAGCTTTTATTGAACGACGCCCGGTACCGGAGCGCCTGCCCGCAGGTCTGATGGGATTGCATCCCGTGCTGGCCAGAATCTATGCCAGCCGTGGTATCTCCAGCCTCGATGAACTGGGCCGGCAGCTTAAGGAGCTGCTGCCGGATTCGGCCATGCGCGGCATGGATGCAGCGGTGGAGCGCCTGGTTCGTGCGCTGGTGCAGCGTGAGCCGATTCTGATCGTCGGTGATTTTGACTGTGATGGCGCCACCAGCACGGCGCTGGCGATTCTTGCTCTGCGTCAGTTTGGCGCCGCCAGCGTGGAATACCTGGTTCCCAACCGCTTTGAGTTCGGCTACGGGCTTAGCCCTGAGATTGTCGACGTGGCCGCGACCCAGGAGCCCGGCCTGATCATCACTGTGGATAACGGTATCTCCAGCATCGAGGGGGTCGAGCGCGCCCGCGAACTGGGTATCGATGTGCTGGTGACCGATCACCACCTGCCCGGTGAACAGCTGCCGGCAGCCTGTGCCATCGTCAACCCGAATCAGCCGGACTGCAGCTTTATGGCCAAGTCCACCTGCGGTGTGGGGGTGATCTTCTACGTCATGATCGCCCTGCGCCGTGCGCTGACCGAGGCGAACTGGTTTGCCGAACAGGGGATAAAACCGCCCAACCTGGCCAGCCTGCTCGATCTGGTGGCACTGGGCACCGTGGCCGACGTGGTGGCGCTGGAACGTAATAACCGCACCCTGGTGTATCAGGGGCTGCAGCGGATCCGCGCCGGGCAGGCGCGCCCCGGTATCCTGGCGCTGATCGAAGTCTCGGGGCGTCGGCGCGATATTCTGTCCGCCACCGATCTGGGCTTTGCCCTGGCGCCGCGTCTGAACGCGGCGGGGCGGCTGGAGGATATGTCGATCGGTATCGAATGCCTGCTCAGCGATGATTACGACTATGCGCTGGACCTGGCCCGGACCCTGGATGACCTGAACCGCGAGCGCCGCGGCATCGAACAGGAGATGCAGCAGCAGGCGCTGGTGCTGCTGGACCAGCTGCAGCTGGACGATGAAGCGCTGCCCTATGGCCTGTCGCTGTTTGATCCGGGCTGGCACCAGGGGGTGATCGGTATTCTGGCATCCCGCATCAAGGAGCGGGTGCACCGTCCGGTGATCGCCTTTGCGCCGGGGGATAATGGCGACATTAAAGGGTCGGCGCGCTCGATCCCGGGCTTTCATGTCCGTGACGGGCTGGCAGCCATAGACGCACTGCATCCGGGCCTGATCAAGAAATTCGGCGGCCACGCCATGGCGGCGGGGATGACACTTGCGGCTGAACAGCTGGATGCCTTCCGCGAGGCCTTTGATCGCGAGGTGCGACGTCAGCTGGATGAAGACGCACTGACGCATCGCGTCGTTACCGACGGCGCACTGAGTGCCGAGCAGTTCTCCATGGAGCTTGCTGAGCAGATCCGTGAAGCTGGACCCTGGGGGCATCAGTTCCCTGAGCCGCGCTTCGATGGTCGCTTCAGGCTGTTGCAGCAGCGGATAGTCGGCCAGCGTCATCTCAAGCTGGTGCTGATGGAGCCGCAGTCGGGGATGGCGCTGGATGCCATCGCCTTCAATATAGATACCCGGCAGTGGCCGGATCAGTCGGTCACCGAAGTGGAAGCGGTTTACCGGCTGGATATCAACGAATTCCGCGGTCAGCGGAATCTGCAGCTGATGATCGAGCAGCTGCAACCTGTATAACCGCATCTCTTAAACCAAGCTGGGTAGATAACCATGCATGAACTGAATCTGGAAGAACTGAGCGCACTGCTGGCCGTATTTGAGCGCGCAGGCGTCGAAGCCAACGAAAGCACCGAAGGGCAGCTGCTGGGCCGTATCCGCACCCTGCATGCGGAGAAGGAAGAACTGGCGTCCATGGACTTTGATGATTGCCTGGGCGGCGCCTGCAAACTCTAATAAATCGACTGCGCGACCCGTGGGCTGCGTTGCCCACGAGCCGCTCGCTAGGATTTAGTTTGGGAGATATATGTACTACGTAGGAGCCCACGTCAGCGCCTCCGGCGGTGTGGAAAACGCGCCGCTCAACGCGGCCGAGATCGGTGCCAACGCCTTCGCCCTGTTTACCAAGAACCAGCGCCGCTGGGATGCCAAACCGCTGACCGGTAAGAGTATCGAGGCGTTCAAGCGTAACTGTGAAAAGCACGGCTTCGGACCGGGGCAGATCCTGCCCCACGACAGTTACCTGATCAATCTGGGGCATCCGGAGGCGGAGGCGCTGGAGAAGTCGCGTAACGCCTTTGTCGATGAGATGCAGCGCTGCGAGCAGCTGGGGCTGACGCTGCTCAATTTTCATCCCGGCAGCCATCTGCGCAAGATCAGAGAAACTGACTGCCTGGCGCGGATTGCCGAGTCGATCAACCTGGCGCTGGATCAAACCCGGGGTGTGACGGCGGTGATCGAAAATACCGCGGGTCAGGGCTCCAACCTGGGCTGTACCTTTGCACAGATCGCCGAGATCATCGACCAGGTTGAGGACAAGTCCCGGGTGGGTGTCTGTCTGGATACCTGTCACACCTTTGCGTCGGGCTACGATCTGCGAACTACGCAAGCCTGCGAAGCGACCTTTGCCGAGTTTGCGCGCACGGTGGGTTTTGAGTATCTCCGCGGCATGCATATCAACGATTCCAAGGCGGCGCTCGATAGCCATGTGGATCGTCACCACAGCCTCGGGCAGGGTGAAATCGGCTGGGCGGTGTTTCGTTACATCATGCAGGATCAGCGCTTTGAGGGGATTCCTCTGGTGCTGGAAACCATCGATCCCGACATCTGGGCAGAGGAGATTCAGCAGTTGCGTCGCTTCTCTGTGGGGCAAACCGAAGTGGTCTGAGCTGTCACCTCGCTGTCATGGAATCGCCATAAACTGACCTATCCAGGAATGGTTTTACAGGTGGCTTTCTATGGTTCAGGGACGGTTTGCAGGCGGGGCATTAGACAGCGGCCAGGCGGAGGCGGAGCTGCTCACGGAGATTATCCGCGAGCAGCGTCTCTACCCGGTTTTTCAACCGATAGTCGACCTCTCCACCGGGGAGTGTTTCGGTCACGAAGCCCTGATCCGGGGGCCGGAGGGGACCTCCCTTTACTCGCCCTATCACCTGTTCAACGCGGCCATCCGCAACCATCTGCAGCACCGGCTGGAGCTGCTGTGTCGCCGCTGCTCCGTGGAGCGCTACTCGGCGCTGGGGTTGCAGGGCAAACTGTTTCTCAATGTCTCCGCGTCGCTGCTCAGCACGCCTGAACATCAGCACGGCTTCACCGCCGAGCTGCTCGGCGAGCTGGGGATTCCGCAGGAGAACATCGTTATCGAACTCTCCGAGCAGCACCCCTTTGATCACCATGGGCTGACCCGTTCCGCCGTCGATCACTACCGGGAAATGGGTTTTCACATCGCCATCGATGATCTCGGCAGTGGTTACTCTGGCCTTAAACTCTGGTCCGAGCTTCACCCCGATTACGTCAAGATCGATATGCACTTTGTCCGTGGTATCGAGCGCGATTCGGTGAAGCGGGAGTTTGTCCGCGCCATCTGCAATATCGGCGATACCCTGGACTGCAAAATCATCGCCGAGGGCATAGAAACACTTGAAGAGCTGCATGCACTTCAGGAAATGGGGGTACGCTACGGCCAGGGCTTCCTGCTCGGGCGCCCGGCCCGGGAGCCGGATCTGCTGATCGAGCCGCTGGTGGTACGCCACGGCTATCTGCAGAGTCGCAGTGACTGCCGCATGCTGGCCCAGGCGGATACCGCACGGGTGCTGGTGCGCAGTGTACCTGCAGTGGTGGCGGATGCGCCCCTGCATGAAGTCAGTCAGATTTTCAGTAACGATCCGCAGGTGATCTCCGTGCCGGTGCTGGTTAACGGCGAGCCGGCGGGGGTTGTGCGCCGGGCGGATCTGCTGGCGCGGTTCGCCGCGAAGTATGGGCGTGCGCTATACGAGCAGCGACCGGTCTCCCGGTTGATGCAGACGGATGTGCTGATCGTGCCCGCTGACACGCCGCTGGAGAAGGTCTCGCTGATGGTGACCGGGCAGGAGGAGTCGCTGCTGATCCAGCAGGATCTGGTGATCGTCGAGGACGGCTGCTATCTCGGCATGGGCAATGTGCGTGACCTGCTCAGGCGGATGACCGAGTTGAAGGTGCGTAACGCCCGCTTTGCGAACCCTCTCACGCTGCTGCCCGGTAGCGTGCCGATCAACAGTGAGGTGGACCGGCTGCTGCAGCGGGCCAGTGACTTTCATGTGGCCTATATCGACCTGAACCACTTCAAGGCGTTTAACGACAGTTACGGCTATACCCGGGGCGATGAGCTGATCCGTGAACTGGGTGAGCTGCTGGTGCGGTTCGTCTCCTTTGATGATAACTATCTGGGTCATGTGAGTGGCGACGACTTTGTTGTCCTGTTCCGGCACCACGACTGGCGTAAAACCTGTGAGTCGATCCTCGCCGCCTTTGAGGAGCGGGTGCAGACCTTCTGTCATGCTGCCGACCTGGAAGCCGGCGGAATCTGGGCACCGGACCGTCATGGCCAGAAGGCCTTCTATCCGCTGATCAGTCTGGCCATAGGTGTGGTGCATCCTGACCCCTACCAGTGCTCCAGCTGTCACGAGGTCGCCGAGCTGGCCCTGGAGGCGAAAATGCAGGCCAAGGCCAAGGGCGGCAACGCGCTCTACCTCTCTCCCCGGCGTGCGCCGGACCTTCTGCCGGCGGGTTGCCGCAGCGCCTGATCCCGCCGGCCATTTGCCCCTGTGTCTGAGAATCGCGGTATAGTAGACCGATCTCAGACACAGGGAGTGACCCAATGCAAAAGCCGTGGCAGGCCGAATTCGGTCGGGATGACTACTGCATCGAGGACGATAGCCGGGTGTTTGACGGTTACTTCAAGATGCACCGTCTGACACTCAGTCACAAACGTTACCAGGGTGGCGAAGTTCGCATTACGCGCGAGCTGTTTCGCCGCGGCAATGCCGTATGTGTGCTACTGTATGACCCTTATAAGGATGCGGTGGTGATGGTGGAGCAGTTCCGCGTTGGCGCGCTGGATGCCCCCGAAGGTCCCTGGCTGCTGGAACTGGTGGCGGGTATTGTCGAGCCGGGCGAAAGTGCCGCCGATGTCGCCATCCGCGAGAGCGATGAGGAGGCGGGCATGAAACTCGGCGGAGTCAGAAAAATCTCCCGCTTTCTGCCCAGTCCCGGTGCCTGTGATGAATGGATCGACCTGATGTTCGCCTGTGTCGATGCCAGCGATGCTCAGGGGGTGCACGGCCTGCCCGAAGAGGGCGAGGATATTCGCGTACGTGTGCTGGCCGCCGACGAGGCCCTTGAACTTGTGCGCAACGGGCGCATCAATAGTGGACCGGCGATAATTGGTCTACAGTGGCTTGAACTGAATCGCGAATCGATACGCAACGAGGAGTTATCCGAACAACGATGAAACGCAAGTATGTACCCGACCTGACGCGACAGAGTTCTGTCTGCGAGGCCAACTACGCACGGCTGTTGAAGCTGCTGCCCGATCTGGATACTCAGGATCAGCGCGAGTATCAGATCAGCTGGCAGGGGCGCAGTGCGGTCGTTCGGCTGCAGGTCGAGGAGCGTTTCCGCTACACCAGCACGGTGATGGTGAGCCAGCAGATGGAGAGCGATTCCCGCTGGCTCGACGCCCCGCAGCTGCTGGTGCGGCTGTATCACGATGCCGGCATGGCCGAGGTGATCTGCATTCGCCAGCGCCGCCAGCTCTCCGGGCGTTACCCCTATCCCAATCCGCAGATGCATCAGCCGGACGAGAAGGCGCAGTTGAACGACTTTCTCGGCGAGTGCCTGAGCCAGTGCCTCAGCCACGGCCACCTGATGGAGCCTGTCTTCGTTGGCTGATTCCGCATCCCGCGCTGTCTTCCTGCTCCAGCTCACCGATTGCCACCTGATGCCCGAACCGGGACAGCTGTTTCGCGATATCGACGCCGACAGCCAGCTGCGCCTGGTGGTGGATGATGTGCTGGCCAGTGGCTTGCCGGTCGATCATCTGCTGTTGACCGGTGATCTGGTGCATCACGGCAACGCTGAAGCCTACCGGCGGCTGCTGGATATTCTCGCGCCTCTGCCCGGTAAGCGGCACTGGATACCCGGCAACCACGATGAGATCGGTGCCATGCGGGCGGCCAGCGCTATGCCCTGTGGTCGGGAAGAGGTGGATCTGGGGCACTGGCGCCTGCTGCTGCTCGACTCCACCAGCTACCCGGATGGGCGCGGCAGTGGATCACTGAGTGAAACCGAACTGGTTTGGCTGGAGCAGCGTTTGGCACAATCCACCGAACGTCCCGTACTGATCGCCCTGCACCATAACCCGGTAGCCACCGACAGCGACTGGCAGGATGAAATCATGCTGGGTAATGCCGCCGACTTTACTGACTTGGTGGCGGCTGCGCCCCAGGTGAAAGCGGTGATCTGCGGCCACCTGCATCAATCCCAGGCGCGCTCTATCGGTCAGGCTCGCTTTTGGTGTTCGCCGTCCACCAGTGTCCAGTTCAAACCGGCCCAGGCTGATTTTCTGCTGGAGAGCGGCGGTCCTGATGCATCTCCCGGCTACCGCTGGTATCGGCTGTATCCGGACGGCCGGGTTGAGTCCGGCATGCGGCGCCTGGCTCAGGTTGCGCCAGATCCCGAGCTTGGGTAACGTTCCCGGCATCCACAAGATTCTGAACAGGTGTTGCTGATGGCCGATCCGGTATATATCTATGTGCACGGCTTCAACAGCTCGCCGGCGTCCTGGAAAGCGCAACTTTTTAAGCGCGCGCTTGAAGAGCGCGGTATCGGGGAACGCTTTCGCTGTCCAAAACTGTCACACTGGCCGGAGCAGGCGATCGCCCAGCTGAATGCTGAGCTTGAGCGCGCCGCCGCAGAGCCGGTGGTATTGATTGGCAGCTCGTTGGGAGGCTACTACAGCAGCTACCTGATGGAGCAGGCGGCGCAGCGTGACTCCCTGCGTGCAGTGTTGATCAATCCGGCGGTGCGCCCCTACGAGCTGCTGAGTGAATGGCTGGGGGAGAACACCAATCTCTATACCGATGAGCACTACCAGCTGACCGAGCGCCATCTGCAACAGTTGCTCGCGCTGGATACCCCTGAGCCGAAAGCGCCGGAGCGTTACCTGCTGCTGGTGCAGACCGCCGATGAAACCCTGGATTATCGCCAGGCTGTGGATAAGTATCGCGCCGCAGCCCAGTTCGTGCAGCCCGGGGGCAGTCACGGATTTGACCGGTTTGAACAATTGATTCCCGCTATTTTCGCCTTTGCCGAAGGGCGCATCGCGCTTCCCGAGCCGACGCCGCTGCCGGCAAGCGCACTCTGATACAGGAAAACAGACGGATGTCTAAGCAATACAACGCCGAAGCGATCGAGGTACTGAGCGGACTGGACCCGGTACGTCGTCGTCCGGGCATGTACACCGAAACCGACCGCCCCAACCACCTGGCGCAGGAGGTGATCGACAACTCGGTGGATGAGGCGCTGGCCGGTCACGCCCGCCGTATAGAGGT
Organism: Marinobacterium sp. YM272; assembly: GCF_050908845.1. NCBI lineage: Bacteria > Pseudomonadati > Pseudomonadota > Gammaproteobacteria > Oceanospirillales > Oceanospirillaceae > Marinobacterium > Marinobacterium sp. YM272. The sequence continues at coordinate 776,483 of NZ_CP194171.1, forward strand.
GACACTGCATGATGACGGCTCCCTGTCGGTCAGTGATGACGGCCGCGGTATGCCGGTGGATATCCACCCGGAAGAGGGCGTCAGCGGTGTCGAACTGATCCTGACCCGGCTGCATGCCGGCGGTAAGTTCAATAACGACAACTACACTTACTCCGGCGGCCTTCACGGTGTCGGCGTTTCCGTGGTTAATGCGCTTTCCAAGCTGCTCAACCTGGAGATCAAGCGCGATGGCCAGGTGTACAAGATGGCGTTTGCGGATGGCGAGAAAGTCTCCGATCTGGAAGTGGTGGACAGCTGCGGCAAACGCAACACCGGTACCACGCTGCGTTTCCTGCCCGATCCCAAGTACTTTGACAGTCCCAAGTTCAGCGTCAGCCGGCTGAAGCACAATCTGCGCGCCAAGGCGGTGCTCTGTCCGGGGCTGCGCGTGGTGTTCACTGACGCCAGCGGCGCCAAGAAAGAGAAAGAGGAGTGGTACTACGAGGATGGCCTGGTGGCCTACCTCAAGGGTAACACCCAGGTTTACGAGACCCTGCCGGCAGAGCCCTTTACCGGTCATCTGCAGGGCGAAGAGGATGCCGTTGAGTGGGCGGTGCAGTGGCTTTCCGAAGGCGGTGAAATTACCGCCGAAAGCTACGTGAACCTGATTCCCACGGCGCAGGGCGGTACCCACGTCAACGGCCTGCGCTCCGGTCTGCTCGATGCGATGCGTGAGTTCTGTGAGATCCGTAATCTGCTGCCGCGCGGTGTGAAGCTGAGCCCGGAAGATGTCTGGGAGCGCTGCTGCTATATCCTGTCAGCGAAGATGCGCGACCCCCAGTTCGCCGGCCAGACCAAGGAGCGTCTCTCCTCGCGCCAGATCGCCGCGTTCATCTCCGGTACCGTGAAGGATGCCTTCTCCCTCTGGCTTAACCGCCACGTGGAGGAGGGGGAGAAGATCGCCGAGCTGGTGATCGCCAACGCCCAGCGCCGCATGCGCTCAAACAAGAAAGTGGTGCGCAAGAAGGTGACCCAGGGGCCGGCTCTGCCCGGCAAACTGGCGGACTGCTCCGGTGTGGATATGACCCAGGCCGAGCTGTTCCTGGTGGAGGGTGACTCCGCCGGTGGTTCGGCCAAGCAGGCGCGTTCCCGCGAGTTTCAGGCGATCATGCCGCTGCGCGGAAAGATTCTGAACACCTGGGAAGTGGAATCGGGCGAGATCCTGGCGTCCCAGGAGATCCACGATATCTCCGTGGCGATCGGTGTCGATCCCGGCTCCGACAAACTCGACGGCCTGCGCTACAACCGGATCTGTATCCTTGCCGATGCGGACTCCGATGGCCTGCATATCGCAACCCTGCTCTGCGCCCTGTTCGTGCAGCACTTCCGTCCGCTGGTGGCGGCGGGGCATGTCTACGTGGCGATGCCGCCGCTGTACCGCATCGATGCCGGCAAGGAGGTCTACTACGCGCTGGACGAAGAGGAGAAACAGGGCATCGTCGAGCGGATCAAGGCGGAGAGGCGCAACGCGAAAATCAACGTGCAGCGCTTCAAGGGCCTGGGTGAGATGAACCCGATGCAGCTGCGCGAGACCACCATGGCGCCGGATACCCGTCGCCTGGTTCAGCTGACCCTGACCGATGGCGACGATACTTTCGAAGTCATGGACATGCTGCTGGCTAAAAAGCGTTCTTCTGATCGCAAGCAATGGCTGGAGAGCAAAGGTAACCTGGCTGAAGTGATCTGATCATGCAGGGGGTCTATAATTAGAGCATTGAGCCGGCAATGGATGCGGGCTCACAACCGCTTGTCGAGGGTGTGCTCATGTCTGCTTATCGGACCCCCTGTCGCTGGTTTTTGTTGGTCTCTCTGCTGCTGACCACATGGAGTGTGACGGCCGTAGAACTCCCCGCAGGACCGGGACAGCTGACTCAGGCTGCCGGTGAAATGAGGCCGGACTGGCTCCGTCTGCGTGCGCTCTATGACAGGTCCGATAGCCCCTATCTCTGGTATGACTCGGAGGGTACCCCGGATACCGCCCTGATCGATTCGCTGCTTGATGCGGTTGATCTTGCCTACGCGCAGGGCCTGTCTCCCACCCGTTATCACGATGTTCGATTAAGTCAGGAACAGGATCCCGCCGTCAGGGACCTGCTGCTGTCAGATGCGCTTATTCGCCTGCTGGCGGATTTGGGACGTGGCCAGGACGAAGCCGCTCTCGACCGTCTCTGGTACCTGCAGCGGCCGGTCATCGACCCGGTGGCGCAGGCCTGGACTGCGCTGCAGCAGCGTGCCCCGAAAGAACGCGCTGCGAGCCTCGCTCCCGAGACCGCCCAATACCGGGCGTTGGTTGATCTTTACGGTCGCTACCGTGAGTTGGCGAAAAGCGTTCAGCCGCTGCCGCTGCAACTGGAGGGGTTGCTGGAACCCGGTGATCAGGCGCCCATAGTGCCGGCGCTGCGCGACCGGCTGATCCAGCTTGGCGATGCCGAGCCCGATCCGCTGGCACTGGAGACCGCGCCCGATCTGTATGACCAGCCAATGGTCGAAGCGCTTGAACGTTTCCAGTCACGCCACGGGCTTAAAGAGGATGGGATTCTGGGGCCGAAAACCCTGCGTGAGCTGAACCGTACCCTGGAGCAGCGTCTGGCTCAGCTGGAGGTAAACCTGGAGCGCTGGCGCTGGATGCCCCGGGAGCTGGGTGAGCGCTATATTCTTGTCAGCCCGGCGGGATATTTTCTCGAGCTGGTCGTCGATGATCAGGTCAATTTCTATGCCCGCACCATCACCGGCAGGCCGCGTCGTCCGACGCCTTCGTTTCAGTCCGATCTCAGCTATCTCACGGTTAACCCCGACTGGACGGTGCCGAGACGGATCATGCGCGAAGATCTGCTGCCGAAGATTCGTGCCGATATCAACTGGCTGGCCGAAAACCGGGTGCGGGTACAGTTGCACCAGGAGGGGCGTTGGCGCTTCGTTTCTCCACAGGAGATCGACTGGCAGAACCCGGGTAACATCCGCCTGATTCAGGCGCCGGGTGCCGGTAACGCACTGGGGCAGCTTAAATTTGGCATGGACAACCCCTTCTCGATTTACCTGCACGACACACCATCCAAATACCTGTTCGACAAACCGCTGCGGCCGTTCAGTTCCGGCTGCGTCCGTGTCGAGGGGATCGACAGGCTGGTGGATCTGCTGGTGTCCGGCTCGCCTGCCATGCAGGACTGGGTGAACACTGCACTGGCAGAGGGGGATAAGCAGATCAGGCGCCTGCCTGAACCGGTGCCGGTGTATCTCGTCTACCTTTCAGCCTGGGTTGATACCGAGGGCAGGGCACAGTTCCGGCCGGATATCTACGGCCTTGATGAGCAGATTCAGGCGCGGCTGGAGCATGCGGGCCGCCTTCCCGATAACCGAGTTGCTGCATACAAGTGATTAAAATATATACATATGTTGCTTTATTGGTTAGCATTTGAACTATTGAAGGAATTTATAGCCAAAGGATTAAACCTAGAATCGACACCCTGAGGTAACACACGAGTGCCGTTCAAACGTAGTACGAGGTTAGCCGCGCCTCTCTCCCGCCGCGGCTTCATGAAGGGCTTTGCAGCCACCGCTGCAGGGCTTTATGTCCCCAAAACCTTCGCAGCCATACCCCACGAAAACGAGCGCCATATCGCCCTGCACAACCTGCATACCGGCGAAAAGGTGAAGTTGACCTACTGGGAAAAAGGGAATTACCTCAGTGAAAGTCTGGCCGAAATTGACCATGTGTTGCGTGATTTCCGCACGGGTGATGTGCATCCGATGGATCCGGCGCTGATCGACATGCTTCACGTTCTCAAGCTGAGAGCGGGCCGCAAGGCGCCTTTCGAAATCATATCCGGTTACCGCTCGCCAAAGACCAACAACATGCTGCGTTCAAACAGCAACGGCGTTGCCAAGAAAAGTCTGCATATGCAGGGCAAGGCGATGGACATCCGCATGCCCGGCATGGATCTGCATCAGCTGCACAAGATGGCGGTGGATCTTAAGGTAGGCGGCGTCGGGCTCTACAGCGAGTCCAACTTTATCCACGTGGATACCGGCCGGGTACGTTACTGGGGTAGCTGATCCATAAGGTGCAGGTTGCCGCGATAGCAGCGGTCTATTCCCGTCGGCATGAAAAACCGGCTTCCAGGGGTAGATAGCGAGGATCGTTCGTGGACAGCTTGCCCGGCATACACTAAAATATTGCCGGTTTTAGCCGCAGGTCTGTGGCGAATCAGCAGAATTTTTGTAGAAGCGAGGTGAGCCCAGGGCTCGACCTCGCTTTTTTGCACGTATGAGGCGGTGTTTTGAGGCTCTTGGGCTTCACGCCTGAGACGGCACTCTCTTTCAGATCATAAAATTTTTAGCGCACGCGCGGGGAGGTTCAATTGACGCGACCAGCCATTCTGGCCCTTGAAGATGGCAGCGTATTCCGGGGGGTAGCGATTGGCGCCGATGGAGAGTCCAGTGGTGAGGTGGTATTCAATACCTCGATGACCGGCTACCAGGAGATCCTTACCGATCCGTCCTACTGCCGCCAGATCGTCACGCTCACCTATCCGCATATCGGTAACGTCGGCGTCAATGCCGAAGACGAAGAATCCCGTGACCTCTGGGTTGCCGGGCTCGTCATTCGTGACCTGCCGCTGCTGGCGAGCAACTTCCGCAGCGAGAAAGCGTTGGATGAGTACCTGCGCGACAACAATATTCTCGGTATCGCCGATATCGATACCCGTCGCCTGACCCGCATCCTGCGTGAAAAAGGCGCGCAGAACGGCTGCATCATGGCCGGCGACGCGATTGACGAAGAGAAGGCGCTTGAGGCTGCTCGCGCTTTCCCGGGTCTGCAGGGAATGGATCTGGCCCGCGAAGTCAGCGTTAAAGACAGCTTCGAGTGGAACTCCAGCACCTGGAAACTGGGCGAAGGCCATCAGGAGATCGCCGGTGCGGATCAGGACTTCCATGTAGTCGCTTACGATTTCGGTGTTAAAAGCAACATTTTGCGCATGCTGGTCGAGCGCGGCTGCCGTCTGACGGTTGTACCGGCGCAGACCCCGGCCGCTGACGTGCTGGCGCTGAATCCGGATGGTGTGTTCCTGTCCAATGGGCCTGGCGATCCAGAGCCCTGTGACTACGCGATCGATGCGATCCAGCAGATCCTGGCGACCAAGCTGCCGGTGTTCGGTATCTGCCTGGGCCACCAGTTGCTGGCGCTGGCATCCGGTGCCAAGACCGTGAAGATGAAGTTCGGTCACCACGGTGCCAACCACCCGGTACAGGATCTGGACAGCACTCATGTGATGATCACCAGCCAGAACCACGGCTTCGCTGTCGATGAGACAACACTGCCGGATACGCTGCGTGCGACCCATAAATCCCTGTTCGATGGTTCCCTGCAGGGGATCGAGCGCACTGACTGCCCGGCGTTCAGCTTCCAGGGTCACCCTGAAGCGAGCCCCGGTCCGCACGACGTGGCGCCGCTGTTCGATCGCTTTATCGAACTGATGCGTGCCCGTGCCTGAGGCAAGACGCTCCACAAGCCCTGAACTGAAAACAGCGACGACCGGTTAATACAGATGCCAAAACGTACGGACCTTAAAAGTATTCTTATCCTCGGCGCAGGCCCCATTGTCATCGGCCAGGCGTGCGAGTTCGACTATTCCGGAGCACAGGCGTGTAAAGCGCTGCGTGAAGAGGGTTACCGGGTCATCCTGGTGAACTCCAACCCGGCTACCATCATGACCGATCCGGTGATGGCCGATGCGACGTACATCGAGCCGATCAACTGGAAAACCGTAGCCAAAATTATTGAAAAAGAGCGTCCTGACGCGCTGCTGCCGACCATGGGTGGCCAGACCGCACTGAACTGTGCGCTGGATCTGGACCGCGAAGGCGTGCTGGCGGAGTTCGGCGTAGAAATGATCGGTGCCTCCCAGGATGCCATCGACAAGGCGGAAGACCGCGAGCGCTTCGACAAGGCGATGAAGAACATCGGCCTGGAATGCCCGCGTGCGGCGATCGCCCACAGCATGGAAGAAGCGCTGCAGGTGCTGGATTCCATCGGCTTCCCAGCAATTATTCGTCCCTCCTTCACCATGGGTGGTTCTGGTGGCGGTATCGCCTACAACCGTGAAGAGTTCATCGAGATCTGTGAGCGCGGTCTGGACCTGTCACCGACCAACGAGCTGCTGATCGATGAATCCCTGATCGGCTGGAAAGAGTACGAGATGGAAGTTGTTCGCGACAAGAACGACAACTGCATCATCGTCTGCTCCATCGAGAACTTCGATGCCATGGGCGTGCACACCGGTGACTCCATCACCGTTGCACCGGCCCAGACCCTGACCGACAAGGAGTACCAGATCATGCGTAACGCATCGATCGCGGTACTGCGTGAGATCGGCGTGGAAACCGGCGGTTCCAACGTCCAGTTCGGTGTCGATCCGAAGACCGGTCGCGTTGTCGTTATCGAGATGAACCCGCGTGTATCCCGATCCTCGGCGCTGGCCTCCAAGGCCACCGGTTTCCCGATCGCCAAGATCGCGGCCAAGCTGGCGGTGGGTTACACCCTGGATGAGCTGCAGAACGATATCACCGGTGGTCGTACTCCGGCATCGTTCGAGCCGGCTATCGACTACGTGGTTACCAAGATTCCGCGTTTCACCTTCGAGAAATTCCCCCAGGCCAACGACCGTCTGACCACTCAGATGAAGTCCGTCGGCGAGGTGATGGCGATCGGCCGTACCCAGCAGGAATCCCTGCAGAAAGCGCTTCGCGGCCTGGAAGTGGGCTCAGACGGCTTCGACCCGATCGTTGATCTGAGCAACGAAGAGGAAGCCCGCGATGAAGTGATCGCCGAGCTGAGTCAGCCGGGTGCCCAGCGCATCTGGTACATCGGCGATGCCTTCCGTCTCGGTATGAGCGTTGACGAAATCTATAACCTGAGCGGCGTTGATCCCTGGTTCCTGGTACAGCTTGAAGACCTGATCAAGGAAGAACAGCGTGTCTCCGAGATGGCGCTGAGCGAGCTGGACAAGGATCAGGTGTTCCGTCTCAAGCGTAAGGGCTTCTCTGACTCACGCCTGGCTAAGCTGCTGGGTGTGTCCGAAAAGCAGTTCCGCAAGCAGCGTCAGAAGCTGGGCGTGCGCCCGGTATTCAAACGTGTTGATACCTGCTCTGCCGAGTTCGCGACAGATACTGCCTATATGTACTCCAGCTATGAAGAGGAGTGCGAAGCGGCGCCGTCCGAGCGTGAAAAGATCATGGTTATCGGCGGTGGTCCGAACCGTATCGGTCAGGGTATCGAGTTCGATTACTGCTGCGTACATGCGGCGCTGGCAGCCCGAGAAGACGGTTACGAGACCATTATGGTCAACTGTAACCCGGAAACCGTTTCTACCGATTACGACACTTCCGATCGTCTCTACTTTGAACCGATCACCCTGGAAGACGTGCTCGAGATCGTTAACGTCGAGAAGCCCAAGGGTGTCATCGTTCAGTACGGCGGTCAGACCCCGCTGAAACTGGCGGTTGCCCTGGAGCAGGCCGGAGTGCCGATCATCGGCACCAGCCCGGAAGCGATCGATCGCGCCGAAGACCGTGAACAGTTCCTGCAGATGCTCAAGCGTCTGGGACTGAAGCAGCCGGAAAACGCCACCGTGCGTTCGCTGGAAGAGGCGATCATCCAGGCGAAGACTATCGGTTATCCGCTGGTGGTGCGCCCCTCCTACGTGCTGGGCGGCCGTGCCATGGAAATCGTCTACAAGGAAGACGAGCTGCGTCGCTACATGAACACTGCGGTTCAGGTCTCCAACGACGCGCCGGTATTGCTGGATCACTTCCTGAATGCGGCGATCGAGGTCGATATTGACGCGGTCAGCGATGGCAAAACCGTAGTTATCGGCGCCATCATGCAGCATATCGAGCAGGCCGGTGTTCACTCCGGTGACTCCGCGTGCTCGCTGCCGCCGTACAATCTGGCGGCTGACGTCCAGGACGCGATGCGCGAGATGGTGCGCAAGATGGCGCTGGAACTGGGCGTTATCGGTCTGATGAACGTGCAGTTGGCTTACCAGGATGGCGAGATCTACGTCATCGAGGTTAACCCGCGTGCGTCCCGTACCGTGCCGTTTGTTTCCAAGTGTATCGGCGTCTCCCTGGCGGCTATCGCAGCACGGGTCATGACCGGCAAAACCCTGGAAGAGCTCGGTTTTACCGAAGAGATTGTGCCCAAGCACTTCAATGTCAAGGAAGCGGTATTCCCGTTCAACAAGTTCCAGGGCGTTGACCCGATTCTCGGCCCGGAAATGAAGTCCACCGGTGAGGTGATGGGTACCGGCGAAACCTTCGGTGAAGCGTTCATGAAGGCGCAGCTCGGTGCCGGTGAGCGTCTGCCGCGCAAGGGTACGGCCTTTATCTCAGTGCGTGATGTGGATAAAGCGGGCGTTGTCGCCGTGGCTCAGGATCTGGTAGAACTGGGTTACAAGCTTGTTGCAACCGCAGGCACCGCCGCGCTGTTGAGCGAGAACGGTATCGCTGTCGAGCGAATCAACAAGGTGGCTGAAGGTCGACCGAATATCGTCGACATGCTGAAAAATGGAGAGATCGCCTACGTCATCAACACGACGGAAGGGCGCAAGGCAATTGCCGATTCTGCTGAAATCCGCCGCTCTGCGCTGCAGCACAAGGTGCCTTACACCACCACGCTGGCAGGCGCTGCAGCCACCGCGGAAGCGCTGAAGTATGGTGAAGAGAAGACCGTACGTCGTCTGCAGGATCTGCATTCAGGAGTCGCATAATGAATCGAGTACCCATGACTGTCGAAGGCGAGAAACGTCTTCGTGAAGAGCTGACGCATCTCAAGTCGGTAGAGCGGCCCAAGGTGATCGGTGCGATCGCCGAGGCCCGCGAGCATGGTGACCTGAAAGAGAACGCCGAATACCATGCTGCGCGAGAGCAGCAGGGATTCATCGAAGGCCGTATCCGTGAGCTAGAGCACAAGCTGTCCCTGGCTCAGGTGGTGGATGTGACCGCTATCGATCATACCGGCAAGGTGTTTTTCGGTACCACCGTTGAGCTGATCAACCTGGATACCGATGCGACGGTTCGCTACCAGATCGTCGGTGACGACGAGGCGGATATCAAGGCAGGTAAAATTTCGGTCAACTCTCCGATCGCACGTGCACTGATCGGCAAGGAAGAGGGTGATATCGCCTGCGTGGAAACGCCGGCCGGTGCCACCGAGTACGAGATCGCTGAAGTGCACCACATCTGATCTGGCGTCAGGACGCAAAAAAGCCGCCCCGGTTAACCGAGGGCGGCTTTTTTATGGCAGAGGATTGTCGCTTACTGCGGGCGAAGCAGGTTGGACAGCTTCGGATTGGGCTGGCGAGCGGCGCGGTAGATCAGCGCGATATTGCCGATCTCCTGCACCAGTGTTGCTTCCACGACAGCGCAGAGTTCGCGAATCATCTCTTTCTTGACGCTGCGGTCGCCGACGACGAACTTCACCTTGATCAGTTCATGATCCTCAAGCGCGCGATCGACTTCCAACTGGATGTTTTCGGTCAGACCGTTGCCGGCAACGGTGACGATCGGATTCAGGTTGTGTCCCAGGGTGCGGAACTGCTTCTTTTGCTCGGGGGTCAAGCTCATACTAGAATATGGTGCCTCGTTGAAAGGGGAGTTTCCCAGGCGGGTTGAACTGTAATTTTAACCGAGTTGCTGAAATTAGAGTAGCAACTCGGTCTCAGAGACGAGTTTCACGTGGCAAAATCGAAAAGTAGCGGGCGCTGGCTGAAGGAACATTTCGACGACCAGTACGTCAAACGCTCGAAAGAGGCAGGACTGCGCTCTCGTGCCAGTTTCAAGCTGCAGGAGATAAACGCCAAGGACAAGCTGTTCAAGTCTGGTTGTACGGTGGTAGATCTGGGTGCGGCGCCCGGAGGTTGGTCCCAGGTGGCGGCAGAACTGGTTGGCGAGCGCGGTCGCGTGGTGGCGTCGGATATTCTGCCGATGGATCCTCTGGCGGGTGTCGAATTCATTCAGGGCGACTTTACCGAGGAGGAGGTTCTTGAAAAGATTCTCCAGGCGCTCGGTGGTGATCGTGCTGACCTTGTAATCTCCGATATGGCCCCCAATATGAGTGGTAACGCCTCTATCGATCAGCCGGCGGCCATGTACCTGGTCGAACTGGCGCTTGATCTTGCCCGACAGGTGCTTAAGCCTGGCGGCAACTTCCTGGTCAAGGTGTTTCAGGGCGAAGGGTTTGATGCCTATCTGGCGGATATGAGGTCGAGCTTTACATCGGTGGTAACTCGCAAGCCCGATGCATCCAGGGCGCGATCAAGAGAAGTCTACCTGCTCGGAAAAGGCTTCGTGCACGTAGAATAGAATATTGACCGACCGGGGGGCTGCATGCTCAGCTGAACTCTGGTCGAATAAGGGCTGCCGAAACGCCCCTGATGGCAGTCACAGCGTATTTTGAGAGAACCGAGGGTAGCTCATTGAACGATATGGCAAAAAATCTGGTGCTCTGGTTGGTGATCGCCGCCGTGTTATTGACGGTGTTCAACAACTTCAGTACTGAACCTGATTCCCGCCGCGTGAATTACTCCGACTTTGTCGAGGAGGTTCAGGCGGACCGCGTCGCCAAGGTTACGATCGATGGCTATACCATTGTAGGCCAACGGACCAACGGCGAACGTTTTGAAACGGTGCGCCCGGCTGTGCAGGATCCAAAGCTGATCGATGATCTGCTGCAGCATAATGTCATTATCGAAGGTAAGCAGCCGGAGCGGCAGAGTATCTGGACCCAGCTGCTCGTTGCCTCCTTCCCGATCCTGATCATTATCGCAATCTTCATGTTCTTCATGCGCCAGATGCAGGGCGGCGGAGGCGGCAAAGGCGGCCCCATGTCCTTTGGTAAATCCAAGGCGCGCATGATGAGCGAAGACCAGGTGAAAACCACCTTCGATGATGTGGCCGGCGTTGAAGAGGCGAAGGAAGAGGTCGCTGAACTGGTGGATTACCTGCGTGATCCCGGCAAGTTCCAGCGCCTCGGCGGTCATATTCCCCGCGGTGTGCTGATGGCGGGCTCCCCCGGTACCGGTAAGACGCTGCTGGCGAAGGCGATTGCCGGTGAAGCCAAGGTGCCGTTCTTCAGCATCTCCGGCTCTGATTTTGTCGAGATGTTTGTCGGTGTCGGTGCATCCCGTGTCCGTGACATGTTCGAACAGGCCAAAAAACACGCACCCTGCATCATCTTTATCGATGAGATCGATGCGGTGGGTCGTCACCGTGGCGCCGGCATGGGCGGCGGTAATGACGAACGTGAGCAGACACTGAACCAGCTGCTGGTAGAGATGGATGGCTTCGAGGGTACCGAGGGTATCATCGTGATCGCCGCCACCAACCGTCCGGACGTGCTCGACCAGGCACTGCTGCGCCCGGGTCGTTTTGACCGCCAGGTCCATGTGGGTCTGCCGGATATTCGCGGCCGGGAACAGATTCTGAAGGTGCATATGCGCCGTGTTCCGCTGGGCGATAATGTCAAGCCGGAGCTGATTGCGCGCGGTACCCCGGGATTCTCCGGTGCGGATCTGGCCAACCTGGTTAACGAGGCGGCGCTGTTTGCGGCGCGTGAAAACCGCCGTACAGTCGGTATGGATCAGTTTGAGAAGGCCAAGGACAAGATCATGATGGGCGCAGAGCGCAAGTCCATGGTCATGTCCTACAAGGAGCGTCTGAACACCGCCTACCATGAAGCCGGTCACGCCATTATCGGTCGCGTGATGCCGGAACATGATCCTGTGTACAAGGTGTCGATCATTCCGCGTGGTCGTGCGCTCGGTGTGACTATGTTCCTGCCGGCAGAGGATCGCTACAGCCACAGCCGTCAGTCGATCATTTCGCAGATCTGCTCGCTCTATGGCGGCCGTCTGGCGGAGGAGATGACGCTGGGTAAGGAGGGGGTTACCACCGGTGCCTCCAACGACATCCAGAAGGCCACCATGCTGGCGCGCAACATGGTCACCAAGTGGGGTCTGACCGATGAGCTCGGTCCGCTGCTCTACGGTGATGAAGACGACGATCCGTTCGGTCGTGGAATGGGCCAGGCCGCCAAGGCGATGTCTGACGAGACCCAGAAAGCGGTCGATATTCAGGTGCGCAAGATCATCGATGACTGCTACGCCAAGGCAAAGCAGATCCTCGAAGAGAACCGCGATATTCTCGACGCCATGGCCGAGTCGCTGATGAAGTACGAGACCATCGGTTCCGATCAGCTGGATCAGCTGATGGCGCGCGAGCAGGTTTCGCCGCCGGAAGGCTGGGTCGAAGCTCAGGAACGTGCCGATCGCGCCGAGCGTGATATCGAAGAAGCCAAGGCTACCCAGCGTGATACGGCATCTGAGCAGGATGAGCGTGACCAGGATGTTCCGGAAGCGGATGATGCCGATAGCGAGCGTGCACAGCGCCGTGGCCGTGATGCTGACGCGGATCCTGATGAGCCAAAGGCGGACTGACGCGGTTAGCGAATAGTCCATACGGATAGTCCCGTACATTTTGATAAACTGTCGAAGCCAGCCTAATGCTGGCTTCTTTTTTTAGCCAAGGTCGAACTCTGGGAGTGGCGAGTGATAACCGAACTGAAGTGCGCCGATCGCATTCTGGATCTTAAGCGGGTACAGGTCATGGGCATCCTGAATGTGACTCCCGATTCATTTTCGGATGGGGGTAATCTCTACCAGGCATCGCGCCTGTCGGTGGATAAGGCGCTGGTTCATGCTGCCAATATGATCGCCGATGGCGCATCGATGATCGATGTGGGTGGTGAATCTACCCGCCCGGGAGCAAGCCCTGTCGGTGTGCAGGAAGAGCTGGACCGGGTTATCCCCGTGGTGGAGCGTATCAAGGCTGAGCTCGATACCGTGATTTCGGTGGATACCAGCGCACCTGAAGTGATGGTCGAGGCGGCCAGGGCGGGTGCCGGACTGCTCAACGATGTGCGCTCGTTTGCCAAAGAGGGGGCGCTGGAAGCGGCGGCAGGTACAGGACTTCCGGTGTGTATCATGCACATGCAGGGCGCGACTCCCGCGACCATGCAGCTGGCACCGCACTATGATGATGTGTTGGCTGAGGTGTATGACTTTCTCTCACAGCGTGCGGAGCAGTGTGTGGCGGCCGGTATTCCTCGAGAGTCCATAGTCGTGGATCCCGGTTTTGGTTTCGGTAAAACACTGGAGCACAATTTGACCCTGTTGCGCCGCATGGACGAGCTGGAACGGCTTGGGCTGCCGCTCCTGGTGGGTACGTCACGCAAGACCATGGTGGGACAGGCACTGGGGCGGGAGGTCGGTGACCGTCTGGCCGGCAGTTTGGCCACCGTTGCCTTGGCGGTAGAGCGTGGCGGTCGTATTATTCGCGTCCATGATGTTGCGGCCACCACGGACGTGGTGCGCATGACCGAGGCCGTTCTTTACGGTGCTGGGCAGGAGAAGATATGAGCAGACGCTATTTTGGTACCGACGGGATCCGCGGGACTGTCGGAGAGTTTCCGATAACGCCGGATTTTATGATCAAGCTCGGCTGGGCCGCCGGTTGTGTATTCGCCCGCAGCGGTCGCAGCAGCATCGTGATTGGCAAAGACACCCGTATCTCCGGCTACATGTTTGAGTCGGCGCTCGAAGCGGGGCTTTCCGCTGCCGGCGTGGATGTGCTGCTGACCGGACCGATGCCAACGCCGGCGGTGGCTTATCTGACACGGGCGTTCCAGGCCAGTGCCGGTATCGTGATCAGCGCCTCCCACAATCCTTTTGATGATAACGGTATCAAGTTCTTCTCCGCCAAAGGCACCAAGTTGCCCGACGCAGTGGAACGGGCGATCGAAGCGCAGATGGATCTGCAGATGTCTACCGCCAGCTCTGAGAATCTCGGCAAGGCGCGCCGGATTAACGATGCGGCCGGTCGCTATATCGAATTCTGTAAATCCACCGGCGGTGGCAACCTCACCCTGAAAGGGATGAAAATCGTCATCGATTGCGCCAACGGTGCGACCTATCACGTGGCGCCAAATGTATTCTCGGAGCTTGGCGCCGAGGTCGTGGAGATCGCTTCGTCCCCGGATGGTCTGAATATCAACGAGGGGTGTGGTGCCACGGCGCCTGAAAACCTGCGTAAGATCGTCAAGGCGGAAAAGGCTGATCTCGGCATCGCGCTGGATGGCGATGGTGATCGCCTGATTCTGGTTGATCATGTTGGTGAAGTGGTCGACGGGGATGAGATCCTGTTTATTATCGCCAACGCTCTGCGTGACCAGGGGCTGCTCGAGGGCGGGGTGGTCGGTACTCTGATGTCTAATTTCGGCCTGGAGCAGGCCTTTAAGCGCCTGGATATCCCGTTCCAGAGGGCTGCGGTTGGTGATCGCTATGTCATGGAAGCCCTGGCTCAAAATGACTGGATGCTGGGTGGCGAGAACTCCGGCCACGTTGTGTGCCGCCATTTGACCTCAACCGGTGATGGCATTGTATCGGCGGTACAGGTGCTCAAGGCGATGGCGGATAGCGGCAAGTCTCTGCATGAGCTCAAGCAGGGGATGACCAAGTTGCCCCAGGTGATGATCAATGTGCGTCTTGCGCGCAAGGTTTCCCTGCAGGGAAATGTCGACCTGGAACAGGCGGTCGCGGCGGCTGAAGAGCGCCTCGGTGATGCCGGTCGGGTGTTGCTACGTCCTTCCGGTACGGAGCCCGTTGTGCGGGTAATGGTTGAGGGTGAGGATCATGCCCTCGTTGATGCAATGTGTCGCGAACTTGCTGAAAAGGTAGAAAATATTCTATCTGCGCTTGTAAGTTGAAAAAGCCTCAGTTAAGATTTGCGCCTCTTTCGTAAGGGGGTCCCGATGCGCAAAGCGCTGGTAGCTGGAAACTGGAAGATGAACGGGCGCGCTGAAGCAAACAGCGAGCTGGTTACCCAGGTCCTGGCAGGGCTTGATGCTCAGGTTGATTCTGATTCGGTCGATGTGATGGTGTTTCCGCCGTCGATCTTTATTCACCAGGTTAAAGGCCTGGCGGGTGATAAAATTGGGGTCGGAGCTCAGAATCTTTGCGAATTCGGTGATGGTGCCTTCACGGGTGAGCTGTCATCGGGAATGCTGGTCGACGCAGGCTGTAACGCTGTTCTGATCGGTCATTCCGAGCGCCGTTCCATGTTCGGTGATACTGACGAACGGGTGGCGGCGAAAGTTAAGGCTGCGCTGGCAGCTGATCTGACACCGGTGCTTTGCCTTGGCGAATCGCTGGAGCAACGTGACAGTGGCGATGCCCTGGAAGTTGTAGCAGAGCAGTTTCGCATAGCGACCGAAGGCCTTGGCGAAGAGCAGATGGCTCGACTGGTAATCGCTTATGAGCCGGTCTGGGCGATCGGCACCGGCCGAACCGCGACTCCGGAGCAGGCGCAGGAAGTTCATGCGCACCTTCGCAGCGAGCTGGCCAAGGTCGAAGCCGAGTTGGCCGCAAAGGTTCGGATCCTGTACGGCGGTAGCTGCAATGCCAAGAACGCGGCAGAGCTGTTCGCTCAGGCAGATATCGACGGTGGTCTGATCGGTGGTGCTTCGCTGAAAGCTAATGATTTTGTAGCGATCTGCCAGGCGGCAGGCGCTCGCTAAGACGGTTGAGACGATGGAATCACTGGTTCTGATAGTGCATGTGTTGTTGGCAGCGGCGATTATTACGCTGGTTCTGCTGCAGCAGGGTAAAGGCGCTGAAGCAGGTGCATCCTTTGGTGGTGGCGCCTCGCAGACCGTCTTTGGCAGCCAGGGTACAAGCAGTTTTCTCGGTCGCGTGACCGCGGTGCTTGCAGCTGGACTGTTCGTAACGAGTTTTGCTTTGGCGGTTTACGCCAAAGAAAAAGCCGGCAGTGTAAATGATGCTGGCATTCCTTCGGCAGAAGTGATTGAATCTGCTGCCGAAACGCCGGCTCAGCCAGAACTGCCGGCGCTGGAAGAAAGCTCAGTACCGGCTGATTCCGATGTTCCGACAGCGGGTCAGCAGTAAGAGCGCAGGAAAAGTTTAGCCCAAGTGGTGGAATTGGTAGACACGCTATCTTGAGGGGGTAGTGTCCTACGGACGTGCCGGTTCGAGTCCGGCCTTGGGCACCAAGTTGTAAAACAAGCAGGTAGCTAGTATAATTCGCAACCTGTTTCTGATGCGGGGTGGAGCAGTCTGGTAGCTCGTCGGGCTCATAACCCGAAGGTCGTTGGTTCAAATCCAGCCCCCGCTACCACGTTCGAAGAGATAGGCTGTTTTTAGACGCGATCTCTTTATTTATGGGGTAAGGGTTCATCGTTAACTGAATCCTTGCTGCCAAAGGAACTCTCGATGAGCCCCTTTTAAGGGGCTTTTTCGTAGGTAATTCAAGGCGTTGGTGCCTCGTCAGAAATGGGTCCGTTAGTGACCCATTTTTTGTTTCAGGTGTCCGTCAAGGTGGGGTTGTCAGTGTCAGCGAAGCTGAAGCATCTGCAGGAATTGGTTGAGCCGGCGGTGGTCGGTCTGGGCCTTGAGTTGTGGGGTCTGGAGTATAATTCCGCAGGCCAGAATAGTCTGTTGCGGATCTATATAGACGGGCCCGATGGGGTCAATGTCGATGATTGCGCGCGTGTGAGTCACCAGGTAAGCGGCATTCTGGATGTTGAAGATCCGATTGCCGAGCACTATACACTCGAGGTGTCATCCCCGGGGATGGATCGCCCTCTCTACACATTAAAGCAGTTTGAGGCTTACAGAGGCCACAGGGTGCAGATCAAGCTGCGCGTTCCGTTCGAGGGACGGCGCAACTTTAAAGGACTTCTTAACGGGGTTGAGGGCGACGAGGTGCTGTTGATCGTCGACAACGAAGAGTACCTGTTGCCTGTCGACTATATCGATCGGGCCAACGTGGTGCCCCAGGTTTAACAGCGGTTTGATGTATTTGGGCGAGGCAGTGGTATGAACAAAGAGATTCTACTGGTTGCAGAAGCTGTTTCTAATGAGAAAGACGTTTCCAAGGCTGTCATTTTCGAGGCGATCGAAGTGGCGCTGGCAACGGCTACCAAGAAACGCTACGACGAAGAAGCGGATATCCGCGTGGTAATCGACCGTGTGACCGGTGATTACGAAACTTTCCGCAGCTGGCTCGTAGTCAGCAACGACGAAGTACCGGCGCTCGGCACCGAGCTGACGCTGGAAGAGGCTCACGAGATCGATCCGAAACTCCAGCCGGGTGATACCTGGGAAGAGAAGGTCGAATCGGTCAAGTTTGGCCGCATCGCTGCCCAGACCGCTAAACAGGTTATCGTGCAGAAAGTGCGCGAAGCCGAGCGCGCCAAGGTTGTTGAGCTCTACCGTGACCGTCAGGGCGAACTGATCGCCGGTACCGTCAAAAAAGTGACACGCGACAACATTATCGTGGATCTGGGTAACAACGCTGAAGCGCTGTTGCCGCGTGAACAGCTGATTCCGCGTGAAAGCTTCCGTATGGGTGACCGTGTTCGTGCCGTACTGCAGGAAGTGCGTGCCGAAGGTCGTGGTCCTCAGCTGATCCTGAGCCGTACCTCGCCGGAGATGCTGATCGAGCTGTTCCGTATTGAAGTACCGGAAATCTCCGAAGAGGTTATCGAGATCCGTGCAGCAGCCCGTGATCCCGGTGCCCGTGCAAAGATCGCTGTTAAAACCAACGACGGCCGTATCGATCCGATCGGCGCCTGCGTTGGTATGCGCGGCTCCCGAGTCCAGGCAGTTTCCAATGAACTGGGCGGTGAGCGCGTCGATATCGTGCTCTGGGACGATAACCCGGCTCAGTTGGTGATCAACGCCATGGCACCGGCCGAAGTGGCATCCATCGTTATCGATGAAGATTCGCATGCCATGGATGTTGCGGTAGCCGAAGAAGCGCTCGCCATGGCGATCGGCCGCAGCGGCCAGAACGTGCGCCTGGCATCGGAGCTCACCGGCTGGGAACTGAACGTGATGAGCGAAGAGGACGCAGCCGCCAAGCAACAGTCCGAAATCGGCTCAATTCTCGAACTGTTCATGAAGCACCTCGATGCGGATGAAGAACTGGCCGAGATTCTGGTTGAAGAAGGCTTTACCTCACTGGAAGAGGTGGCTTATGTCCCTGTCGACGAAATGCTTGAAATCGAAGGTTTTGACGAGGACATCGTAGAGGCACTGCGGACTCGCGCTAAAGACGCGCTGCTCAACCTGGCAATTGCCAGCGAAGAGCAGCTCGGTGATGCGGACCCGGCAGAAGATCTGCTGAACATGGATGGGATGGAGAAACATCTGGCGTACCTGTTTGCGGCTAAAGGCATCATTACGATGGAAGACCTGGCGGAACAGGGCGTTGAGGATCTGCTCGATATCGAGGGGCTGGATGAAGCCAAAGCGGCAGAATTGATTATGACTGCGCGCGCCCCCTGGTTCGCAGAGCAACAGTAACCCAACGGGGAGGAGAACCCATTTATGGCAGAAGTAACAGTTAAGCAGCTTGCCGATGTGGTTGGTGTATCCGTTGAGCGTTTGCTGAAGCAGATGCAGGAAGCGGGCATCGATAACAAGAAAGATGGATCGGTTGTATCTGAAAATGAGCGCCAGACACTGCTGGCCTACCTGAAGCGCAGCCACGGCGAAGATGCCGAGGCTGGGGAGCCGAAAAAGATCACTCTTAAGCGCAAGACCACCTCACAGCTGAAAGTGTCCGGTGCGTCCGGCAAACGCAAGACCGTGAACATCGAGGTACGCAAGAAGCGCACCTACGTCAAACGGACTGAACTGGAAGAGAGCGCGCCGGAAGAGGCGGTCACTGAAGCACCGGTCGCAGCAGCGCCTGCTGCCGCTGAGAAAACTGAAGTAGAAGCGGCGGTCGAAGTACCGGTCGCTGAAGCAGCCAAGCCAGATACCACCGAGGCCCCGCAGGCAGCGGAAAAACAGACCGCTGCTGTCGCTGAGACTGCACAGGCAGACGCTCCTAAACAGGCTGAAGCGCCTAAGTCGGAGCCGGTAAAAGAGGCGCCCAAGGCTGCTGCTGCGGCAGAGGCTCCGCCTGCACCGCCCAAGCATGATGACAATCCGCGTCGTAAGGACAAGAAAGCCAAGTCCTTCAACAAGGACGAGCAGCCGCGTCGCGGCAAAGGTCGCTTTGATGACGACAACCGCGGTGCACGTCGCGGCAAGGGTGGCAAAGGTGGCAAGCGTGGTGCGGCTCGCGGTCGCACTCAGCCGAATCAGCACGGCTTCGAGAAGCCGACAGCACCTGTGGTCCATGAAGTGAGCATTCCCGAGAGCATCACTGTCGCCGATCTGGCGAAGAAGATGTCCGTGAAAGCGGCGGAACTGATCAAGGTGATGTTCAAGATGGGTGCCATGGCAACCATCAACCAGGTGATCGATCAGGATACGGCAATTCTTGTCGTTGAAGAGATGGGTCATGTGGCCAAGCCGATGCAGGAGAACGCCATCGAGGACGAGCTGATCGAAAGCCTCGAGTCGGTTCAGGGCGATGAATTGCCCCGTGCACCGGTGGTGACTGTTATGGGTCACGTCGACCACGGTAAGACCTCCCTGCTCGACCATATCCGTCGCACCCGAGTGGCGGCCGGCGAATCCGGTGGTATTACCCAGCATATCGGTGCCTACCACGTGGAAACCGAGAACGGCATGGTCACCTTCCTGGATACTCCCGGACACGCAGCGTTTACCGCCATGCGTGCCCGTGGTGCCCAGCTGACCGATATCGTTATCCTGGTAGTCGCTGCTGACGATGGTGTCATGCCGCAGACCGAGGAAGCGATTCAGCACGCCAAGGCGGCCGGTGTGCCGCTGGTGGTTGCGGTCAACAAGATCGACAAGCCGGAAGCAGATCCGGAGCGCGTACGCGGTGAGCTGGCTCAGCGTGACGTTATCTCCGAGGACTGGGGCGGCGATGTGCAGTTTGCACACGTATCGGCCAAGTCCGGTGAAGGTATCGATGACCTGCTCGACAAGGTTCTGCTGCAGGCAGAGGTCCTCGAGCTCAAGGCAGTCGCCGATGCACCGGCTCAGGGTGTCGTCGTGGAATCCCGTCTCGACAAGGGACGTGGTCCGGTTTCCACCGTGCTGGTACAGAACGGTACCCTGAACAAGGGTGATATCGTACTGGCTGGTCTGCACTACGGCCGTGTCCGTGCCATGCTCGATGAGTCTGGCAAGCAGACCGATAGCGCTGGTCCGTCTATCCCGGTTGAGATTCTGGGTCTGGACGGTACGCCGGATGCCGGTGACGAGTTCACCGTGGTGTCCAGCGAGAAGAAAGCCCGTGAAGTCGCTCTGTTCCGTCAGGGCAAGTTCCGCGAAGTGAAACTGGCGCGTCAGCAGAAAGCCAAGCTGGAAAACCTGTTCGACAACATGCAGGCCGGCGAAGTGAAGAGCCTGAACATCGTCCTCAAGGCCGACGTTCGCGGTTCACTGGAAGCGCTGAACCAGTCGCTGCAGGAGCTCTCCACCGACGAGGTCAAGGTCACTATCGTATCCAGCGGTGTGGGCGGTATCGGTGAAACCGACGCCAACCTGGCGCTGGCATCGTCCGCGATCCTGATCGGCTTCAACGTCCGTGCGGATGCACAGGCACGCGCCATCGTTGAACGTGAAGAGCTGGAACTGCGCTACTACAGCGTTATCTACGACATCATCGACGATGTGAAACAGGCGATGACAGGTCTGCTGTCGCCGGAGTATCGCGAAGAGATCGTGGGTGTTGCCGAAGTCCGTGACGTGTTCCGTTCGCCGAAGCTGGGTGCGATCGCTGGCTGTATGGTCACCGAAGGTACCGTCTTCCGTAACAAGCGCATCCGCGTACTGCGTGACAACGTGGTAATTTACGAGGGTGAGCTGGAGTCTCTGCGCCGCTTCAAGGACGCTGTCCAGGAAGTACGTCAGGGCATGGAGTGCGGTATCGGCGTCAAGAACTACAATGACGTCAAGGTCGGCGACCAGATCGAAGTCTACGACACCGTCGAAGTACAGCGCAGCCTGTAAGACTCTATTACCAGAGGTAGAACAGAAAGCCCTATGGCAAGAGAGTTCAAACGCACCGACCGGGTGGGCGACCAGATCCAGCGTGATCTGGCCGTCCTGATCCAGCGCGAGATCAAGGATCCGCGCCTGGGTATGGTCACCATCAGCCATGCGAAGGTCAGCAAGGACCTGAGCTATGCCGATATTTATATCACCGTTCTGGCGCTGGGCGATCAGGATGAGGTGGAAGCGATCGCAGCCTCTTTGAAGGTACTGCGCAACGCCGCCGGATTCCTGCGCGCTCAACTGGCACGCGGTATCAAGCTGCGCGTGATGCCCGAGCTCCGCTTTCATTTCGATGAAAGCATCGAGCGTGGTCGTCGTCTGCACAGCCTGATCGAAGATGCCTATCGCAAGGAGAACGCGCGCAAGCCCGAATCGGATAACGAGGAGTAAGGCATGGCGCGCAAACCAAAAGGACGCCGCATCGACGGCGTTTTTTTGCTTGATAAGCCCGGTGGTCTGTCATCCAACGCGGTGCTGCAGCGGGTGAAGCGGATTTATGGCGCCGCCAAGGCGGGGCATACCGGGGCGCTGGACCCGCTGGCGACCGGTATGCTGCCGATCTGCCTGGGCGAGGCGACCAAGTTCTCCCAGTATCTGCTGGAATCGGACAAGCGTTACCGCACCACGGCGAAACTCGGTGTACGTACCGACAGTAGCGATGCCGACGGTGCCGTGATCGAGACCAAGCCGGTGCCGGACAATCTCTCGCGGGAGCAGATCGAGACGCTGCTGGTGGAACACTTCAGTGGCGAAATCGAGCAGGTGCCGTCGATGTATTCGGCGCTCAAGCATAAGGGGCAGCCGCTCTATAAACTGGCGCGCCAGGGCATAGAGGTGGAGGTCAAGCCCCGCCGGGTTAGGATCCACGAGATCAAGCTGCTTGATCTGCGCGAGGATGAGCTGGACCTGGAGGTTTACTGCTCCAAGGGAACCTACATTCGCAGCATCGTTGAAGACCTCGGTCTGATGCTCGGTTGCGGTGCCCATGTAAGCGTGTTGCGTCGCCTGGAAACCGGCCCCTACCGGGAGTCGATGATGATGCCGCTGGATCAGCTGCAGGCATTGGTGGAAAAGCACGCAGCAGATGATCCCGAATGCATACAAGGGCGTCTCGATCAGTTATTATTGCCGCCCTGGACAGCCATCGCCTCTTTGCCGGCTCTTGAGCTGAGCGAAACCCAGGCGAAAAGGCTGCAATGCGGACAGGGCTGCGCGGATTATTTCGAGCAGCGCGGCGAGGTCCGACTGTTTATTGCCGGCACCGAAACCTTTATCGGTGTGGGCGAGGTAGCGGATACCGGTATTCTCAAGCCAAAGCGGCTGATGAGTACCGCACCGGATACCGAATAAGTATTTCTCCGGTTGCCGGAGTTATCGACGCTGTACTGAAAATATGCTCGGTGCAGCGCGTCTTTGAACCAGCGGCGAAACATTCGCCGTGTGCATATTTTTAAGGAGCTGAATATGTCTCTGAGCGTTGAACAGAAAGCACAGATCGTTGCTGATTACGGCCGTGGCGAAGGCGATACCGGTTCTCCGGAAGTGCAGGTTGCACTGCTGACCGCCAACATCGCTGGCCTGCAGGATCACTTCAAGTCTCACAAGCAGGACCACCACTCCCGTCGTGGTCTGATTCGGATGGTTAACCAGCGTCGTAAGCTGCTGGACTACCTGAAGAAGAAAGATGCTGACCGCTACCTCGAGCTGATCGGGCGTCTGGGTCTGCGTCGCTAAGAGCAAAACTCGAAGGCCATACATCTGTATGGCCTTCGTTTTATCTGCTGTTCGGTCTCTGTGCCGGCAGCGCTGCAAAAAAGGGCAGACCAGGCAGTGAGCTCAATCATCAAGCCCGTACTCAATTGTTTATCCTTGGCGTTTTAAACCAGGGGTGTACAACTGAGTACAGGCTTCAAAGATGGCATGATTGATCACCTGCGGTTGCCCTCCTCAACAATAACTTAGGAGTAAACCGTGCAAGCGACTACCAAGACTTTCCAGTATGGCAAGCACACAGTAACCCTGGAAACCGGCAAAGTTGCCCGTCAGGCGACCGGTGCGGTCATGGTTACCATGGGTGGTGTTCAGGTTCTTTGTACCGTTGTCGGTGCAAAAACGATGAAAGAGGGTCAGGACTTCTTCCCTCTGTCCGTGCATTACCAGGAAAAATACTACTCCGTCGGCCGTATCCCCGGTGGTTTCTTCAAGCGTGAAGCGCGTCCTTCCGAGAAGGAAACGCTGACCTCACGTCTGATCGACCGTCCGATCCGTCCGCTGTTCCCGAAAGGCTTCATGAACGAAGTCCAGGTCGTTTGTACCGTCATGTCCGCGGACAAGGTCAACGATCCGGATATCGCTGCGATGATCGGTACCTCCGCTGCTCTAGCTATCTCCGGTCTGCCGTTCCTCGGCCCGATCGGTGGCGCCCGTGTCGGCTTTACCGAAGCTGAAGGCTACATCCTCAACCCGACCTTCGAAGAGCTGGCTGGTTCCGAACTGGACATGGTTGTTGCCGGTACGTCTGACGCGGTGCTGATGGTTGAATCCGAAGCCCAGGAACTGACCGAAGACGAGATGCTGGGTGCCGTTCTGTTCGCGCACCAGGAGATGCAGGTTGTCGTCAACGCGATCAACGAGCTGGTTGCCGAAGCTGGCAAGCCGAAGTGGGAATGGGCCCCGGCTGAGAAGAACGAAGCACTGATCGCCCAGGTTCGCGAGCAGGCTGCTGCCGGTATCGAAGCGGCCTACCAGGTGGCTGACAAGATGCAGCGTCAGAACGCGCTGAGCGACCTGCGCGGCCAGGTAGTTGAAGCCCTGTCCGGCGAAGAAGGTCCGAGCAGCAAAGAAGTGGCCGGTATCTTCAGCTCACTGGAAAAAGAGATCGTACGTAACCGTATCATCGACGGTCAGCCGCGTATCGACGGTCGTGACACCAAGACTGTTCGTCCGATCAACGTCGAGATCGATCTGCTCAAGGGCGTTCACGGTTCTGCCCTGTTCACCCGTGGTGAAACTCAGGCGATCGCTACCTGTACCCTGGGTACCAGCCGCGATCAGCAGATCATCGACGCCCTGGAAGGCGAGCGTAAAGATCCGTTCATGCTGCACTACAACTTCCCTCCGTACTCCGTAGGTGAAGCTGGCCGTATGGGTGGCGCAGGCCGTCGTGAGATCGGTCACGGTCGTCTGGCACGTCGCGGTGTTGCTGCCGTACTGCCGACCCAGGAAGAGTTCCCGTACACCATCCGCATCGTGTCCGAGATCACCGAATCCAACGGTTCCAGCTCCATGGCTTCTGTCTGTGGCGCTTCCCTGTCGATGATGGACGCGGGTGTTCCGCTGAAGGCGCCGGTTGCCGGTATCGCCATGGGTCTGGTGAAAGAGAATGATCGTTTTGCCGTTCTGACCGACATCCTTGGTGATGAAGATCACCTCGGCGACATGGACTTCAAGGTAGCCGGTACCGAAGCGGGCGTTACCGCCCTGCAGATGGATATCAAGATCACCGGTATCACCGAAGAGATCATGGAGATCGCCCTGGAGCAGGCGCACGAAGCCCGTAAGCACATCCTCAAAGAGATGGCTCTGGTTATCGGTTACGCACGTCCGGAACTGCCGGATAACGCTCCTGCAATGCAGCTGGTTAAGATCAATCCGGAGAAGATCCGTGACCTGATCGGTAAGGGCGGCGCCACCATCCGTGCGCTGACCGAAGAAACCGGCGCCATGATCGACATCGAAGATGACGGCACCGTACGCATCTACGCTGACGACAAGGCCAAGGGCAAGGCTGCCTACGATCGCGTTATGGCGATCACCGCTGAAGCGGAAGTTGGCAAGATCTATGAAGGCAAGGTTGTCCGTATCGAAGACTTCGGTGCGTTTGTTAACATCCTGCCGGGCAAAGATGGTCTGGTTCACATCTCCCAGATCGCCAAAGAGCGCGTCAACAAGGTCACCGACTATGTGAACATGGACGACGTGGTTAAAGTGAAGGTACTGGACGTGGACGTTCGTGGCCGTATCAAGCTTTCCATGAAGGACATGGAAGAGGACGAGTCAGTCTCCAACTAAGACTGATCCTCGGACATAAGAAAGCCCTCCTAGTGAGGGCTTTTTCGTATCTGAGATTAATTTATCGGTCGGTGTGGTGGCAGTGATCTGCCTGGGCGGTTGGCCCCTATATTTCGCCGTTTCGCTGCTCTTCGCGGATCACGCAGTAGATGCGGAAGCCGTAGATGGTCACCAGCACGCCAAGGAAGTCGATGATCACGCTGAACAGGGTGCTCAGCAGCGGCTGGGCGCCAAACGCCTGGCTGATCAGAACATTGGTCAGGAACAGCAGGCCCATCAGCAGCGCAAGACCCTGCAGCAGCAGCCAGAAGTGCTCGGAGGTGCCGTTCCAGCTGCCGCGCAGCGCTTCGATGGGGCCTTTGCGCTCCAGGACACAGGCGTAATCGGCGACGGCAAAGCGGACGCCGACATAGACACCGGGCACAATCAGCAGCATAAAGCCCACCGAGATCGCTATAGCGTTGAGAATATAGGTCAGCAACAGACGTCCCCAGCTGCCCGCGGCGCTCAGTATTGCGGTCAACGGATGAACCGGCTGGTTATCAATCACCGATTGCAGATAGATGATTGTGCCGCCCAGGTAGAAGGGCAGGAACACCAGGCGGGCCAGCGAGGCCAGCGCTGCATTCATCTGGATTTCCGGGTCGCCGGTATCAACCAGATTGCCGATAAGCGCATAGTTGAGCAGTGCAAGCAGCAGTAGAAAAGGCAGCTGAATGGCTGCCAGCGTCAGAAGATGCTGACGAAAGAAAAATAGCGTCTGACGCAAGTAATCGAAGGCCATAACTCTCCCGGTTAAGAAGTCCTAAAGCGGTTTGGGAATCTGTAAATAAGCTCCAAGCCAGGTGCTCATTGTGGCTTGTTCACAGGTTCCTTTAGTTGTACCAGTTTGAAGTGACCATTATCTGCGTGGCAGTGAATACGCGCAAACAAACCCCTGGCTTTACGTTCCAGCGGAATATGTTGATTCACCACGAAGCAGGCGGTTCCGTTGCTGTCGAGTAATCGACGTGCCTGGCGTAGAAAACGGTCGGTCAGATCACCTTCGACACCAAATCCGGCGTGGAACGGCGGATTGCACAGAATGATATCGAAGGTCCCCTCCAGGCTGTCGCCGGCGTCGCTGGCGATGACCTCGGCCTGTGTAAACTGACGCGCATTCAGGTTGGCGCGGCAGGCGATAAGCGCCGCCGCGTTGTTGTCGGTGCAGGTGAGCGCTGCAGAGGTTGCACAGGCGTTCAGAGCCAGGTAGCCGAAACCGCAGCCAAGATCCAGAATCCGTCCCTCAAGCGGCAGCGCCTGGCCTGTCATTGCCGCCAGGTTTTCCACCAGGAATGCGCTGCCGCGATCGATCTTGTTCCAGCCGAACAGCCCGGGCTTGGTCAGATAGAGCTCTGCGTCAGCGGGCTGAAAGTCACGTAGCAGCGGATAATCCTGGTCGTCCAGGAGGGCGCTGTCTGCCTCTCCCAGGCTAACAGTGACGCGCCAGACACTGCCCTGTTTCTGCTCCTCTTTGCTGCCGCCGAGACGCTGCTGCGCCTTGCGCGCGTAAGTCTTTATCCCTTCGCCCTTGTCCCCGATCAGGATCAGCTCGCCGTCGGGGCGCAGTACCCGGGCGGCTTCGTTGATCAGGTGGTGCACTACCGCCTTTTCCTTTGAAACCCGGTAGATTAGCTTTTCCAGGCTGCTTGCCGGCCACTGGCTGAGATCAAAGTCAGACAGTTCGGCATTCCAGCCCTGTTGCCGCATCGCCCTGATCAGGTCGAAACGGTTACCGATCACCTGGGTATTGGGCTGTGGCGGGAGGAGTTGCGGCGGAATGTTCTCATCAACAATCCACAGGCGCCGCCCATCCGGTTGGCGTAGCTCTTCAACGAGCAGATTGAGCGCGGTATCGGCCATGGTCAGATGCTATTGATCTCGTCTTCGCTAAGGGGGCGGTATTCACCGGGGAACAGGTCCTCATCCAGGACGATGGCACCGATACTCTCCCGGTGCAGTTCGACCACCCGGTTACCGAGGGCTGCAAACATCCGCTTCACCTGGTGATAGCGGCCTTCGTGGATAACCACGCGGGCCCGGGTTTCACTCAGCAGCGTCAACTCCGCCGGTTTGGTGGGGAAGCGCTCGCTGTCGAGCTTGAGTCCTTTGGCGAACTTATCCACAGCCTCCGGCGGGATCGGGTCGGCCGTGGTGACCAGGTACACCTTGTGGGTCTTGTGGCGCGGCGATGTGACGCGGTGGGCCCATTTGCCATCATCGGTGATCAGCACCAGTCCGGTGGCATCGATATCCAGGCGACCGGCAATGGTCATCTCTTCCGCTCTTGGCAGCTCAAGCAGGGCCAGTACGGTCGGATGCGTGGGGTCGTCGTTGGCACAGACCACGCCGTCCGGCTTGTTCATCATCAGGTAACGGGGTTCGGGACGCTCCATCGGCCTGTCGTCGAGGGTTACCTCGTCGCCGTCCTGAACATGCCGCGCCGGATTGCGTTCCGGTTCACCATTGACGCGCACTTCGTCGGCATGGAGCAGGCGTTTCACCTCCTTGCGGGAGAGTCCGGTGGACTTGGCCAGGTATTTATCGAGTCGCATAGGGATCCGGCAGTTTGAAAAACGCCTAGTATAACAAGAGAGTGAAGCTTTCTTAGATCCTGACCGGATTGATAGGTTAAAATACCGGCCTGCTAATTCTGTGAGGCCCATCGTGAAGCTGTTTGTTGAAAACCTGACCCATGTCGACTTTTCCTACCTTGATGCCCAGCGCGGTCTGCTGGGTGAATCCTGGGCGGCCAACCTGATACTCGACGGATCGCTGGATAACCAGGGGATGATCTGCGACTTCGGTGTGGTCAAAAAACGGGTCAAGCAGTGGCTGGATGCACATCTGGACCACTGTCTCGTGGTTGCCCGCGAGATGGCGGGGCTTGAGTCCGAGCAAACACAAGAGCGCACAGCAATCACCTGGACCTATCCGGAGGGTGGGCAGCTGCACTGCAGTTCTCCCGCCGGGGCGATCACCCTGGTGCCCGGTGAAACGATTACGCCTGAAGCGCTGGCACTCTGGTGCCGTGAGCAGCTGCTGGCGCTTTTCCCCGAGCAGGTAAAAGGGGTGCAGCTGGAGTTTGTGCCGGAGGTTATCGAAGGCGCTTACTACCACTACAGTCATGGCCTGCAGCAGCACGAGGGTAACTGTCAGCGCATCGCCCACGGTCACCGCTCAAGGATTCAGGTGCTGCGTAACGGCGCCCGTGACAGCGCTCTGGAAGCCCGGTGGGCAGAGACGTTTCGCGATATCTATATCGGCACCCGGGCACATCTGAAAGCCGGCGGTGACACCCATCACTATGTGTATGATGCCCCCCAGGGACATTTCGAGCTCAGTCTGCCCGCACGCTGCTGCTACGACATCGATACCGAATCCACGGTAGAGCAGATCGCCCAGCATCTGGCGGGGCAGATCAAGGCGGCCTATCCGCAGGATGCGATCGAGGTGCGGGCCTTTGAGGGAATCGGCAAGGGCGCAATCGCCACAGCCTGAGGCTATCCGGTCTAATCGGGCCGCTCCACCCCGGGGCGGCTGTAATCACACACCCCATCGGCAAAGATCTGTTGCAGCCGCTGACGATAGGGCTGCATATCGATGGGTGAGTAAACGCCTGTTGCCAATGCCCTGTCCACCGGAATGCGCTGGCACTTGAACAGGTCGCCACGCAATCCTTCGCCCGCCTGACTGCGCGAGGTGCCGAAACTGGGATAACGCTGGCTGCAGAGGCCATTTTCACGCCCGTTCCATTGCCCGTTCCAGACATCGGGGCCAGAGGCGATCAGGCTGCCATCGCGGTTATAGCAGCGGTCGCTGGCCTGCCGCGGACGCTGTCCCTGTTCCAGCCACTGGGTCAGCAGGGCCAGGGCCTCAGCGATGGGGGAGTGTGGTTTTTCGGTTACCCAGATCAGCTGGTTGTCGGCGCGTCCCGCTGACTGCAGCCGCAGACGGGTGCTGAACGAGGCGCTCAGGTGATGCATGTCCAGTTCCGGCTCGAGATAGTGGCGCAGGTCGACGATGGGGATATCAAGTTGGCCAGTGAAAACCTGGCCCGAACGAAACGCCGCGTCGATGGCCCCCGGGTCTGCTTCCGTTCGCTTGGCTGGCGTCAGGCCACCGTCCGGTGACAGGTTCATGTTCTGTTGGCCCCAGGGGCTGAAATCGATCAGGCGACTACCGTTGACCCGCCAGAAATGCTCAGGCTGCATCTCACCGGGGGCTTTCCAGCCACCGATACTGGCATTCAGATGCAGAAAGGTGGTCGGGCTGATCTCGCCACTACGCAGTGCGCGCAGGCCATACTGAACACCGACGTTATCCCAGGTCTGGCGGGCATAGCCGTCGGCGCGGCTGCCGAAAATATGGCGCAGGTCCTCCCAGTAGGTCCAGTGCACCTGCTGCTGCAGTGTCTCTGAAAAGCGAGGCGCGAAATGCACGAAGCTGGGGTTGTTCACCAGCGATGTCAGTCCGCGCCAGCCATTGACGCATTCACTGCTGCCCTTAGGCCTGGGTGGTACGCGGCCATGGATCAGCTGGGCCAGTTCATAGGTCCAGCCATATTCCGGCTCGATGCCATTGAGGGCATTAAGCCCCTCTATCAGAGAGCGCTTCGGCCAGGGCCAGACTTCCGGAGCGAGCTGGTCGAAATAATACTCCAGCAGCTCGCAGTCGAAGATGTGGATCGTTTGCGTCAGCATGTCGGGATAGGCGTACAGGGCAACGCCGGCATCGAGCACACCGCTGCCGTTCTGGCCGATCAGGTATTGCTGAATAGCGCCGCCCGAGCCGCCAATACCGAGGGTGAAGCGGGGTTCGCCATAGCGCGCGCTGAACTGGCGTTTGACCCTCAGTGCGGTTTCTTCAGCCCGCAGCAGATCGTAGTGGTAGGAGGTCTGGTTACCGCTGGAGCTGGCGATCGCGTAGCCCTGGCGTAGCTGCTCCAGACGCCTGTTTGCCACGTCGTGGGGCTTTAGCCGTCCCTGGCGATGGCCGATCCCCACGCCGCCCTTAAACTGATAAATCAGATCCCCGTTCCAGTAGCGCATGTCGGGTTGTTCCGGTTGGTCCTCCGGGCCACGCAGCGCGGTGATGCTGTAGAAGAAACGGTTAATCGTGCCGGTTTCGACGCGAACGATGAAATCCAGCGTTGCCCCACCGATACTCAGCTGGGCGATATCGCCGTTGGCTTCGCTGAGCGGATAGAAGCGGTCGGTACCCTGGCGGTTATAGAGGTAGTCGACCCGGGTGGGGTAGAGGCAATCCTTGCTGTATCCGGCGGGTTCCCGGGACTCAGGATTATCCGCAGCATAGACAGGTATACCCCAGCCCTGCCGGTTATCGATGCGGGGCTGGCCATAGCCGGAAGCGTCGCCATCGCAGGCAAAGGGATAGCCTAAGGGGCTGCTGTAAAGCGGTTCATGGGGGCCGACGGCGCCAATGGGAATCGGGTATTCAAAGGGGTCATCGGGACGTGTCCAGCGGGAGGGATGAGTCGACGCATAGGGGCGTGCGGCTGTCGAGGGGGACGGTGGCATGGCCTGAACGACCGGTCGGTCACCGTAGCGCTCCAGTTGCGCGTTTTCCTGGTGCAGGAACAGCCAGAGTGCCGACAGAGTCAGCAGCGCAATGACGCAGAGAATAAGCGCGCGGAGAAATTTCATCGCATCTCCCTGAATGGCATCTACTTTCCATTGTAGGTGATGCGAAAATTGCCGCGCAGAAAAACAGACAGGGCAGCCCGAGAGCTGCCCTGTTGCAAGGTTTAGCGGTTAAGAGCGATCAGTCGCGCTCGATCGCCAGGGCTGTGCCCATGCCGCCGCCGATGCAGAGAGTGGCGAGACCTTTCTTGGCGTCGCGCTTGATCATCTCGTGCACCAGGGAGACGAGGATACGGCAGCCGGACGCGCCGATCGGGTGACCCAGGGCGATGGCGCCACCATTTACGTTAACGATATCGGTGTTCCAGCCCAGGTCCTTGTTCACAGACATCGCCTGTGCCGCGAACGCCTCGTTGGCTTCGACCAGTTCCAGATCGTCAATGGACCATTCCGCTTTCTCAAGCGCCTTGGTGGTCGCACAGATCGGACCTGTACCCATGATCGCCGGATCAACACCGGCAGATGCGTAGCCCTTGATGCGGGCCAGTACCGGCAGACCCAGTTCTGCAGCTTTTTCTGCGGAGCAGAGGATTACCGCTGCGGCGCCATCGTTGATGGTTGAGCTGTTACCGGCAGTGACGGTGCCGTCTTTTTTGAAGGCCGGGCGCAGTTTGCCCAGTGCTTCTGCGGTGCAGCCAAAGCGCGGCTGTTCATCGGTATCGAAGACAACCGGGTCGCCTTTGCGCTGCGGAATGCTGACCGGGATGATCTCGTCCTTGAAGCGGCCGGAGGTTACCGCTGCTTCCGCCTTGTTCTGGGAGGCAGTAGCAAAGGCGTCCTGCTCTTCGCGGGTGAAGCCGTATTTCTCGACAATGTTCTCGGTGGTGATACCCATGTGGTAGTTGTTGAACGCGTCCCACAGGCCGTCGGTGATCATCGAGTCGATCATCTTCCAGTCACCCATGCGGGCGCCGTTACGGGAGTTCGGCAGCAGGTGCGGAGACTGGGACATGTTTTCCTGGCCGCCGGCGATGATCACGTCGGCATCACCGCAGCGGATCGCCTGGGTGGCGAGCTGCAAAGCCTTGAGGCCGGAGCCGCAGACCTTGTTGATTGTCAGGGCGGGTGTTTCCTGGCTCAGACCAGCATTGAGGCTGGACTGGCGGGCGGGGTTCTGGCCGCAACCGGCGGTCAGTACCTGGCCGAGAATTACTTCATCGATCGCAGTAGGGGCGATACCTGTTTTTTCCAGCAAACCCTTGATTACGGTGGCGCCCAGGTCAGATGCCTTGACGGATGCCAGTGAACCATTGAAGGTGCCAACAGCCGTGCGGCCGGCGGCCACGATAACAACGTCGCGCATAGGTGTGTGCCTCTCTGTGTCGTTCTATTTTAGTTCTATATCCAGCGATCAATGCTAGCTGTGCCAGATGACCGCATGATTGCATGAGCTGCAGGATGGAGCCACGAGCGGTCCGTTTACAGGGAAAAGGTAACGGACCGGACCTCTCCGATACTGAGGTAAGGCTCAGCGAACTGTCAAGCTAGGGGCGTTGAGATTATCGCGCAGAGAGGCCTCCCCGGGTGGGGAGGCCGAGTGTGCTCAGAGGTCGACTTCAATATTGTCGATAAGGCGTGCCGCACCCAGGTAGGCGGCAGCGATGATGACCAGGTTGCGGTCTTCAGGTCCGGCGGTCAGCATGTCTGAACGGCGCAGGATGTGGATGTAATCGCGCAGAAATCCGGCCCGCTCCAGCGACTGCTGGGCTTTTTCTATCAGGTTTGCATGGCTCTGTCCGCCGCTTTTCAGCGTGCTGGCCATGTCGGATATGGTGGCATAGAGCCGCGGTGCAACCGCCAGCTCTGCATCGGTGAGGTAACCGTTGCGAGAGCTCAGTGCCAGCCCGTTCTCGGCGCGCTCTGTGCCGACGCCAATCAGCTGCACCGGCATCGACAGGTCTTCCACCATCCGGGTGATCACATGCAGCTGCTGGTAGTCCTTGCGGCCAAAAACAGCGACATCGGGCTGAATCAGGTTAAACAGCTTGTTGACGATGGTGGTCACGCCGCGGAAATGTCCGGGCCGGGTGGCGCCGCAGTAAAGATCGGAGATAGCGGGGACCTCAACGAAGGTCTGCCCATCGCGGCCCTGGGGATAAATCTCCTGCTCTGACGGGGCAAACAGCAGATCGCAACCGAAGGCGCGCAACTGTGCCTGGTCCTGTGCCAGGGTGCGCGGGTAGCGCTCCAGGTCCTCCTGCGGACCGAACTGCAGGGGGTTAACGAAGATGGAGGCAACGACAAAATCGGCGTTGGCTACGGCCTTTTCCACCAGGCGCAGGTGCCCCTGATGCAGATTGCCCATCGTGGGCACCAGGGCGATGCGTTTGCCTTCGGCGCGTTCTGTACGCAGGCGCTCACGCAGCTCTTTGACGGTACTGACTGTCTGCATTTTACTCGAATCCGTGTTCGCTGGCGGGGAACTCCCCGTTTCTTACTTGTTCTGCGTAGCGTTTGAACGCATCCTGGATGCTCTCGCTTTCGGCAAGGAAATTTTTCACGAATCGGGCTTTACGGCCCGGTGTGATGCCAAGCATGTCATGCATCACCAGCACCTGGGCGTCGGTATGCGGACCGGCACCGATGCCGATCACGGGAATGCCGGCGTTCAGTGTGATTTCCTGGGCCAGCACGGACGGAACGCATTCGAGCAGCAGCATACTGGCGCCGGCTTCTTCCAGCTTGCGGGCGTCTTCAATCATTTCCAGAGCGGACTCTCGTGTGCGTCCCTGAACCCGGTAACCGCCGAGCTTGTTGACTGTCTGGGGCGTCAGGCCGAGGTGAGCACAGACCGGGACGCCACGCTCTGCCAGCAGACTGGTGGTCTCACAGAGCCAGCGACCGCCTTCGAGCTTGAGAATGTGGGCACCGGCGCGCATCAGCTCGGCACCGCTCTGCATCGCCTGTTCCGGCGTTGCATAACTCATGAACGGCAGGTCAGCCATGATCATGGCGCCCTGGTTGCCGCTGGAGACCGCCCGGGTGTGGTAGGTCATCTCCTCGAGTGTAACCGGCAAGGTGCTGTCCCGCCCCTGAAGAACCATTCCCAGTGAGTCGCCGACCAGAATCATTTCGATGCCGGCAGCGCTGACCTGATGCGCAAAGGTGGCATCGTAGGCGGTCAGCACGGCGAACTTCTCGCCCGCATTCTTGCGTGCGGTCAGGGTGTGCAGGGTGATGTTACTCATAGCGCATCTCGACCTTTTGTTGTCTGTTAGCGTCGCGAAGGGCGGATTATAGCTGTATCTGCTCGAGAGTGCCCATGGGGCAAAGGGCTAAGAGTGCTGACAGTGCGGTACCGTCCGGCAGAATCAGCTCCGGGGCGATCTCGGCAAGGGGCCAGAGCACGAAACCGCGCTCACGCATGAAACGATGGGGCACGCACAGACGCTCGGTGTCGATCTGCTCGTTGCCATACAGAAGGATGTCCAGGTCCAGAGTGCGCGGTCCCCAGTAGCGCTCCCGCACCCGGTGATGCGACTGCTCAAGCGCCTGCAGCTGGTCCAGCAGAGTCTCGGCATCCAGGGTGGTGTGCAGCTCAGCGACGGCGTTGATGAAGTCGGGCTGGTCCTGGGGGCCGACCGGATCGGAACGGTACAGGGAGGAGGCGGCCACCAGCTCGCAATCCGCCAGGGCAGCCAGCTGCTCCAATGCCTCTCTGACCTGTGCCTGGGGATCGTTCAAATTGCTGCCCAGGCCTATGTAGCAGCGGATAGTCTCAGTCATCGCTTTGCGGCTTGCGAGGTTTGCGGCGACGACGGCGCTTGCGAGGTGCGCTTTCTCCCTCGCTGCCAGCGGGTTTCTGTTGCAGCTGAGTGCGCTGGTTTTCATCGGCGTTCTGGTAATCGGTCCACCACTGGCTGAGGCCTCCCAGGTCTTCACCGCTGGTCTCACGCAGCAGCAGCAGGTCGTAGGCGGCACGGAAGCGGGGGTGGGTAACCAGCTGGTCTGCGCGACGTTTGCGTGGCAAGCGCTGCTGCAGTTCCCAGATCTCGCGCACCGGCGTAGAGAAGCGACGCGGGATGGCGGTGGAGCGGACCTGTTCGCCCAGCACCTCGTTGGCTGCCTGGTGCAGACACTGCAGGGCGGGCTGGTCACGCTCATCCAGCAGTTCTGCCAGGCGGCGCTGCATCGGGTACCAGAGCAGGGCGGCAAACAGGAACGCCGGTGTCACACTCTTGCCCTGGGCCAGGCGGCGATCGGTGTTGCTGAGGGCGTTCTCCACCAGAGTTTCTACCGGATACTCTTCGGAATCGAGCATCGCGTCGGTCTGCGGGAACAGGGTCCGGAACAGGTCAAAGCGCTTCAGCTGGCGCAGGGAGGCTTCACCATGTCCACTCTGCAGCAGTTTCAGCGCTTCGTCGAACAGGCGTGCCGGTGCGATGCGGGTCAGCATGGGGCCGAGCTTGTGGATCGGTTCGGCGGTGCCGGGTTCGATTTCGAAGCCGAGCTTGGCGGCAAAGCGGGCAGCACGCAGCATGCGTACAGGATCTTCGCGGTAGCGGGTTTCCGGGTCGCCGATCATGCGGATCTGACGATTCTTGATATCCCGGTAGCCGTTGGCGAAGTCGAGAATGCTGTGATCCGCCACGCTGTAGTAAAGCGCGTTGATGGTGAAGTCACGGCGCAGGGCATCCTCTTCGATGTTGCCGTAGACGTTATCCCTGAGGATCATGCCGGACTCGGCCTGGCGGCCATGTTCGCCGTTGTTCTCCTCGCTGTCATGGCCTGCGCGGAAAGTGGCGACCTCGATCAGCTCGCGGCCGAAGCGTACGTGCAGCAGTTTGAAACGGCGGCCAATCAGACGCGAGCGGCGGAACAGCTCCTCCCCCTGTTCAGGGTGGGCGGAGGTTGCGACGTCGAAATCCTTAGGACTCTTATTGAGCAGCAGGTCGCGGATGCAGCCGCCCACCAGGTAGGCCTCGTAACCCTCGTCGAGTAGTCGGTAGACCACCTTCATGGCGTTGTCGTCGAGTTTCTGCCGCGGGATACGGTGTTCCGACTCGGCGATGGTCTGGCGTTTACCCAGAGGTAGTTCCTCCTGGCTTACCCCCCCTCCAGCAGCAGAGGTCTGCGTCGGTTGCCCGGCTTTGTCGGGTGCGGAGGCGGGTGCGCGCGCAATCGTGTATTGCACGTAGATAAAACCCAGCAGCGGTATGGCCACTACCAGCAACAGAATCAGAAACGAAGTGAGCATCAGTGCAGGGTCGCTGTATAGATCAAGATAAAATCAAAGGTGCCGCATCATAGCATTTAAGGGGGGGTATCTGTAGCCCGAGGCTGACGTATTAAAGCTGGTTCGCGGATGATAGAGCTAAGTTGGTTTGGTGCGTAGGAGTGATACGGATTGAAGCTGGGGAGATGTGGGGGGTGCTGATCACAAAGCGTAACGCTCTTGGCTGCATGTACGGGTTGTTATTTTTATTACCGTGTATGCGTACCTGGCGCTCGTCTCTGTGACCAGCCAAGCCTCATTTTTATTTTTATTCGAGGCGGGTAACCATTCTGGAACGACTGTTTTTATTTTTATTGCTGTCGAACCGTCACTGGTCGTCGTTGTTGTTGTTCTGCTCTTATACAAAGCAGATGCTGTGCCAGTTTTTGTAAGTTATTGAACTAAAAAGATTTATTATTTTTTATTGGTTGGGTGACGCAGTGTTACCCGGATGTGTTACCTGCATGTGTTACCGTGAATCACGTTTGTTGCAGTGCGGTATGTGTAGAAGGGTAACACTACTCAAGTGTTACCCTGGCCTCCATAAGTGTTACTTCTTTGGTCGGCGTGGGATACCCAGTTTCTGTCGACGTTCCCACAGACATTTGCGGCTCACACCCAGCGTTCGCGCCAGTTCGGTTTCGCTCATCTGGTCCTGGTTTTCCAGTACGAAGCGCTGAAAGTAATCGTCCAGTGACAGGTCGGTGCGGGCACGGCGGTTACTGCTGCTGTCGGAGGTTACGGTCTCGGGGATGCGCTGTTCATAGTTACTTTCCAGTGCACTCAAGGACAGGTGGTCCGTATCCAGGCCCAGGAGCTCCGGTGTGATCTGTGCGCCATCGGCCAGGATGACCGCGCGCTCGATGGCGTTCTCAAGCTCACGCACGTTGCCGGGCCAGTGATAACTCAGCATTACGTCCCGGGCGGCGGGGCTCAGCGACAGCGAACCGGCATCCAGTTTGCGTGCCTGGCTCTGCAGGAAGCGCTCCGCCAGCTCGATAATATCCTCGCCACGCTCGCGCAGCGGCGGCATGCGCAGCTCCATGACGTAAAGCCGGTAGTAAAGGTCTTCACGAAACTCGCCAACCTTGGCCAGGTTTTTAAGGTCGCGATGGGTCGCGGCGATCAGTCTGACATTGACCTGGCGTGGCTGCACCGCGCCGACGCGGCGGATCTCACCCTCCTGCAGGAAACGCAGCAGGCGCGCCTGGGCTTCCAACGGCAGCTCGCCTATCTCATCGAGAAACAGCGTACCGCCGTCGGCGGATTCGATCAGGCCGCTGCGGCTGGCGTTAGCGCCGGTAAAGGCGCCTTTCTCATGACCAAACAGCTCCGATTCGATCAGGGTGTCCGGGATCGCCGCGCAGTTTACGCAGATCATCGCTTTGCCGGCACGATCGCTCTGCTCGTGGATGGCGCGAGCGGCCAGCTCTTTACCGGTGCCGGACTCGCCGAGAATCAATACGGTGGCATCGGTGCGCGCGACCTTGCTGATCCGTTTGAAGAGTTCCTGCATCGGCTGGCACTGACCGATGATCTCGGTCTGCTGCTCGGCCTCGGCGTCATTGTCGTTGCCAGGCTCCACCTGGGCGGTACCGCCACGGCTAAGCACTTCGTGCACCGTGGCCAGCATATCATCGTGGTCGAACGGCTTGGCGATATAGTCCACGGCGCCCAGTTTCATGGCATCCACAGCGGAGCGCAGGCTGGCATAGCTGGTCATGATCAGCACCGGCACAGGACGGGCCAGTTCGATCATATCCGTGCCGCTGGCGCCGGGCAGACGCAGGTCGCTGATGATCAGGTCAAAATCGGACAGCTGGAATTGTTCGGTCGCTTCGGCGACGGATGCAGCGTCACTCACGTTGTAGTTATTTTTTTCGAGTAAGCGCTTGAGTGCTGAGCGGATGATCGATTCATCCTCAACAATCAGAATTCGGCTCATGTGGCTTGGACCCTTGCTTCTCTCTTGCGGTACGGGTCAGGAAAGGCTCCCAGTGTACCGGGGTAAGGTTATCACTACCTGAGTGCCATTGTTCTGTTTCTTATTGGCGGGGCTGAAGAGTTCGATACTACCATAGTGCTCGGTAATAATATTGTAGACCAAAGATAAACCGAGCCCGGTGCCCCGGCCAGGGTCCTTGGTGGTGAAAAACGGTTCGAACAGCCGGCTCATATCCGCGTCGGCGATACCGCTGCCGTTGTCGGTCACCGTCAGCCGCACACGGTTGGTCTCGGCCGCCGCTTCGATAACAATCTCGCCATCGTCCGGGGACGCGTCGCTGGCGTTGTTGAGCAGGTTGATAAACACCTGCAGTATCTGTTGCGGATCGGCGAGGATGACCAGGTCACTGGGCACCCGGAGGCTGAAACGCTGCTGTCGGGTTCGGCTGTCGAGTTGTACCAGACGGATCGCATCGGCGGCAATATCGTGCAGAACAGTCGGCAGGTGCTCCCCGCTGCTCTGGTGTTGACCGGTATGGGCAAAGCGCACCAGGGACTGAACGATCCGGCTGATCCGCTCGGTCTGCTCGACGATCTGATTCCCTGTCGTGAGGATCTCGCGGTTGTCCGTTTCGAGCTTCAGGTTTTGCGCCAGACAGGCGATACCGGTGACCGGGTTGCCGATTTCATGGGCGACGCCGGCGGCAAATTGCCCGATCGATGCCAGGCGTTCCTGATGTGCCAGGTTTTTCGCGATCATCTGGTGCTCGGTTTCGTCCTCGACCAGCAGGACCATGCCGCCGGTGGTCGGGTTGTCCAGAGACGCCTTGTGCAGAGTGAACCAGCGAGGGATACCGTCCAGCTCTACCTGCAGCGCGGCTTTGTGATGACTCTCACCAATCGCAAAGTCACAGAGTAACTCGCCCCAGGGCGGGGGCAGAGTGGCCAGGCGGGCACCGATACAGCTTTCGTCATCGACCCCGGTATATTCGGCCAGTTCGCTGTTCCAGAACTGGATCCGCAGTTCACTGTCCAGGGTACAGGCGCCGATGGGCAGGCGCTGCAGCGTCAGGCGGTGGTAGCGTCGCAGCTGGTCCAGCTCGGCGGCAAGCCCGGACAGCCTGGCGTCATAGCGCTCCAGCTGTTTCTCCATCAGGTGGATCTCGCGGGCGCGGAAACCGCTGGCGGACTGCTGCGTCTGGGTGTTCAGTATCGACGAGGCTTCCACCGGGCCGAGCAGGCCGGAGAGGTTGTATTCCAGCTGGCTGCGCAGGCGCAGCATATCGAGGGGGCGCAGATCACCGGTCGGCAGGTTCAGCTCGGCACGGGCGCGGTTGATCTCCCGTCGGGCGGTTTCCGGGCCCACGCGGGGCTCGATCTGTGACTGCAGGTCTTCTGGCTGGCCCGCTGCGGCACTGGCGCCGAGGGGACGCTTCAGACCGTTGAGTACGCAGGCGTTGGCGCTCTGGCGCTCAGCCTCCTTGCCGGGAAACAGCACCGAACCGAGAAGCATCAGTCCCAGGTTCAGCAGCAGGGAAAACAGCGTGACCAGGTTCCAGTCCTCGTCACTGCCGCCTGGGAGATCGAGCAGGAACAGGTCGCGGTGCAGCGGCAGTGTCAGGGCAAACAGCCAGACTCCCAGGCCGCCGGCCAGTCCCATCAGGAAACCGTTTCGGCTCGCCCCCGGCCAGTACAGCGTCGCCAGCAGCCCCGGCAGGAACTGGACAAAGGCGATCAGGCCCAGGAAACCGAGCTGGTGCAGGGAAAAACGCTCCCCGAACGCAACGTAGAACAGGTAGCAGCTGAAGATCAGAAAGACGATCAGGAAGCGGCGCAGCCAAAGCAGCCAGGTGTAGAAGCGGGTCTGCTCGGGACGTTTGAGTAATGGCAGCACCAGGTGGTTCTGCATCATCGAGGCGAGCGCGACCGCCGCGACAATCATCAGCCCGCTGGCGGCGGACAGACCGCCAAGCAGCGCAACCAGTGTCAGCCAGGGCTGATTCAGCGCCTCGCCAAGCAGCAGGACCGAAAACTTGGCATCGCCGCCCAGCCCGCCGGTGGCCAGGTTGGCCCAGAGAATCGGCGGTACGCAGATGGCGAACAGAAGCAATAGCAGGGGCATCACCCAGGTCGCCTTGTACAGGCTTTCCGAGGAGACGTTTTCCGTGAAGGCCAGGTGGAACATGTGCGGCATGACCACCGCGGCGCCGGCAAAAGCCAGCACCATCACCTGCCAGTTATCTCTGTTCTCCGGGTGCTGCATCGCTTCGGTGACTGATGGCACCGCCTGCAGCCAGGCGGCCAGCCCCCAGGGGCCGTCGAAGACACCAAAGAACGCGAACGCGGCCAGGGTCAGCAGGGCGGCCAGTTTAATCAGCGATTGAATGGCGAGGGCAGCGACCAGTCCGCTGTGGCTGTTTCGCAGCGAGGCGCGACGGGCACCAAACAGAATCGCGAAGATAGCGATGAGGGCACAGAACACCGCAGCGATCTGATGGCGGCTGATATTGTCATTGAGGTGATAGAGCGAGTCCGATACCGCCTGAATCTGGATCGAGATCAGCGGCATGCTGGCAAAAATCAGGGCCAGGGTGGTCAATACACCGACCCGCCCACTGCGGAAGCGGAAGGCGAACAGGTCAGCCAGGGAGGAGAGTTGATAGGTGCTGGTGATCCTCAAAATGGGCATGAGGATGACCGGCGTCAGCATGAACGTGGCTGCTGCCCCCAGGTAGGGCGCCAGATACACATAGCCGGAATTGGCGGCCAGGGTGAAGTTGCCGTAAAAGGTCCAGGCGCTGGTATAGACGCCGAACGACAGGGCGTGGACCAGGGGGTGATGAATCAGTCGCTGTGGCAGCCGTCTGCGTTCGGCCAGGTAGGCTGCGCCGAAGAGGCAGAGCAGGTAGCCGAAGCAGAGCAGCAGAAGTTGTGGCAGTTCAAAGTTCATGTCGATGCCACTGTTCAATCAGAAGGGTCAGAATACACAGGCCCGCCCAGATCAGGAAGGGCTGATACCAGGGGCCCTGGCTGAACAGCCAGAGATCCAGCAGCCCCGGTGCCAGCAGGGCTGTAATCAGTGTCAGCAGAAGCAGCAACCGGTGCGTATACATTCAGCCTGTCTCCTGTACGAATGTCAGACCCCGGGGCACCCGGTCCAGAGACCAGTGCCTGACCGCCCAGCTTAGCAGTGCCTCGGGTGACAGCTCGAAAGCATCAGCCGGCGGGCGCTGGCCAAGCAGTGCCAGGGCACGGTGCAGTTGCTGACGGATCTGCAGAGGCTCGAGCGACAGCGGCTCGGCGAAGGTCTGTTTGCTGAGCTTCTGGCCCTCGTGGTTG
Organism: Marinobacterium sp. YM272; assembly: GCF_050908845.1. Lineage (NCBI taxonomy): Bacteria > Pseudomonadati > Pseudomonadota > Gammaproteobacteria > Oceanospirillales > Oceanospirillaceae > Marinobacterium > Marinobacterium sp. YM272. The sequence goes on from NZ_CP194171.1 coordinate 817,852, forward strand.
GTGAGTACCGGGATATGGGCATAGCTCGGCGTGTGGTAGCCCAGGTGTTGCTGCAGAACCTGCTGGCGCGGCGTTTCGTCGATCAGGTCGGCACCGCGGACCACCTGGTCGACACCCTGTTCCTCGTCGTCCACGATCACTGCCAGTTGATAGGCGAAGAAACCGTCGCGGCGGAAAATAACGAAGTCGCCCCGTCCGGGATCGGCGGGATAGATCCTCTCACCCTGAATGCGGTCATTAAAGCTCAGCGTGCGGTCGGGGTAGATCGCCCGCACCGAGGTTTGAGCGCCGGCTGCCGGCGGATGGAAACGGCAGTAGCCATCATAAGCTTGCAGGGCCCCGCGCTGCTGCATCTGTTTGCGGCTGCACTGACAAGGGTAGGCGAGCTGTTTGTCGAGCAGTGCGTCAATAGCCTGTTGATAGAGTGCGTGGCGCTGGCTCTGGTAGACGACGCTGCCGTCCCAGTGCAGCTGGAACTGTTCAAGGGTTTCGAGGATCAGTTTGCTGGCGCCGGGCATTTCGCGGGGCGGGTCCAGGTCTTCGATACGTACCAGCCAGCGACCGCCCTGGGCGCGGATATCCAGATAACTGGCCAGCGCGGCCAGCAGAGAGCCGAAATGGAGGGGACCTGTGGGTGAGGGCGCGAAACGACCTGTGCAGCTCAAGGTTGCCGTTTCCTCCTGATAGATACGGGGACCGAAGCGAACTTCGATCCCCGCCTGGGATCAGCCGCCGAGCTGTTTCTCTTTGATCTCGGCCAGCGTCTTGCAGTCGATGCAGAGAGTAGCGGTCGGGCGCGCCTCCAGGCGACGGATGCCGATCTCGACGCCACAGGCGTCGCAGAAGCCGTAGTCGTCTTCGTCGATCCGTTCCATCGCTTCGTCGATCTTGCGGATCAGTTTGCGCTCGCGGTCACGCGTTCTCAATTCGAGACTGAACTCTTCTTCCTGACTGGCGCGGTCGCTCGGGTCAGCAAAGTTCGAAGCTTCTTCCTTGAGATGCGTAATGGTGCTGTCGACTTCCTCCATCAACTGGTGTTTCCAGTTTTGCAGAATGGCGCGGAAGTGATCTTTCTGCGCTTCGTTCATGTACTCCTCACCGGTATCAAGCGGATAAGGTTCGAAGTGCGTGAACTGTGATTCGGTTGTATTTGGCATTGGCGCAGCCTCACATCTAGGGCCGGTATCTACGGGGCATTCCCGGTGCCGGGCCTTGATCCTGATAAGGGAAACCGCATTGCGCGGCGTCTCAAAAGCCGGTGAAATTACCAGAAGCCTTCCCTTTAGGCTAGACCTGATCAGCCGTTTTGCGCACTTTACTGACCGGCTTCATCAATCCCGGTTAAAAGTGAATTCGACCTTCGTGGTTCCTCGGTCGCTGTTGTGGCGGGTTATACTCCGTGCCTGATTGACTGGAGGTGTATGGTGAGTGGCGACAACTGGAGTGCTAGAGCGCGGGCGATCGACTCGTTCAAGGTGATGGATCTGCTCAAGCGGGCCCGGGAGCTGGATGAGCAGGGACTCGACGTGGTGCATATGGAGGTGGGTGAGCCGGACTTCGGCGCCGCCCCGGCGGTGAAGGAAGCGGCACACCGGCTGCTTGATCATGGCTCAATCCAGTACACCCCGGCGGGCGGCATCGCACCGCTGCGCGAACGCATCGCCCGCTTTTACGCCGAGCGCTATGGCGTGGAGATCGGCCCCGAACGTGTGCTGGTGACGGCCGGCGCCTCGGGCGGGTTGCTACTGGCGTTTGCGTTGCTGGCGGAAAAACACAAAAGCTTCATGATGGCCGATCCCGGTTACCCATGTAACCCGCAGTTTTTGCGGTTGGTGGAAGCGAGGGCGCAGCGCGTTCGCGTGGATGAGTCGACCAATTTCCAGCTCACGGCGGAACTGGTGCGTGAGCACTGGCAGTCTGATACCGCCGGGGTACTGCTGGCCTCGCCGGCTAATCCTACCGGCGCCGTGGTGCCGCCGGATGAACTGGCCAAAATCGCCGCCGTGGTGCGCGAGCTGGGTGGTGAGCTGATTGTCGATGAGCTGTATCACGGCCTGACCTACGGCTTCGATGCCCAGACCGCGCTGGCGCTGGATGACGATGTCATCGTCATGAACAGCTTTTCCAAATACTTCGGTATGACCGGCTGGCGCCTGGGCTGGCTGGTGGGTCCGGCCGATGCCGTGGCCGAGATGGAGAAGATGGCGCAGAATCTGTTTATCTCGCCGCCGACCCTCTCTCAGCATGCCGCGCAGGCCTGCTTCGAGCCGGAGTCGATCGCGCTGTTCGAGCAGCGCCGGGCCGAGTTTGGCAAACGCCGGGACCTGCTGGTTTCCGGTCTGCGTGATCTTGGCTTTGGTATCGCCCGCCCGCCGGAAGGGGCGTTTTATGTGTATGCCGATGCCAGTCACCTGACCGATAACAGCTTCGACTGGTGCTGGTCGCTGCTGGAAGAGGACAGGGTAGCGGCCACGCCAGGGGCGGATTTTTCCCGCTTCGATGCCGAGCGATACGTGCGCTTCTCCTATACCACCGGGCTTGGTCGTATCGAGCTGGCGCTGGAGAGGCTGGCGAAGCGCGGCGCGCGCTAACAGGATGTTGAAAAGCTATCTGCGTTGCCGAATGCTGCGTTAAATACAGGCTCACAGGCTTTGCCTGAACGCACTTTAGTGCGGCCCCACAGGGGCGAGCGGAGCGAGTAATATGCTCATTTAGTGTACTAAACTCCGCTTTTTCGCCTGTTTTGCCTTGCCTCGACTGCCTCGAAAACGCTTTTCTAGATCCTGTTAAAGGGCGACGAAGACTCGGCCGTCCTCGACCCGGCAGCGCAGCGCATCCAGCTTCTCGCCGGGGCAGGGGCCAGCGATACACTCGCCCTCGTCAATAGTGAACAGGGCGCCATGGGTGGAGCACTGGATATACTGCTTCTCATAATCGAGAAACTGATCCGGCTGCCACTCCAGGCGGATGCCGCGGTGGGGGCAGTTGTTGCGATAGGCAAAGACCTGCTCGCCGCGGCGGATCAGAAGCAGGGCCTCAAGTTCGATATCGAAGCCCCGGCCCTCGCCATCGGGCAGGTCATTCAGCGCGCAGATCTCCAGCATTGGCTTTCCCGTTCGTTGCGGTTATTGGTCTGTCGTATACTAACCTCCTGATTTTACGGCCGGAGAGTTTCATTTGCCCAGTATTAGCCAGTCACCGGTGTTGTTCAGGCTGCTTTTGCTTCTGGCGCTGGTCCTGCTTGCTCTGACAACGCTCAACTACGGTGCCCTGGAGATCGACAGTCGCGCCTGGCTGGCGCCCGACAGTGATCAGGGAAGGGTGCTTTATCAACTGCGTTTGCCGCGTCTTCTGTTGACCCTGCTGGCCGGGGCTCTGCTGGCTGCCACCGGCGCGGCCGCCCAGGCACTGTTTCGCAACCCGCTGGCTGATCCCTCGTTGATCGGCGTCTCTGCCGGCGCTGCGCTGGCGGTGGTGACGCTGATGGTGTTTGCCGGTGGCTGGCTGCTGCAGCACCGGCTGGCATCGCTGGCGATGCCCCTGTCTGCGTTTATTGGCGGTTTGGCCAGCACCTGGCTGGTGGTGCGCCTGTCCCGTTCCCTGGCCGGTGTCTCGGTGACCACGTTGCTGCTGACCGGCATGGCAATCAACGCCATTGCGCTGGCGGGGATAGGGGCTCTCAAGTATCTCTCGGACGAGTTGACCCTGCGTCAGGCCAGTTTCTGGTTGATGGGCAATTTCGGTGTTCAGGGCTGGATGCCGGTGATTGTGCTGATGCTGGTGGCCTTTCCGGTGTTGATGTTGCTGGCGCGGGAAGGGCGGGAGCTGAACCTGCTGCTGCTCGGCGTCTCCCAGGCCCAGCTTCTGGGGGTGAATGTGGCCCAGTTGCAGCGGCGCCTGGTTGTGCTCTGTGCGCTGGGGGTTGGGGCCGTGGTGGCCTTCGGCGGCCTGATCAGCTTTGTTGGCCTGATCGTGCCGCACCTGGTCCGCCTGCTTTGTGGACCCGATAACCGTCACCTGCTGCCGCACTCGGCGCTGCTCGGTGCGTTTTTCCTCGGCCTTGCCGATCTGCTGTCGCGGATGCTGGCCAGCCCCGCCGAGTTGCCGGTGGGGATTCTTACCGCCCTGGTCGGTGGTCCGTTCTTCCTGTTTGTATTGCTGTACCGCATGAAGCGGGGAGGCGGCCATGCTTGAGGCCCGTTCCCTGGCGTTCGATGCAGGTGGCTCGCGGCGCATAGAAAAGCTTGATCTCAGGCTGGAGTCGGGGTCTATCCATGTGGTGCTCGGTCCCAATGGGTCCGGCAAATCTACGTTAATGGCGCTGCTCAGTGGCCTGCTGAATCCGCACCTGGGCGAGATACAACTTCAGGGACGTGCGCTGAACAGCTACAGCCTGGCAGAGCGTGCCCGGCATCTTGCGGTGATGCTGCAGAGTCAGCCGCTGGATTTCGCCTTTCAGGTGCGGGAGGTGATCGCCATGGGTGGTTACCCGCTGGATCTTTCCCGGCCGGAGCTCGGGCGGCGCATTGAGCAGCTGGCTGTGGCACTGGATATTGACCATCTGCTGGAACGCAGTTACCTGAGCCTGTCCGGCGGTGAGGCGCAGAGAGTCCAGCTGGCGCGGGTGCTGACCCAGCGTGGTTGTGAGCCGTCGGTGATTCTGCTGGATGAGCCGTTGACCGCGCTGGATCTCAAACACCAGCATCAGGCGCTGACGCTGCTCAGGGAGCTGGCCGCAGAGGGCTATGCGATCTTTATCGTGCTGCATGACCTGAATCTGGCCGCCGCCTATGCCGACCGGGTGATCCTGATGCGCGAGGGCGCGCTGGTGGCCCAGGGAAGCTGCGCAGGGGTGATGAGCACCGAGACCCTGTCCGCGCTTTACGACGTGCGTATCGAGCGCTACGAAACATCCGGCGGACAGGTGCTGTTCAGCAGCACCGGCAGGCTTTAGCGCTTTAAGTGCTTCAGTCGGCGAGCAGTTTCTGGCCGCGCAGCTGGGCCAGCAGCTGCTCGATCGCCTCGTCATCGCGGGTGTCCACATCCAGCGTGACCAGGCTCTCTTCGGCGGTGATCGGGTGCAGCAGTTCCTGCTGGCGCAGCATTATCTCCACATCGGCATCGGACGGGTCTGAGCCCTCTTCTGCACGTCGTTTCAACCGCGCCTCGATCAGGTTCTGGTCACAATGGCAGCTGATGATTCTTAGATCCACCTGCTCCTTTTCGGCCATCTGGCGGAACAGGGTGCGTGCGCGCAGACGAATAAATGTGGCATCGACCACTACGCTGATACCGGCCCGCAACATGCAGCGGGTGCTGTCGAGCAGATGGTTGAAGGTGCGCAGGTTCATGTCCGACCCGTACAGGTCCAGCCTCTCGCTGCGGGAGGCTTCGCGATAGATCCGCTTGCGCTCCACGTCTGAGCGGATCCGGATAGCACCCATCGCCTCAAATAGGCGCTTGCTGAGGTAGCTTTTGCCGCTGCCGCTGACGCCGTACATCAGCAGCAGAATCGGTGGCTTGGGGGTGCAGTAGCACTCGGTCAGATGCAGGTAATGCCGGAAGGTGTCTATATCCGGGTTATCCCCTAGCATCGCCACCTTGGCGCGCACCATCGACCGGTACGCCTTGTAAAAATTAAGCAGTACCAGGCCGTCATAATCACCGCTCAGCTCAAGGTAGCGGTTCAGACAACGGTTGGCCCAGCGGAACTGACCGTTCGCTTCCAGGTCCATCAGCAGGAACGCCAGGTCGCAGATGGTGTCTATCCAGCGGAACTGCAGATTGAACTCGATGCAATCGAACAGGCGCAGGTGATTGTGATAGAGCGTAATGTTGCCCAGATGCAGGTCGCCGTGGCACTCGCGGATGTGACCCTGGCGTTTGCGTGCGGCAAGGGTGTCCTTGAGGGCTTCAAAGCGCTGCCGGGTGAAGTTTTCCAGCTTCTCCAGCAGGGCGATGTCCTCGGCGGAAAGCCGGGATTTGTCCAGATGGGCATAGTTGTCAAAGACGGCACCGGCGATCGCATCCGCCTCACCCCAGGGACTGTCCTGGCCGACGATCGGTATCCGCTGGTGGAAGTCGGCAATCTGGGCCGCGAGCACATCGATCCATTCCGCCTGGAACTGGTGACGCTGCAGTAGCTGGTCCAGGCGCTGGCCGGACTCGAACTGGCGCATGCGTACGGCGTACTCGATCGGCGCGGAAGCGTCGCCCAGCAGAGGGGCCGATTCGCTGCCGCTGATCGGGATCACCGCTTCGTAGATATCGGGCGCCAGGCGCTGGTTCAGACGCAGCTCTTCCTCGCAGCAGTAGCGTCTCTGCTCGAGGGTGGTGAAATCGAGAAAACCGAAATTGACCGGCTTCTTGATCTTGTATGCGTAGTCGCCGGTGAGCAGCAGCCAGGAGATATGGGTCTCTATCACCTCGATCTCCGAGACCGGGTGGGGGTACTGCTCCGGCAGGCGCAAGCGTTCGATCAGTTCTGGTACCATGGCGCGCATTCAGTCGATAAAGCTCAGGATTATACTGACACGATGAGTAAAAAGAGAAATAGCCGCAAGTCCCCCCGCAGTCGCAAGGCCTCCCGTTCCTGGTTGAGAAAGCTGCTCGGCCCGCTGCTCAAGCTGATGCTCGTGCTGACGGTGGTTGCCGCGGCGGGGTTGATCTATCTCGATGCTCAGGTCCGGGCCAAGTTTGAAGGCAAGCGCTGGGCGTTGCCGGCCAAGGTCTATGCGAGGCCGCTGGAGCTTTATCCGGGACAGGCGTTGAGCGCCGAGGACTTTCGCATCGAACTCCAGGGACTGGGCTACCAGTCGCAGGCCAACCCGAATCGACCGGGAACGCTGCAGTGGTCCGGCAATTCGGTGCAGCTGGTTACACGCGGATTTCCTTTTCCCGACGGTTTTGAAACCTCGAAAACGCTGCAGCTGGATTTCAACTCGGGTGGTTTGAGCCGCATCCGCAATGAAAGCGGGCGCTCCCTGTCACTGGTGCGACTGGAGCCGATCCTGATCGGCGGTATCTATCCCAAGGATAATGAGGACAGGGACCTGGTGCGCCTGGAGGATGTGCCGCCCATGTTGCCTGCTGCCCTGATCGCGGTTGAGGACAGGGATTATTACAGCCACCACGGTATCTCGCTGCGCGGCATTGCCCGTGCAATGTGGGTCAATGCGCGCGCCGGGCGCTTTGTGCAGGGCGGCAGTACCCTGACGCAGCAGCTGATCAAGAACTTCTATCTCACCGCCGATCGCACCCTGGCGCGCAAGCTCCTCGAGATGCCGATGGCGATGCTGCTCGACCTGCACTACAGCAAGGATGAGATTCTCGAGGCCTATCTTAACGAGGTCTACCTGGGTCAGTCAGGCGCCCGCGCCATTCACGGTTTCGGCATGGGCAGCCAGTACTATTTCGGACGTCCGGTGGGCGAGTTGAGCCTGGCTCAGTCGGCGCTGCTGGCTGGGCTGGTGAAGGGACCCTCCTATTTTGACCCGCGGCGTCATCCGGAACGCGCGTTGGAGCGGCGCAACCTGGTGCTGCGTCTGCTGCGTGATCAGGGCCAGCTGGCAGAGGTGGATTACCAGGCGGCGATCAATGAACCGCTGGGCGTGGTGAAAAAGGGCGGCCTGCGCAAAGGGGCCTACCCGGCCTACCTGGATCTGGTGAAGCGACAGCTGCAGCAGGAATACCGCGATGAGGACCTGAGCTCCGAGGGGTTGCGGGTGTTCACGGCGCTGGACCCGCTGGTGCAGGCGCGGGCAGAGCGCTCTCAGCAGGAGACGCTGACCACACTGGAAAACCGCTATGGACTGCCGGCAGACGAGCTGGAAAGCAGCATGGTCGTCGCCGACCCGCAGACCGGCGAGATCCTGTCGGTGATCGGCGGGCGTCAGAGCCGTTACGAGGGCTTCAACCGCGCGCTGGATGCGGATCGTCCCATCGGCTCCCTGGTCAAACCGGCGGTCTACCTGACCGCGCTGGAGCAGGGCTATACCCTGGCCTCCCAGATTGACGACGAGGCGTTCAAGCTGGAGTTACCCAATGGGGATGTCTGGGCGCCGGATAACTTCGATAACAAAAGCCATGGCCAGGTACCGCTGCACTATGCCCTGTCGCGCTCCTACAACCAGGCTACGGCCCAGCTGGGGTTGAATGTCGGTGTCGAGAAGGTGGTGGATATGCTCGAGCGCCTGGGGGTAGAGAAAGAGCTCAAGCCCTATCCGTCGCTGCTGCTCGGCGCCCAGGGGCTGTCCGCGCTGGAGGTGGCTGGTGTGTACCAGACGCTGGCGGCCAACGGTTTCCGGGTGCCACTGAGGGCGATCCGCTCTGTGACTAATGCCGAGGGCGAGGAGTTGTCACGTTACCCGTTTAAGCTGCGCCAGGAGGTGGATCCCGGTCTGGTGCACCTGATCCAGTATGCGATGCAGGAGGTCGCCCGTGAGGGTACCGCCCGTTACGCCTATTCCGTGCTGCCGCAGAACCTTAATATCGCCGGCAAAACCGGGACCTCCAATGGTCAGCGTGACAGCTGGTTTGCAGGCTTTACCGGCAACCGTCTGGCGGTTGTCTGGGTGGGGCGTGATGACAATGCCAGCCTGCCGTTTACCGGCTCCGGCGGTGCGCTGCGGGTCTGGACCGACTATATGCGCCGCGAGAGACCGGAGCCGTTCTACGCCTCCCGTCCGGAGGGTGTGGAGTATGCCTGGGTGGATGAGGCAACCGGCTTGCTGTCTGACCAGCGCTGCGAAGGCTCCCGGCAGTTGCCGTTCCTGGCTGGGACTGAGCCGCAACAGAGCGTAGACTGCGGCCAGAGAAGGGGAGCAGGCAACCCGCTGGACTGGTTCCGCGGCTGGTTCCAATGAAACAGGATGAATTAAGGGCGAGGATATGAAAAAGATCGCATCGGCGTTGGCTGTCTCTGTTGTGCTGGCCGGTTGTGCCGGCCCCAACCCCTACCGCACGCCGGTGGAGGATCGCAGTGACTCCCGTTCAGTCAGCACACCGCCACCGCCGGGCAGCGTGCAGCCGGTTGATCCCAGTCCGGGTGTGACCGTGCAGCCTATCGATGAGGTGCCGGTGTTCCGCCAGCAGCGTGAAGAACTGCCGGATGCAGGCAGCGAGGCGATTCAGGCACCGACCCAGCAGCCGCGCAATGCCGCGGTGGTCGCCCTGCTGGACTCCGCCCAGCAGAATACCAGTGGCGGTGATCTGCGTTCGGCACAGAACCAGCTTGAACGGGCGCTGCGGATTTCGCCGCGGGACCCGCAGGTGTACTACCAGCTGGCCGATGTGCAGCGCCGGCTGGGGCAGTTTCTGCAGGCAGAACAGGTGGCGTTGAAAGGGGTGAACGTGGCCGGCGGCCAGCCCGCTGAGCTGCGTCGTCTGTGGAGTCTGATCGCACTGATCCGCAGTGACGCCGGCGACAGTGCCGGCGCCCGCGAAGCGCAGCAGAAGGCCAGCCGTTACTGAGACGGCTGGTTCAGCGTTACCAGTTCCAATCGGGCAGCAAGCGTCAGCAGACCAAGCCCCAGGGCCGCGAGCAGGCTGAACAGTGTCGGCTGGGGTGCCAGCGGCAGCGGCAGGTTGCCGGTGAATGCCATGGCTGCGGCCAGGAGCAGGGCAGAGGCCGCACAGAACAACCGGGCCCTGGTGTTGCCAAGGAACAGCGCGCCGGAGAACACGCCGATGGCTGTCGCCGCACCGAGTACATTGGTGTACTCCTGGCCATAGCCCAGCTGGCGGTTCAGCTCGAACAGGGCAAAAAAGCCCAGCAGCAGCCGGCCCCAGCCGGCAGCGCTCCAGAACAGCCGCTTGCCCAGCGCATAGACAGCCGTTGCCAGCATCGGCATCCCCGCATAGATACCCAGGTTCACGCCAAGCCGGCGCAGGGTATCCATGTCTGTACTTTCACCGGGCAGCCAGGTGGCAACGACCGCGAGCAGAACAAACAGTGAGCTCAGGGACCAGGCACCCAGCAGAACGCTGTGGGGAGCATCCTGCTGGCGCGCGTTGTTGGACCACAGGGCGCTGCCGGCTGCTGCAGCCAGCAGTGCTGCGTCCGCTACCAGAGTTGTGATGCTCACAGTGCGGCGAACGCCTTGTCGGCGGCGGCCAGCGTGGCATCCAGGTCCGCTTCGGTGAGGGCATCGGAGATGAAGCCCGCTTCAAATGCGGAAGGCGCCAGGTAAATGCCCTGATCCAGCATGGCGTGGAAGAAGCGGCCGAAGGCTTCGGTATTGCAGGCGGTGGCGCCCTTGAAGTCGGTCACTTCGGACTTGTCGGTGAAGAACAGGCCAAACATGCCGCCGACGCAGTTGGTGGTGAACGGGACGTCATGGCGTGCCGCAATCACTTCCAGCCCCTGGGTCAGGTACTCCGCCTTGGCGCTCAGTGATTCGTGCACATCGCCTTCGCACAGGGCGTTGAGCATGGCAAGGCCGGCGGCCATGGCCAGCGGGTTACCGGACAGGGTACCGGCCTGGTAAACAGGGCCCAGCGGCGCGATATGGGACATGATCTCCTTCTTGCCACCGAAAGCGCCCACCGGCAGACCGCCGCCGATCACCTTGCCGAGGGTGGTAAGGTCGGGCTTGACGTTATAGAGCGCCTGAGCGCCGCCGAGGGCGACGCGGAAGCCGGTCATCACCTCGTCGAAAATCAGTACGGTGCCGTACTCGTCACAGATCTCGCGCAGGCCTTCGAGGAAACCGGGCTGCGGCGGGATGCAGTTCATGTTGCCGGCCACCGGCTCGACGATAATACAGGCGACCTGCTCGCCGACCGCGGCAAAGGCTTCACGCACGTTGTCCAGGTTGTTGAATTCCAGCGTCAGCGTGTGTTCGGCCAGGGAGGCGGGCACTCCCGGAGAGTTAGGCTCGCCCAGCGTCAGCGCGCCGGAACCTGCCTTGACCAGCAACGAATCAGAGTGGCCGTGGTAGCAGCCTTCGAATTTGACGATCTTGTCACGGCCGGTGTAGCCGCGGGCAAGACGGATAGCGCTCATGGTGGCTTCGGTACCGGAGCTGACCATACGCACCATCTCGATCGAGGGCATGATCTCGCAGACCTTGTCGGCCATCTCGGTCTCGATGGCGGTGGGCGCGCCAAAGCCCAGACCGTTGTCCAGCGCAGAACGCACCGCGTCCATCACCGGCGGGAAGTTGTGACCCAGGATCATCGGGCCCCAGGAGCCGACGTAGTCGATATATTGCTTGTCGTCCTCGTCGATCAGGTAGGCGCCTTCGCCCTTTTTAAAGAAAACCGGGGTGCCGCCAACGCCCTTGAACGCACGGACCGGAGAGTTAACACCACCGGGGATATGGGCCTGGGCGGCCTTGAACAGAGCTTCGGAACCTGACATGAACTGCCTTCCTTAAATCTTGAATGGGTGAAACTTGAATTCAGTGAGCAAACAGGCCTGAAAACGCCTGTGCGCGGGCCTGGATATCGTCCTGGGCAAATAGCGCATGGACCACGGCCACAAGGTCAGCACCCGCGGAAATTACCTGGCTGGCATTATCCACACTGAGACCGCCAATCGCCACTATCGGGCAGTTCAGCTGTTGCCGGGCTTCCTGTAGCAGACTCAGCGGTGCAGGCGTTGCACCGGGCTTGGTTTTGGAGGGGAAAAAGGCGCCGAAAGCAACGTAGTCCGCGCCCGCTCTGTCTGCGGCCAGGGCCAGATCCAGGCGGTCGTGGCAGGTGATGCCGATAATCGCTTCAGGTCCGAGTGTTGCCCGGGCGTCGGCCAGAGAGCCATCTTCCTGGCCCAGGTGTACGCCATCTGCCCCTGATGTCAGGGCCAGCTGGATATCATCGTTGATCAGCAGCGGGACCTGGTACTGCCGGCAAAGTGCAGCCAGCGCTTTGGCCTGGCGCAGCCGTTTGCCGGCATCATCGGATTTGTCGCGATACTGGATCAGGCGGGTGCCACCCTGCAGCGCTTTTTCGACGTACTGCAGCAGGCTTTGGTCATCGGGCATCAGGGTAGAGTCGGTAATGCCGTACAGGCCTTGGGATAGTGTTGTCATAGTGCTTGTTTGTGGTTGTAGAATTCTTCGATCTGGCCGCGGCTGATAACGCCGAGGGGGCGCTCCTGGTTGCTGACTACCAGCAGGGCCGAAACACCGCGGGAGGCCATCAGCTCCCAGGCTTCGAGCAGGGTCGAGCGCGAATAGATGCTCACCGCCTCCTGGCGGCTGGCCGGAATCTGCATCAGATCCAGCTCGCTTGCTGCGGCTTCTGCGTTGGCATTTTTCTCCAGCCAGCGCCGTGCATCGCCCGGTGGCAGCAGGGCTTTATCCTCCTCCTGTTCAACCAAAAGCCAATGCGGTGATTCTTCAAGCAGCCTGTTGATGGAGTCGACAGATGCCCGGGCCGGGGTTGCCAGCAGGTTGCGATCCATCAGGCTGCCCACGGCTGCGCGTGAAAGCGCCTGGGCCAACGGCGCCTGGCTGATGTCGAGCCCCTGAGCCTGCAGCATCGCCTGAAAAGCGGAGGGGCGTTTGAACAGCGAGCGCAGGGTCAGGTTGCTGACAACGATAGCCAGCATCCCCGGCAGGATGATGGCAGAGTTGTCGGTCAGCTCCAGTAGAGCGATCAGCGCCGCCAGCGGGGCGTTCAGGATGGCGCCCATCATTGACCCCATGCCGATAATGGCAAACAGGTCCGTGGATATATCCAGTCCCAGGTGGCGTGCCGTTCCTGCCAGCAGGGCGCCGGCGATGGCGCCTATCACTAGTGAGGGCCCGATGATCCCGCCCGGGACACCCATGCTGATGGCGAAAGGGGTCAGCAGTGTTTTGCACACCAGCAGCAGAAGCAGGAACTCCAGGTTGTTGGGGTTATCGAACACACCTTCGATACTGTCATAACCGGTGCCCATGACCTGCGGAACCGCCATCGAGATGACGCCGGCCAGCGCGCCGGCAAACATCAGCCTGACCGGCAGGGGAACACGGCGCAGCCGCTGCGTCTGCTGCAGGGTGGCGATAAACGCCGCAGCCACCAGGCCTATGCCGAGGCCCAGCAGTAACAGCATCGGCAGGTCATGCAGGGTGTCATGGGGCAGAATGGGCAGGCGCAGGTCATCCACACGTCCCAGGGTGATCTGAATCAGTACGTCGGCCACCACAGCGGCAACGATGACCGGTATGAAACCGAGGATGCTGTATTCGAGCAGGATCACTTCCATCGCGAAAATGACACCGGCCAGTGGCGTGTTGAAAACGGCGGCGATGGAAGCGGCGCTGCCGCAGCCGATCAGGATGCGCAGGGTGTTGTTGGGCAGCTTCATCCATTGGCCGATCAGGCTGCTGCAGCTGGCGCCCAGGTAGACGGCCGGTCCCTCACGTCCCACGCTATGGCCGCTCCCCAACGCAACCGTACCGCCAATAAATTGGGTCAGCAGGTTGGTGAAGGACAACTTGCCCTGGTGGTAGTTAAGCCGCACGAGCAGGTGCGGTATGCCAACGGAGCGGGCCGCGGGCGGCAGGCTCAGGAACAGGGCAACCAGTATCAGGCTGCCGGCCAGCGGATAGCAGAAACGCTGCCACAGGCTCAGGGACTCGAACTGTTCGCTGATGCCCGACGGCAGGAGCCAATGCTGGGGCAGCTCGATGGCAAGCCGGAACAGCAGGATAACCAGACCGGTACACAGGCCTGAGAGAATGCCCAGCACAACCAGCTGGGGCAGGGCGTCGAAGTGGGACAGGCGTTGCCGGAAACGATCAAGCCACGGCATATGGCTGGGTCTCTATGCGCATTCGATAGTCAATGAACTGCTGTGTCAGTATGATAGATTCTCTGCGCCGATCTATCCTTGATGTCGGGGGCAGAAGCTAAGATTAACAGGTCTGAAAAACTATTGAGAGGTTAGTGTGGTCAAGGTAGGCATTGTTGGCGGCACAGGATACACAGGTGTTGAACTGCTGCGTCTTCTGGCGAACCACCCGGAAGTCCGGGTCGAGGTTATTACATCGCGTTCTGAAGAGGGCGTGCGCGTCGCTGACATGTTCCCTAACCTGCGAGGTCACTATGACCTGGCATTTACCGTACCGGACGTGGAGCGTTTGGCTGCCTGTGATGTGGTGTTTTTCGCCACCCCGCACGGGGTCGCCATGTCGATGGCTCCGGAGCTGATCGATCGCGGCGTTCGCATTATCGATCTCGGCGCCGACTTCCGCATCAAGGATGTGCCACTCTGGGAAAAATGGTACAAGCTGGAGCATACCTGCCCGGACCTGGTTGAAAAAGCCGTCTACGGCCTGCCGGAAGTAAACCGCAGCGCCATCGCAGACGCGCAGTTGGTGGCCTGTGCCGGCTGTTACCCGACAGCTACACAGCTGGGTTACCTGCCGCTGCTGGAGCAGGGGCTGGTGGATCACCGCCGCCTGATTGCCGACTGCAAATCCGGTGTCAGCGGTGCTGGCCGCGGTGCCAACGTAGGTACGCTGCTGTGCGAAACCAGCGAGAGTATGAAGGCCTATGGTGCCTCAGGTCACCGCCATCTGCCGGAGATCCGTCAGGGGCTCAGCAATGCCGCAGGCCGTCCGGTTGGGCTTACATTTGTGCCGCACCTGACGCCGATGATCCGGGGTATTCACTCCACGCTCTACTCGGTGCTGAAAGATCCGGTCGACCCGGGTCTGCAGGAGCTGTTTGAGGAGCGCTACGCCAACGAGCCGTTTGTCGATGTGATGCCGGCCGGCAGCCATCCGGAAACACGCAGTGTCAAAGGCTCCAACTTCTGTCGTATCAGTGTTCATCGTCCGCAGGACGACGATACCGTGGTCGTGCTGTCGGTGATCGACAACCTGGTCAAGGGCGCTTCCGGTCAGGCGATCCAGGTCATGAACATCATGTTCGGGCTGGAGGAGGACAAAGGACTCAAGCTGGTTGGGCTGATGCCTTAATACTTGACTAAAACAGTCGGTATAAGGGAGAATTCAGCCTCAACCGGAGGGCTTTGAGTCATATGAGCGAAAACGTACAGGATACGCTGTTGGATTTTACTGAAGCCGCAGCGGCCAAAGTCAAAGGGCTTATCGACGAGGAACAGAACGATAACCTCAAGCTGCGTGTTTATATCACCGGCGGGGGCTGTGCGGGCTTTTCCTACGGCTTCACCTTTGATGAAGAAAAGGCGGATGACGATACCGAGATCGTCAAGAATGGCGTGACGCTGCTGGTTGATCCGATGAGCTTCCAGTATCTGGCGGGCTCCGTCGTTGACTACAAGGAAGGGCTGCAGGGCTCTCAGTTTGTGGTCAACAACCCCAACGCGACCACAACCTGCGGTTGCGGATCTTCCTTCTCGATCTGACTCTGCGTCGATCCAGGCGTCTTTGCCCTGTCGGTGCCGGCTGTCTCTTCCGGCACCGAATATCTTCCCTTAATGTTCCGATAGATGCTGCTCAGGCAGGATAGATCGCACCCAGGATTCTCTCTCCGCTGGCGCCGGTGACGGATGGCAGGTTGCCGTTGAGTCCGCTGTCCGTGCGCCAGGCCAGCCAGGCGAAGGCGACCGCCTCGACCCAGTCCGGATCCAGACCCAGAACACTGGTTGAACTGACCATTGGGCTATTTGCATGAGTGCAGATGCGTTGCATCAGATCCCGGTTGTGTGCTCCGCCGCCGCAGATGTAGAGCTCGGGGCTGTCGAGTTTCAGCGAGTTCACCGCGTCGCAGATCGAACGGGCCGTCAGCTCAGCCAGCGTTGTCTGCACGTCTTCGGGGCGGGTTTTTTCCGTGCGGGTCTGCAGATGCTGCCTGAGCCACTGCAGGCTGAATAGCTCACGGCCGGTGCTTTTTGGCGCAGGCTGCCGGAAAAAGGGTTCGTCGAGCAGCTTTTCCAATAGTGGCTCGATAGCCTGGCCGCTGGCGCTCCATTGACCATCCGCATCGTAAGGCAGGGAGTGGTGCAGATTGATCCACTCATCCATCAGTACATTGCCGGGGCCCGTGTCGAAGCCCAGAGTCGCTTTTTGTGAGTCGCGAGGGAGGCTTGTCAGGTTGGCCATGCCGCCGATATTGATGATGACGCGATCTTTATCGGGCGAGTGGAACAGCGAGCGGTGAAAAGCGGGTACCAGGGGAGCCCCCTGGCCACCGGCCGCCATATCCCGGCGCCGGAAGTCGGCGATCGTCTTTATTCCGGTGCGCTCGGCGATACGGCTCGGATCGCCGATCTGCAGGGTGAATCCCAGTTCCGGGCGATGACGGATGGTCTGGCCGTGACTGCCAATGGCGGCGATTTCACTGCGCGCGATGCCCTGTCTGTCGATCAGTTGGTTGGCGGCGTCGGCAAACAGGTCAGCCAGTGCGATATCGAGCCTGCCCAGCCGATCTATTGAGTCCTCAGCACCGCCTGCCAATTCAAGAATCAGCTGTTTGAGCGCGTCGGGAATCGGCGTGCTTTGGGTGGCGATGAGTTCGAACCCCGGATCGAAGCGGGCCAGCACCGCATCGACAGCGTCGACGCTGGTGCCGGACATCAGGCCGAGATAAAAAGCCATCTTAGTTGGCTGCTGTCTGTGAAGGTTCGGCTAAAGCCAGTTCGGTTTCACCGTTGTTCAGCATCGCCATCAGCTGACCGGCCTCTTGGGTGAATCTGGCCAGCTCGGAATTGGCAACCGGGTTGGCGTGGGGAAGGTCCACGGTAACCGGGTTTTTGTGCACACCGTTGAGACGGAATTCGTAGTGCAGGTGCGGGCCGGTTGCGGTGCCGGACATGCCGACGTAGCCGATGACCTGGCCCTGTTTGACACGGGAGCCGTTGGACAGCCCTGATTTATAACCATTCATGTGAGCATAGAGGGTAGTAATGTTGCCGCCATGCTGGACGATGATGGTTCTTCCGTAGCCACCCTTGGTGCCGCGCCAGATGATTTTGCCGTCGCCGGCCGCCTTGATCGGTGTACCTGTCTTTGCCGCATAGTCGGTACCGCGATGAGGACGCTTCTTACCCAGCACCGGGTGGAAGCGCTCCGGGTTGAAATTGGAGCTGATGCGACGGAAATCCACCGGTGAGCGGAGAAAGGCTTTACGCATGCTCATGCCGTCAGGGGTGTAGTAATTGCTGTCGCCGTTGCTGTCGGTGTAGCGGACCGCCTGGACGGTACGACCGTCGTTGATGAATTCAACGGCGAGGATGTCACCTTCGCCAATCTTCTCGTTATCGAGAAACTTCTCTTCAAACAGCACCCGGAAGTGATCGCCTTTACGAATGTCGAGGGCGAAATCCACATCCCAGCCGAGAATCTGTGCCATCTGCATGATCGTGCTGCTGGAAAGCCCAGCGCGCTCGGCGTCGACAAACAGGGAGTTGTTGATCGTGCCGCTGACAATCCGGCTTTCGATCTCGGGCTCCAGGCTGATCTGTACGGTTTCGTAGCCCTCGGCGGTCCTGTGCAACTCGACGCTGTTCAGACGGTCCTGCACCAGGCGCAGCTTCTGCAGTTCGCCGCCCTCGATCAGGAAAGAGAGGGTCTGGCCGGGAAACAGGCGGGAAAGTACGCCGGACTCCTTGGTTGCTTCGCTGATCTGGTAAACATCGCGGGCGGAGAGGCCTGCGCGTTTGAACAGGGAGGTTAGGCTGTCACCGCTGCGTACCTCGTAATCGATCCAGTTTTCGATCTTGGGAGCGGGTTGAGCGATGGCTGCTTCCACGGCCTGGCTTGTATCGATCTGATCCTGGCTTGTGCTGCCGGTCGTGCTGATGTTGGCAAGCTGCAGTGGCTCATCGGCTGGGGTGCCGGTGTCGGCTTTCTGTTCCGGCGAGACCAGTGTCAGCGTGCTGCGAGTCGCCTCCACATCTTCAGAAGGAAGCAGCGAGAACGTGGTGGTGATAATGGCGGTACAGATGCTGGCAGCGGCGAGGTGAACTTTGGGCAGGGTTAGAACAAATCTTGAGGCTTTACGGATCACGATGTCACCTGAGGTAAAAATAGGTACAGATACTTAAAACTGAAACAGAGAGTCTGGCGATTATATATAAGTTCCTTTTAGTTTTATCTGCCTCTCTGGTGATTTCTTGAACATTTTCAGTGCAGTTTATTTGTCTGGGTCAAGGGGCAGCGCTAAAATGCGCGACTTGTTTTTCGAAACCGAAACTTGCGATAGAAGGCAGATATGAGTAAGCGGAATCTGATTGAAGACCTCAAGGCGCGTGGTTTGATCGCGCAGACTACCAGCGAAGAGGAGCTGGTGGAGCATCTCGAATCAGGACCCGTGACGCTTTATTGTGGTTTCGATCCGACTGCTGACAGCCTGCACCTCGGCCATCTTGTGCCGCTGTTGATGCTCAAGCGTTTCCAGGACTACGGCCACCGCCCGATCGCACTCGTCGGTGGCGCCACGGGGCTGATTGGGGATCCGAGTTTCAAGGCGCAGGAGCGTCAACTGAACTCCGCTGAAGTGGTTCAGCAGTGGAGTGACTGTCTGAAACGTCAGATCAGTCAGTTTATCGAGTTCGATGAAGACGGCGGCGCGATTCTGGCGAACAACTTTGACTGGACCTCCAATGTGGATGTGCTCAGCTTCCTGCGTGATATCGGCAAGCACTTCACCGTCAACAAGATGATCGCCAAAGAATCGGTCAAGCAGCGTGTTGATCGTGACGGCGAGGGGATCTCGTTCACCGAGTTCACCTACCAGATCCTGCAATCCTACGACTACCAGAAGCTCAACGAGCAGTACGGCTGCTCACTCCAGATCGGTGGCTCCGACCAGTGGGGTAATATCACCGGCGGTATCGAGCTGGTCCGTCGCATGAACGGTAAATCGGTGCACGCGCTGACGTTGCCGCTGATCACCAAGTCTGACGGCACCAAGTTCGGTAAGACCGAAGGTGGTGCGGTATGGCTGGATCCGAAGAAAACCTCGCCGTACGCCTTCTATCAGTTCTGGCTGCAGACGCCGGATGCGGATGTGTACCGTTTCCTCAAGTTCTTCACCTTCCTGGATGTGGAACGCGTTGATGAGATCGAAGCGGCAGATAAAGCGCGTGAAGGCCGTCCCGAGGCTCAGCGTATCCTGGCGGAAGAGGCAACACGTCTGGTACACGGTGAGGATGCACTGGAAGCTGCGCGCCGTATCACTGAAGCACTGTTCTCCGGGGATCATTCGGCGCTGGATGCAAACGATTACGCCCAGTTGCAGCTGGACGGTCTGCCTGCTTCGCAGCTGCCGGAGTCTCTGGCTGAACTGCCGCTGACCTCCCTGCTGGTAGAAGCGGGTGTTGCGACCAACGGCAAGCAGGTGAAGGATGCGCTGCAGCGTAGCGCGGTTCTGATCAACGAACAGAGCTGCTCCAAGGAACAGAACATGGACACCGCGTCACTGTTCAGTGAGGGCAATGCCCGCTTTGGTCGTTACTTCCTGGTGAAACTGGGTAAGAAGAAACATCACCTTTTCTATATCTGAAAGGCGGTGTGAAATGGCGCCCAGGCCTTTTTGAAATATTTTTCAAAAAGGCTGTTGACGGCGCCTCAGATCTCAGTAGAATACGCCACCTCGCTTGAGACGACACGCCCTTCGGGGTTGAGGACGACCAAGCGAGGCGGTTTTCCAACCACTTGAATTTCTTATCTGTTTTCAGAAATTCGCCGGTTCGAAAATCGCAGTGAAAAGCGAAAATAAACGCTTGA
>NZ_CP194171.1:840000-920000 GCF_050908845.1 Marinobacterium sp. YM272
TCAAGTGAATAAGCGTGCACGGTGGATGCCTTGGCAGTCAGAGGCGATGAAGGACGTTGTAGCCTGCGAAAAGGTTCGGGGAGTCGGCAAACAGACTTTGATCCGGACATGTCCGAATGGGGAAACCCACCCGCTTGCGGGTATCTCTTAGCTGAATACATAGGCTTAGAGAGGCGAACCCGGGGAACTGAAACATCTAAGTACCCGGAGGAAAAGAAATCAATTGAGATTCCCTCAGTAGCGGCGAGCGAACGGGGAACAGCCCTTAAGCTGTTTACGTGTTAGCAGAACACTCTGGAAAGTGTGGCCATAGTGGGTGAAAGCCCCGTATGCGAAAGTGCGTTTACAGTGAAATCGAGTAGGTCGGGACACGTGTTATCTTGACTGAATATGGGGGGACCATCCTCCAAGGCTAAATACTCCTGACTGACCGATAGTGAACCAGTACCGTGAGGGAAAGGCGAAAAGAACCCCTGTGAGGGGAGTGAAATAGACCCTGAAACCGTGTACGTACAAGCAGTGGGAGCCGTTTTCGGACGGTGACTGCGTACCTTTTGTATAATGGGTCAACGACTTACTTTCAGTAGCAAGGTTAACCGTCTAGGGGAGCCGTAGGGAAACCGAGTCTTAATAGGGCGTTTAGTTGCTGGGAGTAGACCCGAAACCGGGCGATCTATCCATGGGCAGGTTGAAGGTTGAGTAACATCAACTGGAGGACCGAACCGACTACCGTTGAAAAGTTAGCGGATGACCTGTGGATCGGAGTGAAAGGCTAATCAAGCCCGGAGATAGCTGGTTCTCCTCGAAAGCTATTTAGGTAGCGCCTCATGTCTCACCTTGGGGGGTAGAGCACTGTTTCGGCTAGGGGGTCATCCCGACTTACCAACCCGATGCAAACTCCGAATACCCAAGAGTGCAATCATGGGAGACACACGGCGGGTGCTAACGTCCGTCGTGAAAAGGGAAACAACCCAGACCGCCAGCTAAGGTCCCAAAGTTCTAGTTAAGTGGGAAACGATGTGGGAAGGCTTAGACAGCTAGGAGGTTGGCTTAGAAGCAGCCACCCTTTAAAGAAAGCGTAATAGCTCACTAGTCGAGTCGGCCTGCGCGGAAGATATAACGGGGCTCAAACTAGACACCGAAGCTGCGGATGCGTTTTTACGCATGGTAGAGGAGCGTTCTGTAAGCCGTTGAAGCGGAAGCTGTAAGGCACCGTGGAGGTATCAGAAGTGCGAATGTTGACATAAGTAACGATAAAGGGGGTGAAAAACCCCCTCGCCGGAAGACCAAGGGTTCCTATCCAACGTTAATCGGGGTAGGGTGAGTCGGCCCCTAAGGCGAGGCTGAAAAGCGTAGTCGATGGGAAACAGGTTAATATTCCTGTACCGCGCATAACTGCGACGGGGGGACGGAGAAGGCTAGGCCAGCACGGCGTTGGTTGTCCGTGTTTAAGGGTGTAGATTGAGGAACTAGGCAAATCCGGTTCCTTAAGATCGAGACCTGATGACGAGCTCCCATGTGGAGTGAAGTGGTTGATGCCAAGCTTCCAGGAAAATCCTCTAAGCTTCAGGTTATGTGTGACCGTACCCGAAACCGACACAGGTGGTCAGGTTGAGAATACCAAGGCGCTTGAGAGAACTCGGGTGAAGGAACTAGGCAAAATGGTGCCGTAACTTCGGGAGAAGGCACGCCGGCGTTGGTGATGGGATTTACTCCCTAAGCTGACACCGGTCGAAGATACCAGGTGGCTGCGACTGTTTATTAAAAACATAGCACTCTGCAAACACGAAAGTGGACGTATAGGGTGTGACGCCTGCCCGGTGCCGGAAGGTTAATTGATGGGGTTAGCGTAAGCGAAGCTCTTGATCGAAGCCCCGGTAAACGGCGGCCGTAACTATAACGGTCCTAAGGTAGCGAAATTCCTTGTCGGGTAAGTTCCGACCTGCACGAATGGCGTAACGATGGCCACACTGTCTCCACCCGAGACTCAGTGAAATTGAACTCGCTGTGAAGATGCAGCGTCCCCGCGGCTAGACGGAAAGACCCCGTGAACCTTTACTATAGCTTCACAGTGGACTTTGACATTACTTGTGTAGGATAGCTGGGAGGCTTTGAAACTCTGACGCCAGTTAGAGTGGAGCCGACCTTGAAATACCAGCCTGGTACTGTTGAGGTTCTAACCTAGGTCCGTAATCCGGACCAGGGACATTGTGTGGTGGGTAGTTTGACTGGGGCGGTCTCCTCCCAAAGTGTAACGGAGGAGCACGAAGGTACCCTCAGCATGGTCGGAAATCATGCATTGAGCGTAAGAGTATAAGGGTGCTTGACTGCGAGACAGACACGTCGAGCAGGTACGAAAGTAGGTTCTAGTGATCCGGTGGTTCTGTATGGAAGGGCCATCGCTCAACGGATAAAAGGTACTCCGGGGATAACAGGCTGATACCGCCCAAGAGTTCACATCGACGGCGGTGTTTGGCACCTCGATGTCGGCTCATCACATCCTGGGGCTGAAGCCGGTCCCAAGGGTATGGCTGTTCGCCATTTAAAGTGGTACGCGAGCTGGGTTTAGAACGTCGTGAGACAGTTCGGTCCCTATCTGCCGTGGGCGTTTGAGATTTGAGAAGAGTTGCTCCTAGTACGAGAGGACCGGAGTGAACGAACCTCTGGTGTTCGGGTTGTCATGCCAATGGCATTGCCCGGTAGCTACGTTCGGACGGGATAACCGCTGAAAGCATCTAAGCGGGAAGCCTCCTTCAAGATGAGATCTCACTGGACCCTTGAGGTCCCTAAAGAGCCGTTCAAGACCAGGACGTTGATAGGCTGGGTGTGTAAGCGCTGTGAGGCGTTGAGCTAACCAGTACTAATTGCTCGTGAGGCTTGACCATATAACGCCAAAGGCGTTTGAGCATTGAATATATAGATCGTATCGCGGTTGTAGCTTGTAGCGAACGACAAGACATCAGATAGGAGATAAGCGAAAGCGGGTCTTCTACTAAAAAGCTTTTAGATCTCAGTTTGTTCCAGTTTTGCCTGGTGACAATAGAGACGTGGAACCACCTGATCCCATGCCGAACTCAGTCGTGAAACGCGTCATCGCCGATGGTAGTGTGGGGCTTCCCCATGTGAGAGTAGGTCATCGCCAGGCACCTAATATGAAATAACCCCGGTACCGAAAGGTATCGGGGTTTTTTCGTATTGGGGTGGTGTGAACTTCTGTGCACTACACAGGCCCATGTGAATACGCCTGTACCGTAGGTACGGCGGATAGGCGCCGCAGGCGTCCCGAAGGGATGACGAGCAGCGCTCGTCACCTAAAGTAGGTCATCACACCGCGCCAGACCGATCTACCCCAGCCGTCCATGTCAGAAGGTTCAGAAGCAGCGCTTCTGATCACTGTAGGTCATCTCTCCGGATATTCCCGCATCCAGAAAGGCCCTCAAGCACTCCCCGGCCTGAAATAACCGAAACAGCGACCGTTACCGGAAAAGCAGGTCAACCCCACACCAAACCACTCGATCTTTCCCACCGAAACCCGCAGACCCAGAAGCAACGCTCTTGATCCCTGCAGGCCTCTCCCAACACGAATTCCAAGACGGATTCAGCCCTCACAGAAATATCTGGGCAAGTTACAAACATGAAGCACCCCGCACAGAACGAGCCAGCTATATCCCCTATTCAAACAACACAGACAGATCCCGGCGGTCTAATCAGACACAGCCCCTGACTATACCCACTCACTTTATATGGAAATTTAGGAAAAACTCCTATATCACCCGTTCACCACTTAAGAGATGATACTCGACGAGGTACGCAGGGATGCGTAGATAACAGCTGGATGCTGAACCTCATCCCACCGCAGGGAGCGTGGTGGGGGCAGCAAGGATGCTGCGAACCAGGGGCCCGTTACACGGATGTGTGCGGGCCCCGCCTTTTTGAGGGACGAGTCAATTACAGGCACTGGTATCAATGCTACCCAGAACCTGTCAGGCTTTTCCGGATTGGGCCGCTCCGGTTTTTAGCCAATAAAAAGGCAGCTATAAAAGCTGCCTTGTCAGTAGTAACGCTGTGTTCGAATTTATTCGAAGATACCGAAGGTTGCGCGGTCAAACCAGGAACGTTCTTCCTTCGAATCTTCCTTCTCGCGCTCTTCTGCGCGGGTCTCCCCCAGGGACTGAGTCGGGCGTACCGGTGCCACGACCTCTTCTCCCTCACCAAACAAGCCGAAGCTGGCGGTATAAAGCAGGCTGTAGCTGCCTTCCCTGAAAGAGTGGATCTCATAATCCGGGAAGTTCAGAGTCAGTACCTGTAATGCATCATCGGCCAGATCGGTCATCGCCAACTGGGTGTAGGCTTCGTACATTATTGCCAGAGCGTCCGGTACCGCGGGAGTTTCCTGGTAGTTTTCGACCACATAGCGGCCACGGTTGGCTGCCGCGATCCAGGCCTGGCGTTTCATGTAGTAGGTTGCTACATGAATCTCATAGGTTGCCAGGCGGTTTTTCAGATACTGCATGCGCTTCTGGGCATCCGGGGCATATTCACTTTCCGGATAACGGCTGACCAGTGTTGAAAAGCTATCGAAGGAGTCGCGGGCAGCACCCGGATCGCGCTGGGTTTCGTCCAGTGGCAGATAACGGGTCAGGAAAGAGCGATCCTGCTCGAACGCTGTCAGCCCCTTCATGTAGTAAGCGTAATCGATGTTATCGTGATTGGGGTGAAGGCGGATAAAACGGTCAGCGGCAGCGGCTGAAGATTGGGGCTCGAATGTCTTGAAGTAGGCGTAGATCAGTTCCAGCTGAGCCTGCTCCGAGTAGCGCCCGAATGGATAACGCGCTTCCAGAAGTTGAAGCTTATCCACTGCCAGAGAGTAGTTGCCGTCGTCCATGGCGCTGAGTGCTTCTTCGTACAGCTGCTGTTCCGGGATATCTGGCTCGACGTCCGCATTCTCGCTCCACCAGGTGCAGGCAGAGAGTAGGCTGACGAGTACCAGCGCAGCGCAGGTTTTTACGAGTCGCATGTTTATCAATCCTGACACAGGGGCGCGCTCGGCGGAGCGTGCCGGATTCGGGTATAATCGGTAAAAATAGAGTCGTATTTAAACACAACGCGAACCCAACCAAAACATCCGTCCGGATGAGAAGCGAGTCGATGTCAGAACAGGTACAACTGCAGGCCGAAGTGCCAGAGGAAATGTATGGATTACGGCTTGATCAGGCCGTGGCTCAGCTTTTTCCCGATTACTCACGCTCCCGCCTTCAGGGGTGGATTAAAGACGGTGCGCTGACCGTTGATGGCGAGGTGCGCCGTCCACGCGACAAGCTTAACGGTGGTGAGACCGTGCGTGTCGAGGCTCAGCTTGAGGTGATGGAAAACCATATCGCCCAGGAAATTCCCCTCGACATCATTTACGAAGATGAACATATCCTGGTGTTGAACAAGCCAGCAGGTTTGGTAGTGCATCCAGCGGCTGGACATGCGGACGGTACGTTGCTGAACGCACTCCTGCATCACTGCCCTGACATCGCTCAGGTACCGCGTGCCGGTATCGTTCATCGTCTGGATCGTGATACCACCGGGTTGATGGTCGTTGCCAAAACGATTCCTGCTCAGACCGATCTGGTTGCCCAGCTTCAGGAGCGCAGCATGGGGCGGGAGTATGAGGCGGTTGTGAATGGTTTGATGACCGGTGGCGGCTGTGTCGATGAGCCGATGGGGCGGCATCCGCGTCACCGTCAGAAGATGGCTGTTGTCGGTGTTGGCAAGGAGGCGGTGACCCATTACCGCCTGCTGGAGAAATTCCGCGCCCACAGCCATATTCGACTGAAACTTGAGACCGGGCGCACCCATCAGATCCGCGTACACATGGCGCATATCAAGTATCCGCTGGTGGGAGATCCGCTTTACGGTGGCCGGTTCCAGCTACCCAAGGGGTGCAGTGGCGCCATGCGTGAGGTACTGAAGAACTTCAAGCGCCAGGCACTGCATGCCAAGCGGCTGGAGTTATGGCATCCTGCCAGCGGTGAACCCATGGCCTGGGAGATAGACCTGCCTGAAGATATGCAGCGCCTGTTGGCCGTTCTCAAACGCGATGCCGAGACCTACGACTACGAACTATGAAGCTGATCCGAGCCGATTGGGACGCGCCTGAGCATATCCACGCCCTGACCACGACGCGGCTTGATGGCCTGAGTCAGGCGCCTTTCGACGGCCTTAATCTGGGCGATCATGTAGGCGATCAGCCGGCTTCGGTGGCAAAAAACCGGCAGATGCTGCTGAAAGCCCTGGGCCTGAGCTCCGCGCCGCAGTGGTTGTCTCAGGTCCATGGTATACGTATTGTCGAGGCGCAGCCGGATGGCCAGGTACGTGAAGCGGACGGCTGCTGGAGTGCTACGCCGGGGCAGGCCTGCGTTGTGATGACCGCGGATTGCCTGCCTGTGCTGATCACTGACCGCAAGGGAACCCGCGTTGCGGCAGCCCATGCCGGCTGGCGTGGGTTGGCCTCGGGTGTGCTTGAGGCGACCTTGGCCCATTTTCCGGACCCTGAAGATCTACTGGTCTGGATAGGGCCCGCAATAGGCCCTCTGGCGTTCGAAGTGGGCGGTGAAGTCAGGGAAGCCTTTGTGCGTGCACTGCCTGCCTGCGAAGCCGCGTTCAAGGTCAGTCCCACGGACAGCACCAAGTGGCTTGCGGATATCTATCAGCTTGCGCGTTTGCGACTGCAGGCAGCGGGTGTAAAAGAGGTTACGGGCGGGGATTTCTGTACCTTTACCGAAAGCGATTACTTCTATTCCTATCGACGAGATGGGCAGACTGGCCGTATGGCCAGCCTGATCTGGATTGATGCTAACCCTTGATCACCAGCACCGGGATTTGAGCACGGCTGACAACCTTGTTAGCCACCGAGCCGAGGACGGTTCTCTCAACAGCAGAGTGCTTGTGACCGGCCATGACGATTAAATCCGCACCCTGCTGTTTGGCCTCGCTCAGTATCCTGTCTGCCGGCTTGCCTTCCTCCACCTGAATGACACAGTCTTTGCGGTCGAACGGAAGTTTCTCGTCGACAAACTCCTCAAGCTGATGGCGTATCGACTTGATCGCCTTGTCGAAGGTCCCTGGTGGGAAGTAGGAACCTACCAGCGGCATCTGGTAGCCGGCGACCACGGTCAGTAGTACCAGTTTGCCGCCGGGAGCGAGAACTTCCAGGGCATGCATAACCGCTTTGTCGGAATAGCCCTCTTCGGACAGGTCCACGGGCACAAGAATGGTCTTGTACATTTTCTCTCTCCTTCAGGCTGCGGCCAGGCTGCGCTCTCTACGTTTCTGTAACCAGCCGATAAAAATCAGCAGCAATAGGGCCGGAATGAATACCAGCTCCTTCGGCGGTCGGTCGGACTGTTGCTGTATACCGGTGATCTCCCAGCCGAAGTCGACACCTGCGCGTTCCGCCTGGCTGCCGAATACCACCAGGTCCACCATCCAGCGCTCTCCATCCCGGGTCAGCATCAGCCCCAGGGATTCAAGACGCTGCATGGCGTCGCCGTTCGGGTTGTCGAGCTGCAGAGAAACGGTCTTGCTGACCTGATCGCCTTCGATCGTCATCCCTTCAACATTTAGCTGGATAAACTGGCCCGGGTTCAGCTCCGAGATCTGGGTTTCCAGCTGGGATGGCGGCAGGTTTACTGAGGGCGGGTAGATCATATCCCACCAGTAACCGGGCCGGAACAGACTGAAAGCGATCAGCAGAAGGGCGGCGGTCTCCCATATTCGGGTCTTGACGAACCAGTAACCCTGGGTGGCCGCGGAGAACACCAGAATAGCGATCACTGCGCTGACCACGGTGACGATCAGGTCGAACACCGAGGTGATACCGATCAGCAGTAGCTGGGTGTTGAAGATAAACATGAACGGCAGAATGGCGGTGCGGATATCGTAGGTGAAACCCTGTATACCGGTCTTGATCGGATCTGCCCGGCCGATCGCCGCCGCGGCAAAGGCCGCCAGCCCCACGGGGGGCGTATCGTCCGCCAGGATGCCGAAATAGAACACAAACAGGTGCACCGCAATCAACGGTACGATGAGCCCGTTTTCGGCACCCAGGGAGACGATCACCGGCGCCATCAGGGTCGATACGACGATATAGTTTGCCGTCGTTGGTAGCCCCATGCCGAGAATGATGCAGATGATCGCGGTGAAGATCAGGATCAGCATCAGGTTGCCGCCGGAGATGAACTCAACGAACTCGGTCATCATCTGACCCAGCCCGGTCAGTGTCACAGTGCCGACGATGATACCGGCCGCCGCAGTGGCGATACCGATACCGACCATGTTGCGCGCACCGGCGATCAGGCCAGCGATAAAGTCATTCCAGCAGACCTTGAACTGACCGGCCCAGTCGCTTTCACCACGGAACCAAGCTTTGATCGGCCGGTGTGTCAGTACCACGGCAATCAGGAATGCCACCGCATAGAAGGCGGATTGCTGTGGTGAATACTGCTTAACCGCCAGGGCCCAGAGCAGTACCACGATCGGCAGGCCGAAATAGAGCCCGGAGAAGATTGTGGGTCTCGGCTCGGGAAGGTGATCCAGCTCGATACTGGCGTCGTCCTCTTTCAAGTCCGGGTAGCTGGCCGAGAGCTTGAGCAGAAGGAAGTAGCCGATGATGATCGCCGCCAGCATCAGCAGGTAGCCGATACCACCCAGGGTGGACTCCAGGAAGGTGGAACCGTAATACACCACCGCTGCCAGTACCAGCATGATGATCGTCGTTGTCATCCATGAGAGCATGCGCTGCGCTACGGTCGGTTTATGTAGCCGCTCGATGCCCTTCATATTCAGCTTGAGTGCTTCCAGGTGAACGATATAGACCAGCGCTACATAGGAGATCAGCGAGGGCAGAATCGCATGTTTGATCACCTCAATGTAGGGGATGCCCACATACTCCACCATCAGGAATGCGGCGGCACCCATGATCGGCGGCGTCAGCTGGCCGTTGGTTGAGGCGGCTACCTCAACGGCACCCGCCTTGGTGGCGGGGAAGCCCACTCGCTTCATCAACGGGATGGTAAAAGTACCGGTGGTCACCACGTTGGCGATGGATGAACCGGAGATAATACCGCTCAGTCCCGATGCCACGACAGCTGCCTTGGCAGGGCCGCCGCGCATATGACCGAGCAGTGAGAAAGAGACCTTGATCAGGTAGTTACCGGCACCGGCCTTGTCGAGAAGGGCGCCGAGCAGTACGAACAGGAAGACAAAGGCGGTGGATACGCCGAGGGCGACACCAAAGACCCCTTCAGTGGTGAGCCACTGGTGAGAGGCTACCTTGTTAAGGCTGGCACCCTTATGGGCAATCACATCGGGCATGTATTGGCCGCCGAAGGTAAAGGCCAGAAAGACAACGGCGACGACCAGCAGTGGCGGACCCAGAGCCCGGCGGGTGGCCTCCAGCAGAGTCAGCATACCGATGACCGCGATGACCACATCGGTGGTAGTCGGTGCACCTATACGTTGTGCCAGAGTATCGCGAAACACCAGCAGGTACAGACAGGAGGCTGCAGCGCCGATGCCAAACAACATGTCGAAGGGCGTGATCGACGTATGACTGGAGCGCTTGGTGGCGGGGAACAGCGAGAAGGCCAGTAACGAGGCGAACGCCAGGTGAATAAACTTCGCCTGGTCTTCGTTCAGAGTACCGAAATTGAGGATAAACGGCAGCGGCGAAGCGTACCAGAGCTGAAACGGCGACCAGGCGATCAGCAGCCCAATCACCAGTTTGTTCATAAAACCTGACAGCACGCGGCTGCCGGTTTCGGAGTTCAGCAGTTCCTCTATCGCCTTGTTATCGGTATCTGATGTACTTTCCGTTGCCATGCGCAGCTCCTTTTAAGAACAGACACGAGAGGGGACAGGGCTGAGGTTGAGCCCTGTCCCTGTTTCCCGTTGCGAAGGATGTTCGCAGACGATTTACATCAGGCCCGCTTCCTTGTAGTACTTGATGGCGCCTTCATGCAGAGGCGCAGACAGGCCATCGTGGACCATCTCCTCCTTCTTCAGATTGGCGAAGGCTGGGTGCAGCTTCTTGAAGGTATCGAAGTTGTCGAAGACCGCCTTTACTACATGATAGATCAGGTTCGGATCCACATTGGATGAGGTGACAAAGGTCGCGCCTACACCGAAGGTTTTGACGTCTTCATCGCTGCCGCGATACATGCCACCGGGGATAGTGGCCACACGATAGAAAGGTTTCTCCTCAATCAGTTTCTCTACTTCCGGGCCTGCCACTTCGACAATCACAGCGTCACAGGAGGTGGTGGCTTCCTTGATGGAGCCGCTCGGGTGACCGACGGTGTAGACCATGGCATCGATCTTGTTGTCGCACAGCGCCTTGGACTGCTCGGCGGCTTTCAGCTCGGAGGTGAGGGCGAAGTCATCCTCGGTCCAGCCTTTGGCCTCCATCAGTACCTCCATGGTGCCGCGCTGGCCGGAGCCGGGATTACCTACGTTGACGCGCTTGCCCTTGAGATCATCGAAAGTCTTGATGCCGGCATCGGCGCGGGCGACCACGGTGAACGGTTCTGGGTGAATGGCAAATACGGCGCGCAGCTCCTTGAACGGACCGGCCTCTTCAAACTGGCTGGTACCGTTGTAGGAGTGATACTGCCAGTCGGACTGGGCCACGCCCATATCCAGCTCACCGGAACGAATGGTATTCAGGTTATAAACTGAACCGCCGGTACTTTCTACCGAGCAGCGGATACCGTGTTCTGAACGATCCTTGTTCACGAGTCGACAGATCGCTCCACCGGTAGGGTAGTAAACGCCGGTTACACCGCCCGTTCCGATAGTGATGAAATCCTGCGCCTGTACAGATGTGACGCCAAGCATGGCCGTCAGGCCGGCGCCGATCAGGGCTGATTTGATCTTCTTCATATGTCACGCTCCATTGGTTGGTTCCACTGAGTATGAATTTCAGTCTAGTTCAGGTTTTTTGAGTTGTTGTTATTGGAAATCCGATTCGGCACGCAGAGTGCTGACGCCGGTCGGGGTATAGCCTGATTTTTCCAGCGCTGCGACCAGGTCACGGACCTGATCCGCGTTGCTGGCGGCCAGGTCACCGTCGGGTTTCAGCAGGTTGTTTTCGAAACCGATACGCAGATCGCCGCCTTTCTGAGCAGCAGCCAACAGGCACTCCTGCTCCCGGGCGCCAAAGGCACAGATCGCCCAGCGGCGGTCATTCAGACGCGGTAGTAGCTCGATAAAGGGGGCAAGATCCTCAGGGGTTGATTGCTGGTTTGCCGAGTAGCGTCCTAGGACGAACAGCAGATGGTGGCGCCGGGACGGTAGCAGGCCGCGTTCGAGCAGATCCAGGTAATAGCGCAGGTCCTGCTCGGAATAGAGAATGTACTGGGCGAGGATATTGCGCTCGGCCACCCAGTGAAAAAAATTGCCTGAGTCCGATTCATATTCGGGGGACGGGATCAGCTCCCGTAAAGCGAAAGAAGCGGCCTCCGGCTCCAGGGCTCGAATCAGCGCCATCTGCTGGGCGGGTTGGTAGCGTCCCACCGCTTCCGTGGTGAGCTGAACCACTACGCGATCACCCACCCGTCTGCGCACCTCCTCCATCACCGCCGCGTTGTCGCTGATCTCCAGGGAGTGTCCGCCCAGCTGATCGCGTGCATGCAGGTGCACCATGGCGGCACCGGCCTCGACGCAGGCCGCCACCGTATCGGCGATCTCTTCGGGGCTGACCGGCAGGGCCGGGTGATCGCTGTGAGTTCGACGGGCGCCGTTGGGCGCCACAATGATCAGGCGTTCATCCCGCATCCGGATACTCCCTCAGTACCTCGGCGGTGATTTTGTCTACGGCCTGGTAGAGCTTATCGGTCAGTTCGTCGAGCTGTGTCTCGGTGATGATAAACGGCGGTGCCAGCAGAATATGGTGGCCGCGATGGCCATCGATGGTACCGGACATTGGGTAGCACATCAGGCCCTGCTTCATCGCTTCGGCCTTGATCCGCTTGTCCAGTTTCGAGCCTGGATCGAAAGGACGCTTGTTGTCCCGGTTGTGCACCAGTTCCAGCGCTCTGAACAGGCCGCGTCCGCGGATATCCCCCACATGGGCGTGCCCGCCAAAGCGCTCCTGCAGACGGTTATTCAGGGCTTCACCCATGGGAGTAACGCGCGCCAGGATGCCCTCCTGCTCGAACGCATCCATTACCGCCAGGGAGCCTGCCATCGCCGTGGCATGGGCCATGTAGGTGTGGCCGTGCTGGAAAAAGCCGGAGCCGCTGGCGATGGCGTCGTAGATCCGGTCCGAGGCCAGCATGGCACCGATCGGCTGATAACCGGCGCCGAGGCCCTTGGCGATGGTGACGATATCCGCCTCGATGCCGTCCTGCTCATGGGCGAACAGGGTTCCGGTGCGGCCCATGCCGCACATCACCTCATCAAGAATCAGCAGAATGCCATAGCGGTCGCAGATCTCGCGGATACGTTTGTAATAGCCCTCCACCGGCGCCAGTGCTCCGGCAGTGGCGCCGACCACCGGCTCTGCGATAAAGGCGATCACCGTTTCCGGGCCCACGGTGAGCAGCCGTTGCTCCAGTTCGTTGGCAACGCGCTGGCCGTAATCGTAGAGGGATTCGCCCGGCTGCTGGTCGCGATAGGGGTAACAGGGGGCGATATGTTCGGCGGGTATCAACAGGGGCGCAAAGGGCGCGCGGCGCCAGGCGTTACCGCCCACGGCCAGGGCGCCCAGGGTATTGCCGTGGTAGCTCTGGCGCCGGGCGATAAAACGGGTGCGTTGTGGCTCGCCGGTCTCAACAAAATACTGGCGCGCGAGTTTCAGTGCTGATTCCACCGCTTCAGAACCGCCGCTGACAAAGTAGACGTGGTTGAGCGATCCGGGCGCGCTGTCTGTCAGACGGCTGGCCAGATTCTCTGCCACCTCGGTGGTGAAGAACGAGCTGTGAGCGTAGGCGAGCCGATCGATCTGCGCATGCAGGGCGGCCCTGATACCCGCATGGTTGTGCCCGAGGCAGGAAACCGCCGCGCCACCGCTGGCGTCGAGATAGGCCTTGCCGTTCTGGTCATAGATATAGGGGCCGTCGCCGTGGCTGGCGAAGGGTAGATCGGAGTGACAGTGGCGGTGAAATACCTGGGTCACGATGCACCTGACTATTTATTGCGTTTGTTGCATTAAAGGTAGATTACGATCGGGCAACAAACGATATATTCTCAGAAGGTATGAATAAAACTCATAGGGTGTGCATATCTGGCTTGCCGGATCACATCCGGACTTTTCCACAGGGGGTATGGTCATGCCGGGTTCATTACCACCACTCAATGCCCTGCGCACTTTCGAAGTGGCGGCGCGTCGGCTGAGTTTTTCGCGCGCGGCCCGGGAACTGTGTGTAACCCAGGGCGCGGTCAGTAAACAGATCCAGCTGTTGGAACAGTATCTGGAACAGCCACTGTTTGATCGCGCGCCTTCAGGCCTGGTACTGACCGAAGCGGGGCGCCTGTACCTGCCGGCTATTTCTCAGGCGATCGAAAAAATCCAGACCGCCACCGCCATCCTGCAGCAGCGTGCTCATGAGTCCAGTTCGCTGACACTGAATCTGACGCCTTCGTTCAGCAACCTCTGGCTGATTCCACGGCTGGATGCCCTGTGGCAGGCGATGCCTGAGCTGAATCTGACGATGCTCAGTGGCGATGGCGAGTTCCATTTCCGCGACTCCGAAGCGGATATGGCGATCCGCTGTCTGCCGCTGTCGTTGAGCCATGAGCATTCCGTGCTACTGCGGGAGGAAGAGCTGTTGGCGGTGATTCATCCCGACCTGCTGCGGGAGGCGGCGATAGAGAAACCGATGGATCTGCTGGCGCATCCGCTGTTGCAGCACACGACCCGGCCTCAGCTCTGGCGTCAGTTCCTGGAGCAGGTCACCGGTCAGGAGCCGCGCGAGCTTCAACTACGTTATAACCACGGTTTCGAACATTTCTACATGTCGTTGGAAGCCGCGCGGCAGCGTCAGGGCATCGCCCTGGTGCCGGATTTCATGGCGGCTGCTGCACTGGCTGCCGGTGAGGTCGTCAATCCGCTGGGGATCAGCTATCACAGTGGATACGGCTTTTATTTTCTGGTGCCGCCTTACCGCAGCGGGACTCAGGGGATTCAGCAGTTTCACAGCTGGCTGAGCCAGCAGCTCAATCAGAGGTAAAGCCGGAGAGTCGCTGTCGATCTATCGACCCGCTTGAGAAGCCGCCGTTTTTGTCCCAAAATACTGTGTATATATACAGTATTTTGAGGTGTTGATGATGGCTCTGGTTCAATTGATGGAGCAGGGACAGCTATGGCGCGGCACTCAGGACGCCGGAATTCAGGCGCAGGCGCTGGAATCCAGCGGCTACCCTGAGCTGGATGCCCGTCTGGGTGGTGGTTGGCTGAAAGGGCAACTGATCGAACTGCTGCATGCCGGCGAAGGGCGTGGCGAGCTGCGTCTGATCTGGCCGCTGCTGCGCCGCGCGGCACCGGAGCGCCCGGTGTTCTGGATAGATCCGCCCCATCAACCCTATGCGCTGGCATTGCTGCAGGCTGATATCCGGCCGGAAGCCCAGCAACTGGTGCGTACCCACTCGCTCAAGGAGCGGCTCTGGGCGATCGAGCAGGCGCTGAAAAGCGGCTGTGCGCCGCTGGTACTGGGCTGGCTTGATGCCCAGGTAGCCACAGCGGCGTTAAGGCGACTGCAACTGGCGGCACAGACCGGTGGTGGGCTGGGGATAATCCTGAGACCCGACAGCGTTCGTGCCCAGTCCTCTCCGGCGGCCTACCGTCTTCACCTTGACTCCGGCGCTGCCGGTGCCGAGGTTGCGCTGCTGAAACGTCGTGCGGGCTGGCCTCTGCCCGCCGCATCGCTGGATCTGCCGGCGGTACTCTGAGATGCGCTGGCTCTGTCTGCATTTTCCCTGGCTGTCGCTGGAGCTGCATGTTCTGCCGCAGGACTCCCCGCAGGCGTTGCTGGATAACCGCCAGCGGATTCTGCTGGCTAATCCTGCGGCAGAGGCTCAGGGTGTCAAAGCCGGCCAGGCGCTGGCCACTGCGCTGGCGTTGAGCCCGGAGCTGACGCTGCTGGAAACAAGCGCACAGCAGCTGCGCCAGAGCCTTGAACAACTGGCGCTCTGGGCCGGCGGTTTCAGTGCCCGCATCAGTCTCTGTCCGCCCCAGTCCCTGTTGCTGGAGATCGCCAGCATGCTGCATTACTTCGGTGGCCTGGAGGCGCTGCTTGAGCAGATCAACAGCAGCATACAGCGCAGCGGCTATAGCGCACAGCTGGCGGTGGGTGAAACCGCCAGGGGCGCGGAACTGCTGGCCCGGGTCGGCTCGTGTATTGAGAGTGACAGCGAGCGCTGGTGGGCGCGCTTACATGCACTGAACATTGACCAACTGGGGCTGCCGGCCAAGCCTGGCGAACAGCTGCGGGGCGTGGGATTGCGCAGCCTGGGGGATCTACTCAGACTGCCGCGTAACGAGCTGGCGCAGCGCTTTGGCCAGTCGTTGCTGCGGGAGCTGGAAAAAATCGTCGAGCCGGGCGCGGCGCTGCCGGAGCCGTTCATTGCGCCGGAACGCTTCAGTCAGCGTGTCGATCTGGCCGCTGAAATTATCCACAGCCAGGGACTGCTGTTTCCGTTGCGGCGTCTGCTGGAGGCGCTGGAAGGATTTCTGCGTATCCGCCAGCAGCAGGTGGCACAACTGCATATCTCGCTATTTCAGCGTGACAGCGGTGAACAACAGCTGACAATCGGCCATGCCGGCGGCACCGCCTCGGCGGCGCACTGGCTGGAGCTCTGCCGCCTGCAGCTGGAGCGGGAAAAGCTCAGGGCGCCGGTACTGGCGCTGCAGCTGGATGCGGAGGAGGGCCAGGGACAGCAGGTGCATAACGCCGACCTGTTTGCGCCGACCCAGGCGCAGACAACCCCGGCGGAGCTGATCAGCCGGTTGCGCAGTCGCCTGGGTAAGGATGCGGTACAGCCGCTGGGCTGGTGTGCCGATCACCGGCCTGAACGTGCCTGCACTACAGAAACAGGCAAGGGAGAGAGGCCTCCCACCGGACTGGCCCGGCCCGGCTGGCTGCTTGCCACCCCCAGGCGTCTATCACCCGGTGAGCAGCGCACCCTTCACTGGCTGCGCGGGCCGGAACGGATCTGCAGCGGCTGGTGGGACGGGCCGGTACAGCGTGACTACTACGTGGCCCGTTGGCCCGACGGACGCTGCGGTTGGGTGTTCAATGACTCAAGCGGAGACTGGTTTATTCACGGCTGGTTTGGTTGAACCCGGGCCCCTGGCAGGCTGTCAGTCAGGCCACATTCATGTTGTGGTGGCGGCATCGCTTCGGTCGGTTCGCTGCCCTCACAGCCAGGCTCGACCTGCGTGCAACCAGCATCAATGGGGCACTTGAGACGGGCATTTTTTTGCGCCAATATACTGTATATATAAACAGTATATTGGTCTATTCAGGTGGTCAGAGAAGATTCTGAGATCGGTTATGCCGAGCTGCATGCGATCTCCAATTTCAGTTTTCTACGTGGCGCGTCCCATCCGGAGGAGCTGGTCGCCCAGGCCTCATCGCTGGGCTACCGGGCGCTGGCGCTGACCGACGAGTGTTCGGTGGCTGGCGTGGTGCGTGCCCATCAGGAGGCGAAGGAGCTGGGGCTCAAGCTGCTGATCGGCAGCGAGTTTCGTCTAGATGGCCGGCTGCTGGTGCTGCTGGCGCGGGACCGTACCGGCTATGCCCAGCTCTGCTCGCTGATTACCACGGGGAGGCGACGGGCCAAAAAAGGTGAGTACTCGCTGACGCTGGAGGATTTTGAAACCGGGCTGGATCGCTGTCTGCTGCTGTATCAGCCGGGGCCGGATGAAGCGCGGCTGGAGAGTGATCTGCAGTGGCTGCAGCGGCATCACGATGAGCGCAGCTGGCTGCTGCTGGAACGTCTGCTCGACAGCGACGACAGCTGGCGCTACCAGCGTTTACTGGAGCAGGCGGAGAGCTATCAACTGCCGCTGGTCTGTGCCGGCGATGTGCGGATGCATGAGCCGGGGCGCCAGCCGCTGCAGGATCTGCTGACGGCGATCCGGCTAAGGACCACAGTGATGAAAGCGGGCTGGCAGCTGGGCGCTAACGCCGAGCGTCACCTGCGACCGCTGGCCAGGCTGGCGCAGCTTTATCCGCAGACGTTGCGCAAGCAGACGCTGAAGATCGCCGCCCTGTGTGATTTTTCCCTGGATGAGCTGCGTTACGAATATCCCGCCGAGCTGGTACCGCCTGGCCTCACTCCCCAGTCGCATCTGCGGAATCTGACCGAGGCTGGCGTCAAGCGTCGCTTTCCTCAGGGCGAGCCGGCGAAGGTCCGCCAGCTGATCGAGCATGAACTTAAGGTGATCGAGGAGCTGCGCTACGAGCCCTATTTTCTGACCATTGAGGATATCGTTCGCTTTGCCCGCGAGAACGATATTCTCTGCCAGGGACGAGGCTCGGCGGCCAACTCGGTGGTCTGCTACTGCCTGGGGATCACCGAGGTAGACCCGCGCCAGGTAAACCTGCTATTCGAGCGTTTCCTGTCGAAGGAGCGTAACGAGCCGCCCGATATCGATGTGGATTTCGAGCATCAGCGTCGTGAAGAGGTGATCCAGTATATCTACCGGCGCTACGGCCGCGAACGGGCGGGGCTGGCCGCCGCCGTGATCAGCTACCGCAGCCGCAGCGCGATCCGTGATGTGGGGCGGGCGCTGGGCTTTGATGAGGC
This sequence comes from Marinobacterium sp. YM272, assembly GCF_050908845.1. Taxonomy (NCBI): domain Bacteria; kingdom Pseudomonadati; phylum Pseudomonadota; class Gammaproteobacteria; order Oceanospirillales; family Oceanospirillaceae; genus Marinobacterium; species Marinobacterium sp. YM272. The sequence continues at coordinate 857,800 of NZ_CP194171.1, forward strand.
TTACCTGGGCTGGCTGATCAGCCAGCTGGATCGGCGCGATACCGAACAGCCCTGGCTGGAGCAGCTACGCGCACTGGGTGGTAAAAATCCGGCGCTGCCGTTCCGCCATCTGCTGGCGCTGGTGCCGCAGATTCTGCACTTTCCCCGCCATCTCTCCCAGCATGTGGGCGGCTTTGTGGTGTCCTCCGGCCCGTTGCATCAGCTGGTGCCGGTGGAGAACGCTGCCATGCAGGACCGAACCCTGATTCAGTGGAACAAGGATGACCTGGAGGCCCTGGGCCTGCTGAAGATCGATATCCTGGCGCTGGGGATGCTCAGTGCCCTGCGCCGGACCCTGCACCTGCTCGGTGAACGTGATCAGCGGCCCTGGCGGATGCAGGATATTCCCCGTGAGGATGGGCAGGTTTACGCCATGCTCAGCGAGGCTGATTCCATGGGGGTGTTCCAGGTGGAGTCCCGTGCCCAGATGAACATGCTGCCAAGGCTGAAGCCGGCGAAGTATTACGACCTGGTGGTGCAGGTGGCCATAGTGCGGCCGGGACCGATTCAGGGCGATATGGTGCACCCCTATCTGCTGCGCCGGCAGGGGAAAGAGAGCGTGGAGTATCCCAGCGACGAGGTACGTGAGGTGCTGGCACCCACCCTGGGTGTACCGATCTTCCAGGAGCAGGTGATTCGTCTGGCGATGGTGGCTGCCGGGTTCAGCGCCGGCGAGGCGGACCAGCTGCGCCGGGCCATGGCGGCCTGGCGCCGTAGCGGTACCATCGCGGTGTACCAGCAGAAGCTGCGTGAGGGGATGACGGCGCGGGGCTACACGGCCGAGTTTGCCGAGCGCATCTGTCGCCAGATAGAAGGCTTTGGCGAGTACGGTTTTCCCGAATCCCACGCCGCCAGTTTTGCGCTGCTGGCGTACCTGTCTGCCTGGCTCAAGTGTCACGAACCGGCGGCGTTTTGCTGTGCGCTGCTTAACAGCCAGCCCATGGGATTCTACTCGCCTTCGCAGCTGGTACAGGATGCGATCGGTCACGGTGTCAAAGTACGGCCGGTCTGTATCAACGCCAGCGGTTACGACTGTTCGCTGGAGTATGACGCGGGCGCAGCGCGTAGAGGTACTCAGGGCGTGTTGAGGCTGGGATTGCGGCTGGTCAAAGGCCTGTCACGGGAGGGGGCCGAACGGCTGGTAGCCGCGCGACCGGCGGGCGGCTTTGCGTCGGTGTCGGATCTGCGCAGCCGGGCAAGGCTCAGCCGTGGCGATCAGGATGCGTTGGCGGCGGCCAACGCGCTGGCGACGGTGGCTGGACATCGGCATCAGGCGCGCTGGGAACTGCTGCGTGAGGAGATCGAGCTGGCGCTGGGTGATGTGCCGGCGGAAACCGATACCAGTACTGCCTATGAGCCGGTGGTACAGATGCCTGCCCCGGATGAATGCGCCGAGATGGAAGCGGACTACCGGCATCTCGGTCTGACCCTTGGCCGCCACCCCATGGCGCTGCTGCGTGAGCAGGGACGACTGCCGCGGGTGGTAGCGTCCAACCGGCTGGATGGCGTCGAATCCGGGCGTCCGGTGCGGGTGGCGGGCCTTGTGACCAACCGGCAGCGCCCGGGCACCGCCACCGGCATCACCTTTGTCACCCTGGAGGATGAGTTTGGCCAGATCAACCTGGTGGTCTGGCAGGCCACCGCCCGGGCCCAGCGCAAGGCGCTGCTCGGCAGTCGTATTCTGCAGGTGGATGGCATTCTTGAAAGGGAGGGCAGCCTGATCCATGTGATAGCCGGCCGGCTGACCGATATCAGCGCCGAGTGGGAAGGGCTGCAGACCCGCTCACGGGATTTTCACTGACAAAAACTCTGGCTGCGGGAGCCGTTCAGTATGCAGGCAGAGACAGGAAAAGAGGACGAAGGATAGAAATAGAAGTGGCGGTTGCTGCTGTTCCCCTCAGTATCGCCTGGGGACCCCGAAGCCGGGTGAGCTTTGCAACCGCCGACTAACCCAAGTATAGCCCGTGTTGGCCTTAACGCATCATGCCACGACGATATTCCAGGCGATCGAACTCTTCCTGATGCAGGCGCATCTGATCACGCAGCTGCTCCATGGTCCGGTCACGGTCACGCAATCGATCGCGGGGCAGGTCCATTGAAGGTTCACGCCCGAGCTGTTCCATCGAGCGCTCCATTTCACGCCAGTGCTGGCGCATCAGTTCGTAATGGCTCTGTGGATCATCGGTACGGTGCATCTGCTCCATCAACCGGTTCATCCGGTCAAAATCGCCGTAACGGCCTCCGCCTTGTTGCATCTGGCCCTGCTGCATCTGACTTTGCTGCCCTGAACCCATTCCCTGGCCCATACCCTGGCCTGGATTTTTTGGCCCGCTGCCGGGACCCGCAGCCAGAGCTCCAAGGCTGATGGCGCCGAAGAGCAGTGCTGCCAGGCGGAAAGTATTCTTTTTGTCCATGGTCGACTCCTTCGCTTCTGCTACCGAAAGACGCACTGAGTATAGGTGATCAGTGAACCGGCGCCGGAAAGAAAGCGGCGGCTCTGCCCTGGCTCAATAAACCGGACAAACCCGCCGTTAGCAGTCGGAAAGGCTGTTAAATATCGGTGAGCCGATTCCACGCCTGAGACAGGCGCATCGCCTCATGTTTTTCCAGGTCGGCCAGCTCCTCAAGCAGGTCGGCGGCCGGTGTGGCACTGGCCCGACTGACCAGGAACTTGTATAGCTCGACAATCTGGTTGTGCTCTTCCTCAACCTTGGAAATGATCTGTTCCGCGGTCATTTCGGCAAAGGGAGCATCCAGGTTTGTTGAAGGCAGTAAGGGTTCCTTGTTGAGGAACTCCATTACCCAGGTATCCAGGGCGTTGAGGTTATCTGTTGCCTCAAACGCGGTGATCGCCCGGGATAGCTTGGCCTCATGGTCCGCCAGGTAATCAAGCAGCATCCGGGCCCTTTCATCTTGCTGGGATTCACTGCTGTTACGCAGCCATTCGGATAACTGCTGGTGGTAGCCTCGCGTCCAGTGGATGATGTCGCGAAACGTATCGATCTGCATGCTTGCCTCCTTCACAGGATCCTGAGACTCGCCCCGCGCCACTGGCTTTGCCGTGGCGCGGTGGCGGTATTTCTACCTCAAGGATATGTCAGCACCGGGGGAATGCCAGTTGTGCCAATGTCCGTTACGCAAAAGTTTGCGCTTAGTCAGAGGCTTGGGGCAGGGCCAGTGAAATCAAGGCAGTGAGCAGTAACAGAGCCGCCGAGATCCAGAGGCAGGCAGCCAGACCGCTGGCACCCAGCCCTGCGGCCTGGAATACCCAGCCGGAAAGCAGGGTACCCAGCAGTCGTCCCATCGCGTTGGCCATGTAGTAGAAGCCCACATCCAGTGAGACACCATCGGCCCGCGCAAGGCTGACAATCAGGTAGCTGTGCAGCGAGGAGTTGATCGCGAACAGCACGCCGAACAGCAGCAATCCAGCAATCAGCAGAACGGCCGGGTCGAAAGTGGTGCCAAGGCCCAGTGCAATCAGCACCGGCACGGCGGAGAGCAGAGTGGCCCAGGTGAGTGCCGTGCGGCCATCCGGCACCCGGCCGCTGGCCCTGCCGGTGATCCTCGGTGCCAGTGCCTGTACCAGACCATAACCGATCACCCAGAGGGCGAGAAAGCCGCCGGTCTGCCAGTGATCCCAGCCCAGGGTCTGCGACAGAAACACCGGCAGGGCGACCACGAACCATACGTCGCGAGCGCCGAACAGGCACAGGCGCGCGGCCGAGAGAATATTGATCGCCCGGCTTTTGGAGAAAATATCGCGGAATTTGGGCTTGGATTTCGCCTTGCCCAGGTCTTTCTTCAGCAGCACAAGACTGGCCAGCCAGACCAGCGTCAGCGCCCCTGCCATGGCAGCGATCGCACCGGCAAAGCCCAGTGCCATCAGCAAAGCGCCACCGAGGAAAAAGCCCACACCCTTGAGTGCGTTCTTCGATCCGGTGAGCAGCGCGACCAATTTGTACAGCGCCCCCTGGGCATCGGCGGGAACCAGCAGTTTGATGGAGCTTTTCGCGCTCATCTTGTTCAGGTCCTTGGCTATGCCGGAGAGCGCCTGGGCTGCCATCACCCAGGGTACGCTGAGCATTGCCGCCGGTACCAGCAGCATCGCCAGGGCGACGATCTGCAGCCCCAGGCCGATGTTCATGGTCCGGTTAAGGCCCAGGTGCGCGCCGAGCCAGCCGCCCACCAGGTTGGTGATGACGCCGAAGATTTCGTAGAACAGGAACAGCAGCGCGATCTCCAGCGGTGAATAGCCCAGCGCGTGGAAATGCAGCACCACCAGCATCCGCAGGGCGCCATCGGTGAGCGTGAACGCCCAGTAATTACCGGTGACGACCAGGTACTGGCGAATCGCCGGGGAGAGCTGGCTCAGCATAGGTCGAGGCGTCCCACCTTCAACGCCAGTTCCGCCGTACGGTTGGCGTAGCCCCATTCATTGTCGTACCAGGCGTAGATCTTCACCTGGGTGCCATCCACCACCATCGTCGACAGTGCATCGATAATGCTGGAGCGCGGATCGGTCTTGTAATCGATGGAGACCAGCGGGCGCTCCTCATAGCCGAGAATGCCGTTAAGCTCATCTTCCGATGCGGCCTTGAACAGCGCATTCACTTCCTCGGCGCTGGTCTCGCGGGCAACCTCGAACACACAGTCGGTGATCGAGGCGTTGGCCAGCGGCACACGAATGGCATGACCGTTCAGCTTGCCCTTGAGCTCCGGGAAAATGTGCGTGATCGCGGTGGCCGAGCCTGTGGTGGTCGGAATCAGGCTCATACCGCAGGCCCGGGCCCGGCGCAGATCCTTGTGCGGCGCGTCGAGGATCGTCTGGGTGTTGGTGATGTCGTGAATCGTGGTCATCGAACCGTGCTGGATGCCGAGGGCTTCGTGGATCACCTTCACCACCGGTGCCAGGCAGTTGGTGGTGCAGGACGCAGCGGTGACGATCGGATGCAGCGCCGGGTCGTACAGGTCGTCGTTAACGCCCATCACCATATTAAGGACGCCTTCCTCCTTGACCGGTGCGGTGACGACGACGCGCTTTACGCCCTGATCCAGGTAGGCCTGCAGCAGCGCCTTTTTGTTCATCTTGCCGGAGGCCTCGATCACCAGGTCACAGCCGGACCAGTCGGTATCGTCGATGCTTTTATTGCGGCTGGTCGTGATTGCCTGACCATCGATCAGAATACGGTCGCCCTCGGTGCTGGCCTCATGGTTCCAGCGACCGTGCACCGAGTCGAAATTGAGCAGGTGCGCCAGGGTGGCGGCATCGCCGGCCGGGTCGTTGATATGGACGAACTCGATGTCAGACTGTTCCCAGCCGGCTCGGAAACTGAGCCGCCCCATCCGCCCGAACCCGTTGATACCGATCTTGATCTTTGCCATTACAGATACTCTTTTTTAACGCTGTTGTTTAATCAGGACTGCTTTTTATCAGCTCAACCATCCGCGAATGGTGTCCTGACTTTTTATTTCTTCAGCCATCCGCGAATGGCGTCTTGGCTGGGAATACTCCCGCTGTGGACAACCTGGTCATCGATGACGACGGCAGGTGTGCTCATCACGCCGTAGTTCATGATCGCTTCCGGATCTGTCTCTTTAATGACCTCCACCTCGGCGCCGACTTCGGCAGCCACCTTGGCGATGATCTCTGCGGTCTTGATGCATTTGCTGCAGCCGCTGCCCAGTACTTTGACCTGTTTCATGTTCTTAACCCTCAGTTAGTTGCTGTTGGCGCTCAGACAAAGGGCGTCAGCAGATTGAAAATCCAGCCCACCAGCGTGAATGCCGCCAGCAGTACCGCGAACAGAATCGCCAGCAGGCGCCACTGCATCACCTGCTTTAACAAAATGAATTCCGGGAAACTGGCCGCCACGGTGCTCATACAGAACGCCAGTGTTGTGCCGATTGGCAGGCCGTTGACGATCAGGCTCTCCATCACCGGAATCACGCCGGTGGCGTTGGAGTAGAGCGGAATGCCCAGCGCCACCGCTGCCGGTACTGACCACCACTGGCCATCGCCCAGGTGGGATTCGATCCAGCCGTCCGGCACGAAACCGTGCAGCGCGGCGCCTAGGCCGACACCGATAATTACCCACTTCCAGACGCGGCCGAAGATCTCGCCGGTTTCGCCTTTGGCAAACTGGTGACGCTCCGCGAAGCTGAGCTTTTCAACCGGGCCGCTTTGAACTGGCTGTTGTTGTGAGGAGTTCTGACGGCCTCTTTCAAGCGCCTTCTGCGCGAAAGATTGCAGCCAGCGCTCGGCGCGGATCTGGTCAAGAAATACGCCGCCGAGGATGCCCACGCCCATGCCAACGACCACGTAGAGCAGAGTGAACTTCCAGCCCAGCAGGCTCATCAGCAGCAGTACCGCCACCTCGTTGATCAGCGGCGAAGTGAGCAGAAATGCCATGGTGATGCCCACCGGAATGCCGGCGGAGGTAAAGCCGAGAAACACCGGGATACTGGAGCAGGAGCAGAACGGCGTGATGGCGCCGAAACCCGAACCCAGCATGTAGCCGATGCCGCGATGACGGCCGGCGAGAAAATCGCGGACCCGCTCCACATTGAGCGAGGCGCGGGCCAGGGCAATCACATAAATCATCACCACCAGCAGGACGTAAATCTTGCTGACGTCCTCGACAAAAAAGTGCAGTGCGTCACCGAGCTTGGTATCGGGTGACAGTCCCATCAACTGGTAAACCAGCCAGTCGGCCAGGCGGGTGAAGATCTCAAACATGTCCTATCTCCCGAACCCTAATCCTTAAACCACTGTTGAGTACGGTTGGCGAAGGCCACCAGTGACAGCATCACCGGTACCTCAACTAATACACCAACCACGGTGGCCAGCGCCGCACCGGAGTGCAGACCGAACAGTGAAATCGCTACGGCCACGGCCAGCTCGAAAAAATTGGAGGTGCCGATCATGCAGGCTGGCGCGGCGATATTGTGCGGTAGTTTCAACCAGCGGGCGGCGCCGTAGGCCAGGGCAAAGATACCGTAGGTCTGGATCAGCAGCGGGATGGCGATCAGAACAATGGTCTGCGGCTGGCTCAGAATGGTGTTGGCCTGGAAGCCAAACAGCAGCACCACGGTGGCCAGCAGACCCAGGATCGACCAGGGCTTGAGTCGATGGGTAAAAGCTTCAACGCGCTCACCATTACCGCCCCGTTCCAGCCGGTGACGGGTCCAGATACCGGCGGCCAGCGGCAGCACCACATAGAGCACCACCGACAGCAGCAGGGTCTGCCAGGGCACCTGGATATCGCTGACACCGAGCAGGAAGGCGGCGATAGGCGCAAAGGCAAACACCATGATGATGTCGTTGATCGAGACCTGTACCAGGGTGTAGTTCGGATCGCCCTTGGTCAGCTGACTCCAGACGAACACCATGGCGGTACAGGGCGCCACGCCGAGCAGGATCATGCCGGCGATATATTCGCTGGCGCTTTGTGGGTCGACCCAGTCGGCAAACAGCACGCGGAAGAACAGCCAGCCCAGCAGCGCCATGGTGAACGGCTTGATCAGCCAGTTGATCACCAGTGTCAGTATCAGCCCCTTGGGTCGCTTGCCCACATCCTTCACGGCCCTGAAGTCGATCTGCACCATCATCGGGTAGATCATTACCCAGATAAACAGCGCCACCACCAGGTTCACATGGGCGAACTCCAGTCCGGCCACGCTGGCGAACAGGCCCGGCGCCAGGTTGCCGAGCAGCACGCCGGCGAGGATCGACAGTCCGACCCAGAGGGTGAGATAGCGCTCAAAAATGCCCATGCTCTTGCTTCCTTGGTAAATGCCTCGATAAAGCGTCGTTAGATCAAGCCTTATATCGAGCGCTGGTTAACCCGTTTTGAAAGTTCGTCTGCTGTTTCTACACGCTCGGAATAACGGTCGGTCAGGTAGGCTTTCCGGTCTCTGGTCAGCAGAGTGAATTTGACCAGTTCCTCCATCACATCAACGATGCGGTTGTAGTAGGGCGAGGGCTTCATACGGTCGTTATCGTCAAACTCCATGAACGCCTTGGGTACCGATGACTGGTTCGGGATCGTGAGCAGGCGCATCCAGCGGCCGAGAATGCGCAGCTGGTTAACGGCGTTGAAACTCTGCGAGCCGCCGCTGACTTGCATCACCGCCAGGGTCTTGCCCTGGGTCGGGCGCACCGCGCCAATGCTGAGCGGAATCCAGTCGATCTGCGCCTTCATGATCGATGTCATCGCGCCGTGCCGCTCCGGCGAGCACCAGACCATGCCATCGCACCACTGCACCAGCTCTCTCAACTCCTGCACCTTCGGGTGGCTGGAATCCGCATCATCCGGCAGCGGCAGGCCACTGGGGTTGAAGGTCCTCGTCTGGGCGCCCATCGCCTGCAGCAGACGGGCGGACTCTTCGCTGACCAGGCGGCTGAACGAGCGCTCCCTGAGCGAGCCGTAAAGCAGCAGGATGCGGGGCTGTTCAGCGTTATCGCTGGGTTCAGGCACCTTAAAGACGTCGCTGCGTAGGTTGGGTAGTTCGTGATTGTTCATTTCAACCTGCCTTGGTCGTGTAAGTGCACGCGCTGCCGCCGGTAGAGGGCCTGTCGGCCATCTGTTCCAGCCGCACTGTTGCGTCTTTCAGCAGCTCAGGGCTGTGCTCTGAGGTTTCCTGCAACACCCTCAGCATCCAGTCATTGAGTAGCGGGTGCAGCCGGTAAAACACCCACTGCCCCTGGCGCCGATCCAGTAGCAGGCCGCTTTTACGCAGCTGTGCCAGGTGGCGGGAGATTTTGGGCTGGGACTGTTCCAGTGCGGCGGTCAGCTCACAGACGCATAGCTCGCCGTTTTGCAGAATCAGCAGCAGGCTGGTGAGACGGACTTCGTCCGCCAGTGCCTTGTAAAAATCCACCGCGGTCAGCGATGTGGAGAGGGTGCTGCCTGCCTTGCTGTTGACCTCGATAAACAGCTTGATCCGCTGCTGGATCGCCTGCAGGGTCTTGATATACGCCTTGGGATCCTTGCTTTCGCGGGGATCGTCGTAATCCCAGTTCATCACCACGCCGTGTCCCGGCCAGTTCTGGCACTCCTGCTGCGCCCTGCTGCACAGGGTGATGATGTAGTCGAAATGCTCGCCGGCGAAGCTGTCTATCGCCTTGGATTCCAGCCCGACCGGTTCCACACCATAGCTGCGCAGCGCCTCCAGTGCACCGGGGGCGATCTCATCCGGCGCGGTTCCGGCACTGAACACATCGAAACGCTCACCTGCCTGATCCCGCAGCAGCGCCTCGGCGATCTGCGAGCGGGCCGAGTTGGCGGTACAAAGAAAAAGCACACGGGGTTTCATTCGGGCCTGTCCGTTCGGTTATCCATACGATTAATTGTATATGTCTTGATGTATATATGGAAATTCATATATGACTGGTATTGTCTGTTTTTATCGGTTTATTGACCGGGCTCAGCGGAGTTCAGTGTCCCGGTTCAGGTGTGCGGTCCTGTTCTCAGCAGAGCTGTGCTCGTTGGAGATGCAGCAGGGGGGCAGAAAGTCGCCGACGCCGAAATAGCCACTATCTTTAGGGGAAAGAAAAGGCAAACGCGGGAGTCGGGCTATGACACCTGATCAGTTTTTGGCAACGCTGGCACAGCAGGGCGACGAGCTCAGGCAGCAGGGGCTGTACAAGCAGGAGCGCCGGATCACCTCGCCCCAGTCGGTGGATATTGTCCTGGAGAACGGGCATACCCTCATCAACTTCTGCGCCAACAACTACCTTGGGCTGGCTGACCATCCGGCGTTAATCGAAGCGGCGAAACAGGGCCTGGATCAGCACGGCTTCGGTATGGCTTCGGTGCGCTTTATCTGCGGCACCCAGGATATCCACAAGCAGCTTGAAGCGCGCCTGGCCGGGTTTCTCGGTATGGAGGATGCGATTCTTTACTCCTCCTGTTTCGATGCCAACGGCGGTCTGTTCGAGACGCTGCTGGGCGAGGAGGACGCGGTGATCAGCGATGCGCTGAATCACGCCAGCATCATCGATGGCGTGCGGCTCAGCAAGGCGCGGCGCTGCCGTTATGCCAACAGCGATATGGCCGAACTGGAGCAGCAGTTGAAGGATACGCAGGAGTGCCGGATGCGACTGATCGCCACCGATGGTGTGTTTTCCATGGATGGCTCCATCGCCAACCTGCCGGCGATTTGCGATCTGGCCGAACGCTACGACGCCATGGTGATGGTGGATGACTCCCACGCCGTGGGTTTTGTCGGTGAGCAGGGGCGGGGCACGCCGGAGTTTCACGGCGTGATGGATCGGGTCGATATACTCACCGGCACGTTCGGTAAGGCGCTGGGTGGCGCTTCCGGGGGCTATACGGCGGCGCGGCGCGAGATCATCGACTGGCTGCGGCAGCGTTCGCGCCCCTATCTGTTCTCCAACTCTCTCGCTCCGCCCATCGTCCAGGCAACCCTGGCCTCACTGGAACTGGTGGAAAAGCATGGCACCGAGCTGCGCGAGCGTCTGGCTGAAAACAGCGCCTATTTCCGTCACGAAATGCAAAGTGCCGGTTTTACGCTGGTGCCCGGGCAGCATCCGATTATCCCGGTAATGATCGGCGATGCTACGCTGGCGGGACAGATGGCCGAGCGGTTGCTGGCCGAAGATATTTATGTAATCGGCTTTTCCTACCCGGTGGTGCCTATGGGGCAGGCGCGTATACGCACCCAGATGTCCGCCGCACACACCCTTGTTCAGCTGGAACGTGCGGTGGAAGCGTTCGGCCGTATAGGTCGAGAGCTGGGCATTATCTGAAGGGAGGATCTGATGCGTGCATTGGCAAAGCTCCACCCAAAAGAGGGGATCTGGCTGCACACCACGCAGCGGCCGAAGCTGGGTCACAACGACCTGCTGATCAAGATCCACAAAACGGCGATCTGCGGCACCGACGTGCATATCTACAACTGGGATGAGTGGGCGCAGCAGACCATCCCGCTGGGGATGACGGTGGGTCATGAATATGTCGGTGAGGTGGTCGATATCGGTTCCGAAGTGGAAGGGTTCAGCGTCGGAGACCGGGTCTCCGGTGAGGGGCATATCACCTGTGGTCACTGCCGCAACTGTAGAGCTGGTCGGCGCCACCTGTGCCGCAACGCCGTCGGTGTCGGCGTCAACCGACCCGGGGCGTTTGCCGAGTACCTGGTGATTCCGGCGATCAATGCGTTTCGGATACCGGAGAATATCTCGGACGATCTGGCATCGATCTTCGACCCCTACGGCAACGCACTGCACACGGCGCTGTCGTTCGACCTGGTCGGTGAAGACGTGTTGATCACCGGGGCGGGACCCATCGGCATTATGGCGGCTGCCATTGCACGCCATGTGGGCGCCCGTCATGTGGTGCTGACCGACGTGAATCCCTACCGGCTGGCGCTGGGGCGGCGCATGGGCGTTATCCACACCGTCAACGTGGCCGAGCAGTCGCTGACAGATAAGATGGCTGAGCTGGAGATGAGTGAAGGCTTCGATGTTGGGCTTGAGATGTCCGGCGCGGAGTCGGCGTTTCGCAGCCTGCTGGAGACCATGAACCATGGCGGCAAGGTGGCGATGCTTGGTATCCCCACCGGCGAGATGGCGATCGACTGGACCCAAGTGATCTTCAAGGGGCTGATCATCAAGGGGATCTACGGCCGCGAAATGTTCGAGACCTGGTACAAGATGGCCTCGGTGATCCAGTCGGGCCTGAATCTGACGCCGATCATCACCCACCGTTTTCCGATCGAGGAGTTCCAGCAGGGGTTTGATGTCATGCGCTCGGGCGAGGCTGGCAAGGTGATTCTGGAGTGGGACTAGGGGCTGGCCCTGCGGCTGTCAGGAGCGATGCCCGGAGATGAAAAAAAGCCCGCACTCCTTGCGGAGGCGGGCCCTGAAAAAGGACATCCCTGTGTAGTGCACGTCCTGTGCGGCGCGTAGTGGTCCCGTTACGCGCCTTGACCTCTATCTTCTAGGTTCAGGCGCCGATAACGCCGCCGTCCTGGCGACGCACAACCATGATGGTTGAGCGCGGCTTGCTGTTGCCGCCGGCCGGGAAGTGAGACGGTGCCAGGTCTTCACCCGGGTGCTGCACGCCGATGAACACACAGCGCTGATCTGGAGAGAACGCCAGGCCGGTGATCTCGCAGGCGATCGGGCCGGTTGCGAAGCGGCGGATCTCGCCGCTCTGTGGGTCGGCGCAGAGCATCTGGTTGTTACCCATACCGGCGAATTCGCCTTCGTTGGAGTACTTGCCGTCGGTCTGGATCCACATGCGGCCGGCATCGTCGAAGCCGAGGCCATCCGGGCTGTTGAACATGTTGTCGGCGTTGATGTTGCTGCTGCCCTGGTACAGGCCTTCAGCGACGGTGGGGTTGCCGGCGATTGCGAACAGATCCCAGTCAAAGCGGGCACCGGTATGGTCACCACCGCGCGGCCACCAGCGGACGATCTGGCCGTAGTTGTTCTTGGCACGCGGGTTCGGGCCGCCCACCGGCTGATGCTTGCCTTCGACGCCGCGGTTCTTGTTGTTGGTCAGGGTGCAGAAGACGGTGTTGCCGTCCGGGTGTACCGCAACCCACTCCGGGCGGTCCATGGTGGTAGCGCCTACCTGGGTGGCAGCCTCACGGGCGAAGATCATCACTTCAGCCTGGCTGTTGAAGCCGTTTTCGGCGCTCAGGCCGTTCTTGCCGTGGCTCAGTTCCAGCCATTCACCCTGGCCTTTCAGTTCACCATCGGCGGCGTTGAATTTCGCCACGTACAGGGTGCCATCTTCGAGCAGATCACGGTTGGCTGCCTGGTTGTCCGGGTTGTAGGTGTTCCTGGAGACGAACTTGTACAGATGCTCGCCACGCTCGTCGTCACCGAGGTAGACCACTACATGGCCGCTGTTGTCGACGGTGACGGCAGCGTTCTCATGCTTGAAACGGCCCAGTGCGGTGCGCTTCTTCGGTGTGGAGGTCGGGTCCATCGGATCGATTTCGACGACCCAGCCGAAACGGTGAGGTTCGTTCGGGTGCTTGGACAGGTCGAAGCGCTCGTCCTGGGTAAACCACTGGTAGCTGCTTTTTTCCTTCAGACCGTAGCGTTTTTCACGAGCCGGCAGGTCAATTGCACCGGTGGCACCGAAGTAGCCGTGGAAATTCTCTTCACAGGTCAGGTAAGTGCCCCAGGGGGTCTGGCCGTTAGCGCAGTTGTTGAACGTACCCAGCGCCTTGCGTCCGGTGCTGTCGGCAGCGGTTTTCAGCAGCTCGTGGCCGGCCGCCGGACCGGTCAGTTCCATCGGTGTGTAGGCGGTGATGCGGCGGTTCAGCTGCGCGCCTTTTTGCACCTGCCACTGGCCTTTAGCGTTACGCTTGATCTCGAAAATGGAGACACCATGAGCGGCCTGTGACTTCTTTACTTCATCAGCGGTCAGTGCCTGTTTGCCCTGATGCGCGAACAGGTATTCGTAGTTGGTGTATTCGTTGTTCACCGCCAGCACCGCGTGATCAGCGCTCAGCGGGAACAGGCTCATGCCATCGGTGTTGTCACCGAACTGGCCAGCCTGGGCGTTGGCATCCTGCATGCCGGATTCGTCGAACTCCGGTGCGCCCGCCAGAATCGGATCGCCCCAGGAGATCAGCGGCTCGGCCACGTAGCCAGCAGGTACCACGAAGGTGTCTGCAGTACTGGCCGGTACCGCGTTAAAGCCGATCATTTTGCTCTCGGTAGCGGCAGCAACGGCCTTGGCCAGCGGGGACGCTGCCAGGAAAAGACTCATTGCAGTGGCGCTACCTTTGAGGAAGCCACGACGGTTCAGGCCTTTCTGTACCATGCGGTCAAAATCGCTGTGCTCCAGCTCGATACGATCTTCATCCTCAAGCATGTCGTGATGGCTCATGTTCAATTCCTTTCTGATTAGCTACCCGAAAACAGATGCGCATTTTTTATCAGCGGTTTATGACACCAATAAGAAAGCGACATAAAAAACCCGGTATCTGCGTGGGGCAGTACCGGGCTGTTTGACGCAGGAGTTACCGCTTAGCTGCCGATAACGCCGCCATCCTTGCGACGCACCGCCATGATGGTGGAGCGCGGTTTGCTATTGCCACCCGTCGGGAAATGCGCGGTCGGGTGCTGGACACCGATGAAGACCGTGCGGTAGTCAGGTGCGAAGCTCAGACCGGTGATCTCGCAGCCGACCGGGCCGGTAGCGAAGCGGCGGATCTCGCCGGTGCTCGGGTCGCCACAGAGCATCTGGTTGTTGCCCTGTCCTTCGTAAATGCCCGCGTTGGAGAAGTTGCCGTCGGTCTGAATCCAGAGGCGACCAGCGGCATCAAAGCCCAGGCCATCCGGGCTGTTGAACATGTTGTCCGCATTGATGTTGCTGCTGCCATTATAAGCAAAGTTTTCGTCGGTCAGTGCAACGGTCGGGTTACCTGCGGCCACGAAGAAGTTCCATTCGAAACCTGTAGCCGTGTGGTCTCCGTTGTTCGGCCACCAGTGGATGATATGGCCGTAATTGTTGACCGGACGCGGGTTGGCATCGTTGAGCGGCTGTGCGTCATTGGTGCCACGACGGGAGTTGTTGGTCAGGGTGCAGTAGGTGTCCTGGCCATTCGGGTGCACGGCGATCCATTCCGGACGGTCCATGGTGGTAGCGCCGACCACGTCGGCAGCAGCACGTGCGTAAACCAGTACTTCTGCCTGGCTGTTGAAGCCGTTGGCTGCGTTCAGGCCGTTCTTGCCGTAGCTCAACTCAATCCACTCACCGGTACCGTTGCCGTTCAGGTCATCGTTGAAGCGGGCGACATACAGGGTACCGTCTTCAAGCAGGTCAGAGTTGGAACTGGTGCTGTCCGGGTTGTACTTGCCGCGGGAAACAAACTTGTAGATATGTTCGCCGCGCTCGTCATCGCCCATGTAGACGACCACATGACCGCTTTCGTCGATGACAACGGCAGCGTTTTCATGCTTGAAGCGGCCCATGGCGGTGCGCTTTTTCGGCGTGGAGGTCGGATCCATCGGGTCGATCTCGACGATCCAGCCGAAACGGTTCGGTTCGTTGCGCTGCTTGGACAGGTCGAAACGGTCGTCCTGAGAGCCCCACTGGTAACCCCAGTCGCTCAGGCCCAGGCCGTAATGAGCTTCACGCTCGGTCAGCTCAAGAGTGTCGTCGCTGGAGCTGAAGTAACCGTTGAAGTTCTCTTCGCAGGTCAGGTAGGTACCCCAGGGCGTCTGGCCGTTGGCGCAGTTGTTACAGGTGCCGAGCACCCTGCGGCCGGAGGAATCCGCTTCTGTTTTGACCAGGTCGTCGCCGGCAACCGGGCCGGTCAGCTCCATCGGTGTATAAGCGGTGATACGACGGTTGTAATCGGACAGGCGAACATAGCGCCAGATACCCTTGGCATTCCGGCGTACCTCGAAGATGGACACACCGTGAGCAGCCTGGGACTTGCGCACTTCATCGGCTGTGAGCGGCTGTTCCGCGCCGTGTTCGAACAGGAACTCGTTATTGGTGTACTCGTTGTTAACCGCCAGTAGCCCCCGGTCGCCGCGGTCATTCAGCGGGAAGAAGCTCATGCCGTCGGTGTTATCACCAAACTGGCCTTCCTGGGCGTGAGAGCCCTGTTTGCCGGACGGGTTGAATGCAGCTGCACCGCGCAGCAGGGGATCACCCCAGGAGATCATCGGCTCGGCAATGTAACCTTCCGGGACAACAAAGGTATCCGCCGTGCTGGTCGGTACTGCTGTGAAGCCCAGCAGGGGCGCGGGAGTTGCGTCAGCCACCGCTTTTGCCAGCGGATTGGCGGCCAGGAACAGGCCCATGGCGGTCAGGCTGCTGCCCTGCATGAAACCGCGACGGCTCATTGCTTTCTGCACGATGCTGTCGAACTGAGTCTGTTCGATCTCCGGATGATCTTCGTTATAGCGATCGTTCTGAGTCATTGTTCTGTCCTGAATACTTGGAAGCGGGAGTGCTTTGACGCAGGACTAAGTAGCAGCCGCTTATGACAGAAAGGCTAAGGGGCGATGACGTTTTATGTAAGCGCTTGTTTTACCTCAATAGAGAGTTGTTTAAATTTTTATGTCTGCCAAGAGCATTTAGTAACAGGAAATAAAAATTCTCCTCAGGGTTTATGTTTCTCCGCCTTCCACGTAGATTGAAATGATCGTAAACGGACAGTCCAGGAGGCTTGAATGACAGCTCGGCTCTTTATCGATGGTCAGTGGGTGGCGCCGGCCAGTGGCGAGACGTTTGAGGTGATCGATCCGGGTAACGGCAAGCCTTTTGCCGAGGTGGCCCGGGCCGGTGCGGCGGATGTGGATCTGGCGGTCAAGGCGGCACGCAAAGCGTTTGATGAGGGCCCCTGGCCAAGGCTGAGTTTTGCCGAGCGTGGTGCGGTGCTCCGCAAGATGGCGGCTCTGATTAATGAGCGGATCGATGAGCTGGCCGAGCTGGAAGTGCGCGATAACGGCAAGCCGCTGCCGGAGGCGCGCTGGGATATCGAGGATGTGGCCGGCTGTTTCGAGTATTACGCCGATACGGCGGAGGGCTTCGCCTCTGAGCAGAGTCAGCCGGTGACAGTGGGCGATGACAACTTCAGTTCCCGGGTGCGCAAGGAGCCGCTGGGTGTGGTCGGCGCCATCGTGCCCTGGAACTTCCCGATGCTGATGGCGGCCTGGAAGGTCGCGCCGGCGCTGGCGGCCGGTTGCACGGTGGTGCTCAAACCCTCGGAAGTCACGCCGATGACGGCGCTGGTGTATGGCGAAATCGCCGAGGCGGCGGGCCTGCCGGCCGGTGCCCTGAATATACTTACCGGCTTTGGTCCTGAGGTAGGCGCGCCGTTGAGCGAACATCCGCTGGTGGATAAAGTCGCTTTTACCGGCTCGGTGCCCACCGGCAGCAAAATCATGCAGGCCGCCGCCCAGGATGTGAAAACCATTTCCCTGGAGCTGGGTGGCAAGTCGCCGTTTATTGTCTTTGCCGACAGCGATCTGGAAGCGGCGGTGGAGTGGATCATGTTCGGCATCTTCTGGAACCAGGGCGAAGTCTGCTCGGCCACATCGCGGGTTCTGGTGGAGCGGGATATGTACGAACCCTTGCTGGCGCGGTTGTCCGAAGAGTGCGCCAAGCTGAAGATCGGCTACGGCATGGACGAGGATGTGCTGCTGGGCGCCATCGTCAACGAGGCGCAGCATCGTAAGATCCTCGATGCCATCGAAAAGGGCAAAGCCAGCGATGCTCGTTTGGTTTATGGCGGGAAAGTGCCGGAGTACCCGTCTGAGGGCTACTACATCGAACCGACAATTTTTGCCGATGTTCCCACCGACAGTTTCATCTGGAAAGAGGAGATCTTCGGCCCGGTGGTCTGCATCAACCCCTTCGACAGCGAAGAGGAAGCGCTGCGCGAAGCTAACGACAGTGAGTTCGGCCTGGGTGCGGCGGTGATGTCGAAGGACCTGGAACGCTGCGACCGGGTGGCGGAAGGGCTGCGCGCCGGTATCGTCTGGATCAACTGTTCACAGCCTACTTTTATCGAGGTGCCCTGGGGCGGCTACAAGCGCTCCGGGATCGGCCGCGAGCTGGGTCGCTGGGGCTTCGAGGCGTACCTTGAAACCAAGCAGATCACCAGCTATCACGGCGGCCCCTGGGGCTGGTATATCAAGGGTTAAATCTGCTTTTCCCACCTTACTTGGCGAACAGCGACTCGATGTGCTTGAACGCCTTGATCTCGATGGCGTTGTCGGAGGGATCGAGGAAGAACATTGTGGCCTGTTCGCCCACTTCTCCCTTGAAGCGGATATAGGGTTCGATGACGAACTTTGTGCCCGCGGCCACCAGACGGTCCGCCAGCGCCTGCCATTCATCCATCGGCAGCACGATGCCGAAGTGCTTGGCAGGCACCTTATGGTTATCCACATTGCTCAATGCCTCGCAGCCACACTCCTCCGGCGCCACGTGGGCAACGATCTGGTGGCCGTAGAAATTGAAATCGCACCATTTCCCCGGCGCGCAGCGACCCTCGCTACAGCCCAAAACCTCGCCGTAGAAACGTCGAGCTTGCTCCAGATCCCGTACCGGAAACGCCAGATGAAACGGGTGAATCGCCTGACTCATTGCGGACTCCTTGCTGGTCTAAACTTAGTCCCAAGTTTAGCGCGGTGTGTGGGTGTGTTCTCGATTCTTTATATAAGTGCTGTCTAATTTTTGATCGTCAGACTCTTGAACCCGGAAAAAACACCCTCATTTAATGAGGTAACAGAAACACCGGAGTCCTCCGGCGCAGATGGTTTCAGAAGGAGATTCTATGCGTCCCGATAAATTCACTTCCAAACTCCAGGAAGCCCTGGCCGATGCCCAGTCACTGGCGATCGGCAAAGACCACAACATGATTGAACCTATCCACCTGCTGGCTGCCTTTCTTGAGCAGCGCGGTGGTTCCGTACGTCCGCTACTGAAGCAGGCTGGCGCCGAGACCGGTGCGCTGGCACGTAAGGTGGGCGAGGCGATCGACCGCCTGCCGGTGGTCTCCAGCCCAGATGGCGAGATCCGCCTGTCCCAGAACATGGCGCGCCTGTTCAACCTCACCGACAAGCTGGCGCAGAAGCGCGGTGACCAGTTCGTTGCCAGCGAGCTGGTGCTGCTGGCAATGCTGGAAGACAAGGGCGATGCCAGCAAGGTACTGAAAGAATCCGGCGTGACCCGAGAGTCGCTGCAGGCGGCTATCGAGAATGTCCGCGGCGGTGAAGCAGTGACCGATCCCAACGCCGAGGAAACCCGCCAGGCGCTGGATAAGTACTGCGTCGATATGACCGAGCGGGCCGAGTCCGGCAAGCTTGATCCGGTGATCGGCCGTGACGAAGAGATCCGCCGCACTATCCAGGTGCTGCAGCGCCGTACCAAGAACAACCCTGTACTGATTGGTGAGCCCGGCGTGGGTAAAACCGCCATCGTTGAAGGGCTGGCGCAGCGTATCGTCAACGGTGAGGTGCCGGAAGGCCTGAAGCACAAGCGCGTGCTGGCGCTGGATATGGGCTCGCTGATCGCCGGTGCCAAGTTCCGTGGTGAGTTCGAGGAGCGCCTCAAGGGCGTGCTTAACGAGCTGGCGAAGCAGGAAGGCCAGATCATCCTGTTTATTGACGAGCTGCATACCATGGTCGGCGCCGGTAAGGGCGAGGGCGCCATGGATGCGGGTAACATGCTCAAACCTGCGCTGGCGCGCGGCGAGCTGCACTGTGTCGGCGCCACCACCCTGGATGAATACCGCCAGTATGTGGAAAAAGACGCCGCACTGGAGCGCCGCTTCCAGAAGGTGATCGTCGATGAGCCCTCCGAAGAGGACACCATCGCGATTCTGCGTGGCCTGAAAGAGCGCTATGAAGTGCACCACGCTGTAACTATTACCGATCCGGCGATCATCGCGGCAGCCAAACTGAGCCAGCGCTATATCACCGACCGTCAGCTGCCGGACAAGGCGATCGACCTGATCGACGAGGCTGCTTCCCGCATCCGCATGGAGATGGACTCCAAGCCGGAAGAGATGGACCGTCTCGACCGCCGCCTGATCCAGTTGAAGATGGAACGCGAAGCGCTGAAGAAAGAGAAGGACGAGGCCTCCCGCAAGCGCCTTGGCGAGCTGGAAGAACATATCGGCGAACTTGAAAAAGAGTACTCCGATT
Organism: Marinobacterium sp. YM272; assembly: GCF_050908845.1. NCBI lineage: Bacteria > Pseudomonadati > Pseudomonadota > Gammaproteobacteria > Oceanospirillales > Oceanospirillaceae > Marinobacterium > Marinobacterium sp. YM272. The sequence goes on from NZ_CP194171.1 coordinate 877,493, forward strand.
TCGAAGAGATCTGGAAAGCGGAGAAAGCCACCCTGCAGGGCGCTGCCCAGGTGAAAGAGCAGCTTGACCAGGCTCGTGTCGAGATGGAACAGGCGCGTCGTGCCGGTGATCTCGGCAAGATGTCCGAGCTGCAGTACGGCAAGATCCCCGAACTGGAAAAACAGCTTGAGGCGGCCGACAGTGCCGAGAAAGGCCAGGCGGAAACCACGCTGCTGCGTAACAAGGTGACCGAAGAGGAGGTGGCCGAGGTCGTCTCCCGCTGGACCGGTATTCCAGTAGCCAAAATGCTGGAAGGCGAGCGTGAAAAACTGCTGCGCATGGAAGATGCGCTGCACCAGCGCGTTGTCGGTCAGGAGGAAGCGATCACCGCCGTGTCCAACGCGGTACGCCGCTCCCGCGCCGGTCTTGCCGATCCGAACCGGCCGAACGGTTCCTTCCTGTTCCTCGGCCCCACCGGTGTGGGTAAAACCGAGCTGTGTAAGGCGCTGGCCAGCTTCCTGTTCGATACCGAAGAGGCGATGGTACGCATCGATATGTCGGAGTTCATGGAGAAGCACTCCGTGGCTCGCCTGATCGGTGCGCCTCCGGGCTATGTCGGTTACGAAGAGGGCGGTTACCTGACCGAAGCGGTGCGTCGCAAACCGTACTCAGTGCTGCTGCTCGACGAGGTGGAAAAGGCGCATCCTGATGTGTTCAACATCCTGCTGCAGGTGCTGGAAGATGGCCGCCTGACCGATGGTCAGGGCCGTACCGTGGACTTCCGCAACACCATCGTGGTCATGACCTCCAACCTGGGTTCGGATCTGATCCAGAACTTCACCGAGGATGATGACTACAGCCTGATGAAGAACGCTGTGATGGAGGCGGTAGGTACTCACTTCCGTCCGGAAGTGATCAACCGTATCGACGAGGTGGTGGTTTTCCACAGCCTGCGCAAGAGCCAGGTGGCGGGTATTGCCAACATCCAGCTGGAGCGCCTGCGCAAGCGTCTGGCCGAGCGCGATCTGACCCTGAGCCTGACCAGCACCGCCATGGACAAGCTGGTCGAGGTGGGCTTCGAGCCGATCTACGGCGCGCGTCCGCTCAAGCGTGCGATCCAGCAGTGGATCGAGAACCCGCTGGCGCAGAAGATCCTCTCCGGCGATTACGCGCCGGGCAGCGAAGTCGGCGTAGATGTGGAAGCCGGGGAGTTCGTGTTCCGCTAATCTCCCCTGCTACCGAATCAGGCTGTAGTAGCCTGGAAGATAAAGAGCCCGCCGAGCGATCGGCGGGCTCTTTATGTTTGTCGCGCGGTTAAAACAACTTACCCAGCAATCCCTTCGCCATATCGCCCATCGCCAGGGCGCCATCTTCGCTGTTGCTGTCGATCAGCTCAGGGATCATCTCGGCCAGACCCTCGGCGGCGGTGTCCTGCCCCAGGCCCAGGTTGCCGGCAAACTCGGCTACCTGATCGCTGCCAAGCAATTCCAGTATGGAGGCCGGGGAGATGGAGGCGTTATCGCCGCCACCAAGCCAGGAGCTGGCAAGGCTGGCCAGCCCTGCGCCGTTCTCGGTAAACATAGAGACCAGTGCGCCCAGGTCGAGTTCGCCGCCCTCAGTGGGAAGCAGGTTCTGCAGGGCGGATACAACGCCGCCCTGCTCCAGTTGCTCGCCGCTGCTGCCGAGCTTGCTGATAAACAGCTGCGCCGCCAGGTTGATCAGGCTCATACCGCACCTCGAATGCTTGAGTTTATTTGCAAAGGAGAGGCCCGGGGAAGGACACCCCGGGCCTTGGGGGAGGATCAGAGTTTCGCCACTTCGTCGTCGAAATAGCTGGCCGCCGCATCGGTGAACTCAAAGGTTTCACGAATATATTTCAGAGTCGCCATCTCTGTTTCGGTTACACCCTGGCCGTCACTGGCCGACTTCAGTAGGTCCGCTGCTTCGTCCTTGGAAATCTTGCCTTCACCACGACCTGTGGTGTGGGCTTTTGCCAGCTCAAGCAGCTCTTTTTCGTACTTGTTTCCATCAATGGTTACATAAGCCATCGTTTCGTCCCTTTCTGAGTAGGTCAAAGATGTCATGCGAAAAATGGTGTGTGTTTCGGTGCCGGTTCCGGTGGCACCCTTTTGACTTTAGACCAGCCTGATCAAAGCGGTATTACGCGACTGCAAAAAAGTAAAAAACAGCGGTTTTGTCAGCGGCGCTGGGACAGTTGCGGCGTGACAAGCGCCCGGAACTCGGACAGTATTGGCTTGCCACTCTCAGGGTGGGTTCCTCAGGGACAGACTTTGTCGGGGAACACAGACATGGGCGCTCAAGGAGATCAAGATGAGTGAGCTTTACTCCGCAAATCCGGTGATGTTCAAGAACAATCCGCTCGGGTTCATTCTTTCTATCCTGTTAATTCCGGCCTTTGGTATCGGTATTATCATTCTGTTGTATTGGTATCTTCAGACCAAGGCGTCCAAGCTGTCGGTTACCGAGCACGATATTCTTTATGAGAAAGGCTTGCTGAGTAAGGAACGATCGGAGGTCGGTATCTCCGGTGTGCGTACGGTTACCGTCAAGCAGTCGTTCTTTAATCGCATCTTCGGTGTGGGGGCGATCGAGATATTCACAGCCGGTGATGATCCGGAAATTTCCGTGAAGGGCCTGCCCGATCCGAACAGGGTGCGGGAACTGATCAAGGCCCGTCAGAACGGTGGGTGATTGCGATGGTTGGCGAAACCGATAACAAGGACAAGAACGAATCCCGCAAGATCGCGATAGTCCTGATCTCGCTGTTGCTGCTGGTGGGTGTGGCGATCCTGCTGATGCTACCGGCGCTGGCGGATATTATCGCCGTGCATTTTGAACCGGGCCTGGGGCTGAAAACCTCTGCGGTGATCTCCTTCTTTGTCACGGTGGTGACGCTGCTGGTATTTGCCTTTGCCTCCGGCGATGGCCTGCTGGGTGAGCTCCAGTTCATGCTGGTCGGGTTCTTCGCGTTTTTCCTTATTTTCTGGCTGATGATCGCCTGGATCTTTTAAGCGGCGATGCCTGATCCACCAGGAAGCGGCCACCGGAAACGGGGTCGCTTTTTTAATGCCACTGTTGCCGCAGCTGGCGCAATCTACCATTAGCGACCATGCTTGACGGAGCCTGCCGGCGGGCTTCTCTGGCACCGGTATCCATGGAAGCGACGCACCTGCCTATCGCCTTTCCAAGAAAAATAAGAGGGTTCTCCAATGATCCGTTCTGGTTTACCCGCTCCCGGCCTGGTGCCGGTGGCCCTTGCACTTGCAGTGGCTCTTCTCGCCGGTTGCGCCACATCCTCCAAAGACGCAGAGATGAGTGGCACCTTTGAAGGGCCGCCGGTGGCGATCGGCCAGGGCCAGGCCTGGACCTTCGTGACCTTGGACGAGCAGGGTAAGGCCCAAACTTTGGGCATCCGTCTCAGCGAAGAAGCTCTCTCTGGGCTGCCCGCTGATGTGCCGCCAAGCGGTGCCTGGGAATATGACCTGCAGCTGCCGGCCGAGGCGGCAGCACTGGGTTACGATCATGTGACCCTGGACTGGAACCCGCATGGCCACATTCCCGAGGGGGTATACGACAGCCCACACTTTGACTTCCATTTTTATGCCATCGACCACTCGGCGCGTGACGAAATCACACTGGACGCTGCCAGCCTGGAGCGGGCGCGCAAGGCTCCGGAGACAGACTATATGCCCGAAGGCTATGCCCTGCCGCCCGGCACGGAAGTGCCGAAAATGGGTGCCCACGCCATCGATCCTTCCAGCAGCGAGTTCAATGGCGAGCCGTTCACCAAGACCTTTATCTACGGCTTTTATGACGGCAAGGTGATCTTCGTTGAGCCGATGATGACGCTGGACTACCTGGCGTCCCGACCGGACGAGTCGATACCGGTGAAACAGCCTGCAGCCTATGAAAAGGGCTTTGCCTATCCGACAAGCTACGGCATCCGTTTTGACAAGATGGGCAAACGCTATGAGGTGACGCTGGAGGGGCTGGCCCGGCGCTGAACGTTGGGGTCTACCTGCCAGGAGCGCATTAAAGGAGCAAAAAGGCCTGTCGGTTTCCCGGCAGGCCTTGTTTTATCTGCAGCGGCTTAGCAGTGCATACAAATCAGCCGCGATGCGCCAGGAACCAGCGCGTACCGAAGGTACCTACCACAAACGCCGCAAACACCGTCAGAATATCGCTGTTGGCGAAGCTCAGGGAGGTGATCATCGGGCCCGGGCAGTAGCCGGCGATCCCCCAGCCGACACCGAAAATAATGCCACCGAAGACGATACGCTTGTCGATCTGCACCTTTTTCGGCAGCTGGAAAAATTCCGCCAGCAGTGGTTTGCCGCGCTTCAGGATAAACGGCGTCAGCAGCGCGTTGACTGCGAGGCCGCCGGCCATCACAAACGCCAGCGAGGGGTCCCAGGTACCGGTCAGGTCGAGGAAATTAAGCACCTTGGCCGGGTCGATCATCTGTGCGACCGCCAGACCGAATCCAAACAGTGTACCGGCAACCAGTGCCGCGATCAGGCGTAGACTGTTGCTCATGCGCCAACCCCCAGCAGATGACGAACCACAAACACGGTGAGGATTGCGCTGCCCATGAAGCAGAGCGTGGCGACCAGTGAACGGGGGCTGCGACGGGCCAGACCACAGATACCATGGCCACTGGTACAGCCGGTGCCGATCTGGGTGCCGATGCCGACCAGCAGCCCGCCCAGAATCAGCAGCGGTTTGCTGACCATCGCCTGAATCTGCTCGACGCCCACACCAAACCCCAGCCACTGGTAGATAAAGCCACCCAGCACCAGGCCAAGTACAAACAGGATGCGCCAGTTAATATCACTGGTCTGTTCCGGGTAGATGATGCCTCCTGCAATACCTGAAATGCCCGCAACGCGTCCCTTTGCAAGCAACAGAAATGCGGCCGAAAGACCGATCAGTGCGCCGCCGATCAGGGCTGGCACTGGAGTGAAGTTAACGATTGTCATGAGTCCCGTAGACCTTTAACTGAGAGGTGTAACTGAGGTCTGGGATTATCCTTCCCCGGCGGAATAAACGCAAAGATCTTAATTAGTTATATCTTAATTACTATAAGTTAGTTAATTTTTATATTTTGTTGCTCTAATATGCGCGGCTCAAATATGCATCAACTGTTTAAAAAAGAGCCAAAATGACTCCCAAGACCCGCACCGCCCTGACTCTCGCACTCGCCGCTTTCCCATTGGCAGCCCAGGCTACCAACGGCTATTTCATGCACGGCAGCAGCGTGAAAGCACAGGGTATGGCCGGCGTCAGCTTTGCATTGGCTCACGACAGCATCAAGGCCGCCAGTAACCCGGCTTCACTGATTGCGCTGGGGAGCCAGTACGATCTGGGCCTGACCTACTTCAAGCCGGAACGTAGCGCTGATATCAGTGGTAATGACCTGGGCAACGGATACAGCCTGGATGGCCACTACAATGGCAACGGCGAGCGCGATTTCTGGCTGCCCGAAGGCGGCTTTTCGCACATGTATTCCGACCGTATTGCCTACGGCCTGGCGTTCTACGCCAACGGTGGTATGAATACCTCCTACGATGTGGCTCCGATGGTATTCGGTTCAGGCGAGGCGGGTGTCGATCTGTCTCAGGCGTTTCTGACCGGCTCCGTCGCCTACAAGCTCAATGAGACAAACAGCCTGGGTCTGGGCGTGACCTACGTTTACCAGCGCTTTGAGGCCAAAGGTATTCAGAATTTCGCGGGCATGAGCAGCGACAGTGGTGCCGTCAGCAACAATGGCCACGACAGCAGTAATGGCTGGGGGCTGAAGCTGGGCTGGCAGGGCCAGGTGACCGATGCACTGACACTGGGCGCGAGCTGGTCATCCCGTGTTCACATGGACGAGTTCAACCGTTACAGCGGACTGTTCGCCGAGCAGGGCGGTTTCGACGTGCCGGAAAGTTACGGTCTGGGCTTCGCCTGGCAGATCAACCCGCAGTGGACCCTGGCCGGTGACTGGGAGCGTATCGAATACAGCGAAGTGCGCTCGGTAGGGAATTCACTCTCCCTGAACGCGCCGCTGGGTGCCGATAACGGTGCCGGTTTTGGCTGGGACGATATCGATGTCTACAAGCTGGGCGTGATCTATGCGGCAAGCCCGCGCCTGACCCTGCGCGCGGGTGTCAGCCACGCGGAACAGCCGATCCCGGCCAGCCAGACCTTCCTGAATATTCTCGCGCCGGGCGTGATTCAGGACCATGTCAGTATTGGGGCGAGCTGGGACATCAGCTCCGAACAGAGCGTCACCGTTTCCTATACCCACGCGCTCGAGGAAACCGTGAAGGGTAAGCATTCAATCCCCGCCAACTTCGGTGGTGGTGATGCAGATCTGACCATGTCCCAGGATATCGTAGGCCTGGCCTGGCAGTACCGTTACTGATCCATTTATTCGCAGGGGGCGGCTCCGCCCCCTGTCTGTATCCGGGGCTTGCACGTTTCAGCTGCAAAGCGCGCAAGCCCGGCAGCTGTTTTCCCGCCTGTATCAACACCCTGTTTAACTTCGGAGATCGCTTGCCGGCGAGCCTCCGTGGTTTGACCAACTCCCGTTTAGCTGTCTATAACGAATTTAGTCCGGCAAAAAAATCAATGCTGGTAGGCAGTTATCATCATGTTCAGTACCAGCCTGGTTATCGTCACCCTGACGTTGTACATGGCGTTCCTGTTTATCGCGGCGCAGGTGGCCGAGAAACGCCCGGTCGGCAGGTCTGTTTTCACTCCGTATGTCTACGCGCTTTCCCTGACTGTTTACTTCACCTCCTGGGGCTTCTACGGCAATGTCGGCTTTGCTGCCGAGTCAGGGCTGCTCTATCTCGGCACGGAGATCGGCTCGGTTCTGGCTATTATCTTCTGGTGGTACACCATCAAGCGTATCGTCAGAGTCAAAGAGCGCTACCGCATCACCAACATCGCTGATTTTATCTCGGCACGTTACAACCGCTCCCAGACGGTTGCTGCGTTGGTCACTCTGACTGCCCTGTGCGGCGTCGTTCCCTATATCGCACTGCAGCTTAAGGCGATTGTTGCCACTATCAGCATTGTTCTGCCGCTACCTGAAGAGGACTGGTCAGGCATGGGGCTGATCATGATGCTGGCGATGGTGCTGTTTACCGTCTTGTTTGGAGCCCGGCGCCTGGACCCGACCGAACGTCATCCGGGGGTTCTTGTGGTACTGGCTCTGCAGGGGCTGGTCAAACTCGGCGCTATCCTGGCGATAGGCATTTTTATCACCTATGTCCAGTACGATGGCTTTGGCGCTCTTTTTGATCGCATCGAGGCGGCGGGCCTGGATCACCTGACCTCGGCCAGCAACCCCACGGGGTCTCTCACGGCTGAGTGGATGGCGTTGATCATTCTGGGGATGGTCGCCGTTCAATGTCTGCCGCGGCAGTTTCATCTGCTGGTGGTGGAGAACTCTCATGAGCGCGATATAGTGAAGGCGGTCTGGCTGTTCCTGATCTATTACCTGGTTTTTGACCTGTTCGTGATACCGATCGCGGCCGCCGGCCTGCTCCAGGGGCTGCCACCGGAGCAGGCCGACGAGTTTGTTTTGCTCCTGCCCCATATCGCCGGTGAATCCTGGTTGACGCTGCTGGTGTTCATAGGCGGCTTCTCCGCGGCAAGCGGCATGATCATCATCAGCACCATGACCCTGTCGACCATGCTGACAAACCACCTGATGCTGCCCGTTATCGAAGAGGTGCGCGCGTTTAACTTTCTTCGCCACTACCTGTTGCAGCTGCGCTGGCTGCTGATCGCGCTGATCATCTTCTGCAGCTACCTGGTCGCCTGGATTTTCAGTGACAGCTATATGCTTATTGCGATGGGAACCTTTGCTTTTGTGGCGGTTATACAGTTTGCCCCGCCGATGTTTGGCGGCATCTTCTGGCGTCGTGCCAATCGTTATGGCGCTGTTGCCGGGCTTCTGGCCGGTCTGCTGACCTGGTTCTACACACTGGTGATTCCGGCGCTTGTCCGGCAGGGGTGGGGGGCTGATGAGATATTGATCTATGGACCCTGGCAGATCAGCTGGCTGAAGCCGGAGGCACTGTTGGAGATCGATACGCTGTCGCCACTGAGCCATAGCGTTTTCTGGTCGCTGGGGCTTAACCTGCTGTTCTTTATCGCCGGATCCTGGCTTCACTCCCCGGGCAAGGAAGAGCGTATGCAGCTGGTGGAGTTCTTCCGCGCCCTGGCGGGCGGCGGTCAGATTCATTCAGGCCGTCCCGCGGGGCTGGAAGCCTATATTCCCTTCCCGGAGAGGCGCAGAGAGGCGGTCCGGCTGCTTGGCCGTTATCTGCCGGAGCACAAGGCCGCCTATGAGGTCGATCAGATTGTGAGTCTGCTGCAGGGGCAGGAGAAGGACAGTATCACCATTATCGAACTGGTCGAGTTTCACCGGTTGCTTGAAGCGCGGCTCTCCGGTGCCATTGGGGCGGCCAGCGCTCACCGGGTGGTCGAGTGTTGTGTTGGCTACAGTGATCGTGAAAAACGTGATCTTAAAGCGCTTTACAGCCACATCCTCACTGAGCTTGGGAGTTCGGAAGCCGCGGACAGAGCCGCAAGACAGGCCAGTGAAGGAGGCGGTGAGTACAGTTTTATCAGTGAGTTACAGGAGCGGATCGAACTGCAGAAAAAGGAGATTGAGAAGCACAGGGCCGAACTTGCCAGCCTGAAAAGTAAATTCGAGCAGTGTGATGCGGAGCTTTTCGAGCAGCGTGTCGCAAACCAGAGGCTGATTCAGGAGCTCAAGGATATCCACAAGCAGATCGATGGCGACCGTTAAATCCCCAATAGACGGGCATCCATCGGCGCCAGGATTCATTACCGCGTGTCATGCGATTAACCGCGGACACTCAAGACGAAGAGTCCAAAAATCTGGATAATAGCGTCCTTCAACGCCAGCCCCGCTGCAATCCACCCAATCCGGTACACCATCCATGGAAATCAAGGTCAACTTCCTCGACAACCTCCGCCTGGAAGCCAAGTTTGATGACTTCACCGTCATCGCCGATCAGCCGATCCGTTACAAGGGCGATGGCTCCGCACCGGGTCCGTTTGATTACTTCCTGGCTTCTTCCGCCATGTGCGCGGCGTATTTCGTCAAGGTGTACTGCAACGCGCGGGATATTCCGACCGAAAATATCCGCCTGTCGCAGAACAATATCGTCGACCCGAATGACCGCTATAACCAGATCTTCAAGATCCAGGTGGAGCTGCCGGAGGATATCTCCGACAAGGACCGCCAGGGGATTATCCGTTCCATCGATCGCTGCACGGTGAAAAAGGTGGTGCAAACCGGGCCGGAGTTTCAGATTGAGGTGGTGGAAAACCTCGACGAGGACGCCCAGGCGCTGCTGATCGGCCAGAGTGAAGGGGGGGAGGCGACCTGGATCGAGGGCAAGGATCTGCCGCTGGAGCAGACCATCGCCAATATGACCGGCATCCTTCAGGATCTGGGGATGAAGATCGAGATCGCCTCCTGGCGCAATATCGTGCCCCATGTCTGGTCCCTGCATATCCGCGATGCGGCTTCTCCTATGTGTTTTACCAACGGCAAGGGCGCCACCAAGGAGAGCGCGCTCTGCTCGGCACTGGGTGAGTTTATCGAGCGCTTGAGCTGCAACTTCTTCTATAACGATCAGTTCTTCGGCGAGGAGATCGCCAACGCCGAGTTCGTACACTACCCGAACGAGAAGTGGTTCCAGCCCGGCCCCAATGACGAGCTGCCGGCGGAGATTCTCGATGAGCACTGCCTGGAGATCTATAACCCGGAAGGGGAGCTGTTCGGCTCCAACCTGATCGATACCAATTCCGGGCGCATCGATCGCGGTATCTGCTCACTGCCGTTCGTGCGCCAGTCCGATGGCGAGACGGTTTACTTTCCGTCCAACCTGATCGAGAACCTGTTTCTCAGCAACGGCATGAGCGCCGGCAACACCCTGTACGAAGCTGAGGTGCAGTGTCTGTCGGAGATCTTCGAGCGGGCGGTGAAGCGCGAAATCCTGGAGCAGGAGCTGGCGCTGCCGGACGTACCCGCCGAAGTGCTGGCGAAATATCCCGGTATTGTCGAGGGTATCGAAGCGCTGGAGGCCCAGGGCTTCCCGGTACTGGTGAAGGACGCCTCTCTCGGCGGCCAGTTCCCGGTGGCCTGCGTCACCCTGATGAACCCGCGCACCGGCGGTGTGTTCGCCTCTTTCGGTGCGCACCCGAGCTTCCATGTGGCGCTGGAGCGCAGCCTCACCGAGCTGCTGCAGGGGCGTAGCTTTGAAGGTTTGAACGATGTGCCACCGCCGACATTCAACTCCATGGCGGTGACCGAGCCGAACAACTTCGTCGAGCACTTTATCGATTCCACCGGTGTGGTCTCCTGGCGCTTCTTCAGCGCCAAAGCCGATTTCGAGTTCTGTGAATGGGACTTTACCGGAGATAAAGAGTCTGGAGATAAAGAGTCGGGCGATAACGAGCATGAAACCGCCATCCTGTACGGGATCCTCGAATCCCTCGGCAAGGAGGCCTACATGGCTACCTTCGAAGAGCTGGGCGCGCCGGCCTGCCGTATTCTGGTGCCGGGTTTCTCCGAGGTCTATCCGGTGGAGGATCTGGTCTGGGACAACACCAACAAGGCGCTGGATTACCGCGAGGATATCCTCAATCTGCACCGCCTGGACGATGATGCTCTGGCGGACCTGGTGGAGCGCCTGGAAGAGAGTCAGCTGGATAACTATACCGATATCAAAACCCTGATCGGCATCGAGTTTGATGAAAACACCGTCTGGGGTCAGCTCACTATTCTTGAACTGAAGCTGCTGATCTACCTGGCGCTTGAGCGCCATGACGAAGCGCTGGAGCTGGTTGAAGCCTTCCTGCAGTACAACGACAACACCGTCGAGCGCGGCCTGTTCTACCAGGCGGTTAACGCGGTGCTGGAGATCGTGCTGGACGATGAGCTTGAACTGGATGACTTCCTGCCCAACCTGAGCCGGATGTTCGGTGAGGAGACTATGGCTGCGGTTGTCGGCTCGGTCGGTGGTGAAGTGCGCTTCCACGGTCTGACACCGACCAGCATGAAACTGGAAGGACTGGACCGTCACCTGCGCCTGATTGAAAGCTACAAGAAGCTGCACGCAGCGCGGGCCGGCAGCTAGTACCGCTGCAAGCGGTGCGCTCCCCGCAGGGAATAGAGCGCGTCGATTGCACCCCTAGGGAAGCTATGATTAAGTCTATAGCGTCTCAGCGTGGCATGATGTGCCCAGATACAAGGCGAGTTTTGCAGCCAATGGCCGTAGCCCTTGGCAAAAAGCTCAACGCAGTAGATGGGTGCTTCATGCCGCGCCCTTCGGGGCTTACAGGCTGGTCCACTCTCTGCGTTGGACTTTTTTGCCGTAGCGACACTACGCCTGCAAAAGCCCGCCTTGATAGTGAACCAGCCTGTAAGCCTGAGATGCCATGAACTTGTTCATAGCTTCCCTAGGCTGTGAATCGAGCAAAGAAAAGGCCCAGCTCCCCAAGGAGCTGGGCCTTTTTCGTTCCTGCCGGTTTAACCGGCAGGTGGCTTTTTCGCACAGTGACTTAGCCGGTGACCTTGCGTTCTGCATGCCATTGAGCCAGGGCTTTGCTGGCACTCTGTGACAGCGGCAGTTCCAGGGCGGCGAACAGATCAGCGCGTCGGGTACCCATATCTTCGAGGATCGCATCCTCCAGGTCGAGGAGTTTTACCAGCGTTCTGCGATGTTTCCACTCTGCAAATCGCAGGGAAAACGCCTGCTGAAAGCGGCTGAACGGACTTTGGGACTGGGTATCGAACGGATGTTGTAAACCGCTCGCACTGATATTCAGGTCGAATGTGGACATTTGAGAGGCCTTTCTATAAATAATTGGCGATATTTTATGTATATCGCTTTATATGCAGCTATTAGTGCTGCTTTATGGATCTGTATGCGGTGGATGATCCCGGTTTTTATAGGCAATATCAAAGTATAAAAAATATCCATTTGATGAAGTTTTATTCATCTATCCTGACCGATCGGTTAGTTATTGAGGTGCGCCTTTGGGCTGGCAGTCTTATGCTTTACGCAACGAGGAATTTGAGCCAAGGCAGAGAGGTACGTCATGAAAGGGGTTGCACTGGTGACTGGCGGCAGCAGGGGGATCGGTGCTGCGACAGCTAAGCTGCTGGCCCGCCAGGGATACGCGGTCGGCGTCAACTACCGGTTGCGGGCGGAATCTGCCGCCAGGGTGGTTGGAGAGATTGAGCAGAGCGGCGGTCGGGCCCTTGCAGTGCAGGCGGATGTGTCGATTGAAACCGAGGTGGTACGGCTGTTCGATGAGATCGAGCAGCGACTCGGTCCGGTGACCCACCTGGTGAACAATGCCGGTGCGCTGTTTACCCAATCGCGCCTGGTGGATATGGATCTGGAGCGCTTCAACCGGGTGATGCTGGCCAACACCACCAGCTGTTTTCTCTGTTGTCGCGAGGCCGCACGGCGGATGCAGCCCGGTGGTGCCATCGTTAACCTGTCCTCGATAGCGGCTCAACTGGGGGCTCCTTTCGAGTACGTGGACTACGCGGCCGCCAAGGGGGCGGTAAACTCGCTCACCAAAGGACTGGCCAAGGAGCTGGCGGCCGAGGGGATTCGCGTCAACGCGGTCAGCCCCGGGCTGATCTATACCGATATCCATGCCGATGGGGGCGAGCCGGGCCGGGTCGACCGCCTGGGGCCAACGCTGCCGATGCAAAGGGGTGGCACCGCGGAAGAGGTTGCCAACGCCATCGCCTGGCTGCTGTCGGACCAGGCGTCCTATGTTACCGGCGCCATTCTGGAGGTGGCAGGCGGGCGTTAGCGGCCCAGGCTTTATTCGCTGAACTTGTCCCAATAGGGGACTTCGCCGTAGTAACCATCGAGAAAATCGATAAAGTGGCGTACCTTGCTGGCCATCAGCTGCCGATGTGCATACACCGCGTAGAGACCCATAGGTTCCGGCTCGTATTCTTTAAGCAGCACTTGCAGCTTCCCCACCTTTATTGCCGGGCCGGCAATAAAGGTGGGCTGAACGGCAATACCGGCGCCTTCAATCGCCGCCTGGACCAGCACGTCGCCGTTGTTGCAGGCGATCTCACCCTTGGGTGAGTTTCCCTTTTCTCTCAGCCAGCGGTGCATCGGCAGGGTGGCATCGTTCTCCACATAGCTGTAACGCAGGTAGCGGTGTTCACTCAGCTCCTCAAGTGTTGTCGGAACACCGTGCTCCTTCAGATAGGCGGGCGAAGCAACCGTCACCAGTCGCACTGGCGCAATACGCTTGGCGATCAGAGAGGAACTGCGCAGGTGGCCGATGCGCAGAGCCACATCGAAGCCTTCTTCAACAATATCGACCTTGCGGTCGTTAAGCTGCAGGTCGATGCTGACGCCCGGGTTGTGTTTCTGGAACTCGCTCAATAGCGGTGCCACGTGGCGTGCGGCAAAGGAGACCGGCGCACTGACCCTGAGCCTTCCCTGGGCACTTTCGTGCATATCCCCCAGCTGATTTTCCATATCATCGATCTCATCGAGTATCTGCTGGGCGCCTTGCCAGTAGCGTGTGCCCGCTTCGGTGAGATGCACCCGGCGGGTTGTACGATTCAGCAGTCGCGTGCCGAGGTGCTGCTCCAGCTGGGAGACATATTTACTGACCAGCTGCGGCGACATCTCCAGCCGCTCGGCGGCGCGGGTGAAGCTACCCTCGCCGGCAACAGTGACGAAAGCGCGCATGGCATCGATACGGTCCATCTGGATCTCCTGAAAGCGGTGTTGCGATCTTATTATCAATATAGTGTTTATATTATCGCAATATTAGCTTGGTTAATCTGTCTTATTGATGATAGTAGACTGGCCTCATCACTTGAAGCGATGCGCTTCAGCGGCATCCAGTTAATTCCCTATGAGGTACAGATTCATGAACGCAACTCTTTCCAAAATCCTGTTCAACTCCACCGGCGGCTTTGGTTCTCTGGTACTGCGTGTGCCCACAGGCATCATCCTGGCCGCTCACGGTTCTCAGAAGCTCTTCGGTTGGTTCGGTGGTTACGGCCTGGAAGGCACCGGTCAGTGGCTGGCGAGCATCGGCCTGGAGCCGGGTTTCCTGATGGCGCTTCTGGCCGGTAGTGCCGAGTTCTTCGGCGGTATCGCGCTGGTGCTTGGTCTGCTGACCCGTCCGGCCGCTGTGGTCACCGCCTTTGCCATGCTGGTGGCGATCTTCAGTGTGCATATCGGTAACGGCCTGTTCATGTCCAACAACGGTTACGAGTTCGCGCTTTCCCTGTTTGCCATGACCGCTGCGCTGGCGATTCAGGGCGGCGGCCGCTTCTCCCTGGACAGCATGCTGAGCAAGCGTCTCTGGTGATAGCGGAGTAGTCCGGGCGGGGTGGCTCCAAAGCCCCCTGCGCCCTTTGGCAGAAATAACCGAGGAGGTATACGCAGATGTTGGTCAACGGTATTTGGCAAGAGAACTGGCAGCCGGTGCAGGCCAAGGATGAACAGGGGCGGTTTATTCGCCAGACCTCCTCATTTCGCAACTGGATAACCCCGGATGGCTCGCCTGGCACTACCGGTGAGGGTGGCTTCAAGGCGGAAGCCGGACGTTATCATCTTTATGTCGCCTACATCTGCCCCTGGGCTTCCCGGGCGCTGATGGTGCGCAAGCTGAAAGGGCTTGAGGGACTGATCGATGTGACAGTGGTAAACCCGGTCATGACCGATCAGGGCTGGCAGTTTGGTGGCTACCCCGGTGCCGATGAAGACAGCCTCAATGGCGCCCGCTATATGCATGAGCTGTATACCCGCGCCGATCCTCAGATCTCCGGACGCGCTACGGTCCCGGTGCTCTGGGACAAGCGCACCGGCAGCATCGTCAACAACGAGTCGGCGGATATCCTGCGTATGCTGAACAGTGCTTTCTCCGGTCTCGTTGATCAGGGGCCTGACCTGTATCCGGCGGATCTGGCCGGGGAGATCGATGCGCTTAACGACTATATTTATGCCAACCTGAATAACGGCGTCTATCAGGCAGGCTTTGCTTCCAGCCAGCAGGCCTACGAGGAAGCCTACGCTAACGTGTTCGGCGTGTTGGATGAGCTGGAATCGCGGCTGTCCGACGGACGGGTTTTCCTGTTCGGTGAGCGCCTGACCGAAACCGATATTCGGCTTTTTGTAACACTGGTGCGCTTTGATGCCGCCTATCATGGTCTGTTCAAATGCAACCGCAATACCCTGAAATCGATGCCCCGACTCCAGGCTTATATGCATCGGGTCCTGGCGCTGGACGGGATTGCCGACACGGTGCGTCTGGACCATATCAAGGCGGGTTACTATTCAGTCAAGGCGCTGAACCCGGGCGGCATAGTACCGGTCGGGCCTCAGGAAATTTAACAGGATAGGGTGTGCGACAGGTTTGGTCGCCGATACAGGAGAAACACTCATGAGCACTGCAACCGATATTCTCTATATCTCCCACGGTGGTGGTCCGATGCCGCTGCTCGGTGATCCGGACCACAAGGAGATGGTCGACCGGCTGGTAGAGATCGCTGGCAAGCTGAAAAAACCGTCTGCCATTCTGGTGATCAGTGCACACTGGGAAGAGTCCGTGGCAACGGTCACCGCCGGCGCCAACCCTGAACTGATTTACGATTACTACGGCTTTCCGCCGGAATCCTACGAGATTCAGTACCCTGCTCCCGGTGAGCCGGCGCTGGCGCAGCAGATCCACGCTGCGCTGAAGGAGGCCGGACTGCCGGTGAAGCTGGATGAGCAGCGCGGTTTCGACCATGGCCTGTTTGTACCGCTGAAGCTGATGTATCCACAGGCGGATATTCCCTGTGTGCAGCTGTCGCTGGTCAACAGCCTGGACCCGGACACGCATCTGAAGATCGGTCAGGCGCTGCAGGCGCTGGACTATGACAATCTGCTGGTGATCGGCTCCGGCTTCTCGTTCCACAACATGCGTGCCTTCTTCGCGCCGGAAACGGAGGAGATCAAGGCGGCCAACCAGGGCTTCGAGGACTGGCTGGAGGAAACCACCGCCAGCGCAGAGCTCAGTGAAGAGCAGCGCTACCAGCGTCTGCTGAGCTGGGAAAAGGCGCCCCACGCACGCTTCTGCCACCCGCGCGAGGAACATCTGCTGCCGATTCATGTCTGTTACGGCATGGCTGGCCGAGCCTGCGATGAGCACATTGCGGCCCGCATACTGCGCAAACAGTCCGGTATTTTCCACTGGACCCTGCCTGCACTCTGAGGGTGGTGGCGATCAGCCAGGGTTAAGGTTCGGCGCTGCAGTATCGGCTGAACCTCAGACTTTGCAGACCCGGGGAGATCAGCATGCAGGGAAATAATCGACTGGCGGCATTACTGCTTGGCGTCGGCATTTTGCTGGGGTTTTCCGCCCTGGGTTATCAGTTGGGCCAGGCTGCGATCAGCTATAAGCAGCTTGATCGTACCGTGGTGGTCAAAGGTCTGTCGGAGCGGGAGTATCCCGCCGATATCGTGATCTGGCCGATCCAGTTTTCGGTGGCCGGTAACCAGCTCCAGCCGCTGTACGACGAGATCGACCGGAATACACGCATGATTCGTGAATTCCTCATGGCACAGGGGATCAGCGAAGCGGCGATCTCCTCGTCGCCGCCCTCACTGATGGATAAGTCAGCCCAGGCCTATGGCAACAGCAGTAACGCCGAATTCCGCTATACCGCACAGCAGAGCGTGACCGTCTACTCGGACCAGATCGACCAGGTCAGGGCGGTGATGAATTCGATCTCTGAGCTGGGCAAGCAGGGCATAGTGTTTACCGGTATGGGCTACGGTGTCACACCGCAGTACCTGTTCACCCGGCTCAACGAGGTGAAGCCGGCGATGATCGAAGAGGCCACCCGCAACGCCCGGGAAGTGGCGGAAAAGTTCGCCGAGGATTCGCAAAGCACGCTGGGCAAGATCCGCAAGGCCTCCCAGGGCCAGTT
Source organism: Marinobacterium sp. YM272 (assembly GCF_050908845.1). Lineage (NCBI taxonomy): Bacteria > Pseudomonadati > Pseudomonadota > Gammaproteobacteria > Oceanospirillales > Oceanospirillaceae > Marinobacterium > Marinobacterium sp. YM272. The sequence goes on from NZ_CP194171.1 coordinate 894,504, forward strand.
CAGCATCAGCGCCCGGGACACCAACAATCCACAGATCAAGAAACTCAGGGTCGTCTCCACGGTGGAGTATTATCTGTCGGACTGATCCTTAGTGATTGTCTCTGCCTTTAGCCTAACCATGTTTAATAGTTGTCAGCTATAGCATCCAGAGGGATATGCAATTTCCGGCGCTGGCTGAAACTGATTAATCTGAGGCTGTGAACAGATATGAGGAGAACAGTCATGGATCACATCTTCCGCTACGTATCAGTCGTTTCCGCCCGGGAAACAACCGCGTCTGCCGCGCCCGCCGAAGTTCAGTGCAGCGGCTGCAACTACAGCGATAACTACTACGGCGATCAGGTCTGCCTGGCCAAACCGAGCCGTTGAGTGCATCGCTGCCAGAGCCGTCATCCCCGCTTCAAACGTAAACAGCCCATCACTGATCTGACGGGCTGTTTGTTTTTCCGCGGCGATAGGGTCTCAGTCGTTTCAGTAGTGCTTATTCCACGGTAATCGTTATCTGGTCCGAGACCACGGGCGGATCGTGGGGCTGATGCGCCATATCGCCGAGAATCAGTTGCAGCGTGTGGGTACCCGGTTCCAGGGTCAGTTCGGTTTCGGTCTGGCCGCCACCGAAATGTTTTACCTGGTCGGTCATGGGGGTATCCATCGGAGGCAGCTCGCCATCGACCAGCAGATGATGATGGCCGGTGTTTTCCTTGTCTGTGCCGGCAGGTGCGACGCCCATGCCCTTGAGGCCAAAGATAACCTTGAAGGTGGCCGGCACGGTGGCACCATCGCTGGGCGAGATGATGTAGGCCGCGGCCCCTTCCGGTGACGAGGCTGCAAAAGCGCTGGTGCTCAGGAGGGCGGCGAGTCCTGTTATGGCGAGTAGTTTTTTCATAGTCAAACGTCCATATCCTTGCATGCTGTTGGGTTACATACAGATTGGGTGAGAGTCGCAACTGCACCGATCCGACCCTTGCAAGGTAGTCTGCCCCCTCAGTCCGCGCCAGTATCAGTGCCGCGGTGCCCGCGCCAGCAGCTTGCTGATTCCCTGCTGAACCGAAGCCCGCAGCGCCTGTTCATCGACACCCAGTACCTGGTTGTCGCTCACGACCATCCGCCCGTTGACGAAGCTGTATTTGAGGTTCACCGGCTCAGCGCACATCAGGGGTGTTTCTAGCGCTGAATGCATACCGCTGAAGCGCAAGGAATCGAGACTGTATATCGCCAGGTCGGCAGCACAGCCGGTCGCGATACGCCCGGTGTTCAGTCCCAGCAGCCCGGCGCCATTGCGGCTGCCCCAGTCGATCACCTCTTCTACCCTGGTGGCATCGGCACCCGCCTGGCTGCGGTGAAGAAGCCAGGCCAGGTTCATCTCCTGCATCATCGAGGCGGACTCGCTGGAGGCGGAACCATCCACGCCCAGGGTGATCCGCATACCGGCATCGCGCATCGCCATCACCGGAGCGATGCCACTGCCCAGGCGGCAGTTGGAGGTAGGGCAGTGGGCGATTGCGGTGCCACTGCGCGCCAGTTTTTCGATCGCTGTGGCATCGGCCTTGACCAGGTGCGCGAACCAGACATCCTCACCCAGCAGTTCGCAGCTATCGGCATAGTCCACGGCACTCATGCTGTACTTGGCACGGGCGCTTTCCTCATCGAAGCTCACTTCCAGCAGGTGAGAGTGCAACTTAAGGTCACGTTCCCGGGCCCAGTGGGCGAACGCCAGCAGATGTTCGCGCGGCGAGGTGTGCACCAGGCTGGTGGGGGCTACGACCAGTCGGCGCATGGAGAAGGGGTCCGGGTCGTGGTAGCGGCTGTAGCTCTGCTCTAGGCGAGAAAGCGCCTGCTCCAGCGTCTCCGGCTGGATATTGCGTTCCTGCATCCCCTTGTGGCTACCGGTTGCCGTGGCAGCTCCCCGGCAAAGCACCAGGCGGATACCCAGCTCGTCAGCCGCCTGCCAGAGGGCGTCCTCCACTTCCGCTGAGGTGTTGGCGTGGTAGAGGTAGTGGTGATCGGCACAGGTGGTAGCGCCGGATCGCAGCTGCTCGTATAGGCCGAGCCGGGCGGCATCGTACATCAGCTGCGCATCGATTTCGGGCCAGAAGCGGTAGGGGACGCTGGCCAGCCATTCGCCCAGCGGCTGGTTCAGTCCGGCGGGAATCCCCTTGAGGATCGACTGGGCCAGGTGATGGTGGGTGTTTACGGCGCCGGGATAGATCACGCAGTTACTGGCGTCGATAATCTGTTCATCGGCAGCGGCTAGCAGGCCGGTACCGATCTCACTGATTTTGCCATCGCGCAGGCGCAGGTCGCTGGCTTGGCTCTGATCGGCGCCGGCCGGAAAGTGAATGGCGCTGGCATTACGGATAAGAACGGCGGGTGCCTGTGAGGTTGGCATCTGAAGCTCCTTGTGACGTCGGAATACAAAGAGCAATGTCCTGGCCCTGGGGGCGCAAACCGCTTCTACTCTTGAAACTCTAGGGTTCGATAAGGTTATCCCTGCGGGGATCTCTCCTGTGCAGCAAAGAGTGTTCCAAACCCTGGCGTTAGCGATAGTCTCTGTGATTCATTCGTTTCACTCATATGGTTTGTGAATAGTTGTGGTGCAAATGTATTTTTTGTGCCCATAAATTGGGCGGGTCTCGCGGCAAAGGATTCTATGTTTGCGCCCTGTGTATCCCACAGACCCCATGCTTCCTGTACTTTGGCTTTGCTGGCCCACCATTTGCTTTGTTCAGCGGGCACACCGCAATTGCCAGTTGCTAACAGGCAGGTGTGCAGGTGCATTGAGTAGAAGCTGTGATGTGGTGGCGCCAGTCGTTGCTGCAAGGACATTGCTCACTGCCCGTCGGCGGCCCCGTGGTGGAGCGTCGAAAGGGAAGTGACAGGTCCGTTTTAACAGTACCTGTGTACCCAGTCCCTCTCGCCCTTTCCGCTTCGTCCAACCCCGGTGCTGTCGCTGTTGCCACTGCCTGCCTTCTGGTTTGGCGGTCACTCATGTCACAAGTGCGTTGGAGCGAAGATCATGAAAAACACTATGCGTATGCCGAAAGCGCTGGGAAAAACACTGCTGAGAGGGACTCTCGCGGCCGGTCTACTGGGCCTGACTCTGCATGCCCAGGCGGCGGACAAGGTCCGCTTTCAGCTCGACTGGTTACCCGGAGGCGACAAGGCGCCGATCTATGTCGGGTTGAGCAAGGGGATCTTTGAAGAGGCGGGTCTGGATGTCAGCGTGGCCAGCGGTCGCGGTTCTACCGATGCGATTACCAAGATCGCCTCGGGCAACGCCGATGTGGGGCTCAGTGACCTGGTGTCATTGCTGATGGCGCGGGCCGAGAATGATGTGCCGGTATCGGGCGTGTACTCGGTATTCAGCCAGGCGCCGCACGCCTTTTTCGTGCCGGCGGATTCGGGGATTGACTCCGTAGCCGATGTGGCCGGCAAGCGTCTGGCGACCTCGCCGTTCAGCTCATCCAACCTGTTTCTGCCGCTGCTGCTGGACCTCAACGACGTAGAGGAGGATTCGGTCAAGGTGCTCAAGGCTGATCCGGGGGCGCTGAACCCCATGTTGCTGGCGGGCAACACGGATGTGGTGATTTCATGGATTACCGACTCGGTGCTTTACCAGACTCAGGCGCAGCAGGCCGGTGTGCAGTTGAAAGAGCTGCCCTGGTATGACGCCGGTCTGGAGTTTTACTCCACCTCGGTGATCGCCTCTGACCGCTTCCTGGAAGAGCGGCCAGAGGTGGCGCGCCGCTTTGTGGCGGCCTATGCCAAGGCGATCGAATACACCTGGGAGAATCCGCAGGAGAGTGGCCAGATCGTCCATGAGATGGTGCCGGAGGTGGATGCGGAAACCGCCACCAACACCATCCTTTCTATCCGTCCGCTGGTCTATAACAGCGTCAGCGAGCGCGATGGCATGGGCGCCTTTTCGCCTGAGCGCCTGGCTACCAGCTGGAAGTGGGTGTCCAGGGCGCAGGAGCATGACGCTTCAGGCTTTGACCCGGAAACTGCGGTGACCCGCGACTTCATGCCGGTGAACTGATCCTCAGCACGGCCGAATAAACAGCCTGGCGTTAACGCGTCGGGCTGTTTCTGTTTGGGAGAGGCCGTAATCGATGAATTAAATGTGATCAGCGCTGAGAAGGGGTGGATGATCAGATTTATCGATCAATTAGTCTAGGTTTTTGAGCTGTTTCCGGACCGCCTCCGCCAGTAAAGTGGTGACATTGAAACTTCTCCAGAATCGAGGTGAATTTAATGTCAGAAGCTCTTGGCCAGCAGGCGCTCGATCAGCTTTTCTTCAACGCGCACAGCTATAACAGTTTTGCCGACAAGGCGATCAGTGAAGAGACCATCGCCGAACTCTACGACCTGCTGAAGTGGGGGCCGACCTCCATGAACACCCAGCCGGGTCGTTACCTGTTTATCCAGAGCCAGGAAGCCAAGGAACGTCTGCTGCCGGCGATGATCGCCAGTAATGCAGAAAAGACCCGCAGCGCGCCGCTGACCGTCATCATCGCCAGCGACAGCGAGTTCTACGAGCACCTGCCGACCCAGTTTACCGCCTACGATGCCGCGCCTCTGTTCCGCGACAACACTGGCCTGGCGCAGGAAACTGCTTTCCGTAACGGTTCCATGCAGGGCGCTTACCTGATCACCGCCGCCAGGGCGCTGGGACTCGATTGCGGCCCGATGAGCGGCTTTGATGCGGACAAGGTCAACGCCGAATTCTTCCCTGAAGGTCGCTGGAAGGTGAATTTTATCGTCAACCTGGGTTATGGCGCCGAAGGCGGTCACCATCCCCGTGGTCAGCGCCTCGCGTTTGACCAGGTCGCCGCCATACTCTGATTTCTGCCACTGCAGTGCGGGCCTGGCCCGCGTAAACCCGTCAGCCAAACCCTCCAATAATCAAAAGGCCGATGAATCTGAGTGCCAGGTTCATCGGCCTTTTCTGTTTCCGACGGCCGGTGCTTTCCCAGGTGGCGCTGGTACAATGGCGCCAATTCAGGCTTTCTCGACAGGATGATCACTGTTGGGTAAAGGTAGTGGTTAATGCCAGGCAGCTGGCCTGAGCGTCGGCGGCTAAAATCGCCATAAAATACTGATCTGTTTCACTCTGAAGACAGTCTTCTCTTCAGTCCAGGGCGGGATTATGGGAGAGTGTAAAACAGTTATGATGCAGCGGAAGTAAACCTGACAGATGAGCAAACTCAACGTACTGGTGATCGACGACGCGAAGTTTATTCGCGAACGGGTGACCGCTATGGTTCGCCAAGCTTTTCCCGAGTCTTCCGTCGATGCTTGCGAGAACGGCAAGGATGCGACCCGTGCGATGCAGCAGACCCAATACGACATATTGTTGTGTGACTGGGAAATGCCGGAGATGAGCGGCCTAGAAGTGCTGCAGTGGACCCGGTCCCAGGAAAACTACAAAACCACCCCCTTTTTGATGGTGACCAGCAGGGGGGAGCGGGAATACGTGCTCAAGGCAATCCAGGCCGGGGTTAACGATTATCTTGGCAAGCCCTTTACCAGCGAGCAGTTGGTACAGAAGATCGTCAAGGCGCTGGCCAAGGGCGGTGCCTTGAGCCCTGAGCAACAGGCGCGCGCGGCTAAAATGCTGCAAGAGGACAAGGCGCGTAAGGATGGTGGGGCTCCGGCCGGAAAATCGATGCCAAAGCCCAAGGGCCTGGCCCAGCTGCGTTGCTCGGATCAGACATTCCGCTGTGCTATCAAGGAGCTGACGCTGCGTGAAGTGCGTGTGGTGATCAAGAACGAGGGACGTTTCCCGGTACTGCTCGATCAGGTGGTGGTCGATATTGAACAACTCTCGGGAGACTCGGTCGCACGTATCAACGGCTTTGTGCTGTCGATGCAGGCGGTTGAACCGAGTCTGAATACGCCCTACGTGGATGTAAGGGTGCAGTTTGTGGATGACGATACGGATAAGATGGCGCACCTGTCGAAATATATCGCCAGCGTGCGCTGATTAAGGAGAGAGTGGATGACAGGGCGCACCCTGCTGAAATCATGTATCACCCTGGCGGTTGCAGGCGGTCTGCTGGCTGGATGTGCCACCCAGAAGGCGGAGCCGGAGCTGGAACCCAAACCCCAGCCGACGCCGGAAAACTCCGTGACGCCAAGACCGCTGACGCTGGGGCAGACCCAGGGCTTTGGCCAGGAGCAGGAGCTGGCACTGGCATTGCTGTCGCACTACCTGGGCGCGCCGCTGTACCGAGTGACCAACCCGCTGAAGATCAGCCGCGATTACCGGGTCACCGGAGCCCTCAAGTCGCCCAACGGCAACCAGGCGCTGATCCTGTTCAGGCATCTGGATGACCCCAATCGCTGGTCGATGATTACCTTGTCTGTCACTCCGGGTGCAGTTATGAACGCCTTCGACGTGGTCCGTCGGGGCCAGCCCGGCTACGCCCTGGTGTTGAAAAACGCCCGGATCTGCCTTGTAGAGGGAGCGGACAATCCGCCGGTCTGGGGTGGTAATGGCTGGGCGTTTTCGAAAACAGGTCCCGGACGCTTTGAGTGCAGCGGCCAGACCAAGGGCTCACTCTACCAGCCCTACAGCGGAATGCCGGGCATGATGGGAGTCTATGCCGAGTCCGGTGATACGGTGCTTTACGGAGAACGCTGGCCGTTGCTGCGTGATATTGCCACCGGTATGGCGGCGATTTTTCCTCATCTGCGGGTGCCGCATATCCCCTGACGCGGCAGTGCACCGCCTTTAAACTGGACAGAGTTAATGCTTAGCTACCAGCACGGCTTTCACGCCGGCAACTTCGCCGACCTGCACAAACACCTGGTTCAGGTTGGCGTACTTTCAGCTCTCAACCGTAAAGCCAAGCCCTGGAGTTATCTGGAGACCCACAGTGGGCGTGCCCTGTACGACCTGGCGGATGACCAGTCGCAGAAAACCGGTGAATACCGCGAGGGTATTGCCCGGCTCTGGCAGACCGGCAGCAGCGATCCTCTGCTTCAGGCGTACCTGGATCAGGTGCGCGGCGTGAACACTGGCGATGAACTGAGCCGCTATCCCGGTTCGCCCAGTATCAGCGCGGCAATGGCGCGGCAGAATGACCGGATCTCCCTGATGGAGCTGCACCCGGCAGAGGTTGAAGCGCTGCGCGCTGTTTTCAGGCGTGATGAGCGCGTAGCCGTGCATCATCGTGATGGCTACGAAGGTGTGTCGGCGCTGCTGCCGCCGGATCCCCGTCGCGGTCTGGTGCTGATCGATCCTTCCTACGAGGTCAAGGACGAGTACGAGCAGGTGGTGCGTTTCCTGACCAGGGCGCAACGTCTCTGGCCGGTGGGCATCTTCGCGATCTGGTATCCGCTGCTGGCGGCGAACCGCTGGCAGGGGCTGCTAAAGGGGGTTGTCGATGCGGTGGAGGGCGCGGTGCTGCGCAGCGAACTGCGAGTCGCCCACGAAGACTGCGGCAAAATGTACGGTTCCGGCATGCTGGTGGTGAACCCGCCCTGGCAGCTGGATAAGTCGCTCGAGACGGCGATGCCGGCACTGGCGGCGGCGCTGGGGCTGGCAGCAGATGCAGTATCGCTGCAGTGGCTGAGAGAGCCGGTCTAGATCTGACAGGCCCCTCAATCTTCCTTAAGAGCGCTCAGTAGAGCGCTTTTTCGTCTTTGACCACGTCCTCAAGGACTTCAAGAAACAGGCGGTCAGCGTCACTGTGCTCGATCGGGATGTTGACATTGGTGGTGCCTGAAAGCTCTTCGGCGATCAGTTGAGCCGCATCCTTTTTGTCGATGTGCTTGCGGGCGATCTCCTTGGCCTTGTTACAGATTTCCGGCTCGTCCAAGACCTTGCGGATGAACCTCAGCAGTTCGTTGATAACACGCTCTTTGTTCTTGATATCGGATACGCTCATCGGGCTGACTCCCTAACCTTCATCTTTCTTCACTATAACCTGACTCCTCGGAACTGCACAGGGGCGTAAAAGGGTGCAGAAAACAGAGTTGTTCGGTTGATCAAAAAACGACAGGGTGACAAAATACCGGGCTATTTTTCTGTCGGTGGGGCCAGGAAATCCCGATCCCATAGACTCTTTGTGGCTATTTAAGCAGTACCCGGCTTAGAGCTCAGAACAGAAACAGGTCCATATGGGCGATCCCCGTACTGACCGGCTCCGAATCCACCGTCCATTCCGATGGGCATCCGAGGCTGAATTTGCGCGGTTTGCGTTCGCAGGCGTCACTATCGCTGCGCTCGCGGGTGTTTTCAGACGCACTTTAATTGAACTGTTTGCCACCGGCACACTGGGTTGTCGGTGCTGAGTAGAGGGTAATACAAGTGGAACAACTTTCAGGCGCAGAAATGGTAGTTCGCGCGCTCCGCGACGAGGGCGTGAAACATATCTATGGGTATCCCGGCGGCGCGCTTCTGCATGTGTACGATGCGCTTTTCCAGCAGGAGGATGTCCAGCACGTTCTTGTGCGCCATGAGCAGGCTGCGACTCACATGGCCGATGCTTATGCGCGTGCGACCGGCAAGGCCGGCGTCGCGCTGGTAACCTCGGGCCCTGGTGCGACCAATGCTGTAACCGGTATCGCTACCGCATTCACCGATTCCATCCCGATGGTCGTTATCACCGGCCAGGTCATGAGCCACCTGATCGGCGAAGACGCCTTCCAGGAAACCGACATGCTCGGTATCTCCCGTCCGGTCGTGAAACACAACTTCAGTGTCCGTCATCCGGAAGAGATCCCGGGGATCATCAAGAAGGCGTTTTATATCGCCGAGTCCGGTCGTCCCGGCCCGGTTGTTGTGGATATCCCCAAGGATATGACCACACCGACCGATCGCTATCCGTACGAGTATCCGAAGTCGGTCAAGCTGCGCTCCTACAACCCGATCAGCCGCGGCCACAGCGGCCAGATCCGCAAGGCTGTAGACATGCTGCTGCAGGCGCGTCGCCCGGTGATCTACTCCGGTGGCGGCGTTATCCTCGGTGGTGCCAGCGAGGAGCTGACCGCACTGGCGAAGATGCTGAACTTCCCGGTGACCAACACGCTGATGGGGCTGGGCGGCTATCCCGGTACCGATCGTCAGTTCGTCGGCATGCTGGGGATGCACGGCAGCTACGAAGCCAACATGGCGATGCATCACGCGGACCTGATTCTGGCGATCGGCGCGCGTTTCGATGACCGTGTCACCAACGCTGTGGACAAGTTCTGTCCGACCGCGCGCATCGTCCATATCGATATCGATCCGGCCTCCATCTCCAAGACCGTGCGTGCCGACGTGCCGATCGTGGGCCCGTCCAAGATCGTTCTGGAAGAGATGATCGCCCAGATCAAGGACAGCAAGAAGCAGCCGGATGCGCAAGCGCTGGATACCTGGTGGAAGCAGATCGACGAGTGGCGTGGCCGTCATGGCGGTCGCTATGAAACTGCCGACTCCGAGCTGATGAAGCCGCAGCAGGTTATCGAGATGCTGAGCAAGGTCACCGGTGGCGACGCTTATGTCTGCTCCGATGTGGGTCAGCACCAGATGTTCGCGGCCCAGTACTACAAGTTCAACAAGCCCAACCGCTGGATCAACTCCGGTGGCCTCGGCACCATGGGCTTCGGCCTGCCGGCGGCCATGGGCGTGAAGATGAACTTCCCCGATGCGGACGTTGCCTGCGTTACCGGTGAAGGCAGTATCCAGATGAACATTCAGGAGCTGTCCACCTGCAAGCAGTACGATCTGCCGGTCAAGGTTCTCTGCCTCAACAACCAGTCCCTCGGGATGGTGCGTCAGTGGCAGGATATGAACTATGAATCACGTCACTCTCAGTCCTACATGAAGTCTCTGCCGGACTTCATCAAGCTGGCTGAAGCCTATGGTCACGTCGGTATGAAGGTCGACAAGTATGCCGACCTGGAAGGTGCGATGCGCGAAGCGTTCTCGCTGAAAGACCGACTGGTGTTCATGGATATCGCGGTCGACCCGTTCGAGCACGTTTATCCGATGCAGGTGCCGCGCGGTGCCATGCGTGACATGTGGCTGACCAAGACGGAGAGGACCTGATCATGCGCCATATCATTTCAGTTCTGTTGGAGAACGAGCCGGGCGCGCTGTCGCGAGTTGTCGGGCTGTTCGCCCAGCGCAACTACAACATCGAGTCGCTGACCGTGGCGCCCACCGAAGACTCCACGCTGTCACGCCTGACCGTCACCACCACCGGTGACGATCGCGTGGTTGAGCAGATCACCAAGCAGCTGAACAAGCTGATCGACGTGGTCAAGGTGGTGGATCTGTCGGAAGGTGATCACATCGAGCGCGAGCTGATGATGATCAAGCTGAAGGCCAACGGCCAGATGCGTGCGGAGATCAAGCGTACCTGCGATATCTTCCGTGGCCAGATCATCGACGTCACGCCGAACACCTACACCGTGCAGCTGGTTGGCGCGTCCGACAAACTGGACGCGTTTATCGCCTCGCTGGGCAACATGGCCAGCATCATGGAGGTGGTACGCTCAGGTGTATCCGGCATCGCTCGTGGCGAGAAGGTGTTGAGCCTTTAACGCCGACCTTTAGTCAGCTTCGGCACTAAACATGAACCGCCTGTCGCATATCGGTCGTAAGACCGGTAAGCGGCAGGCGGTTTTTTGTTGCCGTTTCCTCACCACTGTTTCATCAGGTCCATCGCTTCCTGGCCGAACTCATCGGCGCGTTAGGGTCTATTCTGTTCTCAATCTTGAGAGTTTGAGCAGGGTAATAGCGGCGATCTTGTCTAAAGGAGAGAAAAGATGTGCGATATAACCGGTTGTGGACAAAAACAGTCTGATAAGCCTCTACCGCGGGCAAGTCTGGAGCAGCGGCGCGCGTTTCTGAAAGGGATGGCTGCCTTGCCTCTGGCGGTGGTGCTCGCAGATGCTCAGCTGGTCCAGGCAGCGGCGGATAAGCTTGAGAAGGTTTCTCTGGCACTGCCGGGTGGTCAGACTGCCCAGGCCTACCTTGCTCTACCCGAGGGGGTGGAAAAAGCACCCACAGTGGTGCTGATCCATGAATGGTGGGGGCTTAACGACGAGATAAAAACTTTCGCCTCGGAGCTTGCCCAGAAGGGCTTTATTGCCCTCGCCGTTGACCTCTACAACGGTGGCTACGGCAATACCCGCGAAGAGGCGATGGCGCTGCGCAAGGCGCTCGATCCCGAGGTTGCTACACAGACGCTGGTAGGCTGGATCGACTGGCTCAAGCAGCATCCCAACAGCACCGGCAAGGTCGGTACCCTGGGCTGGTGCTTCGGTGGTGGCTGGTCACTTAACGCATCCCTGGCAACTTCGGTAGATGCCACCGTGATCTACTACGGCAATGTGGCCAAGTCAGCGCAGGAGCTGGCCGCTTTGAAAGGTCCTGTGCTTGGGCATTTCGGTACCCTGGACAAGAATATTAACGAAGAGATGGTCGACGGCTTCGAGAAGGCGATGGCCGAGGCCGGAAAGACCGATCTGGAGGTGCACTGGTACGTGGCCGATCACGCTTTTGCCAATCCGACCGGCTCCCGTTATGACGATGAGGATGCAGCGCTGGCCTGGAGCCGTACCCTCAGTTTTCTGCATAAAACACTGAGTTGAGTCGCGGAGCTGTCCCCGGGAGGGAACCAGAGGCGGCCTTTGGCTGTCTCTTGACTACCCTCATCGATATACGCGGAGTCCGACGGTGTTTATTCGGGTGGCCGTAGCCATTCTTGCATGCCTGCTAACCATCTGGGCGATTCAGGCGTTTGCCAAGCCCGCCCCCTGGTATCTCTGGGAGAGCCGGGTTGATGGGCATCGCCTGTGTCATCAGTATGATCCCGGCGACGGCTGGTCCCGTGTGGGAGGCCCGTTCAAGGATGCCCATTGTCGTATCGCCACTTTGCCGCCCAGGGCTGGCTGATAGACACTGCGCCCGGACGTCAAAGTACCGCCTTGCCAACATACCCTCGCGTGAAGAGCGTTTAATCGCCGGTAGATGCTGCCCTGCGTATAGATGCAGGAAGGATCCAGCTTAAATTGGCAGTCATTGTGCCCAGTCAATGGATAGGCGGCTGCTGACCTTTGTAAGCCCCGGGGTGCGTGAGAAAATAGCGCCCTTTCAATCGATATGACGCTGTCATATCAGTGCTTATAAAGGGTGCAGTGATGAGTCAGATGGATTTTGCCAACCTGTGTCGGCATGGTAAGCAGTATTCGGGTTTTGATGCTGATGATGAGCAGTTGCTTGTCGCAGAAGGGGCGAAGCTTCTGCCTTATCTTTCGCAAGTCACAGAACAGTTCTACGCCGAACTGCAGCAGATTCCTGCGGCGCGCCCCTTTCTGGAAGGGCGTTTAAATGCCCTCAAGGCGACTCACAAGGCCTGGCTCGACAGCGTCTTTACCGGTCCCTATAACAGTGACTTTGCCGCCTACATGCATCATGTCGGTGATGTTCACGTCAAGGTTCGGCTGCCGGTGGAGTTTATGACCAGCGGCACGCTGCTGATTCAGAAACACCTGATCCCGGTTCTGGCGGATCTCTACGCCGGTGACCCGGTGATGATGGGGCGGATGATGAAAGCGGTCAGCGCCGTGACCGGCTTCTGCCTGATTATCATGCAGGAGTCCTACCAGACATCGTTGCTGGCCCGGGAGCTCGAGAAGTTCATGGCGATTACCGGTATCAGTCGTGCACTGTTCAACAATCTCGCCTCCGCCTATAAAGATACTCCAGCCATCGCCTGATGTCCGGCTACCGCCCGGCGCTGTTTGGCGCCGGATAGGTACCTGCTCCAACGGGCATTAGCACTTTCCCGGCGGCCCGTTTCCAAATTCTTTCATTTGACTCCTTTGCGTATCTGCGCAATTTTTGTGCAGTGCACAAGCAACGGAGTCGCTGAATAATGGATCGGATCAAGCTGAACCTCGCGCTTCAGGGCGGTGGTGCCCACGGTGCATTCACCTGGGGAGTACTCGATCGCCTGCTGGAAGAACCCTGGTTCGAGATAGAGGCGGTAAGCGGCACCAGCGCCGGTGCGATGAACGCGTTGATGCTGGCCGAAGGCTGGCGTAAAAATGGCGCCGCGGGTGCCCGGCAGCAGCTGGCTCTGTTCTGGGAAGAGCTGATGCAGCCGGTCAATCTGTCCCACGGCGCGCTCGGCGATGCGATGAGCTGGCTCTGGCAGAGTATCAGTACCCACCTGTCCCCTTATGACCTGAACCCCTTCGATATTAACCCTCTGAAGGATCTGCTGATCGAGACTGTGGACTTTCAGGCGGTGAGAGAAGCTTCGCCGTTCAAGCTGTATATTGCCGCAACATCGATCGAAAACGGCAAGCTGAAGCTGTTCCGGGAGCACGAGCTGCAGGTGGATCATCTGCTGGCATCCGCCTGTCTGCCGCGGCTTCATCAGGCCGTTGAGATTGATGGCCGGTATTACTGGGACGGTGGTTTTGCCGGTAATCCGGTGCTTTATCCACTGCTGATGGATGGGCAGAACCTGGACCTGCTGATGATTCTGCTGCAACCGATGGAAAGAACCTCGCTTCCCACCACCTCCCAGGCGATAGCTGACCGGGTGGCGGAGCTTGGCTTTCAGACCGCCTTCATGCGCGAGATGCGTGCCGTTATTCTGATGCAGCAGCGTTTGAAACGCAGGCCCTGGCTCGTCGGCCGGCTGAATCGGCGTCTGCGCCGCCTTCGCTTCCACATGATCGGACCGGACGAAACGCTCGCCTCCCTGCATCGATCAAGCAAATACAACACCAGTCGGACCTTTCTCTACGAATTGCGTGACAGGGGGCGGGACCAGGCCAGTCGGTTTATCTCCATGCACGGTAACAAGGTGGGGAAGAGGACCAGCTGTGTTCTGCAACGCTATTTTCTCTAGGCCAGCCGGCCACCGGGTGTGCGCCGGCGCAGGTGTCGAGTAGAATGTGCGCCATCGAGTGCCTATTAAGAGACGGAGACCTATGACTGACTCGAGTGATCCGCAGCCGCAGAACGAATCGGCCAAGACCGACCATGAGGGGCGCAAACCCCGCGGGATTTACCTGCTGCCGAACCTGTTCACCACCGGTGCACTGTTTGCCGGTTTTTACGCCGTGATCGCCGGCATGAGCGGACGCTATGAAGCGGCCGCCGTGGCGATATTCCTGGCGATGGTGTTCGACGGGCTGGATGGCCGCGTGGCCCGCATGACAGGTACACAGAGCAAGTTTGGTGCTGAGTATGATTCCCTGTCCGATATGGTGTCCTTCGGGATTGCGCCGGCACTGGTGTCGTTTACCTGGGTGCTGAGTGATCTGGGCAAGGTCGGCTGGGTTGCCGCCTTTATCTACTGCGCCGGTGGTGCACTGCGACTGGCTCGGTTCAACACGCAGATCGGCTCCATCGACAAACGCTATTTTATGGGGCTGCCGAGTCCGGCGGCCGCAGCAGCGATTGCTGGCCTGATCTGGTTCTGTACGGTCAATGAGATCGACCCGAACGGTTTCGCCTACGGCATGGCCGTCTACGTTGCGCTGGCTGGTGTGCTGATGGTTAGTAATATTCTCTACTACAGCTTCAAGGATGTGGATTTCAAAGGCCGAATTCATTTCCTTAAACTGGCCGCGATCGTTCTGGTGGTTGCGGTTATCGCCACCAACCCGGCGCTGTTCCTCTGGGTGCTGTTCCTGCTTTACGCCATCTCCGGCCCGCTGCTCTGGCTCTGGAGACGCCGTCCGCGCGGTGCAAAATAAGCGCAACAGTCAGAATCGCCCCGGCTTGTCCGGGGCGTTTTTGTTTCTGGGGAATGCCTCTTTTGGCGATGGGCTGGTATCCGGATGATCCCGAATCTGGTTCGGGGCGCCGGGGACTGATCGAAAACGCTGAAGTTTGGCGTAACTGCAATGTTGGCTGTAAGGAATGGACGGCTCGACCGACTCAAGGGAGAAAGACACCTCCGCCCGGTGTCTATTGAACAGATAGCTAAATCAGGAGGACGATGGATGTTGATCAAACAGGCATCAGATATCCGCTCCAGCGAAATTACGCCGGAGTCGGTCTATCGTCAGCGCCGGCAGCTGCTCAAGGCGATGCTGGCCGGTGGGGCGCTTATGGCGGCGGGGCCCGCACGAGCGCTTGAGCGTTATGAGTTACCGGAAGAGGCAAAGCGGTATCCGGGACCGGACTGGCTGCAGAGCAAGCTGCGCGCAGCGGCCAGGGGTACGCCCATAGAGGGGGAGGCGTTGACCCCCTATCGCCATGTCACCGGCCATAACAATTTTTACGAATTCGGACTGGCCAAAGAGGACCCCAAGGCGAAGGCCCAGGGGCTGAAAACCGATCCCTGGAAGGTGGAGGTCAGCGGCGAGGTGGGTAAACCCGGTTCCTATTATCTTGAGGACCTGCTCAAGCCACACGAACTGGAAGAGCGGATCTACCGGCTGCGTTGTGTGGAAGCCTGGTCCATGGTGATTCCCTGGGTGGGCATTCCACTGGGTAAACTGATTTCGCAGTTGCAGCCGACCGGTAACGCCAAATTTGTCGAGTTCACCACCTTGCATGATCCGGCGCAGATGCCGGGGCAGAAGAGCTTTTTCAGTACGCTGGACTGGCCCTACACCGAAGGCCTGCGAATGGACGAGGCGATGCATCCGCTGACGCTGCTGGCCGTGGGTGTCTACGGTGATGCGCTGCCGCCCCAGAATGGCGCGCCGTTCAGGCTGGTTGTGCCCTGGAAGTACGGCTTTAAGAGCATTAAATCGATAGTAAGTATTCGCTTCACCGAACAGATGCCGCGGGCGACCTGGAACGAGACGGCGCCTAACGAATACGGCTTTTACGCCAATGTGAACCCGGAAGTCGATCATCCTCGCTGGAGTCAGGCAACGGAGCGGCGCCTGCCGTCTTCCCTGTTCAACCCCAACCAGATCGATACGCGGATGTTTAATGGATACGCTGATCAGGTGGCACACCTGTATCAGGGGATGGATCTGCGCAAATGGTTCTGAGTATTGCCGAGTTGCACCGCTCCAGCACCGGCCGCAGGGTGTTCTGGTGGCTGCTCTTTCTGCTGCCGCTGCTGCCCCTGGGCTATATCGCAGAGGCGGCTTACAGCCTGGATCTGGGGGCGGACCCGGCGCAGACCATCGTCACCTTTTTCGGTATCTGGACGCTGAGGTTGCTGTTTCTGACGTTGGCGGTTACCCCCTTCCGGCGGTTGTTCGGCTGGAACTGGTTGCAGCGTTACCGGAGGATGTTTGGCCTGTACACGCTGTTCTACGCCTGCCTTCACCTGCTCTCATTCGCTACCTTTATCCTGGGTTGGCGTCCGGACCTTATCGCCCGGGAGCTATCGGAACGACCCTATATCATCGTCGGATTTGTCGCCTGGCTGGGGTTGGTGGCACTGGGTGTCACTTCGACAAGAGGCTGGGTACGTCGACTGGGACGCCGCTGGCAGCAACTGCATTATCTGATTTATCCGATCTCGCTGCTGGCGCTGCTGCATTTTGCCTGGCTGATCCGGGCAGGGTACGGTGAGGTACTCGCCTACGCACTGGTGCTGTTTTTCCTGCTGGGCTACCGCGTCGCCTACCGGCTCAAGCGGCAGCGTAAGGTTCAGAACGCCTGAGGCGTTTTTTTGGCGTAAACCCGACAACCCTTTCCTGACTCTGGAATGTTTGGTTTTGGCCACCTCTTTAGTATCAAAGGCTTAGGTCTGTGTGGCTGGGTGCCGCTCTGGCATCCGATATGCAGATTCTCCTTGTTGTCCGTGTAAAACGACAGGGGGAGCAGGATGTCGAACACCGCTGCAAAGAGCGAGCGTCCAGTATTTAACGCTGAGGGTGCACTGAACTTTATCAACGTGGTGGATAGGCATCTGCGCGTGGTTTCCCGGCTGCAACTGGCCACAGAACCGCATCACAGCATCCGCCTTGACCTCAGTCTTTTTTACGACAACCACCCTGCCGGTTCGCTGTCGTTCGATCTGAACGGCTTCAGCCCCGCGGAGAGTGTGGCCCTGGCCCGGGATATCAAGTCCAACCCTTACCTCCTGCGCGAGATAGATGAATATCTGTGCGGCGATCTGATCGAGTAACCGAGGAGTACGAGATGCTTGAAGCCGATTTTTTTGAAGTCTCCGACGAGTTCGTCAATCTCGCCAACGAGATGCTCGAAGAGTGGGCGCAGCCAATGCTGAGTGCCGCGATCATGCATGCCGCCGCGCGGTTCAATGCGTTCAATTACCTGAGCCAAGAAGATGAGGATCCAGCCAAGGCGGTGGGATTCCTGACCGACCAGTACCGCCAGATGCTCGAAGAAGCGATCCGGGAAATGAAGCGCGGGGGCTGACAGCCCCGCGTTTCATCTCGCAAAACCAGCTCCCCTGACCTATACGTTAAGGAGCCTGCAAGTAAGTCCCAATGAGATTCTGGCTTATAGCGCGGACCGTAATCGAGGCGCCGCTTTGAAGGCATGCTGGTTGCCTGTCGAGAAGCGGTAACAAAGAGTACGGTTCGCGCTATAAGCCCCCAAGGGCGAGTCCTGAAACGCACATCTGCTGTGTTGCAGTGCTTGAAAAGGGGTACACCATTTCCTGCACACTGCGCCTTGCAGCTGCACGTTTCAGGATTCGCAGAGATCACTTGGGACTTACTCGCAGGTTCCTGAGGAGGTGAGTCCTATGAGCCATATCCTGCAACGTTGGTGGAAGACCCTGCTGGGTGTTCTGTCAGGCTTTTTTGGTGTCCAGTCCGAGCAGCGTAGAGAGGAAGATTTCAAGGAGGGACGGGCAATCCATTTCGTGGTCATTGGTCTGGTGATGGCCGCATTTTTCGTGTTTTTCGTGATACTTCTCGTACGTTGGGCGCTCAGCCTCAGTGGCGCCTGATCCCTGTTTGGCGACAAAGCCCGACGATCGCCTCCCGTCTCTGTCATTTCCTTGCGTTTTTCTGGTGGCTGCTATACTCGGCTGTGAGGGTCGCACGCAAAGCCAGTAGCCAGATATCAAGCCGGATTTGCGTAGTCCTCTGATTCCAAAGGGAAAGTGGCCCGCTTTGCGGGTCGGGACGGATCCCGGGTACATCCTTATGGAGGCCTGGCATGGGAATGATAAGAATAAGACCCTGGAGCTTCCCACTCGCCCTGATGCCGCTGACGGCACAGGCTGAGTGGACGGTGAATCTCAGCCCCGGTGTGACCGAGATAAGCCGCTCCATCTACGATCTGCACATGACGATTTTCTGGATCTGCGTAGCGATCGGCTGCGTGGTATTCGGCGTGATGTTCTGGTCTATATTCCATCACCGCAAGTCGCGCGGCGCCAAAGCGCACCACTTCCACGAGCACACAGTGGTGGAGGTTATCTGGACGATTATTCCCCTCGGTATCCTGGTCGCCATGGCGGTACCGGCCACGGCGACGCTGGTCAAGATGTATGACCCCAAGGATGCTGGCCTCGATGTTCAGATCACCGGTTATCAGTGGAAATGGCGTTACCAGTATCTGGATCAGGACCTGGATTTCTTCAGCAACCTGGCGACACCCCGCGAACAGATTTCCAACGAGCAGGGCAAGGGTGAAAACTACCTGCTCGAAGTAGATCGTCACCTGGTGCTTCCCACCGATACCAAGATTCGCTTCCTGCTGACGGCCAATGACGTTATTCACAGCTGGTGGGTGCCAGCGCTGGCAGTGAAAAAGGATGCCATTCCCGGTTTTATCAACGAGGCCTGGGCGCAGATCGATGAGCCCGGGATCTATCGCGGTCAATGTGCTGAGCTCTGCGGCAAGGACCATGGTTTCATGCCGATCGTGGTCGAGGCGGTTACGCCGGATGAGTTTGAACAGTGGCTGGCCGAAGCCAAGGCGGAAAAAGCCGCAGCGGCCGAGGCTGCCAATCGCACCTGGACACTGGATGAGCTGATGCAGAGCGGTGAACAGGTGTATCTCAGCAACTGTGCGGCCTGTCACCAGGCTAACGGTGAGGGCCTGCCGCCGGCCTTCCCTGCGCTGAAAAATAGTCCGATCGCCGTGGGTGATGTGGCGGCTCATATCGATATCGTGCTGAACGGCAAGGCCGGCACGGCGATGCAGGCGTTCCGCGATCAGCTAAGTGCTGCGGAACTTGCCGCGGTGATCACCTACGAGCGCAACGCCTGGGGCAACAGTACCGGTGAGGCGGTTTCGCCGACCCAGATAGCGGACCGAATTGGCGGCAGTGATACACAAGGGGAGGGCAACTGATGGCGACCTTGGATACAACCGCTGGCGAAATTCACGAGTCTCACCACGGCCCGGCCAAAGGGATAGGGCGCTGGCTGTTCACCACCAACCATAAGGATATCGGTTCACTTTACCTCTGGTTCAGCCTGCTGATGTTCCTCACCGGTGGTGTAATGGCGCTGCTGATCCGTGCCGAACTGTTCCAGCCGGGGCTGCAGCTGGTCGAGCCCGGTTTCTTCAACCAGATGACCACCATGCACGGTTTGATCATGGTGTTTGGTGCGGTAATGCCGGCTTTTGTCGGGCTTGCCAACTGGATGATCCCGATGATGATCGGTGCGCCGGATATGGCGCTGCCGCGAATGAATAACTGGAGCTTCTGGATTCTGCCGTTCGCCTTCGCGATGCTGATCTCGACGCTGTTCATGGATGGTGGTGCACCCAATTTCGGCTGGACCTTCTATGCGCCGCTGTCGACCAGCTATGCGCCACCGAGCGTGACCTACTTTATCTTTGCCATACATATCATGGGTGCGAGCTCGATCATGGGGGCGATCAATATCATCGCCACCATTCTCAATATGCGCGCTCCCGGCATGACGATGATGAAGCTGCCGCTGTTTGTCTGGTCCTGGCTGATTACCGCGTTTCTGCTGATCGCGGTAATGCCGGTACTGGCCGGTGTGGTCACCATGATGCTGATGGATATCCACTTTGGCACCAGTTTCTTCAATGCCGCCGGCGGTGGTGATCCGGTGCTGTTCCAGCACGTGTTCTGGTTCTTCGGTCACCCCGAGGTTTACATCATGATCCTGCCGGCGTTCGGTATTATCAGCCAGATAATTCCCACCTTCTCGCGCAAGAAATTGTTCGGTTATGCGTCGATGGTGTATGCAACGGCGTCGATCGCGATTCTTTCCTTCCTGGTCTGGGCGCATCACATGTTTACTGTGGGGCTGCCGCTGGTGGGTGAGCTGTTCTTCATGTTCGCTACCATGTTGATTGCGGTGCCCACCGGGGTGAAGGTGTTCAACTGGGTCACCACCATGTTCCGCGGCTCGCTGACCTTCGAGACGCCGATGCTGTTTGCCATCGCCTTTGTGGTGCTGTTTACCATCGGTGGATTTTCAGGGCTGATGCTGGCGATAGCGCCGGTGGATTTTCAGTATCACGACACCTACTTCGTGGTGGCTCACTTCCATTACGTGCTGGTGCCGGGAGCGATCTTCTCGATCATGGCGGCGGCCTATTTCTGGCTGCCGAAGTGGACCGGCCATCAGTTGAACGAGCGGATGGGCAAAATCCATTTCTGGCTCAGTTTCATCGGCGTCAATATCACCTTTTTTCCGATGCACTTTATCGGCTTGGCCGGGATGCCCAGGCGTATCCCGGATTACGCGCTGCAGTTTGCCGATTTCAATATGGTGGCGTCGATCGGGGCATTCATCTTCGGCTTTTCCCAGCTGATCTTCGTCTGGAACGTGATCCAGAACGTGCGCGGTGGCGAGAAAGCCTCGGCGCAGGTCTGGGAAGGTGCCGAGGGTCTGGAGTGGACGGTGGACTCGCCAGCGCCCTATCACACCTTCAGCACGCCGCCGAAAGTGGACTGAAGCCATGAGCAGCAACAGCGCTAACCGTCGCCTGCTCACCCGCCTGCTGCTGGCGGCGACCCTGATGTTCGGCTTTGGCTTTGCACTGGTGCCTCTGTATGACGTGTTCTGCCGGGTAACGGGGCTGAATGGCAAGATCACCAATACCGGGCCGGTGGAACAGACGGGTATCGATGCCCAGCGTCTGATCAAGGTACGCCTGATCGGGGTGAATAACGAGGGTATGCCCTGGCAGTTCGGCCCCCGGGATTCGCTGGTGGAGGTGAACCCGGGCGAGATGCGCCAGACCGCGTTTCAGGCAACCAATCCGACGACTCACTCGATGGTTGCCCAGGCGATTCCATCGGTGGCGCCGGGTGAGGCCGCTCAGTACCTGCACAAGGTGAACTGCTTCTGTTTCAACTCGCAGACTCTGGCAGCGGGGGAATCCGCCGAGATGCCGCTGCTGTTCGTGATCGATAAGGAGCTTCCCGAGCATATCCGCTCGATCACGCTTTCCTACACGCTCTTCGATATCTCGCCGGATAAAACGGCGAAACGATCTGAAGCGACCCAGATGGGAGGTTCCCAAATATGAGTGCCCAGTCATCCTATTACGTGCCGGCTCAGAGCAGCTGGCCGATTATGGCTTCCTTCGCGATGTTTCTGCTGGCATTCGGGGCGGGAACAACGATCAACGGACTGAGTGGCAAAGCCGATGGCACCCTCGGTGTGGTGTTGCTGCTGCTGGGGGCGCTGTTGATGGGCGGCATCCTGGTGGGTTGGTTCAGTCATGTGATTCATGAAAGCCGGGCAGGGCTTTACAGCCCACAGATGGACAGATCTTTCCGCTGGGGGATGAGTTGGTTCATCTTCTCGGAAGTGATGTTCTTCGCCGCCTTTTTCGGTGCCCTCTTTTATGTCCGTACCCTGGCGGTACCCTGGCTGGGCGGAGAGGGTGACAAGGGTGTATCCCAGATGCTCTGGCCCGGTTTTACTGCCGAGTGGCCGCTGATGAACCCGCCGGATACGGAACAGTTCGCCGGCCCCCGGGCGATCGTCGATCCCTGGCATATACCGCTGTTGAATACCGTGCTGCTGGTTACCTCAAGCTTCACGGTGACCCTGGCGCATCATGCACTGCTCAAGGATAAGCGGGCGGCGGTGGCGCTCTGGCTGGCTGCGACAATCTCGCTTGGGGTGGTGTTTATCGGCTTCCAGGCCTACGAGTATGTCCATGCCTATACCGAGCTGGGCTTGACGCTGAATGCCGGCGTGTATGGCGCAACCTTCTTCATCCTGACCGGCTTCCACGGTCTGCATGTGACGCTCGGCACCCTGATGCTGATCATTATTCTGCTGCGGATTCTTAAAGGCCATTTCGATTCCAAGCATCACTTTGGCTTCGAAGCGGTGGCCTGGTACTGGCACTTTGTGGATGTGGTCTGGATCGGGTTGTTCCTGTTCGTGTACGTGTTCTGAGCCTGCTGCTACCAGGGGACGTGCGAGTGCAGGTGCCCGCTGAGGAAACCGAACAGTACAAGGGCCAGCAGGGCGGCGCTCAGGATCACACGGATCATCAGGGTGTTAGCCATACGCTTTTCGCCAGCCCGGTCTTTCATCATGAACCAGAGACTGGTGAATAGCGCGACGACGATCGAGGCGAAGATGAAAAGGGCGGCAACACGAAACATGATGAATTCCTGTGACGACACACGTGGCTGGTCCAGTCAGTAAACAAGAGAGGCAGGTATCAGGCAAGGTCGGTGTGAGGTACTGGCTTTATCCGCTTTGGCTGCTGGCGCTGGCTGGGCTCATCTCTCTGGGATTGTGGCAGCTGGATCGCGCTGAGCAGAAGCGGCTTTGGCAGACGGAACAGGCGGGTGAGGCACTGCAATTTAGCAGCGGCCCCGGGATTGAAGCGGCCATGGCAGGGCGGAATTGGCTAAAAGCAGAGCTCAAGGTGGCCTGGCCGGATGTTAATCCGTTGTACCTGGATAACCGAACGCAGCAGGGAAAAGCAGGTTACGAACTGCTGCTGCCGGTCCAGCTTGAGGATGGCTCTTTCATGGTGGCCAACCTGGGATGGTTGCCGCTGCCGGCGAGCCGGGAGGTACAACCAATAGTGGGCAGGCCCGAGGCAAAGAAGCTGTCTGGTGTGCTGGGCTACCCGGTAGACACCTATACCCTTGGCGCCGAGCAGGGTGATAAACCCTGGCGGCTGCAGCAGCAGAGCCTTGCACTGATGGAAAGCCGATGGCGTCTTGATCTGCACCCCTGGGTGATCTGGCTGGAGCAGCCGCTCATCCCGGGGATCGAGGCCAGAGCCCCGGGGGCGGGGCAGATGCCGCCGGAAAGACATGTAGGTTATGCGGTTCAGTGGTTCGCGCTGGCGTTGGCGCTACTGATTCTGGGAGGAGTGCTGGAGTGGAAAACAAGAAAAAAACAGCATCACGGTTAACGCTTTGGGCGATCTGGGCAACGGCGCTGATTCCTCTGGGAGCGGCAACCCTTGCCTACACCCAGCAATGGGCGGTGACCCAGGGGCGGGTCAATCAGGGCGAGTTGCAGAATCCCGTGCTGACACTGGAGCAGTGGGGCGGTAGCGATGATCTCTACATCGGGCACTGGACACTGCTGGTAAAGCCAGAGCAGCGTTGTCTGCAACCCTGTCGCGATCAGCTGGAGCAGTTGAAAGCGATCCATGATGCCCTGGGGCGTGATTCGACCCGGCTCAGGGTACATGTGGCGGAGTCGGAACCTTTGACGCTCGCAAAAGGGGTCTGGTTGATCGATCCGAACGGCAACCTGGTTCTGAAATACAGGACAGAGCTGATCGGCAAGCCGTTGCTTAAAGATCTTAAGCGTCTCTTGAAGGCGTCTCAGTTGGGCTGAGTCGGGAGGTGAGCGTGAACCTGAGCTGGCGGCTGATCAATATTTCGGTAGGACTGGCACTCATAGTGGTGTTGCTTGGTGGTTGGACGCGCCTCAATGATGCAGGGCTGGGTTGCCCGGACTGGCCGGCCTGTTATGGCCACTTCGTGCTGCCACCGGCCCACCAGATTGAAGAACGAATCCTGATTAACTTCCCCGGCCATGCCGTCGACCTCAGAAAAGGTTGGCTGGAAATGGTACATCGCTACGCAGCCTCCCTGCTGGGGCTGATGATCCTGGTGCAGGCGGTTTTGGCGTTGCGAAACCGCAGGCAGGACGGCTATCCCTGGTTGCTGTCATGCGGTTTGTTAATGTTGGTGAGCGTACAGGGGCTGTTTGGCATGTGGACCGTGACTCTGAAGCTGGTGCCCTGGGTTGTGACCCTGCACCTGCTGGGTGGTCTGACTACGCTGGCGCTGCTCGTGAGGTTGCGGCAGCGCCTGAGAGCGCTACAAGAGCGGCCGCGGCAGTTTGGGCATCGCGCCGATCCTGCGGTTGTGATCCTGCTGTCGGTACTGTTTTTTCAACTGGCTCTGGGGGGATGGACAAGCAGCAACTACGCCGGTTGGGCTTGCGATGACTGGTTTGTCTGTCATCAGGGGGGCGGTGTCGCCTATGACTTTGCCACAGGAATGAATCCGGTGGTTCCCCTGGGACCCAATTATGAGGGGGGACTGCTTCCGGCGGAGGCGCGCGCCGCGATACAGATCAGTCACCGGTTTGGCGCACTGTTATTTGTGCTGGCTCTCGTCGCGGCCACTCTGCGTCTTCGTTCACAGCTGGCGCTGAGACCCTGGTTGGTGCTCGTTTGGGGAGTCACCGCGGCCCAGGTGTTGCTCGGCATCTTCAACGTGATTTTCCAGTTACCCCTGGCGCTGGCGACGGCGCATCATGCAGTTGCCGTTCTTCTGCTGCTGTCGGTGATGGTCGTTTATGACAGGGCGTGTGTTCAGCACAAGCGAATGGAGGTCATTCATGGCTACTTATCCCCTGGCTAGTCCGGAAATCGTCGGGAAAGCAGGCTGGCGCGATTATCTGGGACTGTGCAAACTGAGAGTCGTCATGGTGATGCTGCTGACACTGGTTGTCGGTATGTGTCTGGCAACACCTCAGGTGCCCCCGCTGCAGCTCTTGTTGCTGACCAATATCGGTGTCGGTCTGGCCGCTGCGTCCGCTGCTGCGGTCAACCATGTGCTGGATCAGGGGATCGATGCCAGGATGGCGCGTACCGCGCGCCGGCCTTTGCCCCAGGGTAAAGTCACACCACTACAGGCCATCGTTTTTGCCGCAGTACTTGGTGTGGCTGGAGTGGCTGTTCTGGCCGTGGCGGTTAATCCGTTGACTGCCTGGCTTACCCTGGGATCGCTGATCGGCTACGCGTTTGTCTACACCGCATTCCTCAAGCGGGCCACACCGCAGAATATAGTGATCGGCGGGGTGGCAGGTGCGGCGCCGCCGTTGATCGGCTGGGTTGCCGTTACCGGAGAGGTGACGGCGGATGGTCTGCTCCTGATGCTGATTATCTTCGCCTGGACACCGCCACATTTCTGGGCGCTCTGCATCGCGCGCAAAGATGATTACGCCCGTGCCGGTATCCCGATGCTGCCGATTACACATGGCGAGTCGTTCACCCGGTTGCAGATCCTGCTGTATACGCTGTTGACTGTTTTGCTGACTCTGCTGCCTTACTTTATCGGGCTCAGTGGTCTGATTTATCTCGCTTGCGTACTAGTGATTGACGCCCGTCTGGTGTACTGGGCCTGGCGTCTGTTCAGTGCCCGGGAGGCT